>NZ_JBGNUU010000005.1:0-609186 GCF_041950485.1 Nonomuraea sp. ATR24
CGTCGGGGGTGGGGCGGGCGGCGGGGTCCTTGGCGAGGCAGGCTTCGACGAGGGGCCGGAGGGCGGCGGGGAGGGCGGTGAGGTCGGGAGCGCCGGTGAGGATGCGGTGCATGACGGCCGGGAGGCTGTGGTCGCCGAAGACGGCGCGGCCGGTGGCGGCGAAGGCGAGGGTGGCGCCCCAGGCCCACATGTCGGAGGCCGCCGTGGCGCGGCTGCCGGCGAACAGTTCAGGCGCCATGTACGAGGGCGTCCCGACGAGGCCGCCGGCGGTGGAGGTCTGGTCGAGGACGCGGGCGATGCCGAAGTCGATGACGCGGGGCCCGTCGGGCCCGAGCAGGACGTTGCCCGGTTTGAAGTCGCGGTGCACGATGCCGGCGCGGTGGATGGCCGACAGCGCGGCGGCGGTGCCGATGCCGATGCGGATGACGGCGCCGGGTTCGCGGGGCCCGTCGCGGGTGACGAGCTGTTGCAGTGACTCTCCGGGCACGTACTCGCTGACGATGTACGGGCGTCCGCCGGTGAGGTCGGCGGCGAGCACCCGCGCGGTGCTGAACTGGGCGACGCGCCGGGCGGCGGCGACCTCGCGCAGGAACAGCTCGCGGGCGTGGGCGTCGGTGGGGGCGAGCGGGTGTAAGACCTTGATCGCGACCCGTTGCCCGGCGGCCGTCTCGGCGAGGTAGACGACACCCTGGCCCCCTTCGCCAAGACGGCCGAGCAAGCGGTGACCGCCTACGGATGCCGGATCCCCCGGCCACAGGGGAGCGGACACGCCGTCAGGAGGCCAGGACCGTGCTCAGGCGCTCCTGGCGGAGCTGCTCGTAGCGGGTGTCGTCGAGCGGGGCGAGCTCGCCGACGCGCCATGACAGCAGCAGGTCGGCCAGCGCGGGGTTGCGGGCGAGGGCGGGGCCGTGCAGGTAGGTGCCGATGACGTGACCGGCGTAGCAGCCCTCGAAGCCGTCGCCGTTGCCGACGCCCTTGACGGTCTTGGACAGCGGCCGGACGCCGGGGCCGAGCCGGGTGACGCCCATGTGGTTCTCGAAGCCGGTCAGCGTGGGCAGGCCGAGCGCGGCGTCGACCTCGGCCACGAGCTCGCCGACGGCGCGGGCGGGGCCGCGGGCGCTGGAGATGTCGAGCAGGCCGATGCCGTCGACCGGCTGGCCCTCCTCGCCGCCGAATGTGCTGCCCATGATCTGGTAGCCGGCGCAGACGGCGAGCATGGCGGCGCCGCGGGCCACGGCGCGGTGCAGGCCGCCGTCGCGGCGCAGGCGTTCGGCCGCGAGGATCTGCGGCCGGTCCTCACCGCCGCCGATCAGGTAGATGTCGCCGGTCTCGGGGACGGGGTCGGCGGACCGTACGTGGATCGTCTCGGTCTCGATGCCCCGGCGCTGCGCCCGGTGCTCCAGGACGAGCGCGTTGCCCTGGTCGCCATAGGTGCTGAGCAGGTCGGGGTAGATCCAGACGATGCGAAGGGCGCTGTCAGACGGCACGGCCGAACTCCGATCGGATCAGCTGGAAGGCGGTGTAGTTGGCGATCACGTCGACCCGGCCGGGCGGCTGCATGGCCAGCGCCTCGGAGAAGGAGGAGCACAGCGCGAACGGCACGTCGGCGACCTCCAGCCGGAGCGCCAGGTCGAGCCGCCGCTCGCCGGTGACGAACACCGGGCGGCCGCGCAGGATGCGGTAGTCGACGTCCCACAGCCAGGAGGTGTCGCGCCCGTCCGGGCCCTGGGCGTTGACGGACAGGATGATCGGCAGGCTCGGGTCGGTGACGTCGAACGCCTCCAGCCAGCCCGCCGGGTTCTTGGCGAGCAGCAGCCGGGCGTGGCGGCCGTCGCGCTCGACGGTCGTGTAGCGGCCGGCGACCGAGGTGACCTCGCGCAGCCGGGGCAGCGCCCGCTCGACCGGCAGCCCGAACGCCTCGGAGACGGCCAGCGCCATCGCCGCGTTGGACCGGTTGGCCAGGCCGGGGAGCTGGATGTCGAGCAGCCAGCGCTGCCCGCGCGGGTCGATGACCGCGTCGTCGTCGAGCACCCACTGCGGCTCCGGCCGGTGGAAGGTGCATTCGCGGCAGGCCCAGTCGACGCCCTTGCGCTCCAGCGGGCCGCCGCATTCGGGGCAGCTCCAGGAGTCTTCCTTCCAGCGCTGGCCGCCGGCCACCCAGGTGACCTTGGCGGCGGTCGAGGCGCCCCAGGTGACGAGCGGGTCGTCGCAGTTGGCGATGACGTGGGTGGGTTTGCCGGACAGCGCCCTGCGCCACTTCTGCGCCAGGAGCCAGATCTCGGCGGCGCGGTCCATCTGGTCGCGGCTGAGGTTCATCAGGCAGACGACGCCCGCGCCGGTGGTGTCGAGCACCTCGGGCAGGTATTTCTCGTCCACCTCCAGCACGCCGTAGGGGGCGCTCTTGTGCTGCGACAGCGCGGAGACGTGGCCCGCCGGCATGTTGGCGCCATAGGCGTTGGTGGCCACCTCGCCCAGCTCCAGCAGGGCGGAGGTGATCAGCCGGGTGGTGGTCGTCTTGCCGTTGGTGGCGCTCACCAGGGCCAGCTTGCGGTCGCGGGCGAGCTGGCGGAGCAGGTCGGGCTCGAGCATCAGGCCGACCCTGCCGCCGATCACCGAACCGTCACCCCGCCCGGTCATCCTGGACAGCGTCGCGGCACTGCGGCCCAGAGCGCTCGCGAGCTGAGCCCGCAGTGGAAGCTGGGTCATGAACAAGAATCCTAGTCGGCCCGGGGCATCCCGGGCCCTCCTACTCGCCGCCCGACTCCACGAACGCGATCTCCGGGGCGCCGCCGTCCTCGAACGGCAGCACGAACCGGCGCGGCCACGACAGCACGCCTTCCAGCCATCCGGCGCCCATCGTCTGGCCGACGTGGCGGAGCCTGGCGGGCGCCTCGACGCCGATGGCGACCGAGTTGACGTCGCGCTGGACGCCGTCGCCCTCGTCGTCGCCGAGGATGACCCGCCACGCCAGCGCCCTGTTGTGCGCGACCTCCATCGACAGCGGGTGGTGGCGCAGTGCCTTGGCCCGGTGGCCGAGCAGCTCGGCGTGCATCAGGTCGGCGGAGCCGTTGCCGTTGGCCTGCTGGCGGAACAGCGCGTACTCCAGGGGCGGGGCGGGGCTGCGCAGGTCGGGCGCGGGCCTGCCGTACGGGAAGAGCCTGTCGACCTCGTGCAGCCAGCGCACCTGCGGGATCACCCACGACGCGCCGGGACGCTCGCCGCCCGGTTCGAGCGAGCCGAGCAGGCGGGTGGCGGTCTCGGCGGCCTTCTCGGTGAGCAGGGCGGGGTCGAACCAGCTCCGCAGCGACCAGGCGCGGCGCTGCACGGCCCGTTCGACCAGGGTGGCGAGCAGGCACTCGCGGCGGCGGGCCGGCAGGTCGGACCAGGCGCCCGCAAGGCTGCGCGGGACGCCGGGCAGCGGCCGGTTGCTGACGAACGCGAGCACGACCGTGTCGCACCAGATGCGCAGCCACGCCCAGTCGGGGGCGTCGGCGAGCACGTCGGCCTCGCGCAGCTCGACGAGCGTGCACGCCTGCCCGGTGCGGCACTGCGCGCCGCAGGCGGCCGAGCGGCGTCCGCGGATCGGCGGCGGCGGGCTCGCCAGCAGCTTCTCGCGTGACTCGCCGAGCGGCACGCGGACGCGCAGCGGCCGGTCCATCCCGTCGGCGAACACGGCGGCGTCGCCCGGCGGCAGCGACACGACGTGGCGGGACTGCTCGTCGCTGAGGTTCATGGCGGCGCCGACGAGCCGGCGGTCGTCCTCGGCGGGCAGCCGGTGCACGACCTTGAGCGCGGTGTTCTTGACCACGTCGGGGACGAGCTTGGTGGGGATCTGCTCGGCCACGACGATGCCCTCGCCGTACGCCCTGATTTCGGCGAGCATGCCGGCCAGGAGCTCGACGGCGTGGGTGGCGGCCCGGCCGGCGCCCCGGTCGCGCAGCAGCCGGTGCGCCTCCTCGATGACGATGACGTGCCGCAGGTCGGCGGTCTTCTCCTGGCGGGCGCGCATCCGCAGGTGCTCGACGATGCGGATGATCAGCGTGCCCATGAGGAACGCCTTGTCCTCGTCGTTGGCGACGTCCTCGATGGCGAGCACGACGTTGCGGCGCATGAGGCCGCCGATGTCGGCGGGGTGGCCGCCCTCGAAGAAGCGGCCCGCCGAGCCGACGCGCAGCGAGCGCAGCCGCAGCGAGATGAAGCCTTCCACGTCGGCCTGCACCTCGCGGCCGTAGCCGATCTCCTTGATCACGTCCATGGCGTGCTGCTGGAGCTGTTCGAGTGTCGGCACGCTGGGCGGGACCTTGGAGCCCGGCACCGCGCCGCCGGTGACGACGTCCCAGCCGGTGGCCTCGTAGACGCGCTGGAGGGCCAGCGACATGATCTGCGGGAACGGCTCCTCGGCGTCGAAGGCGGCCATGAACAGCGCCCTGACCATGTCGATGTGCGCCTGGACGGGGTAGCCGGGCTCGGGCTCCAGCGGGTTGATGCTGAACGGCACGCCGCCGGGCGCCGACGGGTTGATCACCGTGACGGGGCCGATCGACTCCACCCGGCCGGCCATGGCCGCGTACTCGGACTTGGCCGCCTCGATGGCCAGCCACGGGATGCCGGCGTGGCTGAGCTGTTCCAGCAGGTGCCTGACCGTCTGCGACTTGCCCGAGCCGGTGGCGCCGGTGACGAAGGCGTGCCGGTTGAGCGTGGCCAGCGGCACCCGGAACGAGCCGACGCCGCGGTCCTGGCCGTCGAGGATCTCGCCCAGCTCCAGCTCGCCCTCGCCCGCCTCGGAGGTCACGTCGAAGAACCCGGAGTCGAGCACCCGCACGCCCGGCACCTCCCGCCTGGGCAGCCCGGCGAGCGCCGCCAGCGCCCCCGCCGTGGCCGCGAAGGGGGCGGCGGCGCCGTCGGCGGGGTCCTGCATGGTGATGGCCAGCGCCTCGGGCAGCGCGTGCACCGAGCCCTGGGCGCTGCGCAGCCGGTACGGGTGGTGGCTCATCTCGACCGAGCCGACCAGGACGGGCGCGATCTGGCCCAGTTCCTCGGCGGTGGCGGCCCCGGCCAGCACCCGTACGTTCCACAGCCCGGCCTCGCGGAAGGCGTCCAGCTCCTGCATCCGGCGTTCGGCCCGCTCGGCGTCGAACCGGGACCGCTCGGAGGCGTCGCCGTACTGCCTGAGCACGTTGAGCTGGGTGCGCAGGTGGGCCACCTCGGCGTCGAGCAGGTCGGTCGGCTCGGCCACGACCAGCCAGGCGAACGGCCGCGACATGAGCGTCACCAGCGTCGACTCGAACAGCGTGGGCCGCTTCAGCTCGTCCGGGTCGAGCCCGGCGGAGTCGCGCCGGCCGCCGAGCGGCGGCGCCTGGCGGCCCGGGCACGGCGTCCACACCAGGTCGGCCAGGTCGGCCAGGTACTCCTCGTCGAGCTCGACGCCGCGCGCGCCGCCCGGGAAGAGCAGCGGCTGCGGCCCGGCGGGCCGGCCGGGCGCGTCGGGCGAGCGGCGCGGCTGGCGCGGCGGCGACAGCGGCCCGGCGTTGGTGATCAGTTCCAGCGGCGCGCCGGAGCCGCGCGACAGCCAGCCGATGACGAACGGCCGGTCCCGCTGGGCTGCCGACAGCACGGCGGGCAGCACGGTGACGAAATCCCACTCCGCCGACGAGCTGCGCGAGGGTGCTGCGATGGACTGGATCCGGTACCAGGGCCCGCTCAGCGACACACTCGGCTGCATTTCATCCCCCCACAGACGGTCGTTCAGTAAAACTCCGCCCCCCGCCAGCGCGGCACCTCGGCATTGACCATGTCATTGCCTGTCCTTGCGCCAGTCCAGGCGCGGCGGGGGCGGGCCCAGATTCGGCGGCGGCTCGCCGTCGCCGTTCTCCTGGTGTCCGGCGCCGAGGACGGCGTCGCGGACGTCCTCCAGCTCGCCCAGCGTCGTCTTGGGGAAGGTGAGGATGGCCGGGTTGGCGTCGGCCAGGCGGACGCGCCGGCCCTGCGCGGTGGCGTCGGTGACGATCACCGACGTGGTGGGGAGCTGCTGGAGCTGGTGCGGTTCGACGAGGAACTCGCGCGAGCGCTGGAGCACCCGCTCGGTCTCGGAGATCTTGTCGGCGGTCCTGCCCCACTCGGTGGACTCCGTGATGTCCTCGGCCAGGTCGGCGTGGCTCTCGGCGCGCTCCTGGCCGCCGTCGTCGAGCTGGTCGATGGTGGAGGTGTAGCCGCCGTCCAGGCGCGGCAGCGAGTCGCTGATCGTCTCGGTGAGCTGGGCCAGCTCCAGCCGGTGCTCGGTGCCGACGTGCTCGCTGGCGACGCGGGCGTCCTCGGCGTTGCCGAGCCGCATGAACGCCACCGCCGCGTGCCCCCGGCCCAGCCGCTCGCGCACGGTCGGGGTCAGCGACCGGTACGTGAGCACGAGCCCCGTACGGGAGGTCTCGCAGGCGTCCATGAGCCGGTCGAGCACGTCGCCGCGGAGCTTGTCCGCGCCCGCCACGATGATCGTGTGATACCAGGGCCGGTCGGAGGCGGGCGACTGGCGCAGGATGTGCGTGAGCGCCGTCGCGACGTACGTGCCCAGCACCCGGTTGCCGAAGACGCCCGCCTGGCGGTCCATGCTGACGACCCGCAGCCTCGCCGGGGGCAGCCGCACCGCCTGGGTGCCGAGCGTCTCCAGCTTGCGTAACTGCGACTCCAGCGCCCAGGCGCGCTCGATCACCACCCGGTCGCTGACGCCCCGCCCGAACAGCGTGCCGATGCGCTCGAGCTGCGACGCCGTGATCAGGCCGAACCGCAGGTCGTCGCGCGGGTCGCCGACCTGGGCGAGCGCCCGCAGCGCGGCCGTGACCTGGCTGATCGTGGCGTTCTCGCCGAGCACCTCCAGCACCCGCTCCAGGATCGCGTTGTCGAAGCTGAGGTCGCGGGTGGTGCGGTGCTCCTCGCTCACGCTGACCACGTGCGCCAGCACGTCGGCGAACGCCTCCGGCTTGAGCGTCGCGCCCAGGTCGAGCCGGGGCAGGTCGACGGGCAGCACCCAGACCAGCGGATCGTCGCCGCCCTTGCGGGCCAGCTCGATCAGGTCCTTGGCGATCGCGCCCTCCGACAGGTCGAGCACGGTCAGGTGACCGCCGCTGTAGAGGCGGGTGGCGCCCAGCAGCGTGATCAGCGCCGACCAGCCGGGCAGCGTGCCGCCCGCCACGTCGACGCGGTCGATCTCGTCGGGGACGGCCACCGCGTACCAGTTGAGCTGGCGGTCGTGGCGCTCCTTGACCTCCTGCCACTCCCGGTAGCGCTGGGCGTGCTCCTCCTGGGCGCGGAACAGCTCCCGGTCGCGCTCCTGACGCTGCCGGTCGGCCCGCGCCTGCTGCTCGGACACGCGGTATTTCACCGCCCGGTCGCCCTGGAGGATCGCGTACGCGCAGATCGCCGCCACACCGCCGGCCGCCGCTATCCCGAGGAGCGCGAACGACCAGTCCAGGTAGCCGGCGACGGCCACCACCAGCAGCAGCGCGGTCAGCGCCAGCATGAACATGCGCACGAACCGCACCGGCCGGTTGAGCATGTCCTCCTGGAGCCGCTCGCGGCGCAGCAGCTCGGGGTCCGGCCCGTCACCGGCGGCCGGCGCCTCCTCGGCGGGCGAGGGGCGCTTCGGCGGCGGGCCCGGATCGGGATGGAGCAGGAGGTACTGCCAGCCCAGATAGATGCGGTCCGACTGGAGCTGTGCGTGATCGGGATGCACGTCCGCCACGTGACCCCCTCCGGCTGCCCTGTGTCATGACAGCGTAAAAGCTACAACCCCTGCTGTGGCAGGGTTCGCGGCAATTCGGCCAGCGCAATGGGCGCATTGGGGTGAGTGGGATGAGTGTGACCTATTACCATCCATACCCATGACGGAACCCTCCGGCGGCAGCGACAAGCCGAGACGCCCGGTAGCGGTGCCCGCCCTGGCCCTGGTGGCGCTCACCGCCATCGGCGTCACCGCCCTGCTCGGCGGCCTCAACGAGGCGCCCGAGGCCCCGCCGCCCAAGGTCAAGACCGGGCACAGCTTCGACCAGGGCCAGTTCGAGACCCAGTTCGTGGAGTCGAAGGTCACGCTGCAGCGGGCGCAGATCGGGTCCGCCGAGAACAAGCGCTTCCTCGACGTGCTCTTCAAGGTCACCAACAAGACCGACGAGACCATCTCGGTCGGCCACCTGCCCACCGACAAGGGCAGCGGCTACAGCTTCGGCGGCGCGCTGCTCAAGATGACGCCCGAGATCAAGACGAAGTCCGGCGGCCGGCTGTTCGTCACCTCCAAGGGCGCCGAGTCCGCCCAGCTCCACCCCGGCGTCCCCGTCACCGTGGTCGCCCGCTACGAGCTCGACGCCGCCGCCGAGCCGCCCGCGGAGGTCACCTACGAGCTCGGCGTGTACGAGTCCGTCGAGAACCCCCTCACCGGCGAGACCAGCTGGATCCTGCCGAGCGAGGACGACCCCCTCGGCAAGCCGGGAGCGACCGAGGTGGCCGCCACGGTCACCCTGCCCGTCAAGCGTGAGGACGCCTGATGACCGCGCAGACCGTGGCCCCGCGCCGCTCCCGCCGTCAGGCCCCGCGCCGCCGCGGCGCCGGCGCCGTCCTGCTCAGCACCCTGGCCGGGATCGTCCTCGCCGCCGGCGCCGTGGGCGTCCAGTCGCTGCGGCTCTCCGTCGAGGAGACGGGCGCCCCGCTCACGTACGCGGGCGCCAAGGGCGAGATGGTCGACGCCGGGCGCTTCTCCGTCCGCGTACGCGACGTCACCACCGCCAGGACCGTCAGGAACCAGGACGAGGCGGTGACCGCCGAGCAGGTGTTCCTCGTCGTCGAGGCCGAGGCGACCGTGCCGAAGGAACCCCTTCACCTGGGCCCCGCTGTGCTGCTCGCCGCCGACGGCAAGAAGTACACCGCCACGGACAAGGTCGACAAGATGGCGACGCTGGCGTACCCGTGGATCCAGCCGGGCTGGACGACCTCCGGGCGGTTCGTGTTCGAGGTGCCCGCCTCGGCGCTGGAAGGCGCGCAGGTCGTGTTCCGGCTGCCGATCGCCGGGCTGTACGTCGAGCCGATGCCGCCGGAGGCGCAGATCGACCTGGGCATCGACGCGGCGACGGCCAAGAAGCTGAGTTCCGCGCCCGCGGACGTTGTCGACCTGGGCGAGAAGAAGTAGACGATGAGCACTGACGACCGCGACTGGTTCGCCCCGGCCCCCGGCCGCCCGGCCCGGCCCGACGACCGGCCCCCCGCCGCCCCGCACCCGGGCGGTCCGCCCCAGGGCGGCTCGCCGTACCCGGAGGGCCCGCCCCAGAGCGGTCCGCCGTACCCGGAGGGCCCGCCCCAGGGCGGTCCCCCGTACCCCGGCGGGGCGCCGCAGGGCGGCCAGCCGCTCCCCGGGCGGCGCCGCCGTTCCAGGCCGGTGCCCCCCGGCCAGGGCACGCCCGGTCACGCCGCACCGGCCCCAGGTCAGGGCAGGCCCGGGGCGCCTCCGGGGCAGCAGCCGTACCCGGGGATGCAGCGGCGCGTCGGCGTGCACCCGGACCAGCAGGTGTGGCCGCCCATGCGCCGGGAGTCCACCAGCTCCACGCAGCCGATCCCGGCGATTCCCAGCGCGGGCCCGCTCCCGCCCGGCGCGGCCCAGCCGCCCGGCCTCGCGCACCCGCCCGGCGCCCACGCGCAGGGCCCGCAGGCCCGGCCCGGGGCGGCCTCCGGCGACGCCGAGCCGCCGGGCGACGACGCCCGGACGGCGGCGCAGCCGCCCAAGCGCCCGCGTACGGTGCTGCTGGGGGTCGGCGCGGTGCTGGCGCTGGCGCTGAGCATCGGCCTGCCGACGGCCGACCGCTACCTGTTCTACAAGAGCGGCCAGCCGGGCGAGACCGTCCACGTGGTGCCCGCGGGCCAGGAGAAGACGTTCGAGCACGTCACGTGGAAGTCGTCGATCGAGCCGATGGAGGCCCCGCCCGGCGGCAGGCACAACACGCCCGACAAGCAGTGGCTCAAGATCGTCGTCACGCGGAAGGCGGCCGACGAGACCGGCGCGGTGCTCACCGGCGTGCCGGAGCTCACGCTGGAGGACAAGCGGGAGCGCACCTGGCGGGTGGAGATCGTGGAGAACGACCTGCCCACGGACAAGCACGAGGTCGGCGTCCCGTACTCCTACACGGCGGGCGCGGTCGTGCCGAAGGCGGTGGCCGCGGAGGTGGAGCTGCATCTCGCGCCGGACATCACCTACCGCTCCGACACCCCGGTGGACAAGCTCATGGCGATCAGCCCGGAGGACGAGGCGAAGGCCGCGCGCAACGACGTGCTGGTGTTCAGGCGGTGATGTCCTCGCCCTGCAGCCGTGCCCTGGTGGCCGCGATGTCGAAGGCCGCGGCCAGCACGCTGTAGGTCAGCACGGTCACCAGGAGCTCCTTGACGAACGTCACCGGGTAACCGGCGTAGAGCCACATGAACGGCACGTCCGACCCGACGAGCGTGCGCACCGCCCGTTCCAGGTAGTCGGCGCCCACGTGGATGCCGGTGTAGAGCAGGCACATGAGCCCGAACAGCGCGGCCCCGCCCTTGATGGTGATGCGGAAGGCGTTGACCACGGGCACCCAGCGCTCGATGAAGCCGCCGGCGACGCGGTCCACGGCCGACTGGGTGATGGTGTGCGACTTCTCCAGCCGGTCGACGCCCCGCTCCAGCTTGGTGCCGCGCAGCGCCCTGCGGGTGTCGTCCACGCTTCCGCCGAACACGAGAATGGCCACGGCCAGCCAGGTCAGCGGCACGGCGAGCGCTTCGGTGATGTGCGGCCAGACCTCGCCGAACCAGTTCCAGAACGCCTCCCAGCCGGGCACGCTCTGCTTGGCCTGCTCCCAGAAGCTCTTGGTGCCGTCGACGACGGCCCGGTGCTCGGCCCATTCGCTGCGGGCCAGCGCGATGTTGTAGAGGGCGTTCAGCGCGCAGAACACGAAGGAGAACTCGGCGAAGGCGGCGGCGATGCCGGAGTAGCGGCCGGTGCCCCGTTCGACCATCCGGCCGAACAGCAGCCGCAGCCCGAACGTCACGACCATCGCGGCGAGCGAGACCCGCCAGTCCAGGCTGACCAGCCCGAGCCCGTACGTGACCTCCTCGTTCGTGCCGTTGGCCACGTTGTTGAGTATGGGCGTGTAGAAGTTGTCGTCCAGGTTGTGGAACAGGTCCATCTGCTGGAAGTCGGCGGCGTCCTCGTAGAACAGCGACCAGGCCATGTAGATGACGGCGAAGGCGGGCGCGACCCGGTTCAGCGAGTACCAGAACTGCTCGTCCGGCTGCCCGTCCGCCCGTCTGGCCCGGGTCTCCATGAGCGCGCGGCGCAGCGACAGGAACATGCCGGTGATCACCGTCATCGAGACGAGGATGATCACGGTCAGGAGCACGTAAGCGAGGATGAGCCGCGGCTGCCTGAAGCTGCCGTGCTGGACCTCGGTGGCGGCGTAGAGGAGTCCCCAGCGCAGCAGCTCGCCGACGGAGAACCACAGGATCAGAGGCAGCGCGCACCGCCCTGCGAGCCTGAGCGCGTGCAGGGGCAGCGAGAACGGCGACGGCACTCGCTGAGCCGGTTCGGGCCCAGGCCGGGGCGGTGCCATCACACCTGACGATCCGGACATCTGCTGAATCGTAGCGGTCTGCCCCAAGTGCCGCAGCAGCAACTACGGAATGCGGCCTCAGGCCCCCGCGTCCAGCCGGCGGGCCAGGTCAGCCAGCTCCGGCAGCCGCAGCACCCGGTCACCCGCGCCCGGCAGCGGCACGTGCAGCGGCTCCGTCCAGCCCGCCGGAATCGCGCCGGACCCGTACACCGCGCCCGCCAGGCCGCCCGTCACCGCGCCCACCGTGTCGGTGTCGCCGCCCACGTCCACGGCCGCCCGCAGCGCGTCCTCGAACCCCGACGTGGTGCGCACCGCCCACACCGCCGACCCCAGGCACGGCCACACCGCGCCGTTGAACTCCGTCGCCTGGTCCGGATGCCAGCCGGGCGCCAGCGCCACCGCGTAGCGCTCACGGTGCTCCGCCGGCACGTGCGCGAGCGCGTCGCCGATCGCCGAGAGCGGGTCGCCGCCGTCCAGCGCCACGCGCAGCAGCTCGTGGTAGATCGCCGTGCCCGCCCACGCCGCCGGGTCGCCGTGGGTCAGCGCCGCGATGCGCCGGGCGGCGTCCATGCTCGCCTCACGGCCCTGGCGGGCGAAGTAGACCGCCGACGTGGTCGCCCGCATCAGCGACCCGTTGCCGGCGGCGCGGCGGGTGCTCTCGAAGTGGAACGCGGCCGCCAGGTCCCACGGCATGCCGTTCGTCAGCACCTGCTCGGTCTGCAGGCCGATGTCCTTCGGCTCGGCCGCCGCCCACCGCTGGAAGCGCGCGAACACGTCCGGCAGGTCCAGACCGCCGCGCTCCAGCAGCGACTCGCCCAGATGGACGGCCATCTGCGTGTCGTCGGTCGCCTCGCCCGGGCCCCAGCCGCCGCCACCGCACATCTCCCCCTGGCCGCCCGCCTTCGGGAAGCGCGCGCTGAACGCGCCCGCGGGGCCGAACTCGAACGGCGCCCCCAGCGCGTCACCCACCGCCGACCCGACAACCGCCCCGACAACCCGTTCCGTACGCTCCATCCCGGCAGCCTACGACCCGCCCCTGCCCTCCTGGGGGACACTGCCCCTCTTGAGAGGCCATGCCCCGTTACCGCCTCAGGCGGCCGGGCGGCAGGAGCGGCAGGGGCGGTAGCCGGCGGCGCGGGCCTGGGGAAGGGTGCGGAAGCCGTGCCGGTGCGCCGGCGTGATGCGCCGGGCGTTGTGGCAGGTCGGGAAGCAGACGATGCCGGTGGTGTCGCTGGCCAGGTAGAAGACGCGGGAGCCGGCCAGGGCGCGGAGCCGGCCGAGGTCGACGCCCTCGGCCGCGAGCAGGCGTTCCTTGGCCGCGGCGCCGAAGACGTACTCGCCGGTCGCGCCGTCGGAGCGGATGACGCGGTGGCACGGGACGAGCAGCGGCACCGGGTTGCCCGCCAGCGCCGTGCCCACGGCGCGGACGGCGGTGGGGCGGCCGATGCGGGCGGCGATCCAGGCGTACGGGCGGACCTCGCCGCGGGGGATCGCCCGGGCGGCCTGCAGCACGTCGCGCTGGAAGGGGGTCAGGTCGCGCAGATCGAGGGCGAGCGTCGCGGCGCGGCCGGTGCGCAGGGCGGTCACGAGCCCGGCGGGCGGCCGGGCGGCAGGCAGCAGCGGCCGGGCGAAACGGTCATGGAAGGCCGCGGCGAACCCGTCGTGGTCCTCGCGCACGTACGCGATGCCCTGGTCGGTGAAGGCGACGGTCACGTCGCCGACGGGGCCGGGCACGCGCACCCAGCGGGCGGCGACGCGGTCGAGCAGCCCGGCGGGGGCGTCGACGCCGAGCCCGGCCAGCCGGGCGAGGAGCGGGTCGGTGGCGTGGTGGGTCATCGGGCACCTCCCAGGGCGCGCAGGCGCTTGAGTCCGCGCGAAATGTGCGACTTGACCGTGCCCTGCGGGATCTTGAGCACGGTGGCGATCTCGGCGACGGGCAGGTCGACGACGTGCCGGAGCACGACGGCGGCACGCTGGTCGGCCGGCAGGAGGCCCAGCAGGGCGTGCAGTTCGTCGCCCGTCTCGCGGCGGACGGCGCTCTCCTCGACACCCTCGCGCGGGTCGGGCGTCTCGATGGGCTCGTCGCGCAGGTCGGGCGGCGGCTTGCGGGAACGGGTGCGGGCGCAGTTGCGCCAGAGGTTCATCAGGATCGTCAGCAGCCAGGCGCGAGGCTGAAGCGCGGCGATGCGGTCGGAGTCGTAGCCGGTCAGCGCCCGGTACGCGCGCAGGAACGCCTCGGCGGTCAGGTCCTCGGCGTCACTCCAGGCCCCGCTGAGCCGCAGCGCGGTGGTGAAGACCACGCAGCGGTGCGCGGAGTAGAGCTCGGCGAAGCCCTCGTCGAGGTCGTCGAGCAGTGCTTTGCGCACCGGGTCGAGGCAGTCGGTCTGGCTCACGTTCAGTAGAACACCGGCGAGCGCGATTCGGTTGCACGCGAGAAGCCCGCGCCCCCGGGAAGGGGACGCGGGCTTCGCGTGACCTGGGTCAAACCGCTACGGCCAGCTCGGAGACCTCGCCCAGCCGGGCTTCCACCTGGACGTCACGGGTGACGCCGCCGCCGGCGATGATGCGCACGGTCCAGTCGCCGGGCGCCGCGAAGAAGCGGAAGATGCCCTCGTCGGACACGACGACCTCACCGGTGAACTCGCCGGAGTGGTCGAGCAGCCGCGCGTAGGCGGTGCCGGCGCCGGTCACCCGGCCCTGGATGACGGCCTGGTTGGACAGATCGATCCCGGCCGGCAGCGCGATGGTCTGCTCCGGCGCTCCGCAACCCTGTGCAGTGCTCATCAGCGGGCCTCCCCCAGCTCGATCGGAACGCCCACGAGCGAACCGTATTCGGTCCACGAACCGTCGTAGTTCTTCACGTTCGCCTGGCCGAGCAGCTCGTGCAGCACGAACCACGTGTGCGCGGAGCGCTCGCCGATGCGGCAGTAGGCGATGGTGTCCTTGCCGAAGTCGACGCCGGCGGCGCCGTAGAGGGCGCGCAGGTCGTCGTCGGACTTGAAGGTGCCGTCGTCGTTGGCCGCCTTGGACCACGGGATGTTGCGCGCGGTGGGCACGTGGCCGCCACGCTGCGCCTGCTCCTGCGGCAGGTGGGCGGGGGCGAGCAGCTTGCCGGTGAACTCGTCGGGCGAGCGCACGTCGACCAGGTTGAGCTTGCCGATCGCGGCGACGACGTCGTCACGGAAGGCGCGGATGCTGTCGTCCTGGTTGGACACCACGTAGGCGGTCTTCGCCCGCTGGGGAACGTCCTTGACCAGCTCGCGGGAGTCGAGCTCCCACTTCTTGCGCCCGCCGTCGAGCAGCTTGACCTGGTCGTGGCCGTAGAGCTTGAAGTACCAGTAGGCGTAGGCGGCGAACCAGTTGTTGTTGCCGCCGTAGAGGATGACGGTGTCGTCGTTGGCGATGCCGCGCTCGGAGAGCAGGGCTTCGAAGCCGGTCTTGTCCACGAAGTCGCGGCGGACCGGGTCCTGGAGGTCGGTCCTCCAGTCGATCTTCACGGCGCCACGGATGTGGCCCTTGTCGTAGGCGCTGGTGTCTTCGTCGACCTCGACGAGAACGACACCGGGGGTGTCGAGGTTGGCCTCGACCCAGTCGGCGTCCACCAGGACGGCGGAGCGGCTCATTGGGAAACCTCCAGTTTGGCGGCGGGCAGGAGACGGCGGGTCAGCGGATTTCTGTCGCAGCCGAGGCGCATTCCCCAGGCTGCAGTGAGGAGAGCATCCCGATGACACCCCTCGTGGGGGTGGTGATGGCAGGCGCCACGCCGGAGCACGGCAGATCGGCACGCATCAATGGGATGCTCCTGAAGGGTCGGGTGGGGGCGCGGTTGGAACGCGCGTAGACCGTCCTCAGGCAGCGCGACAGAGCGCGGTGGCGACGCGGCAGAAATCAACCGCGCGCCGCTTCGTCAGCAGCTCTGTCGATGGGTTCACAGCGACGACATTACATCGCCGTCTCGCCATCTGTCACATCTCGTCCGAGTCATGAGATGGATCGTGAGACAAAGCGCTGGCCAGCGCGTGCAGCACGTCGGCCTTGCGCGGCTGCCCGGCCGCCTTCTTCACCACTTTTCCCGCGGAATCGAGCACGAGCACCGTCGGCGTCGCCGTCACGCCGATCCGCCGCACCAGATCCAGCCGCGACTCGGCGTCGATCTCCACGTGGGCGACGCCGGGCACCAGGGCGCTCACGTCGCTCAGCACCCGGCGGGTGGCCCGGCACGGCTGGCAGAACGCGGTGGAGAACTGGACGAGCGTCGCCCGCTCCCCCAGCGCCGCGCCCAGCTCGGTCTCGTTCAGCAGCACGTCCGGTGCAACCAGCGCGGGCCTCCGGTCAATTCCTCGGCACGGCGCTCACGTACAGGTCGCCCTTGACGCCGACGACGTCGAGCCGGGCGATCTGATCCAGCGGGATGCGCGTGCGCACGGAGAACTGCGGCGCGGAGCCGGTCCAGGACCCGGCGGTTTCGCGCCCGCCGTCACGGCCGCGGACCACGATGCGGCCCTCCGCGTCCGGCGGCAGGCCGGTGACCACGACGTGGAGCTCGGCGCCGTCCTCGGCGGGCTGCGCCCGCACGGTGACGTCGCGGCCCTGCCGCGCGCCGGCGAACTCGCGCTCCTCCGCCGATTCCATGAAGAGCGACGGCGCCTCGGACTCGCGCGCCGACGGGGTCGCCTTCACGCGCTCGCTGGACGACGGGAGCGGCTCCGCCTGGTCGAGCTCGGTGGACGACGGCAGCGGCATCGCGCGCTCGGGCCTGCCCGTCGACGGGAGCGGCATCGCCTTGTCGGCCGCCTCCTCGCTCGTCAGAGGCTGGTTCACCGTCGACTGCGCGGCGGGCGCCGAGGCGGCCTGTTCCGTGGCGCCGCCCTGCTGGGTGACGCCCCACACCGTGCCGCCCACGACGAGCGCCGCGGCCGCCGCGGCGACGACGGTCAGCCGCCTGCCGCGCCGGTGACGCCTGGCGCGGTCGTCGAGCAGCCGGTCCAGCACCGCCCGGGGCGGGCTGGCGACCAGCTCCACGTCACGTTCCGACACCTTGCCCAGGAAGCCGGCGACCCCCTCCAGGTCCAGCAGCTCGGCCCCGCACGCCTCGCACGTGGCCAGATGGGTGTCGATCTCCTCGGCCTCGTCCGGCTCCAGCGCGCCCAGCGCGTGCGCGCCGAGCGACAGCCGCACCTCCTCGCACGTCATCACGGCGCCAGCCCCCGCTCCTCCAGGGCGAGCTTGAGCGCCCGCAGCGCGTAATAGGTGCGCGACTTGACGGTGCCCGGCGGGATCCCGAGCTTCGCCGACGCCTCCTTCACCGATCTCCCCCGGTAGTAGACCTCCAGCAGCACGTCCTTGTGCTCGGGCCGCAGCTCGGCCAGCGCCTCGGCCACGGCCCACGACTCGACGGCGCGCTCCAGGTCGTCGTCCGCCGGCAGCACCGCCAGCGCCTCGTCGCCGATCTCCGGCGGGCGCGCCTTGCGGGCCCGGTGCTGGTCGACGACGAGGTTGCGGGCCACGGTGAACAGCCAGGCCCTGATCGGCCGGTCGGCGAGCGCGTCAGGATGCCGCCACGCCCGTAGCAGCGTCTCCTGCACCACGTCCTCCGCCCGTCCCGAATCGCCCGTCAGCCGCAGCACGTATCCGTACAGTGGCCCTGCGTGCTCGTCGAACAGGCTTCTCACAAGCTCCTCGTCGGCGGTGCCAGCTGGACTCACACCCTCTTCACGTACGGGGCGCCGGACCGGTTCAGCGTCGTCCACGGAATCATCCACGCAGCGGCACGTCGGTCCCCTCGGCGGAGATCTGCAGCCCGCCGGCCACGCTCTTCACCTCGGTGACCTTGACGTCGAAGGGCAGCTTGCCCTTGAACGGGACCGTGTAGTTGACCAGCCGGGCGAGCTGGTCGGGCACGCCCTCGATCTTCTCGGCCTGGAGCCGGATGCCGCCGTCGGCGAGCTCGGCCCGCATCTCGGCGGTGAACTTCACCTTCTGCGCCCCCACCATCAGCTCGCCGGAGGCGACGAACCTGTCGCCCTTGCCGCTGACCTTGACGCCCTGCGGGGCGAAGCGGTCGATCGTGGCGCTGGACACGGTGCCGGTGACGGCCAGGCGCCCGGCCCGGATGTCGGCCCGGTTCTGGATGACGTCGGTCAGCGGGGCGGTCACGTCGTAGGCGGCGCCCTTGAGGTTCTCGATCGGCACGCCGCCGTAGCTGAGCGTGCCGAGGTCGAAGCGCACCTCCGGGTAGTGGCCCGAGATCGCCTGGGTGAGGAAGGGGATGCCCTCGATGGTGACCTCGGGGGTGCCGGTGACGTCGGTGGCGGCGGCGATGCGGTTGGCCAGGTCGCGCTGCACGCCCGCGACCGCGACCCGGTCGAGGACGACCAGGAGGACGATCAGCAGCATCAGGAAAACGAGCAGCTTGCGCATCGGGCTCCCTGTCTCACGCGGGGGGTCATGAGCTTATCGACTGATTCCCCGCCAAAGCGCGCCATCACCCACCGGCGAACGGCGGCAACACCTCGACGGTCACGCCGTCGCCGAGAGGCACCTCGTCATGCGGCCTCTTACCGACGGGAGAACCATCGATCAAGAATGACGACCTGCTCACGATCCGAGCGAGTTCGGCGCGGTTTTCTGTGATTTTCGTCATGAGTTCGCCAAGCGTGGCGGCCTCGAACGTTTCTTCCGCCACCCCGGCCGCCTGCTTCGCCGCCGCCCAATAACGCACTTTTCCCAAGGCCATCAGTACCTCACCGTAGATTCTCCACCATTGTGCACGTTCGTTAACACGGATGTTTCATGAGAGCCGTTGTTCACCCCCTGGACGCGCAATGTCCGCGACAAAGCCGTGGGATATCCTCGCCTACGGGACCTGGGCGACGTAGCCCCCGGGTCCCTGCGCGTTTAGGAGGCCGAGATGAGCAACCTGCTCCTGCTGACCAACGCCCTCGAACCGTCGTCCGAGGTGCTGCCGGCGCTCGGGTTGCTGCTCCACTCGGTCCGCGTCGCGCCCGCCGAGGCGTCCGCGCTCATCGACGCCCCGCCGTCCGACGCCGTGCTCGTCGACGCCCGCAAGGAGCTCGTGCAGGCCAAGAGCCTGTGCCGGCTGATCCGCACCACCGGGATCGACTGCCCGCTGCTGGTGATCGTCACCGAGGGCGGGCTGGCCGCGATGACCGCCGAGTGGGGCGTGGACGACGTGCTGCTCGACAGCGCCGGGCCGGCCGAGGTGGAGGCGCGGCTGCGGATGGCCGTGGGCCGCATGTCGCAGGGGTCGGCCGAGGAGGTGCCCGACGAGATCCGCAGCGGCGACCTGTCGATCGACGAGGCCACCTACACGGCCCGGCTGCGCGGCCGGGTGCTCGACCTCACGTTCAAGGAGTTCGAGCTGCTCAAATACCTGGCGCAGCACCCCGGCCGGGTGTTCACCAGGGCGCAGCTCCTCCAGGAGGTCTGGGGCTACGACTACTTCGGCGGCACCCGCACGGTCGACGTGCACGTGCGGCGGCTGCGGGCCAAGCTCGGCACCGAGTACGAGTCGCTGATCGGCACCGTGCGCAACGTGGGTTACCGCTTCGTTCCCGATCGGGCCGATTCCGCGCACGTATGAACCGTTGACACTTGCCTTGATCGGAGTTCAACTGATCTGACAAGTGTCGAGTCGTGGACGCCGCCGTCCCGGGGAATGGTGGTGGCGGTGAGCCCTTTCCGGTCGCTGGCCGACGAGAAGGCCCGGATCTACCGGCGCAACGAGCACATCTGCTCGCCGCTGCGCCCGGCCAGCCGGGTGCACCTGATCGACTACGGCTTCGCCCGCGAATACCTGCCGGGCGGCGACCGCGAGGTCATCCACGACCTGCGCTCCGCCGGTGACCTCGTGGGCGAGCTGGCGTTCTGGAGTCCCGGCGAGCGGGTCAGGATCGACGCGCTGACCGAGGTGCGGGCCTGGCCGATCGACCTGCGGCGGCTGCGCGAGCACGTGGCGGCCAGCAGCGCGGCGGCGACGGCGCTGGTGCAGGAGCTGTTCGCGCGCAACGTGGCCGCCCGCCGGCACGAGGCGCTGGCGCGGGCGCCGGTCGCCGCCCGGCTGGCCGTGTGGCTCTTACAGCTCGACGAGCGTTACGGGCTGGCCTCCGAGGCGGCGCCGCCGCTGTCCATGGAGACGCTGGCCGACCTGGTCGGCAGCTCCGCCGACGTGGTGCAGCGGCAGCTCGCCGACTGGGCGCGGCGCGGCTGGCTGGTGCGGCCCGGGCTACCGGAAGCTGGTGATCGCCGACCCGGTCGCGCTGCGGGCCGCCGCCGGAAGCTGGGAGCACCTGGCCGAGCCGTGGACGGGCCGGGTGACGCCGTTCCTGGCCAAGCCGGACGCGCCGCTCGTCGCCGGCGAGGTGCCCCGGCCGGCGCAGCTCCCCGCCGACGTGCCCGACTTCACCGGCCGCCAGCAGAGCCTCGACCGGCTCACCTCCTGGCTGGAGCGGCCCCGCCGGACGAACACGCTGGTGGTCCAGGGGCTGCCCGGCGTCGGCAAGACCGCGCTGGTCACGCACTGGGCCCACCTGCACGCCGGCCGGTTCCCCGACGGGCAGATCGTCATCGACCTGCGCGGCCAGTCGCCCAGCCAGCCGCCGATGAACCCGGCCGAGGCGCTGGGCCAGATCCTGCGCTCGCTCGGCGTCGGCGAGCACATGCCCGCCTCCGACGAGGCCGAGCTGATGCTGCTCTACCGCAGCAGGCTGGCCGGGCGCCGGCTGCTGCTCATCCTGGACAACGCCGCCGACCCGGCCCAGGTGCGCGCGCTGCTGCCCGGCAGCAAGGACTGCGTGGTGCTGGTGACCAGCAGGACCAGGATGGGGCCGCTGCGCGCCACCGGGCATGCCGACCTGATGGACGTGCCCGTGCTCGACCCGGGCAACGCGGTGGCGCTGCTGGTGGCGGTGCTGGGCGAGGAGTCGCCGCGCGCCGCCGACCGCGACGGGCTGGCCGAGCTGGCCCGCGTGTGCTCCTACCACCCGTTCGCGCTGCGCATCTCCGCCGCCAAGCTGGCCGAGAACCCGGAGCTCAGCGTCGCCTCCCGGGTGCGCGAGCTGCGCCGGCCCGACCTGCGGCCGACGTTCTCGGGCGACCCGGAGGAGGCGTTCCGCTCGGCGCTCGACCTGGCGTACGAGTCGCTGGACCCGGCGCAGCGGCGGGCCTTCCGGCACGTCGGGCTGCTGCCGGGCGGGGCGTTCACGCCGGAGGTGCTGGCCGCGACGCTCGGCGTGCCGGTAGGCGAGGCCGTGACCGCGCTGGCGGGGCTGCACCGGGCGTATCTGGTCGAGCCGCTGCCCGGGGTCCGCTACCGGGTGCACGACCTGGTCAAGGGACTGGCCAGGGAGCTGGGCAGGCACGCCGAGGCGGGCGTGCGCGAGGCGAGGGTGCGGCTGCTGGACCACTACCTGGCCAAGGCGGCCGATCCGGCGACGCCGGGCGAGTGGTTCGAGGCCGAGCGCCGGGCGCTGGTCTCGGTGACGCGGCTGGCGGAGGAGACCGGCGCGCACGGCATCGCCTGGCGGCTGGCCGAGGCGGTGTTCGAGCCGTTCAGGCGATTGCGCTACTACGAGAACAACCTGGAGATCCAGCAGGCCGGGCTCGACTGCGCGCGGCAGGTGGGCAACCGCCGGGCGATCGCGGTCATGCGCAGCCATCTGGGCTCGATCCACCGCGCCATCGGGCCCTCCACGCGCGCCGCCCGCTACATCGGCGAGGCGCTGGCCGACTTCGACCTGCTCGGCGACCGGGAGGGCCGGGCCAGGGCGCTGAACGACCTGGCCGAGGTGCACGGCATCGCGGGCAACGGCGAGGAGGCGCTGAAGTGCGCGGGCGAGGCGCTGGAGCTCTACCGGGAGATCGGCGACCTGACCGGGGTGGCCGACAGCCTGCACACGCTGTCGCGGCTGCACCTGTCGCAGAACCGGCACGAGCTGGCCCTGGACCACGCCGGGCAGGCGCTGGAGGTGCGCGAGGAGCTGGGCGACCGCCGGGGCACCGCGCAGAGCCTGATCATCCTGGCCCGGGTGCAGCAGAGCCTCGGCGAGCCGAACGCCGCGCTGTCGGAGGGGCTGGAGGCGCTGTCCGTCTGCCATGAGCTGGGCGACGAGCACGCCGAGGCGGAGACGCTGCTCTGCCTGGCCGATGTGTACGACGCGCTGCGGCTGCCGCAGGACGCCCAGCGTGACGCGGAGCGGGCGCTGGCCGGCTACACGGCCACGGGCGACCAGCACGGCTACGGCCGGGCGCTGTGCACACTGGGCCGCATCGCGCGCAACGGCTCCCGCTACGACGAGGCGCTCGACCGGTACGAGCAGGCGCTGGCCGTACAGGTGGAGCTGCACCACGAGCAGGGCCGGGCCGAGACGCTGGGGGACATCGGGCTGGTGCACTGGCGGCTCGCCGACTACCTGCGCGCCGACGACTACCTGAGCCAGGCGCTGGCGATCAGCCGGGTGATCAGCGACCTGCCGGCCGAGGCGCGGATGCTGAACCGGCTGGCGCGGGTGCGGCGGCGTCAGGGGCAGCCGCAGGTGGGGTTCGTGTACGCGCTGGAGGCGCTGGACATCGTGCAGGGGCTGGGCAACCGGCGGGCCGAGGCGGACGTGCAGGAGACGCTGGCGTACACGTACCTGTCGCTGGACCGGCACCGGGACGCGCTGCGGGCGGCGCTGGCGTCGCTGGCGATCCGGGAGGAGGTCCGCGACGACCGGGCCAGCGCGCTGCTGTCGGTGGCGCAGGCGCTGCACACGGCGGGCCGGCCGGCGGCGGCGCTGGAGTACGCGGCGCGGACGGTGGAGCTGCAGCACGAGACGGGCACGCGGGACCGGTGGGCGGCAGCGCTCACCACGCTGGCGATGATCCTGCTCGACCTGGACCGGCCGGAGGAGGCGCGGGCGTACGCCGAGCAGGCGAGGGACGTGCACCGGGGCTGCGGGACGCGGCGTGACCTGGGGTGCGCGCTGCGGGCGCTGGGGCTGATCGCGCGGCGGCAGGGTGACGCGGTGGCGGCGGCGGAGCTGCTGGGCGAGGCGGTGCGGACGCTGGAGGAGGTGGGTGACGTGTTCGAGGCGCGGAAAGCCGCCGCAGAACTCCGCGAAATGTCGTGATTTTTTGGGCCTTAGGTCGCAGATCTTGGCCCGGGTTCCCCCGTTAGCTGGTCTCACCAGCTACTCCAAGCGGAGGTGATCCGGATGCTCAAGAACCATCTGCGTCAAGACCTTCAGTGGCTCAGGCGACAGGCGCGCAAGGACAGGCGGATCACGCTGACCGTGCTCGCCATGGTGTCGATGGCCTGGGTGCGCCAGCTCGTCCCCGGGGCCGCGCCGCCCGCCTCCGCGCCGCTGCTCGCGCTCTCCGCCGGCCTGCTCGCCTTCTCGGCGGCCGGCTGGCTGGTGGCCGCGTTCTTCGTGGCCAGGGCCGGGCGGCGGCGCGGGCGCGAGCCCGTCGAGGCGCTGCGCTGGGCGGGGCGGATCTCCCGGGCCAAGGAGTGGGCGTTCGGCTCGCTCGCCGCCTACGTGGCCTGGCACGTGCTGCAGTTCGTGACCGCGCTGCTGCTCGCCTGAGTCACTTGCAGTCCGGCGGGAACGCGGCCCGGTGCGGCCCGTGGTCGGGGTCGAGCTCGTGCCTGATCCCGCGGCAGGCGTCGAGCATCGCCCCGTACAGCGACCACAGGCCGACGTGCTCGGTGTCCTTGAAGGTGTCGGCGACGGCGCGGTCCTCCTGCTCGCCGTCGCGCAACGCCTGGCGCAGGGCGGCGAGGTCCTCCTCGGTGCCGCAGCCGACCTGGAGGCCGCCGAACGCGGAGAAGGCGCGCGAGATGGCCTCCAGCTCGTCGCCCAGCGCCACCGGCAGCAGCGCCGCGTCCACGTCCGGCAGCCCGCGCGCGCCCACGACCAGGTCGTTGAGCGCCCTGGCGATGCCGCGCAACTGCTGGCAGGCGTGGTCCAGGGCGGTCATGGCCTCGGCGACCTGGTCCAGCCGCTCCTCGTAGCGTCGGGGCCGCACGCTCAGCCGTACGGACTCGACGGCCTGCTCGGCGACCTCCTCGCTGTCGTCGAGGTCGCGGGCCAGCTCCCGGGAACGGTCCAGCCACTCGCGCGACTCGTTCTCACCCCACCGGCCGTACAGGCCCTCGGCGATGTCGCGGGCCAGCTCCGCCAGGTCGGCCGAGCGCGCGGCCAGGTCCTTCTGCGCCTCCTCGATGTAACGCGGCGGCAGCACGAGCAGGTTGGCGCCGATCCCGACGCCGACGCCGAGCAGCAGGTCGGCCAGCCGGTACATGCTGTAGGTGCTGCCCAGCGCGAACACGAGCAGCGCGGTGATCGGGATCTGCACGTTCTGGTTGGGCAGGTTGAGCAGCCGGGTCAGCACCAGCCCGGCGGCCACCAGCAGGCCCAGCGTGACCGCGTTCGCGCCGATGAACATGATCAGCGCGATCGCCGCCGTCACCCCCACCACGACCGCGCCGATCTGCTGGGCCCCCCGCACGACCGTGCTGTAGGCGGTCACGGACACCGTGGCGAGGACGCCGATCGGGGCCAGCACGGGCATCGGCGTCTTCATCACCACGGCCGCCAGCCACCAGGCCACCATGCAGGCGACCGTCACCTTGACCGTCTGGGCCAGGGACTCCCGCTCGGTGCGCAGCCAGTCGCCGAGCCCCAGCCGCCGCGCCTGCTCCAGCACGATCCTGCCGTGCCGGGAGATGCGCTCCAGCGGCGGCAGGCTCCTGCCCCGTCTGCGCGATTCCTCCTCCACACCCGGGTCCTACCCAGCATCACAGTGGGTAGGAGCCTGGTGACTGGAGGTGTCACAGGTGGATGTCGAAATATCGGGGCAGCTCGTGGTGCCCGAACACGCCCTCGGCGTGGTGGTGTTCGCGCACGGCAGCGGCAGCAGCAGCCTGAGCCCGCGCAACCGCTTCGTCGCGGACGCGCTCAACGAGGCGGGGCTGGGCACGCTTCTGTTCGACCTGCTCACGCCGGAGGAGGAGGCCGACCGGGGCAACGTGTTCGACATCGAGCTGCTGGCCGGGCGGCTGCTCGCGGCGACCGCCCTGGTGCGCGAGGACCCGGGCGCGACCGGGCTGCCGGTCGGCTACTTCGGGGCCAGCACCGGCGCCGGGGCCGCCCTGTGGGCGGCCGCCGAACCGGACAACATCGTCGCCGCCGTCGTCTCCCGAGGCGGCCGTCCCGACCTGGCCGGGCCGCGCCTGGCGTCGGTACGGGCCCCGACGCTGCTCCTGGTGGGCGGCGCCGACGAGCCGGTGATCGAGCTGAACGAGGCCGCCCAGCGGCAGCTGAACGCCGAGAGCGAGCTGCGGATCGTCCCCGGTGCCACCCACCTGTTCGAGGAGCCCGGGGCGCTCGAGACGGTCGCGGACCTGGCCCGCGACTGGTTCACCCGGCACTTCACCGGCCGTTGACCGGGCTCCAGGTGTATTCGACGACGTCCAGCTCGAACCCGGCGTTGAAGCGTTCCACGAACGCGCGGCCGGGCCTGCCGCCCATCCGCTCGTAGAAGGCCCTGGCCGCGGCGTTGTCGCGCAGAACCTCCAGGTAGACGGTCTTGCCCGGGTGGTGCTCGGCGGCCCAGCCGAGCCCCCGGTCCATCAGCCGGCGGCCCAGGCCGGACCGCTTGAGCGTGGGCCGCACGTGCAGGTTGTCCAGCAGCACCCGGCCGTCGCGCTCCGGCACCAGATACGCGAACGCGCTCACACCCGCCTCGTCCTCGGCCACCAGCAGGCAGGGCGGGTCACCGCCGTTGAGGTAAACCTCGCTCTCGGCCCTGGCCCGCCACAGCTCGCGATGGGTCGCGGGCAGCGGCCCCTCCAGGTAGGACTCCGGCATGATCCCGGCATAGGCGGTGCGCCAGCTCTCGGTGTGGAGAGCCGCGATGGCGTCGGCATCGGCCGCGACGCCCGTTCTGATGTTCACGGAAGCCGAGGCTACCGGCGGGCCCTGCGCCCCTCCGTCACCCGCTTCCACACGAACACCCCGACGGCCAGCACGATCAGCCCGATGACCACGTACGTGAGAATGCCCACATACCGCTCCACCAGCGACCACTGCTCGCCCAGCAGGTAGCCGGCCATGACCAGGGCGGTGTTCCACAGGAAGCTGCCCAGCGTGGTGAACAGCGTGAACGCCGGCAGCGGCATCCGCTCCACGCCGGCCGGGATGGAGATCAGGCTGCGGAAGATCGGCACCATCCGCCCGAAGAACACCGTCTTGCGTCCGTGGCGTTCGAACCACGCCTCGGTCTTGCGCACGTCGTCGACCTTGACCAGCGGGACCTTCTCGGCCAGCGCGTGCATCCTGTCGCGCCCCAGGGCCGCGCCGATGCCGTACAGCGCGAGCGCGCCCGCCACCGACCCGACCGTCGTCCACACCAGCACCTGCCAGAGCACCAGCTCCCCCCGGCTCACCGTGAACCCGGCGAGCGGCAGGATCACCTCGCTCGGCACCGGCGGGAACAGGTTCTCCAGCGCGACGGCCAGGCCCGCCCCCGGCGCGCCCAGCGATTCCATCAGACCCGTGACCCAGTCGACGATCCCGTCTGCCATGCCTTGTCTCTAGCCCGTGGCGGCGTGCCTATGCGCTACATCTTCGGCCGGGCAACGTTGTGGCAACCCTCCATAACCCCGGCGGACGTTCTGGTGTGGGATCGGACCCGGCAGCAAAAACCTAGCTGAGGAGCGGGAATGTACCGATTGCGCCTCCCCATCGTGGACGTGGCCCGGGTGGCCGTCTTCGCCGCGCTGATCGCCGCGCTCGGCCTCGTCCCGGGGCTCAACCTGTTCGGCCCGGTGCCGATCACGCTCCAGACGCTCGGCGTCATGCTCGCCGGGGCGATCCTCGGCTCCTGGCGGGCCGCCCTGGCGGTCGGCGTGTTCATCCTGCTGGTCGCGGCCGGGCTGCCGCTGCTGGCGGGCTTCCGCGGCGGGCTGGGGGTGTTCACCGGGCCGTCGGTCGGGTTCCTGCTCGGCTGGCTGCCCGGCGCCGCCCTCATCGGGTGGATCGTCGAGCGCGGCGGGCGCTCCCCGGGCATCGGACGGCTGCTGGTAGCCTCCCTGGCCGGTGGCCTCGGGGTCGTCTATCTGGTGGGCATCCCGCTGTGGGCGCTCGTCGGCGGGCTGACGCTGGGGCAGGCGGCCCTGCTCACGCTGGGGTTCGTGCCGGGTGACGTGGCCAAGGCGGTGCTGACGGCGTTCGTGGCGCGCGGGACCCAGCGGGCCTACCCCGACGCGGTCCCGGCCGTGCACCGCGAACGGCTCCGAGCCGGAAAGGAACTCTGAACCTGGCATGCCAGTCGCAGCACAGGTATTGCGGCACGCCGCGTCCCGACCCGGCCGCCTCGCGCTGGCCGGGCCGTCGGGCGAGCTCTCCTACGGCGCCCTGGCCAGGCGGGCCGAACGGCTCGCCGCGGCCCTCGCCCCTCTCCCGGCAGGCGCCGCGACGCCTCTGGCCGTGATCCGCGCGACCGACCCCGTCGACCAGCTCACCGCCGTGCTGGCGGTCGACCTGCTCGGCGGGACGCCGCTGCTGTGCGACCCGGCCCGCGAGGCGCCGCCCGAGATCCCCGCGGCCCTCACCGTCGACGCCGTCCCGGCCCGCCTGCCGGACGCCGCCTTCACCGGCCGCCCGGCCCGGCCCGGCGACCTGGCCTGGGCCTGCTTCAGCTCGGGCAGCACCGGCCGCCCGCGCGCCGTGGTGCGCACGCGCGGCTCGTGGACCGGCTCGTTCGAGCCGTTCAGCGAGCTCACCGGCATCACCGCCGACGACGTGGTGCTGGTGCCCGGGCCGCTGATCTCCTCCCTGTACGGGTTCGCGGCCGTGCACGCGCTGGCCGCCGGGGCGACGGCGCTGGTGCCCGGCCGCTGGTCGCCCGGCGCGCTGGCCGGGCAGCTCGCGAACGCGACGGCCGTGCACCTGGTGCCGCACCGGCTGCCCGAGCTGCTGGCCGCCCGGCCGGCGGCCAGCCCGCTGCGGGTGGCCGCCGTGGGCGGCGCGGCACTGGCCGAAGGGCTGCGCGAGCGCGCCGGGATGCGGGTGGTGTCCTATTACGGGGCCACCGAGCTGTCGTTCGTGGCCGCGGACGCCGACGGCACCGGGCTGCGGCCGTTCCCCGGGGTGGAGATCGACGTCCGGGTCAAGCCGGGCCGCGACCTCGGCACCGTGTGGGCCCGCTCCCCCTGGCTGGCCGAGGGTTACGCGGCCGGGGCGAGCGGGCCGCTGCTCCGCGACGGCGACGGGTGGATGAGCGTCGGCGACCTGGCCGAGCCGTACCGGCCGGGAGAGGCGCTGCGGCTGCGCGGCCGGGGCGACGGCGCGATCCAGACCGGCGGGGCGACCGTGGTGCCCGAGGACGTCGAGGAGGTGCTGCGGGCCGTGCCCGGCGTGGGCGACATCGTGGTGATCGGCTCGCCCCATCCCGACCTGGGCTCGGTCGTCACCGCGATCGTCGAGGCGGCCGGCGCGCCGCCGCCCAGGTCCGCGCTGGAGGCCGTCGCGCGCGGCGGGCTCGACCTGGCGCAGCGGCCCCGCCGCTGGTACGCGGTCCAGGAGCTGCCGCGCACCGCGACGGGCAAGCCGGCCCGCGCGCTCGTCGCCGCCCGGCTCGCCGACGGCGACCCGGCCCTGCGGCGGCTGTCCTGATGGACGCGCCCGTGGTGGTGGCCGCGCGCCGGACGGCGATCGGGACGGCCGGGCACGCGTTCAAGGGCGTGGGCGCCGACCGGCTGGCCGCCCCGGTGATCGCGGCGGTCGTCCGCGACGCGGCCGGGCTCGGGCTGCCGGTGGACGACGTGATGCTGGGCAACTGCATGGGTCCCGGCGGCAACCTGGCCAGGGTGTCGGCGCTGGGCGCCGGGCTGGGCCACGAGGTGCCGGGGGTCACGGTCGACCGGCAGTGCGGGAGCGGCCTGGCCGCCGTCCTGCTCGCCGGGCAGGCCGTACGGAGCGGTGAGGCGGAGCTCGTCGTGGCGGGCGGCGTCGAGAGCGCGTCCACCGCGCCGCTGCGCACCCGCCGTGGCGAGGCCGAGCCGTACGAGCGCGCGCCGTTTGCCCCCGACGGCCATCCCGACCCGGAGATGGGCGCGGCGGCCGAGGCGCTGGGCGTGGCCAGGGGCGTCGAGCGGGACCGGCAGGACCGCTACGCGCTGGCGAGCCACGCCAAGGCGGTGGCCGCGCGGGAGGCGGGCCGGTTCGCGACGGAGATCGTTCCCGTCGAGGGGCGCGACAGCGACCAGCGGCCCCGGCTGCTGCGCGAGGGGTCGCTGGGGCGGCTGCCGGCGGCGTTCGTGCCAGGCGGCGCGGTGACGGCCGGCAACTCGGCGCCCAACAGCGACGGCGCCGCCGCGGTCGCCGTCGTGCCGGAACGGCTGCGGGCCGGGCTGCCCGGGCTGCGGCTGGTGGCCGGGACCGTCACCGGATGCGATCCGGCGCTGCCCGGATGGGGGCCGGTGCCCGCCGTCCGCCGCCTGCTCGCCCGTACCGGGGTGACGATGGAGCAGGTCGCGGCGGTGGAGATCGTGGAGGCGTTCGCGGCGCAGACGCTGGCGGTGACCGACGCGCTGGGGCTCGACCCGCTCGGCACCGACGCCGGGCGGGTGTGCGCCGACGGCGGCGCGCTCGCGCTCGGGCACCCGTGGGGGGCGAGCGGGGCGGTCGTGGTGACGCGGCTGTTCACGCGGCTCGTCCGGGCGGGCGCGCCGGCGGGGACGCTCGGGCTGGCGACGGCGGCGGTCGGCGGCGGGCTCGGGGTCGCCGCCCTGTTCGAGGTGGTGTGAATGATCGACCTGGCTGACGTGCACGTCCGGCTCGGGCAGCGCGACGTGCTGCGCGGCATCACCGCCACGCTCGCGGAGCGGCGGATCGGCGTGGCCGGCGCCAACGGCTCCGGCAAGAGCACGCTGGCCCGGCTGTTCAACGGGCTGGCGCTGCCCTCGTCCGGCACCGTGACCGTGCTCGGCGACGACACGCGGCGGCACGCGGCGCGGATCAGGCGGCGGGTCGGGTTCCTGTTCACCGATCCGGACGCGCAGATCGTGATGCCGACCGTGGCCGAGGACGTGGCGTTCTCGCTGCGCCGCCACAAGCTGCCGGCCGCCGAGGTGACACGGCGGGTGTCGGCCGTGCTGGCCCGCTACGGGCTCGACGGGCACGCCGACCACCCGGCCCACCAGCTCTCCGGCGGGCAGAAGCAGTTGCTGGCGCTCTGCTCGGTCCTGGTGCTGGAGCCGGAGATCCTGATCATGGACGAGCCCACGACGCTGCTCGACCTGCGCCACTCCCGGCTGGTCGCCGAGGTGCTGCGCGAGCTGCCGATGCAGGTGATCGTGGTGACGCACGACCTGCCGCTGCTCGACGGGTTCGACCGGGTGCTGGTGCTGGACGAGGGCCGGATCGTGGCCGACGCCACCCCCGAGTCGGCGCTCGGCCACTACCGGAAGCTCATGGCGTGAGCGGCGCGAACGGCCTGGCCGGCATCTACGTGCCCGGGAGCTCGCCGCTGCACCGGCTGCCGGTGGGCGTCAAGCTGCTGGGCCTGGCGGTGTGCTGCACGGTGCTCGTGCTGCTGCGCTCCCCGTGGGCGATGGGGGCGGCGGCGCTGGTGACCGCCGGGCTCTACGCGCTGTCCGGGGTGGGCGCGGCGGCGGCCTGGGCGCAGATCCGGCCGGTGCGCTGGTTCGCGGTGGCGCTGTTCGCCGTGCAGTGGGTGATGGCGGGGCTGCCGACGGCGGCGATGCTCACGTCCAGGCTGGTCCTGGCTGTGGCCCTGGCGGCGCTGGTCACGCTCACCACCCGCACCTCCGCCATGCTGGCGACGCTGGAACGCGGCCTGCGGCCGGCCCGGCGGCTCGGCGTCGACCCGTTCCGGCTGTCGCTGCTGCTGTCGCTGACCATCAGGACCGTGCCGGTGATGGCCGGGCTGGCGGTCCGGGTCAGGGAGGCCCAGCGGGCGCGGGGGGTCGAGTGGAGCCTGCGCGCGTTCGCGGTGCCGCTGGTCGTCAGCGCGCTGCGGCACGCCGACGCCCTGGGCGAGGCGCTCAGCGCGCGCGGCCTCGACGACTGATCAGTCGATCGCGGTGTCCCCGAGCGACTCCAGCAGCCCGCGCAGCAGGGCGACGAACGTGTCGCGGTCGGCCGGGGCCAGGCCGGACAGCAGGCGGGCCTCGTTCGCGACGTGCTCGACCAGGACCTTGTCGACGAGCTCCAGCCCGCGCGGGGTGAGCCTGATGCGGACCGAGCGCCGGTCCTCCACGTCGCGCACCCGCTCGACCAGGCCCTTGGCCTCCATCTTGTCGATCCGGTTGGTGATCGCGCCCGAGGTCACCATCGCCGCCTTGAGCAGCGTCCCGGCGCTCAGCTCGTACGGGGCGCCGGAGCGGCGCAGCGTGGCCAGCACGTCGAACTCGAAGCTCTCCAGCCCGTGCGCGCCGAACACCTCCTTGATCCCGCGCTCCAGCAGCCGCGACAGCCGCGACACCCGGCCGATGACCTCCATCGGCCACACGTCCACGTCCGGCCGCTCGCGCCGCCACTGAGCGGTGACCGCGTCCACCGCGTCGCCCATCGGTAATCCTCTCAACATTAAGAGACTTGACGTTCGCTGAATCAATGTGTTGTTATCTCAACGTTGAGATTATCAATGAGGAGGGAACGTCATGGCAACCATCGCCGCGCCGGCGACCGTCCGCCCGGGCCGCGTCGGCGACCTCGTGCTGGCCGCCCTCGCCCCGATGAGCTGGGGCACCACCTACGTCGTGACCACCACGCTGCTGCCCCCCGACCGGCCGCTGCTCGCCGCCACCCTGCGCGCCCTCCCTGCCGGGCTCGTGCTCCTCGCCGTCGCCCGGCGCCTGCCCACCGGCTCGTGGTGGTGGAAGTCCGCGGTGCTCGGCATGCTGAACTTCGGGGCGTTCTTCCCCCTGCTGTTCTTCGGCGCCTACCGGCTGCCCGGCGGCGTCGCCGCCACCATCGGGTCCGTGCAACCGCTGGTCGTGGCGCTGCTGTCGATCCTCGTCCTGTCCGCCCGCCCCGCCAGGGCCGTCCTGTACGCCGCCCTGGCCGGCACCGGCGGCGTGGCCCTGCTGACGCTCACCTCCGAGGCCCGGCTCGACCCGCTCGGCATCCTCGCCATGCTGGCCGCCACCTCCCTCATGGGCCTGGCCATCGTGCTGGCCAAGAAATGGGGACGGCCCGAGTCGCCGCTCGTCATGACCGGCTGGCAGCTCACCATCGGCGGCCTGGCCATCGCGCCGCTCACCCTGGCCGTCGAGGGGCTGCCCGCCACCCTCACCGGGCCCAACCTGCTCGGCTTCGCCTACCTGGGCGTGTTCGGCACCGCGATCGCCTACGCGCTGTGGTTCCGCGGCATCGACCGGCTCGCGCCCACCTCCGTGTCGCTGCTCGGCCTCACCAACCCGCTCGTGGCCACCGTCGCCGGGCTCGCCGTGCTCGGCCAGACGCTCAACGGCTGGCAGATCGCCGGCTTCGTCCTCGCGCTCGGCGCGCTCGTCGCCGGTCAGACCTTCGCCAGGAAGTCCTGAGAACGCTCACCGATCCCCGGGCAGCGCCCGGCCGCCGCGCTCCCGCTCCTCGACGAACCGGGCGATGACCCGAGCGCACTCCAGCGCCTCGGCCTTCGCGGTGTCGACCTCCAGGTCGTAGCGCACCCCCTGGTGCACGATCTCGGCCTGCGACACCGCCATCCCCGCCACCCGGTCGCCGCGCGCCGTCTCCCGCGCCGCCGCGACCGCCGCCTCGCACCTGACGCCCACCCACGCCACGTCGAGCCCGGCCAGGGCCCGCACCCACCGCTCCTGCGAGGCGGCCCCGCCCAGGAACACCTCGTCCACGATCACCCGCGCCCCCGCCCGCGCCATCGCGGCGACCCCGGCGATCCAGGCGGCGTCCAGCCTGCTGAACTCCGGCCCGACGCTGATCCCCCCGTCGGGCGCGAACTCGATCCCCGCCTCCGACGAGCGCATGGCGACGGGCATCGCCTCGATCATCGTGTCGACCCCGAGCGTCAGCCACGGCTCCGGCAGGATCGCCTGCAGACACCGCGCGATCCCGGACTTCCCCGAGCTGGACCCGCCATTGAGCACGATCACCTGAACAGCCATCGCGCCACGATACCGACCCCCGCCTCCCGGCGTGCGGTCAGCGGACGTACACGTCCGGGGTGGGTGGGGTGGGCATGGCGTTCCCGATGAAGAAGCTCGGGTGCGGGGGCTGGTTGTAGGCGGTGTTCTGCCAGGCGAGCGCGACCCGGTACTGCGGGTCGTGCAGCAGGGTGTGGATCTTGGTGGTGGTGACGTGCGGCGTCGCGTAGATGCGCAGGGCGCGGTTGTCGGTCGTCGGCCAGATGACCTCTTCGCGCCAGTCGCCCAGGATGTCGCCCGACAGGGACGGGGTGGCCTTGGTGCCGTTGTTGGAGTGGACGCCCGAGGCGGTCAGCAGCCTGGTCTCGCCGCCGGTGCCGTACTTGTCGATCCTGGTCTGGTCCAGCAGTTCACGGACGGGGTCGCCGTCCCACCAGGACAGGAAGTTGGCCGAGGAGGGCTGGCGGCCGATGACGGTGCCAGAGGTGTTGCGCAGGCCGTCCTGGCCGGCGCCCGCGGCCCAGGACTCGGCGCCGGGGCTGCCCGGGTGGATGTCGCCGGCGACGCCGCGGCCGGGGCCCTCGCCGGAGGAGCTGCCGGTGCGCCACAGCGCCGAGCCGGTGCGGGCGTCGAGCATGTAGAGGCCGGGCGGGGAGGACGATTCGGAGATCTTCACGTACTCCTGGCCCGGCCTGCCGGGGTCGAGGTCGCCGAGGTGGGCGGCGTCGCCGTGGCCCCAGCGGGTGTTCCACAGGCCGCGGCCGTCGTCGTTGACGGCGGCGGCGCCGTACACGATCTCGTCGCGCCCGTCGGCGTCGACGTCGCCGATGGTGAGCGAGTGGTTGCCCTGGCCGGCGTAGGCGCTGTTGCCGGAGCTGTTGGAGTCGAACGTCCAGCGCTTGGTGAGGCGGCCGTCGCGGAAGTCCCAGGCGGCGATGACCGAGCGGGTGTAGTAGCCGCGCGCCATGATGAGCGAGGGCCGTTCGCCGTCGAGGTACGCGGTGCCGGCCAGGAAGCGGTCGACGCGGTTGCCGTAGCTGTCGCCCCAGGAGGAGACGTCGCCGCGCGGCGGGTCGTAGGGCACGGTCGACATGGCGGCGCCGGTCTGCCCGTTGAACATGGTGAGGAATTCGGGCCCGGTGAGGATGTAGCCGCCGGAGTTGCGATGGTCGGCTCCGGCGTCGCCGATGACGGCGCCTCGGCCGTCGACGGTGCCGTCGGCGGTCTTCATCGCGACTTCGGCCTTGCCGTCGCCGTCGTAGTCGTACACCTGGAACTGGGTGTAGTGGGCTCCGGCGCGGATGTTGCGGCCGAGGTTGACGCGCCACAGCCGGGTGCCGTCGAGCTTGACGCCGTCGACGTAGACGGGGTCGGTCACGCCGGACTGGGAGTTGTCCTTGGCGTTGTTCGGCTCCCACTTCAGCACGAGGTCGAGGCGGCCGTCGCCGTCGAGGTCGCCGACGCTCGCGTCGTTGGCGTGGTGGCCGGAGGACGGCGGGCTGACGGGCACGTCGAGGTAGCCGTTGCCGAAGCGCAGCGACGGCTCGGACGCGGGCCCCTCGGCGCCCCCGGTGACGGGCCGGACGGTGTAGGTGGCGTCGGCGGCGGCGCCGGGATCCAGGTAGTTGGTGGAGTTCGTCACGGTGGCGATGCGGGTGCCGCCCCGGTAGACGTTGTAGGCGGTCTCGCGGGCCTCGGTGCCGAGCAGCCGCCAGGACACCAGGTTGCCGCTGCCGGAGCGCACGCTGACCAGGCCCCGGTCGAGGTCCTCGACCTGCTTGCCGCCCTCGGGGCCGGGCGGCGGGGTGGTGACGGTGGGAGACGGCGACGGCTCGGCGCCGGTGCAGGCGACGCCGTTCAGGGCGAAGGACTCCGGTACGGGGTTCGCGCTGCCGTTCCAGGACGCGTTGAACCCGAAGGCGACGCTGCCCCCGGCCGGGAGGGCGGCGTTGTAGCCCACGTCGGTCATGGTGACGGCGGCGCCGCTCTGGCTCGGCTGGGCGTTCCACGCCTGGGTGATCTGCTGCCCGGCCCCGTAAGTCCAGGTCAGCCGCCAGCCGTTGACGGCGTCGCCGAGGTTGCGAATGGTCACGTTGCCGGTGAACCCGCCGGACCACTGCGTGGCGACGGCGTAGTCCACGGCGCAGGCCACGGCGGCGGAGGCGGGTAACTGCCCGACCAGCGCGCCCGCGACCGCGAGCCCGGCCGTGGCGGCCAGGCAGGCTTTGAATCGATTCATCGTGAAGTCCCAACTGAGGGGAGGACTGAGACGCCTCAGACGCTAGGAGCCGCCCGCGCGGTGGTCAATCGCGCGGGCGGCTGCCGTTGTATCGATTCAGGTCAGACCCCGGCCGGAGCTGAAAGTTTCAGCGCGGCCCAGAAGGCGTACCGGTGCTCCCCGGCGAAGTCGACGGGCCCGGTCGCGTCCGGTGCGAGCGCGTGCACGTACGGCTCGGGCGCGGTGAAGGCGGGCCAGCCGGGGTCGCCGTCGCGGGCGAAGGCGGCCCAGCGGCCGATCATGTACTCGGCCAGCCGCCGCTGCCCCTCGTCCAGCGGCTCGTTGTAGCCCACGTCGAACAGGTACGGCAGGTCGGCGGCATGATAGGCGCCCATGTCGTACGGCTTGGGGAAGGCCGCGAACCAGGGCGCGGCGGCGTCGGCGAACTCGTAGGCGTAGGCGGCGGTCCGCCGCGACAGCGCCGCCCCGGTGTCGAGCGCGTGCCGCGCGTACTGGGCGTCGGTCAGCGCCGTGGCCAGCGCCTGGCCCGGTGAGGCGTAGGCGTCCGCCGGGTACTCGGCCAGCACCGCGTCCGCGTCGCCGCCGAAGGCCGCGCGCACCTCGTCCGCGTAGCGCCCGGCGGGGATCGGCCCGCCGTGGACGGCCATCTCCAGCCCCCACACGTGCATCCGCTGCTCGTGCCGGTTGATCCCGAACAGCACCGGAACCGGGTGGAAGTCGCCGGCCCGCACCGCCGCCGCCGGATCGACCGGCAGCGCCCCGCCTCCGGCGACCGGCCCGAACCCGGGCTGCGCGGGGTCGGCTGCGGCCCGCAGCAGCTCCTCTACCGGGACCTCGCGCAGCCGGCCCAGGTCGGCCAGGCCGAGCCGCTCGACCAGCGCCTCGCCCTCCCGCTCGGCCTGCGCGCGGGGGCGCGGGTTGTTGCCCAGGGCGAGCGAGGGCGCCCACGGCGCGGTCACCGGCGCGCTCTGCAGGATCGCCCGGTGGAACAGCCCGGCCGATCCCGGCATCACCAGGTGGGCCCCGGCGGCGACGCCTCCGGACGACTCGCCGAACAGCGTCACGTTGCCCGGGTCGCCGCCGAACGCCGCCGCGTTGCGCCGCACCCAGCGCAGCGCCTCCTGCTGGTCGAGCAGCCCGCAGTCGGCCGACTCGGGGTCGAGCGCCGGATGGGCGAGGAAACCGAGCGCGCCGAGCCGGTAGTTGACGGTCACCACGACCACCCGGCCCTGGACGGCCAGCCGCCGGGCGTCGTAGAGGTGACCGGCGCCGTCCTTGAAGCTGCCGCCGTGCAGCCACACCATCACGGGCAGCCCGGCGCCCTCGCGGGGCGCGGTCACGTTGAGGTAGAGGCAGTCCTCGCTGAGGCTCCCGGCTCCCAGGTGGTCGCCGGTCTGCGCGCACATCGGCCCCGGCCGGGTGGCGTCCAGCGGCTCGGTCCAGGCCGCCGCCGGTCGCGGCGCGCGCCAGCGCAGCTCGCCCACGGGCGGGGCGGCGTACGGGATGCCGAGGTAGGCGCGGTGGTCGGCGGTGACGAGCCCGCGCACGGGGCCGCGGTCGGTGAGCACGATGTCCATGTCCGGAACCGTACCCCGGATTTGGGCGATCGCGCAAGACGAACGCCTAAGGCGAACGCTCATCCTCCCGGCGGGCCTTGGCGCGGCGCTTGCCCTCGTGCATCGCCTGCACCCGCGCCACCGGGATCGTGTGCCCCTCCTCGATCAGGTCGGCGGGCAGCCGCTGCTCGGCGGGCATCAGCTCGGCCCACGGGTCACCGTCGCCGAGCCTGTCCACAGCGGTGTGGACGGTGAAGTCACGCGGCGACACCCGCTCCAGCTCCTCCCACGCCACCGGGAACGAGACCGGCGTGCCCGGCCGGATGCGCGGGCTGTAGGCGGCCACCACCGTCGCCCCGCCCGCCCGGGTCGAGTCCAGGAACACCTTGCCGCCCCGGTCCTCCCGGATGAACGCCGTCGTGGCCAGCGACGGGTCGATCCGCTCGGCGCGCGCCGCCAGCGCCCGGGTGGCCGCCGCCAGGTCCTCCATGCCGACCCCGGCCACCACCGGCACGAACACGTGCACCCCCTTGGCCCCGCTGGTCTTGACCGCCCCGGCCAGCCCGCAGTCGGCCAGCGCCTGCCGTACCAGCATCGCGGCGGCCACCACCGCCCCGAACCCCGCCCCCTCCGGCGGGTCGAGGTCGAGCACCAGGTGGGTGAAGTGATCACCCCGCACCAGCGCCGGGTGGTACTCGACCGCCCGCTGGTTGCCGAACCACAGCAGCGTCCGCCGGTCGTCGCACAGCGCGTAGGTGACCCGCCTGCGGGACGCCTCCGCCCACATCGACGTCGTACGGATCCAGTCGGGGGCGTACTTGGGCAGGTTCTTCTGCATGAAGGGAGCCTGGCCGGGCCGCACCCGGATCACCGACAGCGCCCGCTCGCGCAGCCCCGGCAGCATCCGGTCGCGCACCGCGTCGAGGTAGTCGACCAGGTCCCGCTTGGTCGCCTCCGCGCCGTCGAACAGGGGCTGGTCGAGGTTGGTCAGCGCCACCCCGTCGCGTGTCTCATCGCTGGTCACCCGGTCTACGATGCCCACCCGAACCGGATCGACGCAAGCATGGTCAAAACGCGGTCAAAGGCGGCGGCACTGGCCTTCCTTGTCGCCGTCGACGGAGTTGCGGCCGCCGGTCGGCCGCGGGCTGTTGTCCTCGCACTGCAGGTTGCCGTCGACCTTGTTGCGGTGGACGCGGACGCCGCCGCGGTTGTCCTTCACCTGGATGTCGCCGTCCACCCGGTTGCCCTCGACGCGCTGGCGGCGGTCGTTGTCCTCAAGCTGGATGTTGCCGTCGACCCGCGACGAGGTCACCGTGGTGGCGCCCCCGTCCTCCACCTGGATGTCGCCGCCCACCACCGAACGGGAGGTCACCGACACCGAGCGGGCGCCATCGGCCTGCACGTTGCCGTCGACCTTCACCCGCTTGGCCAGCAGCGTCGCGCCCTTGCCCACCTTCACGTCACCCTCGACCCGGGTGCCGGACAGCTTGCACGTGGCGCCCTTCGGCACATACAGGCTGTCCACGCTCACCGCGCCGATCGTGCCCCGGCAGGTCCTGTCGTCGGCGAGCGCCGGACCGGCTGCCACGAACCCGCCGAACACGGTGGTCAGCGCGGCGCCTGCCAGAACCAGCTTGACGTTCCTCATGTCGTTTCCTTCCCATCGGTGCGGACATGAAGAAGCATCTCGATCAGCGGTGAGGGCCCGGTGAGGCGAACATTAGCCCTTTCTCATCCAAATGCCCCATGTCGCCCCAGAACCTCAGACCCACAGATAGTCGTAGTCGGGCGACGCCGGACGGATGTGCAGGCCGCCGTCACGTACCTGCCACTCGTCCTGGCCGTGGACCTCGTGGAAGACGAGGAACAGGCCGCACACGCGGTCGCCGTCCTCGTCGGCGGCCGGCAGCGCGGCGACCGCGCGGACCCGCTCCTCCAAGTCGGCCAGCAGAGGCGCGGGGACGGCCCGCAGGTAGGAGGCCACGTCGAACCAGCCCTCCGGGAACGACCACCCCGGGTCGTCCCCGATGACCCGCGCGGCCTCGTCCCGCAACCCGTTGAACTCCAGCCAGCCGCGAACGTAGACGATGGCGCCCATGAGCCCATCATGGTGCCATGACCGTCCCCGACCTTCCCGCCGACGGCGGTTTCCTGCTGCGGCCGTGGCGGCTGACCGACCTGCCCGCGGTCGCCGAGGCCGCCGCCGACCCGTACATCCCGTTGATCACCTCCGTTCCGGCGGTGTACTCCGACGCCGAGGGCGCGGCCTTCGTCCGCCGCCAGTGGGCGAGAGCCGCCGACGGCGTGGGCTACTCGTTCGCGATCGCCCGTGACGGCCGCGCCGTCGGCCAGATCGGGCTGTGGCCCGGCCCCCACGGCCGCGGGAGCGTCGGCTACTGGGTGGCCGGATCGGCCAGGGGGCAGGGGGTGGCGTGCGCGGCACTGCGTACGTGTACGCCAGGGTCGCGGGCTGAGGTTTTCCGCAGGTGGGTGTGCGGTCCGCCGCATGGTCCGGCCGGTCCGGCGTCCCTAGCGTTGAGGTCATGATCCTGACGAAGACCGTGGCGCTCGCCCTCGCCCTGACCACCGTGGCGCCGACGCACGAGCAGTTGAGGACCCAGCTGGACGCGCTGGTGGACGCGAAGGCCATGACGGCCGCGCTGGCGCTGGTGCGCGAGGACGGCCGCGACCGGGCGATGGCCGTCGGCGTGCGGGACGTGCGCTCGAAGGCGCCCGCCGACCCGCGCGGCCATTTCCGCGTCGGCAGCGTGACCAAGACGTTCGTGGCGACCGTGCTGCTGCAACTCGCCGACGAGGGCAAGCTGTCCCTCGACGACCTGGTGAGCAAGCACCTGCCGGGCGCGCTCCCCGAGGACAGCCAGGTCACCGTCCGCCAGGCGCTCAACCACACGAGCGGCGTCTTCGACTACGCGGGCGCCGGCATCCCCGGCTGGTCGGCGCGCGACTACCGGCCGAGGGAGACGCTGTACGACCAGACGCCGCAGGAACTGCTGGCCGTGGGCCTGTCGAAGCCGCCGTACTTCAAGCCGGGCCAGGGCTGGCGCTATTCCAACACGAACTACGTGATCGCCGCCATGCTGATTGAGAAGCTGACCGGCAACCCGTACGCGAAGGAGATCGAGAACCGCATCCTGCGCCCGCTGGGCCTGCGGCACACGCTGCTGCCGGGCCACCGCAAGGACCTGCCGAAGCCGCACGCGCGCGGCTACGCGCCGTACCAGGGCAAGATGGTCGACGCGACCCGGATGAACCCGTCCCTGGAGTACGGCGCGGGCGAGATGATCTCGACGACGGCCGATCTGGCGACGTTCCTGGACGCGCTGCTCGGCGGCAAGCTGACCAGCGGGCAGGCGCTCAAGCAGATGCGCACGATGGAGAACGCGGGCCAGGGCATGGGCTACGGGCTGGGCCTGCAGGCGTTCCCGCTGCCGTGCGGGGGCAAGGTGTACGGGCACAGCGGCGGCACGTTCGGCTACCTGACCTACGCGCTGCGCTCGGACTCGGGCCGCACGCTGGTCCTGTCCGGCAACCCGTACACGGGCGAGACCCCCGCCGACGCGCTGCCGAAGGTGCTGGCGACGGCGTTCTGCTGAGCGAAGGCTCAGTCGAGCACCGCCTCCACCAGGAACCGGTGGTTGCGCACGGAGAAGCCGCCGTCGGACGTGATCCGCTCGTGCAGCGCGCGGAGCGGGCCCGCGTGGCGTTCGTGGTCGAAGTCGCGGATCTGCCACGGGACGGCACGCAGGTGGAAGACGACGGCGCCGATGTCGTGGAAGACGTACTCGGTCATCTCCTCCCGGGCGTCGGCGATGCGCAGGCCGGCGCGGCGCAGGCGACGGGCCGCGACGTCGAGCGTCCACCCGTCCGCCGTGGCGGCGGGCGGCGCGCAGAGGGCGGCGTTCAGCTCCAGGTCGTTGCGGCTGCCGACCTGCTGGGTGAGCAGTCGCCCGCCGGGGGCGAGCACGCGGGCGACCTCGGCCGCGTCGAGCCCGCCGTGCCGGTTGAGCACCAGGTCGAAGGCCGCGTCCCGGGCGGGCAGGCGCTCCGCGGAGCCGCCGAGCACGGCCACGCCCAGCGGCCCGAGCCGCCGGGCGGCGACGGCCAGGTTGGGCGGCCAGCCCTCCAGGGCGACCGTGCGTGGCGGCAGCGGCGCCAGGGAGGCCAGGACCTCGCCGCCGCCGGTGTCGACGTCCAGCGGGCGGCGCGCCGAGGCGAGCAGCGCCGACGCGCGGGCCGCGTAGCTCCACGACGGCGTCCCGCCGCTCGTCCTGCCCCGCAGCCAGGAGAAGTCCCATCCGCGCACGGACGCCCGGACCGCCTGGTCCACCAGATCCTCGTAGCCGGTCACCCGATCACCGTAGTGACGCCCGGCCGCGATCACCGCCTCATTTCCGGCCGGGTCACCGTCAGGGTATCTTGACGGCATGACCTTGAAGCTGAGCGACATCCCCGGCCACGAGGGGTTCGCGGCACCCGTGCTTCCCGGCGGCGAGCTCGCCCGCTCGGGCAGCGCGTTCACCAGGACCTTCATCGGCTACCAGGCCGCCTGCTCGTGCGGCTGGGCCGACCGGCGCCGCTTCCCGCCCTCGCCGCAGGGCGCGAAGGAGGCCGAGGAGCAGTGGTACAAGCACACCGGCCCGCTGCTCGCCGCCGCGCCGCCCAACTGGCTGGTGATCAAGTCGAACCTGCTGTGCGAGCAGGTCGCGAACCTCACCGGCGACCGCCCGCTCGCCGCCCTCACCCTGCTCGCCCAGGTGGAAGCCTGGCAGCGCGCCCTCCTCGACCGGGCCGTGGCCGCCGCCAGGGCCGGAGGGGCGTCGTGGTCGCAGGTCGGCGACGCGATGGGGATCTCCAAGCAGGCCGCCCACGAGCGGTTCAGGGACGCCGAGCCGGTCTGAGCTCACCAGCTCAGCGCCTTCGGCCGGCCCGCCGGCTCCGGCTCCCGCCCGCGCAGCACCGCCACCCCCAGCGGGACCAGCGCCACGCACAGCAGCACGGTGACCAGCACGTCCGGGATCGAGGCGCCCTTCAGCACCCCCACCCAGGTGCCGCCCGCCAGCAGCAGCATCAGCGCGCGGGCGGTGCCGAAGACGCCCGCGCGCCAGGCGGCCACGGCCAGCAGGAGCGTGCCCGCGTACTGGCCGACGGAGGCCATGACCGGGATGTGCCACGGCCCGTACGCGATGTCCACGTACTCCGCCATCACCCCGTCGGTCGCCCGCCCCAGCCCGGCCGATTCGGTGAGCTGGAACGCGGTCTGGTCGGCGCCCGCGAAGTACAGCCGGGCGAACAGCCCGGCGACCAGCAGCGCGCCGCCCCAGAACGCGAGCCCGCCCCCGGCGCGCTGCGCCAGCGCGACGAACGCCGGGAAGAGCAGCATCATCCCCAGCGCGAACACCCCGTACGCGAGCGTGATCAGGGCGGGCTCGGCGGTGTAGGCGAGCAGCTGCCCGTAGGCGGCGAACGGCTGCTCGTCGGCCCACGCCTGCTGCTCGGGGCTGAGCGCGGTGACCGTGGCCACGTAGCGCAGCAGGTAGCCGGCGGCCAGCACGACCGGCCCCGCCACCAGGGCCGCGCCGCCGATCCATCGTCCGGGAAAGTATGCGTTCATGCCGGGTGAGCGTGCCACCGGCAGCCCCGGCCGATCATCTGCCGATCGTCACCCCACCCCCCTGTCGAAAGTAAGGCCCTTCCCCACGCGCCCGACGGCTGGAACGTGGGCTGGAACGTCGGCCCGGTCGGGGGCCAGAGCGTCGCGCACGCGCACTGCCACCTGGTGCCGCGTTACGCCGGGGAGCCGTTCGCCGGACGCGGCATCCGCGCGTGGATCAAGGACCCCGCCAACCGGCCTCCCGGTGGCATGATGGGTAACGCCTGAATTCGGGGAGGTTTGTCGTGGGGGTGTCGTCCGTCGTGCTGCGGCCGGTGACGGAGGCGGATCTGGAGATGTTCCGCCGTTTCGCGACGGAGCCCGGCCTGATCGGGCTCGACTGGGGCGGCTTCCGCGACGCCCAGGCCCACGCGCGGCGCTTCGCCCTCGACGGCTACCTCGCCGCCGACCACAGCCGCCTCATCGTGACCGCGGACGGCCGGACCGCGGGGTTCGTCGACTGGCGGGAGAGCGGCTACGGCCTGGCGTAATACTGGGAGATCGGCATCGCCCTGCTGCCCGACTGGCGTGGCCGCGGCGTCGGCTGGCGGGCGCAGGCGGCGCTGTGCGACTACCTGTTCACGCACACGCCGGCCGAGCGGATCGAGGCGCGCACCCATCCGGAGAACATCGCCGAGCAGAAGTCCCTGGAGAAGGCCGGGTTCCGGCTGGAGGGCGTGCTGCGCTCGATCGAGTTCCGGGCGGGCGCGTGGCGCGACGGCTGGGTGTACGGCCGCCTGCGCGGCGACACGCCCTGACCCCGGCCCGCCGTGACGCGCCACCGGCGGTTCCGGTGATGTCGGCGCCGGTCGCTAGCATTCGCTGACTGGTTTTCCACGCTGGGAGTCCTGATGCGACTGGTTTCCGCTTCGCTCGCCCTGTTCGCCGTCCTCGTGGCGGGATGCGCGTCCGCCGGAGAAGAAAAGACGATCGCCATTCCCGACAGCGCGGTCGGCACGCAACTGGAGTGGTATCTGGGCGCCGTCAACCGCACTCCGATTCCCGGCGACGAGCTCAAGGAGCACCTCAGTCCGGCTTTCCTGAAAGAAATCCCGGCCGCGCGGTTCAACGAGCTCGCCAAGGGCCTGGCCGGGCTGAAGCTGGACGAGTTGAGCAGCACGAAGCCGACCGAGCTGATCGGGCTGACGTCCATCCCGGCCGGGCAGAAGTACGACACGCGGATCTCCGTCGGCGACGACGGCAAGATCGACTACCTGCTGCTCGAACCCCAGTAGTCACCGCAGGTCAGCCGCGGTCCGCGTGACCCGGTCTGCGCCGCTGGACGTAGAGGCGGTTGCCCTGCGGGCCGGTCCATTCCAGCCGCACGACGCCGGGCACCGCCGTGTCGGCCAGGCGTGACGGGTCGGCCCAGTAGCCGAAGTTCGGGTTGCGGAAGAACGTCGCCCACAGCTGCCCGCTGCGGTCGGCGAAAATGTTGTTGTGCCCGGCCCCGACCCCGGCGGTCCACCGTTCCGAATAGGGGCCTTCGAAACGGTCGGAGACGGCGATGACCGCGTCATATTGGTATTGCGTACGCCCCGGTCCTGGCGGATCGTAGGCGTAACGGGTGCTGCCGTCGGCATTGGCCGAGGTCCGGTTCCACGCCGCGTGCAGGAGGAAATACTTGCCGCCGTGCTTGAACACGTACGCGCCTTCGAGATAAGGCTCCGGCGTGTAGAGCCGCTGCTGAAACTGCGGCAGGCCGGTCGCCGGGACGATGTCCTCCATGTCGTCCCGGAATTTGGCGTACAAGTTGTTGTGCAGCACCAGCCAGGCGTCGTCGCCCTCGGTGTAGAGGCTGCCGTCGATGTGGTGGTAGGCGCCGGGCTCGATGAACTTGGGCCCGCCGATGAACGGGTCGCCGAACGGCTTGTCGTGGTTGCCTTCCACGAGCCGGTACGGGCCCTCGATCCCGCCCTCGCTGACGAGCATGAACGAGCCGACCTTGCGCGAATGGTCGCCCATGCACGCGACGATGTACCACCGGTCGCGGAAGTAATGGACCTCCGGCGCCCACGCCTGGCCGCGTTTGCCGAACTGGTCGTCGTGCCAGTATTCCTGCCACGGCGCGACGACCATGCGCCCCGGCCGGTTCTCGCCGGCGAACTCGGGCGACCACACCTTGCCCTTCTCGGCGCCGGGCCGGATGCCGGTCGTGTCGACGAGCCGCCACGGGCCGCGCAACGAGGGCGCGATCCACACGAAGATGCCGTCGTTCCACGGCCCTGCCGCTTCCAGGCCGGGCACGCGGGTGGTGCCGGTGGCGACGTAGACCGGTCGGCCGCCGACGACGAAGCAGTTGACGTACGTGTCGCGCATCCAGACCCGGCCGCGCTCGCGGTCGCGGGGGCGCAGTTCGAGCGGGAGGATGAAGGAGTTGTCCGGGCGCGGCCACAGGTCGGGCCGGGTGTCGGCGAGGCCGTAGGGCTGCGGGTCCGGCCAGTTCGCCGGGTGCCGGCGCAGCGCCGAAGCGGCCTGCTCGGCCTGTGCGGCGGTCGCGGGGAGCGCCGCGGCCCCCACGAGCCCGGCGACCCCGGTCAGCAGGGACCTGCGGCCGACGGACAACCGGTTGTCGGAACTCGTCATCAGTAGCGTCCTCCCACGTCGGCTCCGGCTGCGCGGCCCGTTCCCGCACAGCGGCGCGTGCCGCAGAGTCTGCCCAAGCCGCTCAAATTTGGTCAATAACGCGGAAAAAATCGGCCGAGGAGGCCGTGGCCACTGACGGGAATGCGTCATCGCAGGTCAGAGCGCCGGTGGCGGGGCCGGGGTGTCGCCGGCCGCGTCCCGTAACGTTCACATAACAGAGAGGGCCGTCGTCACTCCGGAAGGCTGATGACGACCTTGCCGCGTGCCGTCCCCTCCGCCAGGTAGCGGATGGCCTGCGGCACCTCGTCCAGCGCGAACGTCCTGTCGACGACCGGCGTGATCGCGCCCGACTCCAGGTGCCCGCGCAGGACGGCGAGCTGCGCCTGCTTGTCGGGGGTCGCGGCGTTCACCTTCGGCAACTGCTTCCTGAACGGCGAGAGCGCCATCAGCCGGACGAAATGCGGCAGGCTCCCCAGCCAGCGGCTGCCGACGCCGCCGAAATGGTCATGCCCGATGAGGACGTACATCCCGTCGGGCGTCAACGCCTTACGGCAGTCCGCGAAGGAATGATTCCCCGGGACATCGAAGATCAGGTCGTACCGCTCGCTCGTCCGGGTGAAATCCTCCCGCGTGTAGTCGATGACCTGATCGGCCCCGAGGTCCCGCACCAGATCCAGCTTCGCCCCGTGGTCGACCCCGGTGACGGACGCCCCGCCGGCCTTGGCCAGTTGCAGGGCGAGGGCCCCCACCCCACCGGCCGCGCCGTTGACCAGCACGCGCTGCCCGGCCCGCACCCGTCCCTCGGGCAGGTTCTGCAGGACGATCAGCCCGGCCGTCGGCACCGACGCCGCCTGCTCGAACGACACATTGCCCGGCTTCGACGCCAGCGCGCTCTGCGGAACGGCGACGTACTCGGCGAACGCGCCGCCGTTGCGCCACTGGTAACCCCGTACCGTCTCCCCGAAGACCTCGTCACCCGGCCGGAACCGGCTCACGTCCTTGCCCGCCGACACCACCCGGCCCGCCATGTCGGTGCCGGGAATGCGCAGCTTCGGCCTGGCCAGCCCGTTCCCCATCAGGCGCAACACGTAAGGGCGGCCGCTCACGACATGCCACACGTCCGGATGGACGGACGCCGCGCGCACCCGCACCAGCACCTCGTCGTCACCGACCGCCGGCCTGTCGACCTCGCGCACCTCGAGAAGGTCCGGCGACCCGTACGCCCGCTGAACGACCGCTTTCACTTCGTCCTGCCCGCGGCGGTGAGATTCACGTTGAGGTGGTATTCGAACCAAGGGCCGCGCACCGGCCGGACGTCCTCCCGCTCCGCGAACGTCCAGTGCGGCCCGCCCGGCGGCGTCCACACATATCCATAAGGCTGGTTGTCCATGTCCCGGCCCTGTGCGAAGTAGACCAGGTCGTCCTCGCGGTGAATCGTCTCGAACGAGAGCTCCCCGATATTCCGCGCCCCGAGCTCGTCGCCCTCGCCGAGCGTGCGGGCGACCTCCTCCATCGCGGCGGCCGAGCGTACGAAACGCTCATTCTCCAGAGCCGCCCGTTCCCGCTTTCCCGGAGCCAGCATCAAGACCCCGGCCAGCAACGCCACCCCGGCCACGAGCACCACCGCCAGATAGGCGACCCTGCGTAACGCGGACTCCCCCACAACCGCCGTCCCATTCATGGCCCCATCTTCACACGCACGCGGTTCCGGCGATATCGAGATCAGCCGAGAAGCGGAAACTCGGCCCGCTCGTGCCACCGGTCGCCGTCACTCACGTAAAGGCTGATCGACGTGACCTGCGCCGCGAACGGCAGCCGCGCGCTCACCTCGGCCTCCACTTCACCGAGCACCCGCTCGTCCTGGCCATGAGCGACCGTGAGATGCGGTACGACCTCCGCGAACTGCCCGCCATAAGGAGGCGCCTCCGGCCACCGTTTCACCACGGCCCCGGTCAACTCCCGGAACGGCCCGCCGGGCGCCGGTTCGAGATAAAGCACCTCCGGAAAACGACCGCACCTTTCGAAACGGACGGCGAAAGGGGCATGCGCGCCGAGAATCAGCCCGAGTTCGCGCTCCGTCGCCGCGTCGATCCGGCCGGCGTCCAGAAAAGGCACGAGCACCGTGACGTGCGCCGGAACCCCCGTTTCGGTGAAAGAATCGAAACGCCGCCGCCAGTGCGCGACGAAAGGCTCGGCCTCCTTCACCACGGCCAGCAGCGCGCTCTCTCCCGCTCGGCCTTTTCCCGTACTGTCGTCCGGCATGACACCATGATGGCAGCACACGCCAGTTTGCCCGCACGGAGGAACGATGAATATCGGGGCTGTCGAAATCCTTCTCATCGCGGTGCTCTGGGTCATCCCCGCGATGCTGGTCTTCTTCGGTCTCTATTGGACGATCCGCCTGGCGATCAGGCACGAGATGCGGCGCGCTTCGCCCCCGCATCAGAGAGAGCGGTGAAACCCGCCCGTCGACGGTCGGCGGACCATGAAGACGTCCACTTCGTCCTCGATCTCCACCGCGAACCCGTGCCGCTCGTACAGCCGCCGCGCCGCGCTGCCCTGCAACACGTCCAGCCAGACCACGGCGCCCTCGCGGTCACACCGTTCCAGCAGGCTGCGCAGCACGGCGCCGCCGACGCCCCTGCCCTGCGTGGCCGGGTCCAGGTAGAAATGCTCCAGCCAGTACGCGTCACCATCGGGCCGCAGCGCCACGCATCCGGACCAGGCTCCGGCGACCTCGATCACCCAGGTGTGCGCCGGGGTGAACGCCTTCCGCAGCCGCTCCCGCACGTGTACGGCGTCGTACCGCCCGAGCCGCTCCAGATCCGGCCTCAGCACCACGGCCCGCAACTCGGCCACCGCATCCACGTCCGCGGCCGAAGCCAGACGAAGCTCCCAATCCGCCACGACGGCGATGATATCGGCGCTATCGTCCTTGACCATGACCGAGCCCGCCTACCTGAGTTCCACCCGGCAGGCGTACGACACCGTCGCCGCCGACTACGCCGAACTCCTGACCGGCTCCGGCCTCGTCCTCGACGTGCGGCTCATCCGCGAGCCCGACGACACCGAGAAGCCCCGCTCAGGTCCGCAGGCCTTCTTCCTCGCCCACAGACGGCCATGAGCGCCGACGAACCCTGCGTCTTCTGCGCGATCATCGCGGGCCGGACCGAGGCCGGCATCGTCCACGCCGACGAAACGGTGGTGGCCATCCTCGACCACCAACCGGCCACCCCCGGTCACGTCCTGGTGATCCCCCGCAGGCACATCCCCAGCCTGGCGGAGACCGACGACGCGACCGGCGCCGCGATCTGGCGCGCGGCGCGGCGCATAGCGACCGCCCTGCGCCGGTCGGGGCTCCGCTGCGACGGGATACGCCTGTCCCTGGCGGACGGGGAAGCCGCCGGCCAGGAGGTCTTCCACCTCCACCTGCACGTCGTGCCCCGCTTCCCGGGTGACGGCGTGACGGTCACGGCCGACTGGAAGAAGCGCCCCCGCGAACTCCTCGACCAGGACGCCGCCCGAATCCGCAACGCCCTCCCCTGACCACCCCCGTACGGAACTCCTGCGCCGCCTCACATCCGGGCGCGCAGCACGTCGACCTCGCAGCCGGGCAGGGTCGGGTCGAAGCCGTGCTCGGTCAGCCAGCGGATCCCCAGCAGGCTCCGCAGCGACCACCACCCGTGGATCACGTCGAGATCGACGTCCGCCTCGTAGCCGGCGACGACGTCGTCCAGGTGCTCCTCGTGTCCCAGCGTCAGCGTGGCGAGGTCGTACAGGGCGTCCCCCCGGCCGGCCTCGGACCAGTCGATCACGCCGGTGACCTCATCCCCGTCCACGAACACATGACTGACCTGCAGATCGCCATGCGTGAACACCGGCGTCCACGGTCGGAGCGCGGCCTCGGCCACCTCGCGGTTCCGCGTGACCAGGTCGGCGGGAAGCACGCCGTTCGCCACGAGCCACTCGCATTCGACGTCGAGCTGCGACGCGACCTCGTCGAGGCTCCGGCCGGGCCACGGCGGCAGCGGCGCCTCATGCAGCTTGCGCACGGCGGCGCCGGCCGCGGCCCACGCCGCCGAAGACGCGGTCGACGGCTCGCCCAGCCGGCCGAGCGCCCGCCCCGGGAGAGCGGCGAGCGCTAGCACCGGCGGCTTGCGCCACAGGACCTCCGGGGTGGGCACCGGCGCCATGCCCATCGCCTCGACCTCGACGTCGGTGCGAGCCTGATCGGCGTCGATCTTCAGGAACACGTCACCGGCACGCAATGTCGCCCGCTCACGATGGGCGACCACAACCCGGACCTCTGTCACGCCGGCCATTATCGTCGCCAGATACGGCATATCCCGCGATTTATGCTCACGTACGGGAGGACTGAACGGTGCACCAAGGGCCCACCGCCTCGAAGGCAGCCGGCGGTACCGGCATGGCTGACCTCGGCGTACGCGCTCGCGACAAGAAGGTCGGCGTCCGGGCGGGCGTCGCAGGCGATCCCAGTACGCCCCCCGAGATCCTGCGGGCCATGACCACGGACCCCTCGCGCAGGGTCAGACAGGCCCTCGCGGCTCGGACCGATGCGCCGGCTGACGTGCTCCGTGCACTCGCCGGCGACCCGGACCTGAAGACCCGTCGAACCGTTGTCGAGAATCCGGCCTGTCCACCTGACGTTCTGGTGGCGTTGGTGGAAGACCCTCACCAGTCGGTCCGGTGGTCACTGCCGGACCATCCTGCCGCCGACGCCGAGCTGCACCGTGCCATCTGCCGGTCCGCGGACGAGGTTCTGCGCAACCTACTCGCTGGGTGTCGAGGACTGGACGAGGAAACCAATGCGGCACTGGCCGGGGATCGCTCGGCGATCGTCAGGGCGAGCCTGGCGGCGCATACCGATGCCCCGGACATCCTGGCGACCCTAGTTGCCGACGCCGATCCCCAGGTACGCGCCGGTGCGGCGCGGAACTTCCGCCTCACGGTGGATCAACTCCGCCTGCTCGCGAACGACAGGTCCGCCGTCGTACGCGAAGCCGCAGTGCAGCCGGAATGGCTCCCTCTCGAGGAACTGCTGCGTCTCGCCCGTGATCGATCGATCTACGTACGATGGTGCCTGGCCATGGACCCCACCACGCCGGAAGCCGTCTTACGGATACTCGCCGGAGATCCGCATCCCGATGTGGAGGCCCATGCCCGGGCGAACCTGTCGCAGAGAGCGACGTCAGCCGGCGCGTCCCCGAGCGCAATGAGGCTGGTCGACGAGGGAGACTGACGGGATGAGATGGAACGTCTGGGTCGCCGATTGGCAGATGCAGTGCTGCGGCGAGCCGTTCAGCGTCGGCGCGACGGTCTCGTGGACCCTGGTCCCGGCCGACCGGGCGTGGCTGGCCCAGGCCCTCGGCGAGGAGACCGCCGCCACGATCGAGTGGAGCGAGGAGCACCACGACGAGCCGTCCGCCGGCCAGATGCGCGTCGAAGCCCAGGTCGCCGGCATCTCGGCGGTCCACGCCCGCTTGCGGCTCGCCGAAGGGAAGGACGCCTACTCCTACCCGGTCGACGGAGTCCTTTCGCCGCTGACCTCCGCCGATGGGTGGACTCCGAACCAGGGCGAACGGGAGTTCATCGGCTACCTCGTCACCCTCACCGCCGACGAAGATCCGCTCACCTGACCTGGCGCGTCAAGCGGTGCTCCGGGTCATCTCCCGCAGTTCGCCCCGGGTCGACTCGCAGTCCATCGCCCGCAACCGGGCCAGCACCGGCCCGGCGTCCGCGTTGAACCGCAGCTCCTCCGGGCAGCCCTCGACGATCCGCCACAGCAGCGCCATGGCCGCGCCGGAGTCGCCGTCCATCGCGTGCGCGGTCGCCACGGCCAGCAGGTGCCGCGCCTGGCGGTCCTTGTCGGGGAGGCGGTCCACGTCGACGCCCGCCGCCAGGCGGATCGCCTGCGCGTACCGGCCCGTACGGACCGAGACCGCCACCCGGTGCAGCTCCACCTCCAACGCGAACTCCGGGCCCAGCCGGTCACCGATCTTGCGGGCGTGGTTCAGCAGCTCCTCGGTGCGGAGCACGTCGCTCTCCTCGGCAGCGGCGAGCGCGGCCGTCAGGTAGCAGAGCCCGGTGACTTCCAGCGACTCGGGCCGGTCTCCGATCACCGCCTGGCACAGCCAGTGCGCGTCGGCGTGCCGGCCGAGCGAGACGAGCACGCCCGCCACCTCGGCCTGGGTGATCGCCGAGCCTCCCGAGGAGGCCACCGCGCGGTCGGCGGCGACCAGGGCCAGGGCGTGCTGGCCGCAGCTTCGCAGCAGCGCCGCGAACAGCCGGTACACCTGGGTGAGGCCGGCCGTACCGGCTTCCCGGTCCGCGCCGGTGGCGCTCCTGGCCGACAGGTCGGCCATCGACAGCAGCGGTGGCAGGCGGCGGCGCGTCTCGGTGTAGCGGCGGGGCGAGCGCTGCCAGATCTCCCACGCCGCCATCACGTGGTGCCGCACCCGCGGCACGCTCTCGGCCGCCTCACCGGTGAACCGGCCCGGCAGCAGCAGCGCGTTCCCCACGTCGTCGGATTCGCCGGGGTCGCGGGCGGGTGGGAGTTTCGTCGGGCCGCCGACGAGCTCGGAGAGGTCCTCGACGCGGAGCACTTCGGCGATCCGCATGATGGTCGACAGCCGGTCCAGGGGCTTCACCCCGTTCTCGACCAGCCGGAGCCATTCCTCGCTGCAGCCGACCAGGTCGGCCAGGGTTCGCCTGGTAAGGCCGCGCGAGCGGCGTCTGGCCATGATCCGCGCGCCGTCCACCAAGAAATCGCCGACCATATCGCCACATTAGGTGACGAATTTCCAGGCCATCGATGGCCGGAAATGACGGCAACTCTTTGCCGCCCATACCCGCCTGAAATGTCGGCTATTCTGGAGGGTCGCGAAGACGCAACTCCAGTTGGATCCAGCCGGTCGGGCTCCGCCGACACTGCCGCTACACCATTCGGCAGGAGGAGACCACGATGGCGATCGACGTCGAGTCGATTCGGAAGGAATTCCCGTTCTTCGAAACCGCCCCTGACGGTTCCCGCCCACCCGTTTACCTCGACAGCGCCGCCACCACGCAGAAACCCGCCGTCGTCCTGGACGCGTTGAACGATTACTACATCCGCGCCAACGCGAACGTGCACCGCGGCGTGTACCGGCTGGCCGTACGGGCGACCGAGCTGTACGAAGGCGCCCGAAGCAAGATCGCCGCGTTCGTACGGGCCCCGCGAGCCGAGGAGATCGTGTTCACCAAGAACGCGACCGAGGCCGTCAACCTGCTGGCCAACGCGGTCATCTGGGCGGACGGGCGGCTCCGCGTCGGCCCCGGCGACGAGATCGTCCTGACCGAGATGGAGCACCACTCCAACCTGATCCCCTGGCGGCTGCTGGCCGAACGGGTGGGCGCGAAGGTCAGATACCTGGGCATCACCGACGACGGCCGGCTGGACCTTTCCGACCTGCGCGAGAAGATCAACGATCGGACCAAGGTCGTCTCGGTCGTCCACGCCTCGAACATCCTCGGCACGGTGAACCCCATCGCCACCATCGCCGCCCGCGCGCACGAGGTCGGCGCCCTCATGGTCGTCGACGCGGCCCAGTCGGTCCCCCACCTCGGCATCGACGTCACCGCGCTGGGCGCCGACTTCGTCACGTTCTCCGGCCACAAGATGTGCGGCCCCACCGGCATCGGCGCCCTGTGGGGCAGGTACGAGCTCCTGGAGGCGCTCCCACCCTTCCTCGGCGGCGGCGAGATGATCGAGAACGTCGCGGTGGACGCCATGCACTACGCCGCTCCCCCGCTCAAGTTCGAGGCCGGCACGCCCCCGGTCGCGCAGGCCGTCGGCCTCGGCGCCGCCTGCGACTTCCTGAGCAAGATCGGCATGGACGCGATCGCCGCCCACGACCAGGCCCTCATCGAGTACGCGCTGGACCGGCTCGGCGACGTGCCCGGTGTCCGCTTCATCGGCCCGACCGACACCGTGGACCGGCTGCCACTGCTCTCGTTCGTGGTGGACGGCATCCCGCTGCAACGTATGCGGACGAGCCTGGACGAGGCGGGCATCGCCGTCCGGTCCGGCAACCACTGCGCGCAACTCGCGTGCAGCCGGTTCGGCGTCCCCGCCGCGATCCGGGCCTCCTTCTACCTGTACAACTCCGCCGACGAGGTCGACATCCTGGCCGAGACCATGGAAGCGGCCACGAGGTCCCGGACCACCATGACCGCGGACACGTCATTCGATGTCAGCCAGGTGCGCCCGTACAAGGACATCCTGCTCCCGTCGATCTTCCAGCCGTGGGCGGAGCACCTGGTCGAGGCCCTGGCGCCGGCCCCCGGCACCAAGGCACTGGACGTCGGCACCGGACCCGGCACCGTCGCCCGGGCGCTGGCCAAGGCGGCCGGCCCTACCGGCGCCGTGGTCGGCACCGACCTCAACCCCGCCATGCTCGCCCTCGCCGCCGAACTCCCTCCCGTCGACGGCGCACCGATCCAGTACGCGGAATGCGGCGCCACCTTGCTGCACGTCTCCGACCAGGCGTTCGACCTGATCACCATGCAGCAGGTCCTGCAGTTCGTGCCCGACCGCGGCGCGGCGCTGGCCGAGATGCGACGGGCCGCCCGCCCCGGCGCGCGGATCGCCATCGCCACCTGGCAGCCGCTGCACCGCAACCCGCTCTTCCGCGCCCTGCACGACGCTGTGGCCTCGGTCCTCGGCCCCGACAAGGCCGACCTCTTCCAGGAGCCGTGGTCCCTGCCCGGAGCCGAGGTGGCCACGCTGGCGAGGGAGGCGGGCTTCGCCGACGTCGAGCTGCGTGAATGGACGTTGCCGGTCACCGTTGCCGGCGGGCCCGACGCGATCTGCTGCCTGTTCGACTTCTCCGCGGTGAGCCCGTACATCGGCTCGCGCCGCGCCGACCTCACGGCCGCCGTACGCGCCAATCTGGCGCACTGCACGGACGAGACCGGCGTCCACTCGGAGACCGCGGCGACCCTGGTGACCGCCCGAGCCTGACCACCGCCTTTCGCGTGCAGGCCACCTCCCACCGGGAGGTGGCCTTTCCCCCTCATCGGACCTGGCCATCCGATCCGCCGTACGGTCCGTTCCCCGCCGAGGTCACACTGGCCGATCTCACGGTGATCACGGCGTGACGTGGAGATGGGACACTTCCTCGATGGACCTTGCGGAGTTCGCCGCGGTGAAGCAGTCGGTGATGAGCAAGTCCTTCCCGAGCGCCGGGGACGACCTGGATGGCATGGCGATGGACTTCGACGCCTACCTGTGGCAGTCGCCGTTGATCAACGAGGTGTCGGTTCGCCGTACCGGCGACAGGAGCAGCCTGATCGCTGCCACGTGCCAGGCGGTGCCGGAGTGTTCGACGGCGGAGCTCGCCGCGGAGCTCGAACGGGTCTGGTCGCAGGATCTCAGGTACTCCCACTTCGAGGCCCACGTGATCACTGCGGATGAGCGGAAAGTCCGCCTCGACGGAGTGACGCAGATCGCCCCGGACGGCTTCTATGTAACGGCCTCCATCATCGCCGAGACCGCTCAGCCCACTGATCGGGCGCCCGAGGGCCACGTGCCGTCTGGCTAGTGGTCGCGTGAACGCTCGGCTTGCGACCTTGTCCGCATCGGGGCAAAGGGAAGCGGGTCACGGCTGATTCGACGACAATCAAGCCTATGCACGAGAGGCTTCCCTTCACCTCCGATTCGAGCCTGGGAGAGCTTTCGGAGGTCGAGCGCCGGCTATGCGACATGTTCTTAGGGGGCGACCTTCTCGATCTGAGGACGGGGGATCGGGAGAAGGACGATCCCGAGCGCAGCGCGGAGTGGGGCAGAGAGCGGCAGGTGCGGGCCGAGCTCATCGTCGCGTTGCTGCTCGCGGCAGTGGAGCCGGATCCTGGCCGGGTAGCGATACTGCGGCTGGCGGGAGCCCGAGTGATCGGTGACCTGTCGTTGGCCTACGCGGAAGTAAGAGCTCCACTGCTTTTGCGGGAGTGCAGCTTCGACAAGCCGATATGCCTGGACGAAGCGACAGTTCGGTCGGTGAACCTCACCGGCAGCACCATCCCGCTCAGTGGTACGTGCTTGACCAACCCGCATGGGAACGCTCTCAATGCCGACGGATTGGTCGTCGAGGGAGACATGTTCTGTCGGATTGGCTTTCAGTCGGAGAGTGAGGTCCGCCTCTCCTCGGAGCTCGCACGGAGCAGATCATGACCGAAGATGAGATCTTCGAAGCGGTACGGTCAGCCCCTGGGCCCGATGTACTGGCGGTGGCCTCGCCCCAGGCGGTCGCTGAGGCTGAAGAGGCCATCGGATACCCGCTTCCTTCGCTGCTACGGCGGTTGTATCTGGAGGTGGGGAACGGAGGTTTCGGTCCTCGCGGTGGCATCATCGGTGTACGAGGCTACGACTTCTGGAAAAGCGATATCTTCGCGGATATAACTGAATCGGCCTTGGCGTTTAGAACCGAGCCGTACGGACGACGCGCAGGAATGATCCAGTTGTTGGACTGGGGGTGTGCAATCGCGTCACTGCTGGATTGCCGCGATCCCGAGGGCGCGATGTGGGGATGGGATCCCAATCTGTGTTGCCTGGATCACGCACTCTTCCCTCAGAACATCACCTTCGCTTCGTGGCTCACGGAGTCGATCGGCCGCGAATTCGCCGAACCGTTCTATGACGGCTACTTCGAGGTCTTGCCGCAAGATGGTGCAGAAATAGTGGTGAGCATCACCGGAGAAGCGGAGGAGGATCCGTGCAGGTGGTCACCGCCTGTATGGGTGAAGGGCAGGAAGCCCGGCACCTGGGCGCGCCGTCACATGTCCCGATGACTCACTGGTTGGCTTGGTACGCGAGCACGGGGCCCAGCTCTGGAGACCGTCGCTTGGGCGGCGAGCTGGGTGGAGTCCTGATCCTGAGTGACCGAGGTCGACCCCGCCGCTCTCCAATTAGCCCGCTACTGGCCCGGCAATCAGCCCACGACCTGGCGTCTCTCGCGCAAGCTTCATCCCGACCGTGGCTTTCCGGAGGACAAGGCAAGGTAGGCGACGCCGGCCGAGTCCAGGACGTTGATCCACTCAGGATGATCGAGATATGCGTTGTCTGGAGCGGTAGGGCCGAGGTCATCGAGGACGCGTAAGAGGGCCTCGACCACCATTTGGACGAGGTCGGCTTCTCGCTGATCAACGAAAAGGTGAGGGATCAATGCTCGTGCGCCGTATTGGTCGATGAAGGTGTCGTCGATGAGCCAGTGCACGGCAGCAGTGAGATCCGGCCACCCCTTCTCGGATCGCCATTGCTGGTTCTGGTAGTCGCGGTCGCCTAAGGCTCGTAGTGCATCGAGCACGTCTTCACGTCGCTCTGGCCACCGAACCCGCGTTTCCTGCGGATGTTTTTCCTCCACGGGACCCCAAGCTACTTGGGACTTGTCAATGTCCCCGTCCATGATGGCGTGCTGGTCGGCGGCGAGGGGCCCGGAGATCACACTCGACTAGTGCTGTTCAAGGCATGGAAGCTACCTTTGATGGCGTCTCAGGTGGCTCCTGGTAGGCGGATGCTCAGGCGTCCACCTCAGCCGCCTACGAGCCCGGCGTGACGCGTGGCGATCATCCCGGAGCTGGAGCGTCCCCGCCGGAGGCGTGGCTTTGACGTTTACCAGTGCTGGGGTCGAACACTGCGGTTCAGACCTCATTCCCAGTTGTCGAGGACGATGACGGGCGCCTCTTCCACATCCAGCCACTCGGCTTCGATACCCATGCCGGTGGACGCCTCGATGAACGCGAATGCCGCGCTGAGCTTGCCGCGGTAATCCTCCGGGTCGAGGCGGTCGAGCATGGCTCGGAATTCGGCCAGGATACTCGGATCGCCCTCCTCGATGATGTGCTCGGCGAAGACGAAGTTGCGCATCCGCGCTCTGATCTTTCCGTCGGCCGCGTAGAGGATCGTGTATCCCCCGTTGAAGTGCCAGGTCGTCATCCACACACGTGATTTCCTACTGAGTTCGGTGAGGACGTGGTCGGGCGTGGCGAAGCCGTGGGAGAACTCGAGGAAACCCCAGGCTCCTTCACCCTCGTAGACGAAAAGCACGGGCAGGAATTCTTCGCCGGCCTCCTCTCGGGGGTATGCCATGATGCGTTCCTCGGGGTCACGACCTCCGTTCAGCCTCCACAGGAGGTCGTCCACTGTGATCTCTTCGTCGAGGGGTTGCACCACGGTCCAGCAGAGTCCGCTTTCGAACCACTGCTGCTGATTGAAGAGATTGCGGTAATGATCGATCACGTGATGATTGTCGCGGAAGCTGCCAGGGGAGAAACACCCTTTCAGCTTCTCCAGTGAGCTGCGGTGAGGAATGCTGGGTGGATCCGGGATCGGCCCCGAGTACGTGCTGCGACCGCGCCGGGTATATGGGTGCGGTGGCACCGCAACCCCGGCCGGTGCGTTCGGTTGGTACGACGGGGCTGGCGTGCGGTGCCCGGCCCAATGTCCCGCTGCCGTTCAGGACCGACCCCCAGGCTGTACGCCCGGATGGCGGGCGGGCTGAGGTGCGGGGTACGACAGCGCGCCGCGCCGCCGCCTTGATACCTACAAGAACTATTCGGCCGTGTCGTGCGGGCGCAAAGTAGTTGATGCCACAAGAACATCAGCCCAGAGGATTTCCATAGACGTGTCCACAGTCGAGACCACGAAGGCGACGCAACGGAGGGCGGGTGACGAGATTCGAACCCACGCTGCCAGCATGGGAATTGCACAGATAACGCCTCGTAGGGCATTGACCCAAGGCTGAGGCCGGTCGTGAGTGACCGTGGTTGGCCTTTCGTTGCCGCCCCTAATGGCACGCTAATGGCACGACGATCAGGCTTTCGACCTCAATCGTCGCCACCATGAAGGCTTGATGACTCGGGCGGTTGTGCCGCGCGGCACCTCGCCTGTCATGGCGTACTTGAAGAACGCCTCAAGGTCATGCTCGCTCCCGTTGTGGATCCGCTTAGCGACCTTGTTATGCGGATAGCCCCGAAGTTCCTCAAGGCTCTCCACGGCCGCGGCGCTCTCGTCCGTGCAGTACACCCATTTCCAGTCGCTGTTTCGGACGATCATCTCACCCAGATACGCCCCCGCACTCATGATCACGCTGTGGATCACCTCAGGAGGCGGCTTCGAGGCGGCGAACTCGGTGCAGTAGTTGTCGAGGTGGTGAATGTACGCTGGATCCCAATCGAAGGAGTATCCGTCCTCGCGTGTGTGCTCCACAAAGAGCTCAGCCAGGCTTCGCATGTACTCGGCAGTCTCAGCGTCGCTGGGTGGCGGCCCCTGCTGCGACCTCCTGCGCACTATCGACTCCTACGTCCCGGTTCGGATCATCAGCGCAGCTTCTCATGACACGGTTTGGGAACGGAAGCATCGCCCGCGCACCGCGCGCATCCGCCCCGACCGATTATCCCGTCTGCCGTTGCCCTGGTCTGCTCGGCTTCTCGAGCGGGAGCATGGCAAGGGCATCCTTTGTGAAGGCGCCCCCACCCGGCTCGGCAGAACAGAGCGCTCGGCCTGGACGGGCTGTCCCAGACCGCGTGGAAGCTGAGGAGAACTGCTCAGTTATCGACGCTGGGCCTCTGGCCTGCCCGCCCCGGTTGCGAAGCCACTCGACTCACCAAGCTTCAACATGTCGTCGAACGCCTAAGTGCCCGACACCCTTCAGCGTCAGCAAGACCGCACCAGTCTTTGGGGCGCTGGCAAGCGTGTTCAACGGCGGAGGGCGACCTGCGCTCGTTGTGGGACTTGGTGCTGCCCGGCGACCTTCACGAGTTGGAGGCTCTTATCCGCTCTAGTACAGCGTCGTCCTCTACGCGGCCTTCGCGGCCGGCACTGGTCCGACGCGCTCGACCTCTACTGTGGGACCTCGGTGTCCACTCCTGAATGCGCCCTGGCCGGGGGCTGCTGCGTCACCAATCGCGGGTCGCGATCAACTCTTCTACGTCCGCGTCCGCGAAGCCGTAGGCCGTCGCCACAAACCAGAAGTCCTCGGCGATCACCTCGCGAGCCACGGTCTCGATCTCGCTGTCGGCCGCCTCGAATTCCGACTCCAGTTCGTTGAACTCCTCTGTCGCCGCATGGGTAAGTGCGTACAGCGCCGCGAGATCTGATGGCCCATCGGCCTCGATGCGCTCGCACAACCGCAGCAGGATCCCTCTGCCCTTGTCAACGACGTGGTCGGGGTAGTAGCCGTCCTGGTACATGCCCTTGAGAAAGGCGTGGCCGGCTATCTGCTGGTTGGTGGGCGGCACCCTGATCTCCTGTCTCGCCGTCATTCGGTGTGCTGATACTGCACCACACCACCGACAACGAGGGCTTGCTCATCGATCCGCAGCACGATGGCAACGTGGCGTGCGCAGGCCGAATGGCCATGCGGTTGCCGGACACCTATCCAGCGGGCCCATACGAGATGACCCCAGGCGACCGGTCAACGGCCCGGGGAGCTCGAGGGGCGGCAGCCCTTCGACCAGGGGCGCAGCCCCATGAAACACAGCCTGAGCAGCATGAGGCGCGAAGCGCCTGACAAGCGAAGACGAAGCAGTTGAGAGCGGGTGGCGGGAATCGAACCCGCGCCGTCAGCTTGGGAACTGCACGGATCACCGCACGCGAGGGCTCTGAGCTGGGCTGAAACCGGTCGCGAGTGACCGTGGTTGCCCCTCGCAAGGTGGAGCGCCCCACTGGACGGACGACCTTGACCCCCTGGCCCTGGTCTGCTCGGCTTGTCCCGGGTCGATGACGGGCGGGATGATCAGGCTTCCACCTCAGCCACCTACGGCCCCCGCCCAGTAGCGCGGCGATCATCCCGGAGCCGGAGCGCCCCCGCCGGAGGCGTATTGTCCGGCAACGCATTCTCGGAGATGATCACCTGATGCACGGAGACGAGACGCTGGTCCGAAATCTGGCCGGGCTGGTTGTGGATCTGGCGTGGTTCCTGGAATCGGCGGATGACTCGGTTGTCGATCCTGATGACGCGCTGGAGCAGTTGGAGTGGATGAGCCACAGGTTCAGTCAGCTGCCGGCCGAGGATCGACTCAGATTGATCGCGCTGATCCGCGAGAGGGCGGAGTCGGAGTCTGAGCCTGAGTTTCGCGAGTTTCTGAAGGCGTTCCCGGAGGCATCCGGGCTGCTCGATGTAGACGACTGACCTGGTCACGCGGCGGTGCGGCGTTCGGTCGGCGCGTTCGGCGCATGCGGTGTGGGGGCGCAGGGCTCCGACGCGCGAACTTCACCCGCGCATGGGCGGCGGCGCTCAAGAAGGCCAAGCTCAGCGGCTTCCACTTCCATGACCTTCGTCACACGGGCAACACCTTCGCCGCACAGTCCGGCGCGACTCTACGGGACCTGATGACCCGCATGGGACACTCGTCCACCCGGGCGGCGCTGATCTACCAGCACACCGCGATGGAGCGAGACCGAGCCATCGCCGACGCTCTCGGCAAGCTCGCCGAGGAGGCACTGAAGCCGGAAGAGCCCGAGCCGGAAGAACAAGATCCAGACGGATCGGGCACGTAACGGGCACGGAAGATCGAAAACGGTGCTAGAAACGATCAAAGCCAGGTCGGGAACCCATCCCTGACCTGGCTTTTCGTTCGGAGAGCGGGTGACGGGAATCGAACCCGCGCTGTCAGCTTGGGAATTGCAGCGATCACGGGCGCTGGACCCCGGGTTGCCTGGTCAACGGAGTTGCCGGGGTGGTCGTGAGTGACCGTGGTTGACCCCTCATTGCCGGGGTTAATGGCACGCTAATGGCACGACCTCAGCCCATGACTTGGGGATTGTTGCGCGCCGCGCGCACCCTGCCCGCCTGATCACCCCGTCTGCCGTCGTCCCGCCCGAAGGGGAAGCGGGCCAGGGCCACGGGTACCAGATGGAGCGCCCCACTGGACGAACGATCTGGTACCCGTGGCCCTGGTCTGCTCGGCTTGTCCCGGGTCGATGGCGGGCGGGGTGATCAGGCTTCCTCCTCAGCCACTCTCGGGCCTCAGGTCTGCGCGGCGATCACCCCGGAGCCAGAGCGGCCCCCGCCGGAGGCTTACGGCTTTCGGAGGAGAGCTGATCGTGTGATCATGTCGCGTTATGGGGATGTTCAACCGCCTACGACTTCCTGATCAGCTTGAGTGCCCCGCTTGTGGGGTGCGGGATCGCTGGTGGCTCCAGTTCCGGTTCGGGGCTCTCACTTTGACGGATTACGAGATCGGCGACCCCGTGGACTGGGCGAGCCGGGGACGAAAGGAAGGGCAGCCAGGGCTCGGGCGCGTTTCGATTCAGGGGACTCTTGAGGAGTGTCCGCGGTGTCGGGCGGACCTTGGACCGGAACGGGAGATCTGGACTATCGAGGTGCGTGGCGATGTCTTCGCGGATGTGGCGGAGGATACGAGCGGCCAGGGCTACTGGCTGGAGTTTTGGCGAGTTGTTGAGGGCTGAGAGCGGCCCGCGCACGTCCGCGCGCGAGAACGGCCCCCAGGCCGCACGCGCAGCGTGCGGGCGTGCGCGGGCCGCGTGGCGGCGCGCAGCGGCGCGCAGCGCCGCCCTTGATACCTACAAGAGCTATTCGGCAATATTCCGGTCGAGCGCCACGGCCTTGCGGGCCTCAGCGATGAGTTCCACGAGGTCGGCCACGAGTTTGGGACTTGCTGCGATGGTCGCGTAAGCGGTCACGCTGTGTGGGCTACCGTCGAGATCAACCACTGTCGCTCCTGCCTCTCGGGCAATGACGACTCCTGCTGCGGTGTCCCACGGGTTATTGCTGAGCATGATGTTGGCGTCGATCCTGCCGTCCGCCACCCAGGCGAGATCGATCGCGGCTGAGCCGAACATCCGGATGCGCTGGACGCGAGCGGCGAGTTCTTGAGTCAGGGCAAGCCGTGGCCGGTTCCGCTCATCGGCGTTGTCCCCTACGGCATAGTCACCGAGGGCCACGATCGCGGTCTGCAACTCGCGGGCGTCGCTCACCTTGATGGCAGATCCGTTGGCGCTAGCGCCAACATTCTCGGCTGCCGAGTAGCGAAGGTTGAGAAACGGCAGGTCGATCAATCCCAGTGCCGGCGTGTCCTTGTCGATCAGCCCGAGAGAGACACCGCAGAGCGGGATGCCGTGCAGGAAGTTGGCGGTTCCATCCACGGGGTCCAGCGCCCACATCAGGCCGTCGCCCATGTGGCTGACGCCTTCCTCCTCGCCGAGGAATCCGATCTCGGGTGTCTCGCGGGACAGGAACTCCCGTACGGCCTGTTCTACGGCGTAGTCCACCTCCGTCGCCATGTCCCGATCGCCCTTGGCCGTGACGACACCGGGAGCTTTGGTACGGATGATCTCGCTGGCGATCGACACGGCTCGTTCGGCGATGGGGAGGAGAGTCCGGGCGTCGATGGTCATACAGATTTGCTCCGCTCCCACATATCCCTGAAAACCTGGTCGAAGATTGGGAACAGCCCTTCTTCAGCGGTGTTGTCCGTGATCACAAACGTAGGTGAATCGACTCCGCGTGCCTGCGGTAGGTACGGCTGGACCACACACAGCGCCCGGTCCACGATGATCAAATTGAATCGGATCGTCTCATCGTAGACGTGGAGTTCAAGGCGCTGGGCCGACGTGGTGTCCAGTCGATCGCGCAACCTGGTGAGCATGCTGATGTTGAGCGCTGTGAGGGTCGTCAGCGTGCTGTCGGTGTAGCCCTCTTCCGCCTCGCGGGCGCGGATCGCCTGGCCCTTCGGGTCGAGGAAGAGGCAGCGGATGCGCGTGCCGGAGTCGAGCAGACGCTTGAGCTGGTGATCGGGGTAGCTCTGGCACAGGATGTTGAGCGAGAGGCCTGCCGCGTTGATCTCCTTCGCGTCGTCGAACAGCGACGAAGCCGGGTAAGCAGAGGAGAAGGCCGAGCGGCTACTGAAGACGGCAGTCACATCAGCCATCTGTGGCAGGGCACAGGCGGCTGCGGGGCCGGCGCTTCTCGCTGGCTCCGGATCTGATCTCTGCGCGGGGATCTCGACGGCGGTCGCGGCGAACAGGTCATGCGCCGACCTGCCCGGGAACATCGCCTCCAAGACACGGCAGTGGCCCGAGTACGGCAAGCCCTTGAGCTCTCCGTTAAGCCAGCGGTGGAGCTGCGCCCGGCTCGGCCAGCCGCCCTGCAACGACGGGTCCACTTTCTTGGCCGCCTTGTCGTACTCCTTACAAAACGTGCTGTACGTCTGCCAATGGCGTTGCGTCAGGAGGGTCTTCAACAGGATCGGCTGGTCAGTCATGATCCGCGCCTCGGGCTGGGTGCCATATGAGGCCAGATTAGCGACAGAGACGGGCTCGGACGAGACAAAGAGGAGACGAGAAGAAACGAGTCGATCACAGACGGTATCCGGGAGCGATCGAGACGCGACATGTCCTCGGGCAATCCTCGTTGCATGACTGCGCCATGTAGCTCCTGCTCAGGACGGGGCTGGAAGTACGTCAGCCTTCGCCAGAGCGTTGTGGCGGCTGAGTATCCGTCCGACGCCGCCATCGACGAGCGTCACCGGGACGACTGCTGGCGGTGCAACGGGACCGGACAGGCGGGTGCGCTGCTGTGAACATCTACGTCGGCTGCCTCGCTCCTCATGTCGCCCCACCACGGACGGACTGTATGCGCTTGGTATGGCGGGAGACCGCACTGGAGCAGGACTCCCTGCGCGTGATCGCGTACACCTGCGATTGCGAGGACGTGGTCTACGAGCTGTGTCGTGAGGCCGGTCTCTTCTACATCCTCCGGACCGAGCGCCGTGACGGCGTCGTGCAGCAGGTTCACGAGACCTATCGCTGGCGCTATCAGGAAGCGTGTGAAGTCTGGGCCGCCCTTCTCGACGGCGGGGCTCAATAAGCGGGCACGACGGGAGGCGAGTTCAGGGGCGCTGAACCGTCGTGCCTGGAACTGGTGGAGGGGCTTGCCGTAGCGCAGTCGGACAGTCCCTCCACCAGTCCGTACGCTTCCTATGGCAGAGGGGGCGACAGGCTGTCCAACTCCAACTAGGCTTTACGACAAGTCGAGTTGTTGGATGGTCGTCATGTCCTCTGAAGAGTTCGCGCCACCGAAGTACGCCCAGATCGTGCAGACGATCAGGCAGAAGATCGCGGACGGGACCTATCCGCCTGGCTCTCTGCTGCCCTCTGAGACGCAGCTTGTTCGAGACTTCAAGGTGAGCCGTCCAACGGTCGTACGCGCCCTCCAAGTTCTCCAGCTCCGTGGCGTCATCGAGCGGGAGCATGGCAAGGGCTCCTTCGTGAAGGCGGCTCCACCGGGCGCGTCCAGCCAGAACCCCCGTCCGGGACGGGCCGTCCTGGATCGCGTGGAAGCCGACGAGAACAGCACGGTCATCGACGCTGGACCCGTGGCGGCCTCTGCGGCAGTCGCCAAACTGCTGGACGTGCCGGAGGGATCCACGGTCGTACGGCGCCGTGTTCTCTTCCGCGATGACGAGCGTCCGACAGACCTGTTCACCGTGTGGTGTCCGGTGCATCAGGCTGAGGGAACGCAGCTCGGCGAGGCGGAGCCTCTTCACGCCGGCATCAGAGAACATCTCCGAGAGAGCAAGGGTCTCAAGCTGCAACACGTCGTCGAACGGCTGAGCGCTCGGCACCCCTCGACGGACGAAGCCAAGCTCATGGAGATACGCAAGAGCGCGCCGGTTCTCGGAGTGCTGGCCAGCGTGTTCAACGGCGGCGGACGGCCCGTGCTTGTCGTGGATCTAGTGCTGCCGGGCGATCTTCACGAGTTGGAAGACTCCTACTCGCTCTGATTCAGAACCTGCCCCACAGCTCCCCCATTTCGCAACACTCGGCCTAAGCCGGGACATTCTCCGCATTACTGCTTTCCTTGCTATGTCATGAATTGATCCGGTTCGCCACGTGGCTTATGTGCGCATTTCTCCTAGCGCTATAAAGATCTTGAAGAAATCCCGCTAACTCGTGTTGTCAAGTCCCTGAGCTGCGGGTACCTTCATGACAACTCGACAAGACGAGTTAGCGACAAGACGACCAGCTAGGAGAAGCCTCATGGCATTGCAAGGTCCCATCCCCGTCACGTTCGACATGGTCTTCCCGCACGGCTGCTACGTCGTGGGTGAGGTCGAGCCCGTCAAGGACTTCGACGCCTCGACCAACGGGCGCTTCGTCCAGACCCGCGACAAGCAGAGTGCCGAGCTTGTCTGGCAGGTCAGCGTCATGGACGCCGACCCCACGCTCAAGGCGGCTCAGAAGACCGTGTCCGTCAAGATCCTCAGCCCGGTGCAGCCGGTTCCTCCGGCTCCGATGGCCGGGCTGCCGTTCACGCCGGTCGAGTTCGACCACATGACCGCAACGCCCTACGTCAACCAGGCCGGACGGCTGGCGTACTCGATCAAGGTTCGCGAGATGCGTGCTCCTCGTCCGGCCGGGAAGGCGCAGGCCGCTGCGAAGGACGCGGCGTGATGAGGCGGCAGAAGGCTCGTCCGGGCAGCACGATCGCGCTCAAGGTCGGCCAGGGCGCTGACGTGCGGAACCATCCGTATCCGCAGCGCTCACCGGTCCTGGGGCTCGTCTTCGGCGGTACGCAGGTGCTCGTCACCACGTCGGCCACCGATCACGTCACCCTCGACGACGTCGAGTTCGCTCGGACTCTGGCGCGAGAGGCCGCCATGTTCGCCGGAGCGGTGGAGCGCATGTTCCACGGCCTGCCGAACGGGCTGGGGGTGGCGGGTCGATGACGCTCAGCCCGTACACCTACGTCACCGTCTCCATGCGTCCCGACAAGCCGTCGCGGTTCAGCATCGCCTTCTGCTCGGCGGAGCTGCGGGCGCGTGCCTGGCTCGGGGAGAACGGCAAGCCCTGCTTCGACCTCGACACCTCAGACGCCTCGGTGACCGTCTCGACCTCCGGGCCGGTGACCGACGACGACCTGACCGTTGCTCGCACGATCTTCAACGCCGCCGCCCGGTACCTGGCCGACTGCGAGCGACTTCACGGCGGCGAGTCACACGAGGCCAACGATGGCGAGGCGGCCTGATGCTCAGCGGGGCCGCAGGAAGCGGCAACTTCCGGCGGCCCCTCGGTCTTCCGCACACACGCGACATGCATGGAAGGACTTCACCCTAATGTTCAAGAGGATGCCCGGCGACGAGCCGCACCGCATCGTCTCGACCACGCCAGACACGGCGGTGGTCTTCAAACCGGCCGTGGTGCAGACCCCGGCCGTCATCACTCTGGTCATCTTCATCGCCCGGTTCGTGGCCGGCCTCTTCCGGCTGACCTGGCGGCACCCCATCGCTCTGGCGGTGATCGCGGTTCCCGCCGGTCTCTGCCTGGTGTACGGCTGGCGTGCTGCGCTGCTGCTCGTCGTTCCGGCTCTCGTCGCCTTGGGCGCCTGGGCGGTCCTCGACCGGCCGACATTCGTGCGATGGATCGGCTGGCGACTGCTCGCCTTCGCGCGCTGGTTCTGGATCTACCGGCGACACTGGCAGCCGGTCATGACCGTCGCCGGGCTGGCCCGGCACATACGCGGACGGGAGTACGTTCCTCGGCTGGTCAAGGTGACCTCGAACTCCTGGGCCGACAGGCTCACGGTCCGCATGCTCGACGGCCAGGCGGCCAAGGACTGGTCCGACAGGATCGAGAACCTGTCCCACGGCTTCGGGTCGGAGAGTTGCCGGGTGGCGGTGGCCAAGGCCGGTCAGCTCGTGCTGACCTTTCCACGTCACGATCCGCTTGCCACGCCGATGGCTGCGCTTCCCATCCCGGACACACCGACGGTCGGACCGGTCGAGATCGGCAGGCAGGAGGACGGCTCGCCGTGGCTCCTCCGACTGCATGGGACTCATGTCCTCGTCGCTGGGGCCACAGGCGCAGGCAAGGGCTCCATCATCTGGTCGGCGATTCGTGGGCTCATACCCGCGATCCACGCGGGCCTGGTCGAGATCTGGGCGCTCGACCCGAAGCTGATGGAGCTGTCGTACGGCAAGGCTCTCTTCGGCGGACGGTACGCGGCCGATCCTGCCGACTGCGCTGACCTGCTCGACGAGGCGGTGAGCGTCATGCAGAAGCGTGCGGCTCGCTTCGCCGGGGTCCAGCGGTCCCACACACCTACTCTCGACGACCCCTTCGTCCTGGTCGTGGTCGACGAGGTGGCGTTCCTGACCGCCTACCAGTCCGACAGGCAGCTCAGGCAGCGCATCTCCGCTGCTCTGGCCACGCTGACCACTCAGGGACGCGCAGTCGGCGTGGGCGTCCTGGCGGCTCTCCAGGACCCTCGCAAGGAGGTCATGAACATCCGCAACCTCTTCCCGGACAAGATCGCCCTCCGGCTCGACGAGTCGGAGCAGGTGGACATGGTGCTCGGTGACGGCGCACGAGATCACGGTGCCCTGGCCGACCGCATCTCTCCTCGTCCGGAACGTGGCGCTGGCGTCGGATACGTGCGGCTGGAGGCCAGTCCCGATCCGATCCGCGTCCGCGCCGCGTACGTCTCCGACGACGACATCCGCGCGATGGTCGGTGAGGTCCGATGACACTGGCTCACTTCCTCGACGGCCTTCGCTGCGCTTCGTGCGCCGCGCTGAATGCCCTGTGGCTCGACCCGATGCGTGGCCTGGTCGAGTGCGCCGAGTGCGGACAGACCGCGCTCACGTTCCCCGAGATCGCAGAGGAGGTCCGTTGACCGACCGCAAGACCCCGCGCGCTGTCCGCATGGCCCAGCCGCTCGCCCGCGACGTGGCCGAGGAGATTGCCAAGCTTCACGGCGTCTGCATCCGGCCCGTCGCGCTCAGGCGGCTGGACATGACGACCGGCAAGTCCGAGGTCGTCGATGTCCCGTGCGGCTCACCGCTGGAGAGCAAGTGTCCTCCGTGCGCCAAGCGCAACCGGCAGCTCCGGATGGCGCAGTGCCGGGAGGGATGGCACCTCGATGAGGAGCCGATCATCACGCCCGACGAGGCGACCGATGGGCAGCGCTGCCTCGTCGAGTTCCGGGCCGACATGCAGGCCAAGCGCGACACGGAGGAAAAGGCCAGCGGCGACACCTCCGACTTGGACGCCGTGCTCACCGGGCTCGACATCGAGATCAACGAGGCCGGGATGCGCGGCAACGTGCTCGGTCGTACAGCGTCCAAGCGCGTCCGCTCCACCAAGCGCCGCCAGGACGCGCCCGACCTGCCCAAGCGGAAGATGGACAGCACGACTCTGGGCCGGACTTTCGAGGCGGCGGACGGCAGGACCTACCGGCCTTCTCTGTTCGTCACCCTCACCCTGCCGAGCTACGGCAAGGTCATGAACGGCGCTCCCGTCGATCCGGACATGTACGACTACGTTCGAGCGGCTCGTGACGCGCTGCACTTCTCCAAGCTCGTGGACCGGTTCGTGCAGAACCTTCGCCGGGTCGCTGGCTATGACGTGCAGTACTTCGCCACGGTGGAGCCTCAGAAGCGGCTCGCTCCGCACCTGCACATGGCCGTCCGGGGCACCCTGCCGCGCGCCGAGATGAAGCAGATCGCGGCGGCCACCTATCACCAGGTCTGGTGGCCTCAAGCGGATGAAGCCCGCTTCGAGGGTGACCGCCTGCCCATCTGGAACGACGGCTACGTGGACCCCGACACGGGCGAGGTCCTGCCCACCTGGGACGAGGCTCTCGACCAGCTCGGCGACGAGCCCATGCACGTGATCCGCTTCGGCGATCAGGTGGACGTGAAAGGGGTGCTCGCCGGGTCGCCGGACGCCGACCAGTGCATCCGGTACCTGTCCAAGTACCTGACGAAGAGCCTCGGCGAGACCTTGGACGGTCAGGCTCAGCGGGAACACGCGGCCCGCTTCGTCGATGCCCTGCGCTACGAGCCGTGTTCACCGACCTGCCCGAACTGGCTTCGGTACGGCGTGCAGCCCAAGAACGCCAAGCCGGGGATGGTTCCCGGTTGCTGCCGGTCCAAGGCCCACAAGCCCGAACACCTCGGCTACGCCGGTCGCCGGGTCCTCGTCTCCCGCAAGTGGAGCAATAAGACGCTCGCCGAACACAAGCAGGACCGCCGTACGTGGGTCCTGGAAGCGCTCGGCCAGGCCGACGAGCCCACCGACCCGCACCGCTACGTCTGGCAACCGGTCAGGCCGGGCGATCCCGAGGTCGCTCCGATCGGCGTCCGGCTCCTCAGGTCCATCGCCGAACGGCAGCGATGGCGCGCCCACCTGAGACGCCTCGAAGAACTTTCGGCAACTCCGCAGGCAGCCTGAGAGGAGGAGATCTTGGACCAACTGTTCACCGTCCCGGAAGCGGCCGAACTGCTCAGCACCTCGGTTCGCTTCGTCCGCCGACTGATCGCCGAACGCCGGATCGAGTTCGTCAAGGTCGGGCGGCACGTCCGCATCCGAGAGTCCGCACTGATCGCCTTCGTCGTCGCCGGGACCGTCGCACCCATGACGACCTTCGACGCAACCGGGAGGGCCGCCTGATGGCGAACAAGGAGAACCACCGTCGTTTCGGCAACATTCGCAAGCTGCCCTCGGGGCGGTTCCAGATCCGCTACCCCGGACCTGACGGGCGCATCAGAACTGGTGAGGAGACCTACGAGCGCAAAGGCGACGCCGACCGGGCGCTGACTCTGATCGAAGGAAAGATCCTCGCCGGGACGTGGACCGACCCCGAGCGGGCCAAGGTCAAGCTCGCAGAGTATTCGGCAACCTGGATCGACCAGCGTGCGGGGCTTCGACCGAGAACGATCGACCTCTATCGCTGGCTGCTCAAGAAGCACATCACGCCGTATCTAGGCAACGTCTCGCTCGGCAAGCTCTCCACGGCGATGATTCGGCAGTGGCGGGCGGACCTGCTCGGCAAGGGTGTCTCGGTCAGCATGGCGGCCAAGGCCTACCGGCTCCTCCGGGCCGTGCTCATGACGGCGGCCGAGGACGACCGGATCATCTCCCGCAACCCGTGCCGGATCCGCGGGGCCGGCGACGAGCACGCCGAGGAACGACCGGTCCTCTCCGTGGGGCAGGTCTTCGAACTGGCGGACAAGGTCGGGCGCCGCCCAGTGGGCAGCATCCGAGGGCTCAAGAGAGGTGAGGGGCACCGCATCCGGTTCCAACGATATGGCGAGATGCGGACCTACCCGGAGGTCTTTCCGACGAGAGCAGAAGCCGAGCGGGCGCTGTGGCGGATGATCGACACCGGGCAGGCCGACTGCACGCACGATCGGCGCTACCGGGGCTTCGTGCTCCTGGCCACGTTCGCGAGCCTGCGATGGGGCGAGATCACCGCACTGACCCGAGCGGACCTCGACCTCGACGCGGGTACGGTCCGCGTACGCTTGGCCTACGTGGAACGCTCCACCGGGGAACTGGTACTTGGTCCGCCCAAGTCCAAGGCCGGTAGGCGCATCGTCGGTATCCCGCAGGCGATCATCCCCGCCCTGAAGGAGCATCTGCGGCTCTACGTCAAGCCCGAGGCCGGAGCGCTGGTCTTCGCTGGGATCAAGGGCGGCCCCATGCGTCGGAGCGGCTTCAACAAGCTCTCTGGCTGGATGGAGGCCGTCCGAGCGATCGGCGTTCCGGAACTGCACTTCCATGATCTCCGTCACACGGGAAACATGATCGCAGCGGACTCGGGCGCGGGTCTCAAGGACCTCATGGCACGCATGGGACACGACAACGTCCGCGCCGCGATGATCTACCAGCACGCCGTCCGGGGCGCGGACAAGCTGATCACCGAAGCCATCGACAAGCACCTCATCGGGCACGAACGGGCACGCGACGAGGACGACGACGACCCGCCGGGCCTGCTGGTTCCGGCCGGATGACCACGAGCCCTAATGGCACGCTAATGGCACGCGGAGATCAACAGCTCTAGGAAACAACGAAGCCCAGGTACCGAATCCCTCGGTCGACCTGGGCTTTCACGTTGAGAGCGGGTGACGGGAATCGAACCCGCGCTGTCAGCTTGGGAAGCTGATGTTCTGCCATTGAACTACACCCGCGTACGGCCCGAAGCCGCGGCCACCACTGTACCGGAAACCGCACCCACTTCACCAAGCCAACCGAGCCCCAGTTTCGAGCCTCACTTTGGATCACCAGGTAAGTTTGCTGACCGTGCTGCTATCTGACCGCGACATCCTGGCCGAGATCGACTCCGGGCGGCTCGCGCTGGACCCGTTCGATCGTGACATGATCCAACCGTCCAGCATCGACGTCCGGCTTGACCGCTTTTTCCGGGTGTTCGAGAACCACAGGTATCCGCACATCGATCCCAGTGTCGAGCAGCCTGACTTGACGCGGGTGGTCGAGCCGTCGGGGGACGAGCCGTTCATCCTGCATCCGGGCGAGTTCGTGCTCGCCTCCACCTACGAAGTGATCACGCTGCCCGACGACCTGGCGTCCAGGCTGGAGGGCAAGAGTTCGCTGGGCCGCCTGGGTCTGCTCACGCATTCGACGGCCGGCTTCATCGATCCGGGGTTCAGCGGGCACGTCACGCTGGAGCTGTCCAACGTGGCCACGTTGCCGATCAAGCTGTGGCCGGGGATGAAGATCGGGCAGCTCTGCGTGTTCAGGCTCAGCTCTCCGTCGGAGTTCCCGTACGGGTCGGAGAAGTACGGGTCCCGTTATCAGGGGCAGCGTGGGCCGACTCCGTCGCGGTCGTTCCGCAACTTTCATCGCACCCGGATCTAGCCCCGCCTGTGTGACAAAAAGGCACTCAAAGTACTCTGGGCCGCGGTGTCGTACAGCATACGGAGGGTAGCGACTAGGAGAAGGGGACATGAAGTTCGCATTTTGCCTGGTAAGCCGTACCCTCTTCCACGGACCATCCCCGCACATCTGGAGAACGACGTGCGCCTGCGTCTCACGCCACGTGAGGACAGCTACTATGACCTGTTCGCCGACTCGGCGAACAACCTGGTCACAGCATCACGCCTGCTCGTAGAGATCATCAGCGACGGCTCGGACCGGGAGGCCCTGGCCGAGAAGATGCGCGCCTGCGAGCACGCCGGGGACGAACGCACCCACGCGATCATGAACCGGCTCAACGAGAGTTTCATCACTCCCTTCGACCGCGAGGACATCTACCGGCTGGCCTCCAACCTCGACGACGTGATGGACGCCATGGAGGCGGCGTCGGACCTCATCGTCCTCTACCAGATCGATCATCTCCCCAAAGATGTCGTCCGGCAGGTGGAGGTCCTGGAGCGGGCCGCCGAGCTGACCGCCGAGGCCATGCCGAGGCTGCGCTCGATGAAGAACCTCAACGAGTACTGGATCGAGGTCAACCGCCTGGAGAACCAGGGCGACCAGGTCTACCGCCGGCTGCTGGCCAAGCTTTTCAGCGGCGAGTACGACGCGCTGACGGTGATGAAGATGAAGGAGGTCATCGACGCCCTGGAAGAGGCGGCCGATGCCTTCGAGCACGTGGCCAACACGATCGAGTCGATCGCGGTCAAGGAAAGCTAACTCAGTGGACCTCACGCTCGCCCTCGTCATCGGCGTGGTCGTCGTCGCCCTGGTGTTCGACTACACCAACGGCTTCCACGACGCGGCCAACGCCATCGCGACCTCAGTCTCCACCCGGGCCCTCACGCCCAGGGCGGCGCTGTTCATGGCGGCGGCGATGAACTTCATCGGTGCTCACCTCGGCACCCAGGTCGCGCAGACCGTCGGCAAAGGAATCATCGACGCGCCTGACGGCACACATGGACTGGTGATCGTGGCGGCCGGCCTGATCGGCGCGATCGTCTGGAACCTCATCACCTGGTACTTCGGCCTGCCCTCTTCCTCCAGCCACGCGCTGATCGGCGGTCTCATCGGCTCGGCCCTGGCTTCGGCCAGCGTCGTGCACTGGGAGGGCGTCGTGGCCAAAGTCGTCATCCCCATGATCATCTCACCGCTCGTCGGCTTCTCGCTGGCGGCCGGGATCATGATCGCAATCTACTGGATCTTCAGGAACGCGCAACCGGGCAAGGCCAACCGGGGCTTCCGCTACGCGCAGACGGTCTCGGCCGCGGCGATGGCGCTCGGCCACGGCCTCCAGGACGCGCAGAAGACGATGGGCGTCATCTTCCTGGCGCTGGTCGTCGGCGGTTACGCCGCTCCTGCCGACCCCATCCCGCAGTGGGTCATCCTGGCCGCCGCGGGCGCGATCTCGCTCGGCACGTACGCGGGTGGCTGGCGGATCATGCGGACGCTGGGCCGCCGCATCATCGCCCTCGACCCGCCGCAGGGCTTCGCCGCGGAAGCCGCCGCGTCGACGGTGCTGTACGGCGCGGCGATCGGGTTCGGGGCGCCGATCTCCACCACGCACACGATCACCTCGGCGATCATGGGCGTGGGTTCGACCAAGCGGCTGTCGGCGGTGCGGTGGGGTGTGGCGGGCAACATCGTGACCGCCTGGGTCCTCACGATTCCGGCAGCGGCTCTGGTGGCTGCTCTGTCGTACTACGCGCTGCACTTCCTGGTGGAGTAGCGGCGTACATCACGTCGACGTCCCAGCGGCTGAAGCCAAGGGACTCGTACAGCCTGATCGCGGCCGTGTTGGCCTCGTCCACGTAGAGCATGGCCTGGGCGAGGCCGCGCGAGCGCAGGTGGGCCAGGCCGGCCAGGGTGAGCGCCTTGCCCAGGCCGGTGCCCTGCTGGGAGGGGTCGACGCCGACGACGTAGACCTCGCCCAGCGGCTCGTGGCCGTGCTCCTGGTGCTCGTCGGAGCCGTGGATCTTGGTCCAGTGGAATCCGGCGAGCCGGTCGCCGCGGAAGGCCAGGAAGAACCCTTCGGGGTCGAACCACGGCTCCCGCTCGCGCAGCAGCAGGTCGTCCATCGTCCACGCGCCCTGCTCGGGGTGGTGGGCGAAGGCCGCGGAGTTCACCTTCAGCCAGGCTTCCTCGTCCTGTCCCGGGACGAACGTCCGTACGCTGACGCCCTCCGGCACCTCGTACGGGGCCAGCGGCGCGAACAGGGAGCGGCGCATCTGCCAGAGCGAGCGCGCCCGTTCGAGGCCGGAGGAGGCCGCCAGCGCCTCCGCGCCCGGGTGGTCGCCGTGCGCCCACAGCCGCAGCCTGCCGCCCGTCAGGTCGAGCACGGCGCGCAGCAGCCGCGCGCCGTGGCCGCGGCGGCGCTGGGCGGGGTGGATGACGAGCTCGCCGCTGGGCCCCTCGACCTCGTCGGTGGGGTCGACGTGGGCGTAGCCGGCCAGGGCGGCGCCGTCGTAGAGCAGGAGGGAGCGGGCCCTCGGATCGCCGCCGTAGCGCAGGTGGAGCATCACGTGCTCGTTCAGCGGGCGGACGCCGTCGGTCTCGGTCGCCGCCTCGACGACGGACAGCACCCCGGCGATTTCCTGGTCATCAAGCCGTTCCCGGACTTTCACACTCTCGCTCACAGATCGAACTCTAGGCGTACGACTGGCAAATGACGCCATGTCCGGGCGCGATGAATCGTTACCTTTGCGCCATTGGCTGCATGGCTTGCGGACGTATGTTCTTGGGCCATGACGTCCCGTTCCCTCCTCCGGCTCACGATGGCCGGAGCCGTCGCCGCAGGCGGCGTCCTGCTCGCCGGCCTCCCGGCGGACGCGAGCAAGGCACCGAGGACCGTTCCGGTCCGGTTGCTCGCTCTCAACGACTTCCACGGCCACCTCGAACCGCCGACCGGGTCCTCCGGGCGGATGGTCGACGAGCACGGCGCCACGGTCGAGGCCGGCGGCGCGGCGTACGTGGCGACGCACATGAAGGCCCTGGCCGACGGCAACACGATCGCGGTCGCCCAGGGTGACCTGATCGGGGCCACGCCGCTGCTCTCGGCCGCCTACCACGACGAGCCGTCGGTGGAGTTCCTGGGCAAGCTTGGGCTGGACGTGGCGGCGGTGGGCAACCACGAGTTCGACGAGGGCTACGCCGAGCTGCGGCGCATCATGAAGGGCGGCTGCCACCCGGTGGACGGCTGCTCCCCCGCCGGGCCGTGGAAGGGCGCGACGTTCGACTACGTGGGCGCCAACGTGCTGTTCAAGAACCGGGACGAGCGGACCGACGCGCTCGCCGCCCTCGGCGACAGCAGCAGGTTCGGCGAGCTGCTGAAGGACTGGGGCGTGCCCGCGCTGCCGCCGGTCAGCGTGAAGTGGATGAACGGCGTGCCGATCGGCTTCATCGGCCTGGTCACGAAGACGACGCCGAACATCGTCACCGCCGAGGGCATCAAGGATCTCAAGTTCGTCGACGAGGTCAAGGCCGCGAACGTGGCTTCCAGGCTGCTCCGGCTGGTGGGCGTGAAGGCCCAGGTCGTGCTCGTGCACGAGGGCGACCAGGTGACGGCGGGCCGGTCGCCCGACGCCTGCGCCGCGATCCCGGGCGCCGGCAACCGCATCGCCACGCAGGTGGACCCCGAGATCGACCTGGTGCTCAGCGGCCACTCGCACCAGGCGTACAAGTGCGTGGTCAAGGACCCGGCGGGGCGTGACCGGCTCTACTCGCAGGGCGGCTCGTTCGGGCGCGTGATCACGCAGGTGGACCTGAAGGTGGACGTGCGGACGCGGGACGTCGACCGCTCCTCGGTCGTGGCGGACAACCACGTGGTGACCCGGACGGTCGCCCCGGATGCCGAAATTTCGGCGTTCGTGCAGACGTGGAAGGACCGGGTCGCCCCGGTCGCCAACCGGCCCGTCGGCACGATCACCGCCGACATCACCAACGCCGCCGCCCCGTCCGGCGAGTCCGCGCTCGGCAACCTCATCGCCGACGCCCAGCTCGCCGCCACCCGGGAGGGCGGCAACGCGCAGATCGCGCTGATGAACCCGGGCGGCGTGCGCGCCTCCCTGTCGTACGCGAGCTCCCCGGCGGGCGAGGGCGACGGGACGGTCACGTACGGCGAGGCGTTCACCGTGCAGCCGTTCAACAATCTCATGCAGGTCGTCACGCTGACCGGCGCCCAACTCAAGACCGTGCTGGAGCAGCAGTTCACCGGCGGGCCGAACAACCAGGCGTTCACCAAGATCCTGCAGCCCTCGGCGAACCTGACCTACACCTACAGCACCGGCGCCGCCTGGGGCGCCAAGGTGTCCGACATCAAGATCGACGGGGTGCCGGTGACCGACACGCAGGCGATCCGGGTGGCGGCCAACAACTTCCTGGTCGGCGGCGGTGACGCGTTCCAGGCGTTCACCGAGGGCACCGACCTGTGGAGCGGGCCGCTCGACATCGACGCGTTCGTCGCCTACCTGGGGCAGAACAACCCGATCGCGCCCCCCGCAACCAACCGGATCACGGTGACGGGTTAGGACGCAGCGGAAGGCGGACCACGAACCGGGTGCCCGGCTCGTGGTCCGCGACCGTGATGGCGCCGCCGTGCCGGGTGACGATCTCGCGGGTGAGCGCCAGCCCCAGGCCGCTGCCGCCCCGGTCCCTGGTGCGGCCCGCCTCCAGCCGGGTGAACCGCTCGAAGACGCGCTCGCGGTCCTCGGGCGCGATGCTGTCGCCGTCGTTGGTGACGGTGACGACGACGTGCTCGCCGTCCAGCGAGACGTCCAGGTCGACGCGGGTGTCAGCGTGCCGTACGGCGTTGTCCAGCAGGTTCGTCAGCACGCGGTCGAGCTGCGTCTGGGAGCCGAGGACGGGCGCGGGCGCGCACGGCCGCATGCGGACGGGCACGCGGCCGGTGCGGCGGCGCTCCGCCTGGTCCCGCGCCAGGTCGCAGAGGTCGACGGTGGAGCGGGGCGCCACGGCCCCGGCGTCCAGGCGGGCCAGCATGAGCAGCTCGTCGATGATGGCCGCGAGCCGGTCCGTCGCCGCCATCGCGCGCATGCCCGTGTCGTACCAGTCGGTCTCCTCCGGGTACGCGGTCGCGTAGTCGAGCTGCGTGCGCAGGGCGGCGATCGGGCTGCGCAGCTCGTGCGAGGCGTCGGCGACGAAGCGGCGCTGGGTCTCGGCCGAACGTTCGAGCCGGTCGAGCGTGCTGTTGGTGGTGACGGCCAGCCTGGTGATCTCGTCACCCGTGTCGGGCACGGGGACGCGGCGGCTGAGATCCCGGCCGGTGATGGCGGCGAGCCGGGCCCGGATGTGCTCCACCGGACGCAGCGCGAGCCCGACCGTGAACCAGGTGATGAGCCCGATGATGAGCAGCACCAGCGGGGTGCCGACGAAGACGATGCCGTAGATCCACTTCAGCGCCCGGTTCACGTCGCCGAGCGACGCCGCCCCGTACACCGTGACCGGGCCTGACGGGCTGCGCACGGTCATCGCCATGACGCGGTAGTCGCCGCCGGGATCGACGTGCGGCGGCAGGCCGGTGATGTTGCGGTCGATGGCGTAGACGTGCTCCGGCTCGGGCGGGTCGAACCCGGTCACCAGGCGCCGCTGCCCCAGCCTGCCCGCCGACAGCACCCGGCCGTCGGCCCCGACCACCTGCACGAACTGGATCCGGGCCGGGACCTCGATCTTCGGTTTGAGCGTGCCCAGGCGCGCGTCGCTGGCGGTGCGGCGCACGGCCAGCTCGACCCTGGCGTCCACCTGGTCACGCAGATTGTCGGGCACGGTGACCACGGCGACCGCGGACGACGTGCCGAAGATCAGCGCCCCGACCAGCACCGCGATCGTCGTCAGACGCCCGCGGATCGAGCGAGGTATGAGCACGTCCGACCCCTACCCTGAACCGGACATTCATGACGTTCGACAGCGTTCCCGCCACAAATCCAGTGAGCGGGAAGCAGGAGGACGGCGGACGGGTGGGGCATGGGTTTCGCTCCTCGCGATTCCGCTGCGGGCGTGGGCCCCTGGGCGGGGCGGGGGCGGGCGGGCACAGTGGGGTCCCATGGACGTATTGCTGCTGGGCGGGACCGAGTTCGTGGGCCGGGCGTTCGTCGAGCAGGCCCAGGCGCTCGGCTGGCGGGTGACGATGTTCAACCGGGGCACGCACGAGCCGCCCCCGGGGGTGACGGCGCTGCGCGGCGACCGCACGCGGGAGGGCGGGCTGGAGGCGCTGGCGCGCGGCGAGTGGGACGTGGTGGTCGACACGTGGTCGTGGGCCCCGTCGGCGGTGCGCGAGTCCGCGGCGCTGCTGGCCGGCCGGGCGGGCCATTACGTGTACGTGTCGAGCCGTTCGGTCTACGCGCCGCCGGTGCCCTACGGGGCCGACGAGAGCGCGCCGCTGGTGGAGGCCGGCGACGAGGGCTACGCCGCGATGAAGGCGGGCGGCGAGGAGGGCGCGACGGCGGCGTTCGGCGACCGGGCGCTGCTGGCGCGGGCGGGCCTGATCCTGGGCCCGTACGAGAACATCGGCAGGCTGCCGTGGTGGCTGACGAGGATCGCCAGGGGCGGCCCGGTGCTCGCGCCGGGCCCGCGTGACCTGGGCGTCCAGTACGTCGACGCGCGTGACCTGGCGCGCTGGTGCCTCGATGCGGCGGGGCGCGGGATCGGCGGCGCGTTCGACGTGGTGAGCCCGCCCGGGTTCACCACGATGGCGGAGCTGCTGGAGACGGCCGTGCGGGTGACCGGGTCGGACGCGGAGCTGCGCTGGGTGGACGCGGAGACGATCCTGGCGGCCGGGGTGCGGCCGTGGACCGATCTGCCGATCTGGCTGGTGGGCGAGGATCACGCGTTCATGCACGGGGGTGACGTGTCCAAGGCCGTGGCGGCGGGGCTGAGGGTGCGGCCGGTGGCGGAGACGGTGGCCGACACGTGGGAGTGGCTGCGGAGCATCGGCGGCCGGGCCCCGATGCGCCCGGATCGTCCCTCGGTGGGGCTGGATCCGGCCGTGGAGGCCAGGCCGCTCAACAGGTGAGGGGCGGGGAGGGTCAGCGTTCGGCCCGGCCCTTGGCGAGGTCGTAGAGGGCGGCGGCCAGGGCGACGCCGACGAAGGCCAGCACGACGAGGAGCCCGTGCCTGAAGGCGGCGGGCCAGCCGTCGCGCAGCGACCCGAAGAAGACCGACCCGGCGGCGGCGATGCCGATCGACGAGCCGAGCCGCTGCCCGGTCTGCAGCACCCCGGCGGCGCTGCCGCCGGCGGCCGGGGGCACCTCGGAGAGGCTGATCGCCTGGTTGGGCGCGATGACGAGCCCGCTGCCGATGCCGGCGACGAGCAGCGGCAGCGCGGCGGCGAGCCCGACGCCGGGTCCGGGCACGAGCACGGTGGCCCAGACGGTCGACGCGAGCCCGGCGATGACGACGAGCAGGCCGACGGCGACCACCCGCCGCCCGGCCCGCCCGACGAGCCGGCCGCCGAGCAGCGACGCCGACGCCGAGCCGAGCGCGAACGGGGTGATCGACAGCCCGGCCTGCAGCGGGCTGTAGTGGAGCCCGCTCTGCAGGTAGAGGGTGAAGATGAAGAAGATCCCGGTGAACCCGGCGAAGTAGAACAGCGCGATCGTGGTGCCGAGGCTGTAGGAGCGGCGGGCGAACAGCGCGAGCCGCACCAGCGGTTCCTTGCCGTAGGCCCGCTCCCAGGCGACGAAGCCGGCGAGCACGGCCAGAGCTGCCGGGACGAGGAGCCAGGTGGCGGGGCTCTGCCACTGGTGCTGCTGGATGACGGGCAGCAGCAGCCCGGCGACGCCCGCGCCGAGCAGCAGCACGCCGACGGGGTCCATGCTCTCGCGCCGTCCCTGCCCGCGCGGCATGGCGGGCAGCAGTTTGCGGGCCAGCGGCAGCAGCGCGAGCCCGATCGGCACGTTCACCAGGAACACCCACCGCCAGCCGTGGTCGGCGCCGAACACGGTGACGAGCGCGCCGCCGATGAGCGGCCCCGCGGCGGTGGACACGCCGATGGTGGCGCCGAGCGCGCCGAACGCCCGCCCGCGTTCGGCGCCCTGGAACATCTGCTGGATCAGCCCCGACACCTGCGGGTTGATCACCCCGGCGGCCAGGCCCTGGAGCAGCCGGGCGACGACCAGCACCGGCATGCTGGGCGCGAGCCCGCACGCGGCGCTGGCCAGGGTGAACAGCAGCACGCCCAGGACGAACAGGTCACGCCAGCCGCGCGCGTCGCCGAGCCGCCCGGCGGGCACCAGCAGCAGCCCGAACGTCAGCGCGTAGCCGGACAGGATCCACTGCAGGCCGTCGGCGGAGGCGTGCAGGCTCTCCCTGATCGAGGGCAGGGCGACGTTGACGATGCTCACGTCCAGGCCGGACATGAACGCCGCCACGAGGCAGACGGCCAGCGCGGGCCTGCGCGGGTCAGGCGTCACGGCGGTCACATCCCCCTTTTCCGCCTCATGTACCCCGGGTACCGTCCGATCATGGACACGTTGGCGGTGGAACGGAACGGCATCAACGCGATCCCCGAAGGGGAGCGCCGCGGCCGGCCGTCGGATCTGTTCTGGCCGTGGGCGGGCTCGAACCTGTCGCTGTTCGGGGTCGCGTTCGGCGTGTACGTGGTCGGGCTCGGGCTGGGCGTCGTCCCCGCGATCATCACCGGGGCGGTCGGCTACGCGCTCTCGTTCGGCCTGGTCGGGCTGGTGGCCGTCGCCGGGTCCCGGTCCGGGGTGCCGACGATGACGCTGGGCCGGGCGCCGTTCGGCTACCAGGGCAACAAGCTGCCCGCCGCGCTGTCGTACGTCTCGAACGTGGGCTGGGAGACCGTGCTGGTCACGCTCGCGGCGCAGGGCGGGGCGGCGATCCTGGGCCGGGTCGCGCCGGGCGTGCCGGCCACGACGGCGACGGCGGTGTGCTTCGCGGTGGCGGCGCTGGTGACGATCGCGGTCGGGGTGTACGGGCACGCGATGATCATGGTGGTGCAGCGGTACCTGACCTACGCGTTCGTCGTGCTAACCGTGATCTACATGGTGCTGATGGCGCCGCGCCTGGGCACCGCGCTGGAGGGCGGCGACGCGGGGCCGGGCGCCTGGGTGGGCGGGGTGATCTTCGCGATGACGCTGCTCGGCCTGGGCTGGGTCAACTGCGGGGCCGACTACTCGCGTTACCTGCCGTCGGCGTCGCGGCCCTCGCGGGTGGCGTTGTGGACGACGCTGGGCGGGGCGCTGCCGCCGATGGTGCTGCTGGTGTTCGGCGTGCTGCTGGCGGGCGGCGACCCGGAGCTGGCCGGCGCGGCGGCCGGTGACCCGGTGGCGGCGCTGGCGGGGGCGCTGCCGACCTGGTTCCTGCTGCCGTACCTGCTGACCGCCATCGGCGGGTTCCTGGCCGGGGCGATCATGGACATCTACTCGTCGGGCCTGTCGATGCTGGCGCTGGGCGTGCCGATCAGGCGGCACTACGCGGTGCTGATCGACGGCCTGCTCATGGTGCTCGGCGGCTACTACCTGCTGTTCGTCTCGACCAGCTTCCTGGCCACGTTCCAGGCGTTCCTGGCGATCATCGGCGTGGTGATGGCGGCCTGGGTCGCGGTCTTCCTGGTGGACCTGTGGCGGCTGCGCGACGGCGGGCGCTCCTACGACGAGCGGCTGCTGCGGCCGGGCGCGCCGGCGGTCAACTGGGCGGGCGTGGTGTCGCTGGTGGCGGCCTCGTTCGTCGGCATCGGCCTGATCAGCTCGGCCGACCCGAACATCGCGGGCCTGGTCGGCTTCCTGATGAGCGACGACCTGAAGGCGGGCACGTTCGCCTCGGCCAACATCGGCGTGGTGGTCGCGCTGGTGCTGGCGGGCGTGCTCTATCTCGCCTTCACCAGCGTGGCGCCCCGGCGGCGCTGACCTGCGCGGATTACCCTCGGTGGCATGGTGCGGCTGCTCTGGTGGGCGGTCCACGGCGCGTCGGCGGTGCTGCTGCTGGCCGCCGTGGGCGGCGACGGGCGGCCCGTCGTGGCCGTCGCCGGCGTGCTGCTGGCCGCCCTCTACGCGGCCGGGCCGGTGTTCGGCGGCGGTCTGAGCCGCACCGGCGAGCGGGTCTGGCTGGTGACGCTCACCTGCGCGTGGGCGGGCCTGGCCACGCTGTCGGCGCCGTTCGCCTGGCTGGTGTTCCCCCTGTTCTTCGCCTTCCTGTACGTGCTTCCGCTGTGGGCGGCGACGTTCGCCGTGACCGTGCTGGCGTGCGCGGCCGCGGCGGCGGCGAGCTGGCACGCGGGCGGCGTGTCGGCGCCCCTGCTCGCCGGTCCGGCGGCCGGAGCGGTGCTGGCGACGCTCCTGTGGGCGGGCCCGGTCACGGGGTCACGATCGCGAAGCCGGGCACGGGGCCGTCCAGCACGGCCACCAGGCGCCTGAGCACGCCCGTGTCGCCCTCCCGGTCCACGCCCTCCACGCACTTGCCCGTGAGCAGCGCGAGGAGCTGCGCCTTGGTGAGCCTGAGCGTCAGGTCGACCTCCGCCTCCGGCGGGTTCTCCTGGTGGACGAGCGCCCCGTTGGAGAGCGTCGTACGGTGCCGCTCCCCCAGGTCGGTCAGGTGCCAGTCGATCGACAGCCGCTCGTGCCAGGCCCGTGGCCCGTTGACCCGGATGGCGATCGAGTCGAAGATCTGGCTCACGCTCAGCGCCGCGATCAGGTCGGGCGAGGGCTGCGCGGCCGTGGCGGGCACGATCCCGTCGGCCAGCTCCAGCGCCCCCATCAGGTACGAGTTCCGCCAGGTGGCGTTCTCGGCGCCGTGCCCGAGCCGGGTGTAGACCTCGGCCAGCAGGTCGCGGGCCGGTTTGTTGCCCTCGTCGGCGAAGACCGCGTGGTTGAGCAGCTGGGCGGCGAAGCGCAGGTCGCCGGCGTCGATGTAGGCCCTGGCGAAGGCGACCACGGCGGCGCCGCCGCCCAGGCACTCCACGTAGCGGATCGCGCTCTGCCGGGGCGGATGCTCCCACAGGTGGGCCGGATTGCCGTCGAACCAGCCGAGGTAGTGCTGGTAGATGGCCTTGACGTTGTGGCCGGTCGAGCCGTAGTAGCCGTGGGTGTGCCAGACCTGCTCCAGGCCGGGCGGGAGCTGCAGGTGCTCGGCGATCTCCGGGCCGGTCATGCCCTGGTTCATCAGGCGCAGCGTCTGGTCGTGCAGGTAGGCGTACAGGTCGCGCTGCTCCGACAGGAAGCGGACGATGTTCTCGCCGCCCCAGGAGGGCCAGTGGTGGGAGGCGAAGGCCACGTCGGCGGCGTCGCCGAACAGCGTGATGGCCTCGGTGAGGCAGCGCGTCCAGCGGCGCGGGTGGCGCACCGGGGCGCCGCGCAGCGACAGCAGGTTGTGCTGGTTGTGGGTGGCGTTCTCGGCCAGGAAGAGCGCCCGGCGGTCGGGCAGCAGGAACGACATCTCGGGTGGCGCGTCGGTGCCGGGCGCGAGCTGGAAGCTGAACCGCACGCCGTCGACGGTCTCCTCCTGGCCGGTGCGCCTGACGTACAGGGTGGGCGGGATGAGGGAGATCGTCCCGGTCGAGGAGGCCATGCCGAGGCCGGCGCCGACCTGGCCCCACGGTGACCTGTCGAGGGCGGGGCCTTCCATGTAGACGGCGCGGCGGGTCATGGCGGGCGCGGCGTAGACGCTCTCGGCGGCGGCGTGTTCGAGGAAGCCCTCGGGGGCCAGGATGGGCACGCCGCCGCCGGTGACGCCGCGGACGCCGCCGAAGTGGTCGGCGTGCGAGTGCGTGTAGACGACGCCGGTGACCGGGCGTTCGCCGCGGTGGTCCTGGTAGAGGCGGAGCGCGGCGGCGGCGCACTCGGTGGAGATGAGCGGGTCGACCACGACGACCCCGGTGTCGCCCTCGACCAGGGTCATGTTCGACAGGTCGAGCCCGCGGACCTGGTAGATGCCGTCGGCCACCTCGTACAGGCCCTGCCTGGCGCAGAGCTGGCCCTGTCTCCACAGGCTGGGGTGGACGGTCTCGGGGCAGTCGGCCTGGAGGAAGGCGTAGGCGTCGTTGTCCCAGACGACCCGGCCGTCGACGTCCTTGACCACGGCCGGGGTCAGACCGGCGATGAACCCGCGATCCGCGTCCTCGTAGTCCTGGCGATCGTGGAATGGAAGGTCGGCCATGCCGGGTGCATGCCCCAAAATCACCACAGACAGGGCCAAAGGTCGGGCAATACGGACAAAAGGCGGATGTGATTTGCTGGGGCCCATGAAAGCGTGCGTGTTCGATCTCGACGGGGTGCTCGTCGACTCCGAGCCGGTGTGGGAAGAGGTGCGGCGGGCCTTCGTCGCCGACCACGGCGGCGTGTGGCAGGACGACACCCAGTCCAGGCTCATGGGCATGAGCACCGGCGAATGGGCCGCCTACCTGCACGAACTCGGCGTGGACCTGCCGCCTGCCGAGATCGCCAAGCGGGTGATCGAGCAGATGGCGGCCCGCTACCGCGACGGCGTGCCGCTGATGCCCGGCGCCACCGAGGCCGTCCGGCGGCTGGCCGCATCCGTGACGCTCGGCCTGGCCAGCTCCTCGCCCCGGGCGCTGATCGACGTGGTGCTCGACGCCAGCGGCCTGACGAGCTGCTTCACGGCCACCGTGTCGACCGAGGAGGTCGCGCGCGGCAAGCCCGCCCCCGACGGCTACCTGGAGGCGGCCCGCAGGCTCGGCGTCGACCCGGCGGACTGCGTGGCCGTCGAGGACTCCAGCAACGGCCTGCGCTCCGCCGACGCCGCCGGCATGCGCGTGATCGCCGTCCCGCACCCGCGCTACCCGCCCGCGCCCGACGCGCTGGCCCTGGCCTGGCGCGTCGTCGACGACCTCGGCTCGCTCACGCCCGGCCTGCTGGCCTGACTGTAGGGTGTGGGAATCGTGCGAGACATCACGGTTTTCAGCGGAAGTGCACACCCGGAGCTGGCTGAGGAGATCTGCGCCCAGCTCGGCACCCCACTCCACCCGGTCAAGGTCGACCGCTTCGCCAACGACGTCATCGAGGTCCAGCTCCAGGCCAACTGCCGCGAGCGTGACGTGTTCCTGATCCAGCCGCTCGTGCCGCCCACCCAGGAGCATCTGGTCGAGCTGCTGCTCATGCTCGACGCCGCCCGGGGCGCCTCGGCGGCCAGGACGACCGTGGTCATGCCGCACTACGCCTACGCGCGCTCCGACAAGAAGGACGCGCCGCGCATCTCGATCGGCGCGCGGCTCGTGGCCGACCTGATGGCGACGGCCGGAGCGGGCCGGGTGCTGACGATGACGCTGCACTCCCCGCAGGTGCACGGCTTCTTCAGCGTCCCCGTCGACCACCTCCACGCGCTGCGCGAGCTGGCCGCGCACTTCCGGCGCTACGACCTGTCCGACACCGTCGTGGTCTCCCCCGACCTGGGCAACGCCAAGGAGGCCGCGCACTTCGCCCGCCTGATCGGCGCGGGCGTGGCGATGGGCGCCAAGCAGCGCTTCGCCGACGACCGGGTGGTGATCAGCTCGGTCATCGGCGACGTGGCGGGCAAGGACGTGATCATCCTGGACGACGAGATCGCCAAGGGCAGCACGGTCATCGAGCTGCTCGACCGGCTGCGCGAGCGCGGCGTCCGCTCGGTGCGCGTGGCGTGCACCCACGGGCTGTTCGCCGACGGCTCGATCGAGCGGCTCAGCGCGCTGCCCGAGGTCGAGGAGATCGTGTGCACCAACACGGTCCCGCCGCCCAAGCCCAGCGACAAGCTCACGGTGCTGTCGGTCGCCCCGGCGCTGGCCGAGGCCATGCGCCGGATCCACTGCGGCGAGTCGGTCAGCGCCCTGTTCGGCACGTCCTGACGCCTCGGGCTAGCGAGAGCCCGTCAGCACGCTGCGGGCGATCTCGGCCCGCCTGCCCGCGTCGGCCTCGGCCGCCTCCTGCTCGGCCAGGACGCGGGCGTCGTAGGCGGCGCGGGCAGTGGCGATCTCGTTCTGGTGCGACTCGGTCCAGGTGACCAGCTCGCGGATGGTGGAGTGCAGGGTCGCGCCCAGCGAGGTCAGCTCGTAGTCGACGCGCGGCGGCACGGTCGGGTGCACGGTCCTGCTGACCAGCCCGTCGCGCTCCAGGTGGCGCAGCGTGCGCGTGAGCATGCGCTGGCTGACCCCGTCGATCATCCGGCGCAGCTCGCTGAAGCGCAGGCTGCGCCGGTCGAGCAGCGCGATGACCAGCAGTGACCACTTGTCGGCCACGCGGTCGAGGATCTGCCTGACCTCGCAGTCCTCGCGGGTGTCCCACTGCAGGACGTCGTAGTCGCCGCCGGTGTCCCCGCAGTAACCGAGGGACTGTGAAGTGCCGTCTTCCATGACACCTCATGGTGCTCGACGATGCTGCTGGTTACAAGAGGGAACCGGCATGCTGTTGAGTAACCGTGACCGGTTCCGTGCTGTCGAGAGGAATGGAACCGTGTCCACACCTGTGCACACCCGCATGGACGCACGCGCCTGGGGCGTGCTCCTCGTCCTGGCGGGAGCCGTCTTCCTGGAAGGGATCGACGTGGCCATGCTGAACGTGGCCCTGCCGTCGATCCGGGCCGACCTGGGCCTGTCCACCGGCACGCTCAGCGGTGTCGTCAGCGCGTACGTGCTCGGCTACGGCGGATTCATGCTGCTGGGCGGCCGGGCGGCCGACCTGCTGGGCCGGCGCCGGATGTTCCTGTTCTGGCTGGCCGTCTTCCTGGCCTTCTCCGGCCTGGGCGGATTCGCGACCGAGGGGTGGATGCTGCTCGTCGCCCGGTTCGTGACCGGTGTCGCCGCCGCGTTCATGGCCCCGGCCGGGCTGTCGCTGATCACCGGCACCTTCCCGGAGGGCCCGCAGCGCACCAAGGCGCTCGGCGTGTACGCCGGGACGGCGGCGGGCGGCTTCTCGCTCGGCCTGGTCGCCGGCGGGCTGCTGACCTCGATCGGGTGGCGCTGGGTGTTCTTCGCACCGGTGATCATGGCGGCGGTGATCCTGGCCGCCGCCATGATCCTGATCAAGGAGACGCCGGCGCCCGGGCGGCCCGCGGGCGGCTTCGACCTGGCCGGCGCGTTCAGCATCACCGGCGCCATGCTGCTGCTGGTCTACGGCGTGGTCCGGCTGGAGCACCCGGGTGACGGCCTGGCGGGCACGCTCGGCGTGTTCGGCGCCGGGTTCCTGCTGCTGGTGGCCTTCGTGCTGATCGAGCGGCGAGCCGCCGACCCCCTGGTGCGGCTGGGCATCCTGCGCTCCGGGCCGCTGGTGCGGGCCAACCTGGGCGCGCTGCTGTTCCTGGCGTCGTTCGCCGGGTTCCAGTTCGTCGCCACCCTCTACCTCCAGGAGGTGCGCGGCTGGAGCAGCCTGCAGACGGGGCTGGCCATGCTGGTGATCGGCATGGACACCGTCCTGGCCCCGACGCTCACCCCGAGGCTGGTCAACCGCTTCGGCAACGCCCGCGTGCTGTTCGGCGGGCTGGTGGTGGCCGCGCTCGGCTACGCGCTGTTCCTGCCGATCGGCATGGACTGGACGTACGCGGCGATGCTGCCGACCATGCTGCTGCTCGGGCTGGCGTTCTCGCTGGCGTACGGGCCGCTGACCATGGCGGCCACCGACGGCGTCGCCGAGCACGAGCACGGCCTGGCGAGCGGGCTGCTCTACACGGCCTTCCAGTTCGGCACCGCGCTCGGGCTGTCGGCGGTGACCGCCGTGAGCGTGGCGGCGCTCGGCGGCGCGGCCACGCCGGAGGCGGCGCTGGACTCGCTCCGGCTCGCCCTGCTCGTCCCGGTGGGGGCGGCGGTCGCGGGCGTGGTGATCGCGGCCTTCGGGCTCCGGCGCCGCGCCGGCGTCCGGCCCGCCACGGCGCCGGCCTGAACCCGGCGTGCCGGTCAGGCCATGCCGCCGTTGCTCTTCAGGAGCTGGCCGTTGATCCAGCCGCCCTGCGGCGAGCAGAGGAACTCCACCAGGTGGGCGGTGTCCTGCGGGGTGCCCAGGCGGCCGAGCGGCGTGGCGTCCAGGCAGGCGTCACGCACCTCGTCCGACATCCAGCCGGTGTCGACCGGGCCGGGGTTGACGACGTTGGCGGTGATCCCGAGGTGGGCGAACTCGTGGGTGGCCGCCAGCGTGATCCGGTCGAGGGCTCCCTTGCTGGCGCCGTAGGGCAGGTTGTGCACGGTGTGGTCGCTGGTCAGGCTGATGATGCGGCCGGTGCCGTGCGCGCCGCGGAAGCGGCGGCCGTACTCGCGGACGAGCAGCCAGGTGGCGCGGGCGTTGACGGCGAAGTGCCGGTCGAAGCTCTCGACGGTGGTGTCGAGCAGGCCGGAGTCGACTGACTCGCAGTGGCACATCACCAGCGCGGTGACCGGGCCCAGGCGTTCGGCGGCGTCGAAGATCCGGGCGGCGGCCTCAGGGTCGGCGAGGTCGGCCTCGACCGCCACGGTGGCCGCGCCGCGTCCGGTCAGCTCCCGGTCGATCTCCTCGGTCGCGCCCGGCTCGACGCCCCAGGCCATGCGTTCGTCGTACGGGTGCCAGTACGTGAAGGCGAGGTCCCAGCCGGCGTCGGCCAGGCGCAGGGCGATGCCGGCGCCGATGCCGGTGGTGCGCCCCACCCCGGTCACCAGGGCGAGCGGGCGTTCAGCGGTCATGAACCCGATCGTTTCGGGCGCCCCCGGCACCCGGCAACCGGTTTTACCGGCCGCCGTATGGATGGGCGGCGGCTGATCGTTCACAGTGGCAGCATGCACACTTCCACGGAGCTTCTGCTGACGCGCTTCCTCGCGGAGGTCGGGCCGGTCGTGCCGCTCGTGGCGCTGTGGGCGCACGGGTCGCTGGCCAGGGGCGACTACCAGCCGGGCCGGAGCGATCTGGACCTGGTCGCCGTGGTGGAGAGGCCGCTCACCGACGCGGAGCGCGGCCGGCTGGAGGCGCTTCACCAGGGGCTCGACCTGCCGCTGGCCGGGCAGTTGCACTGCTCCTACCTGCCGGTGGCGCGGCTGGCCGATCCGGGCGAGCGGCACGTGACGTGGGCGATGGCGGAGCTGTTCGAGCGGCCGGTCACCGCCGTCACCCGCCGCGAGCTGCTGACGGGGGCGCTGGAGCTGTACGGGGAGCCGCCGGACGCGCTGATCCCGCCGGTGTCCGACGGCGAGCTGGCCGACTTCGTCCGGGCGGATCTGCGTGACTTCTGGCTGGTCAAGCTCGGCGGGCGGCGTCGCTGGCTGCGCGAGGTGTGGGTGGACCTCGGCATGGTGACGGTGGCGCGGGCGACGGTGACTTTGCGGGACGGGCGGCTGATCACCAAGCGGGAGGCGCTCGACGTGCTGGCCGAGCTGGGCGCGCCGGACGTGGTGGTGGCCGACATCCGCGCCAGGCGGTACGGGACGCCGCCGCCGGTGCTGAGCCGGTTCCGCAGGGCGAAGCTGGCCCGGCGGTTCATCCGGGACGCGATCACGCGGACCGCCAGGGATAACCTGGGCGAAAACACCGCAATGACACCGCAATGAGGGGATATCGCCACCCATGGGGGAGATCAGGAACGCGTACGTGACGGCGGCCGCTTCGGCGGCGGCGCTGCTGCGGGACCCCGCCGTCGCGGCGGCCTGGGACAAGCCGAGCGCGCTGACCGAGTTCAGCGTCGGCGGGCTGGCCGGGCACCTGGCGCAGCAGCTCGTGCGCGTCGACGGCGCGCTGGCGAGCGAGGGTGCCGGGGAGCCGATCCGGCTGCTGGAGCACTACACGCGCTCCCCGTGGGTGCAGGAGGGCCTCGACCACGAGAGCAACGTGAACATCAGGCGCGGCGGCGAGCAGGCCGCCGCCCGTGGGGCCGAGGCCCTGGCGGCGTCCACGGAGGACCTGCTCGACCGGCAGCGGGCCGCGCTCGCGGCGGAGCCCGCCGACCGGGTGATCGACCTGCCGAACTGGTCGCTGCTGCTGGACGACTTCCTGCTGACCCGGCTGATCGAGCTCGTGGTGCACGCCGACGACCTGGCCGCCAGCGTCGGGGTGCCGACTCCCGAGCTGCCGCCGCAGGTCGTGGAGCCGGTCGTCGAGATGCTGGCGCGGCTGGCCGTGCACCGGCACGGCGCGACCGCGGTGATCCGCACGCTGAGCAGGGCCGAGAGGGCTCCGGCGGCGATCAGCGCCTTCTAGTGGAATGAAACGTTCTGTTCTGCTATTCTGAGATCAGAACGTTCCGTTCCGCATCGCTAGAAGGAGCATGCCATGACTTTCCTCGTCACCGGAGCCACCGGGACCGTCGGCCGCCTCGTCGTGGAGGAGCTCCTGCGCGCCGGCCACAGCGTCCGGGCCCTGACCAGGGACGCCGCCAAGGCCGATCTGCCCGAGGGCGTCGAGGTCGTCGAGGGCGACCTGGCCAGGCCCGAGACGCTGGCCGCCGCGTTCGACGGCGTCGAGGCCGCGCACCTGATCAACTTCGCCGGCGACGACTACGCGCCCCTCCAGCACGGCGACCGCATCGCCGCGCTGGCGGCCGAGGCCGGGGTGAAGCGGGTGACCGTGCTCGGTGGGCGCGCCGACGGCGCGCTGGAGCAGGCCCTGGCCGCCACCGGCATGGAGTGGACGCTGCTGCACCCGGTCGAGTTCATGTCCAACACGCTCAAGTGGTGGACGCACTCCGTCAGGAGCGAGGGCGTCGTGCGCGAGCCGTTCGGCGACCGGCTCAGCGCGATGGTGCACGAGCGCGACATCGCCGCCGTGGCCGCGACCGTGCTGGCCGAGGGCGGGCACGGCGGCGAGAGCCTGACGCTGACCGGCCCCGCCGCCGTCACCACCGCCGAGAAGGTCCGGCTGCTGGGCGAGGCCCTCGGCGCCGAGATCCGCTTCGTCGAGCTGACCGAGGACGAGGCCCGCGCCCAGTGGCGCTCGTTCGGCATGGGCGAGGAGACGATCGCGTTCCTCATCGACGCCCTCGGCAACACCCCGGACGTCGGCAAGACCGTGGTCCCGACCGTCGAGCAGGTCACCGGCAGGCCCGCCCGGAGCTTCGCCGAGTGGGCCGCCGAGAACGCGGCGGCCTTTCAGCCCGTGGCGTCCGCGTAGTAGCAGGCCGCCTGCGCGGCGGCCGAGGCGGGCAGGATGTCGAGCAGTTCACCCCTGCACCGGGCGTCCACGCCGGCCTCGGCCGCCTTGCCGGAGGCGAGCACCTGGCAGCGGGCGTGGAAGCGGCAGCCGCCCGGGATGCGGGTCGGGTCCGGCGGCTCGCCCGTCAGCACCACCCGTTCGGGCGACTCGGGCAGCACCGACAGCAGCGCCTGCGTGTAGGGGTGGCGCGGCGCCGTCAGCACCTGCTCGACCGGCCCCGACTCGACGATCCGGCCCAGGTACATCACCGCCACCCGGTCGGCGATGTTCCACGCCAGGCCCAGGTCGTGGGTGACGACCAGCGCCGACAATCCCAGCTCGTCGCGGAGCTTGAGCATCAGCGCCAGGATCTCGCCGCGCACCGAGGCGTCCAGCGAGGCCACCGGCTCGTCGGCGATCAGCACCTTCGGGTTCAGCGCCAGCGCACCGGCGATCACCACGCGCTGCCGCTGCCCGCCGGACAGCTCGTGCGGGTAGCGCAGCAGGAACCGCTCCGGCGGGCGCAGCCCGGCCCGCGACAGCGCCGAGTTCACGATGTCGGCCTCGTCGGGCAGGCCGTGGATGCGCGGCCCCTCGGCCACCGCCTCGTAGACGGTGTGCCGCGGGTTGAGCGAGCCCGTCGGGTCCTGGAGGACGAGCTGCACCTGCCTGCGGTATTCCTTCAGCGCCTTCGAGCCGTACTTCAGCGGCCGGCCGTCGAAGTGGACGGTGCCCGCCGTGGGCTTCTCCAGGCCGAGCAGGGTGCGGGCGAGCGTCGTCTTGCCGCAGCCGGACTCCCCGACCAGCGCCACGATCTCGCCCTCGCCGACCGCGAGGTTCACGCCGTCGACCGCGCGGGCCCGCCGCCCGCGCGAGGCGAACTCCACGCGCAGGTCACGGGCTTCGAGCAGGGTGCGGCGGGCCGTGCTCACGGTCTCCGCCGGTGCTTCGGTCTCGGTCATGATGCCTCCTCCTTCGCCCGTACGTGCACGCAGGCGGCGCTGCGGCGGTCACCGGCGGGCCACAGCTCGACGTCGAGCGACGAGCACTCCTCCAGCGCGATCGGGCAGCGCGGGTGGAAGGCGCAGCCGGACGGCAGATGCATGGGGTCGGGCGGGTCGCCGCCGAGCCCCTTGGGCGCCAGCCGGGAGACCGGGTCGCCGACCGTGGGGAACGCCGCCGCCAGCGCCCTGCTGTAGGGGTGCTTGGCGTCGTGGAACACCTCGCGCGACGGGCCGTGCTCGACGACGCGGCCCGCGTACATGACCGCGAGCTGCCCGCACACGTCGGCGAGGACCGACAGGTCGTGCGAGATCATGATGAGGGAGATGTCGTGCTCGGCGACCAGGTCCTTGATCAGCGTCAGCACCTGGGCCTGGACCATCACGTCGAGCGCGGTCGTCGGCTCGTCGGCGATGATCAGCTTGGGCGAGCAGGCGAGCGCCATCGCGATCATCACGCGCTGGCGCTGCCCGCCGGACAGCTCGTGCGGGTAGCTCTGCGCCCGCCAGGCGGGCATGCCCACCTGGCCGAGCAGCTCGGCCACCCGCTTGTCCGCCTGGTCGGGCTTGGCCAGGCCGTGCACCAGCATCGGCTCGGCGATCTGCTCGCCGATCCGGCGCACCGGGTTGAGCCCGTGCTGCGCGCCCTGGAACACGATCGAGGCCTCCGCCCAGCGCACGGCGCGCAGCCGGCCCCACTTCATGGTCAGCACGTCCTCGCCGCCGAGCAGGATCCGGCCGCCGACGCGCGCGTCCCGCGGCAGCAGCCGCAGCAGCGCCATGGCCAGCGTCGACTTGCCGGACCCCGACTCGCCGGCGACCCCGAGCGCGGCGCCGCTGTCGAGCGACAGCGACACCCCGCGCACGGCGGGGACCTCGCCGGAGGCGATCCGGTACGTCACCGAGACGTCGTCCAGTTCGAGGAGGGTCATGCGCCCGCCTTCCGCAGTCGCGGGTTGAGCACGGCCTCCAGCGCCCGGCCGCACAGCGTGAACGCCATGACGACCGCGACGATGCACAGGCCGGGGATCAGGATGTACCACCAGGCGCCCGCGGTGGCCGCGCCCCAGTCGTAGGAGCCGCGCAGCATCGTGCCCCACGAGGTCTTGTTCGCGCTGACGCCGAGGAAGGCCAGCGTGGACTCGGTGACGATGGCGCTGGCGACCTCCAGCGTGGTGCTGGCCAGCAGCAGCGGCGCCACGTTCGGCAGCACGTGCCGGGTGGTGACGTGCCAGTGGCCGGCGCCGAGCGCCTTGGAGCGCTCGATGTACGGCCGGGCCTCGACGGCCAGCGTCTGGGCGCGGATCAGCCGGGCGGTCGTCGGCCAGGTGGTGACGCCGATCGCCATGATGATCGTGAACGTGCTGCCGCCCATGATGGCCGCCAGCACCAGGGCCGTGACCAGCGAGGGCAGCACCAGGAACCAGTCGGTCACCCGCAGGATGACCGCGCTGACCCAGCCGCGGAAGTGCCCGGCGGCGATGCCGAGCACGGTGCCGATCAGCATGCTGACCAGCGCCGCGAGGAAGCCGATGAGCAGCGACGTGCGCGAGCCCCACCACACCATGAGCAGGATCGAGCGGCCCGACTCGTCGGTGCCGAACGGGAACTCCAGGCTGGGCGGCTGCATCGGCTTGCCGGGGGCGTTGACGACGCCGGTGACGCTCTGGTCGATGAACAGCGGCGCGACCACGGCCAGCAGCGCGGCGACGACCAGGATGACCAGGCCCACGACGCCGGCCCGCTGCCTGCTGAAGTCCTTCCAGAACCGGGTCAGCGACTGCCGCCTGCGTGCCGACGCGACGCTCATGCCGACCTCACCCTCGGGTCGAGGATGTGGTAGATCACGTCGGCCAGCGTGTTCATGATGATCACGGCGACCGTGATGAGCATGAACGTGCCCTGCATCAGCGTGAAGTCAGGCACCCTGACCGCCTCGTAGAAGAGCTGCCCGAGGCCGGGCCAGCTGAAGATGGTCTCCACCGTGACCGCGCCGCCCACGACGAAGCCGACGCGCATGAACACCAGCGTGACCGTCGGGAGCAGCGCGTTGGGCACCGCGTGCCGCCGCCGCACGTCGTCGTCGCGCAGGCCCTTGGCCCGGGCGGTGGTGATGTAGTCCTGGCCCACCTCGTCGAGCAGGGACGAGCGCATGACCAGCAGGTACTGGGCGTAGACCACGCCGACCAGGGTGATGACGGGCAGCACCATGTGGTGCGCGACGTCGAGCACGTAGCCGAACCCGTCGGGCGCGTCGACGCTCTGGATGCCCCGCGACGGGAAGATCTTGAGGTAGGCGCCGAACACCAGCAGCAGGAGCAGCCCGAGCCAGAACGTCGGCACCGACCACAGCACCAGCGAGGTGCCGGTGGAGAACCGGTCGAACCGGCTGCCGTGGCGCCACCCGGCCCGCATGCCCTGCCAGATGCCGAGGCTGACCGCGACCGCGAGGCCGACGCCCGCCAGCAGCAGCGTGGCGCCGATCCGGTCCCCGATGAGGTCGAGCACCGGGCGCTTGTACTCGTAGGACATGCCGAGGTCGAAGCGGAGCGTGTCGCCCAGGAAGTTGAGGAACTGGTTGATCAGCGGCTCGTCGAGGCCGAGCCTGCGGCGTTCCATGTCCAGTTGCTCGGGGGTCATGTTGCGTCCCTGGGCCAGGGCCCGTACGGGATCTCCCGGGAGCAGCCGGAACAGGAAGAACGTTCCGATGATCACCATGGCGATGCTGAACAACGCCCCGCCGGCCTTCGACAGCGCGTAGCGCAGGATGCCGTGGCGGGCGGGGCGATGGTCCTCAGCGGGGCCCGCCGCCTGGGAGGCGGCGGGTTCCACTGCTTCGAGAGGTGCTGTCATTCTCGGTCGTCCGCGGCACTCTTACGCCGCCTGGTGAGGAAGAAGGCTCCGAGGCCGATGACCACCACGGCCCCGACCACGCCGGCGATCAGGCCGGTGTTGGAGCCGCCCTCGGCCTCGGCGGCGGCCGGCTCGACGGCCTCCAGCGAGTAGAACGGCCAGAAGCTGCTGGCGCCGTACAGGATGCCGTCCTGCTCGGGCACCGAGGTGACGCTCTTGATGCGGTCCTTGCGGTAGCCCTCGAGGTCGTTGGTGTAGTAGATCGCGATCACCGGGGCGTCGGTGTAGAGGCGCTCCTGCATCTGCTTGATCAGCTCGGCGCGCTTGGGCCGGTCGAGCTCCTTGAGCTGCTCCTGGTAGAGCTTCTCGAAGGTCTCGTCGCAGTAGAACGACTCGGTGCCGCCGCCCTCGCCGGACGGGGTCGGCCGGCGGCTGCACAGGTGCGTCGCCAGGACCTCCTCCGGGTCGGGGTTGACCGACCAGCCGCTGATCGCGATGTCGAACAGGCCGGTGACGCCGGTCTCCTCGGTGAACTTGCTGGAGTCGAGCTTCTTGGTGGTCAGCGTGATGCCGATCTCCTTGAAGAACCCGGTCAGGTATTCGGCGAGCTTGTCCTCGATCGGGGTGTCGGTGTGGATGCTGAAGCGGAACTCCAGCTTGCGGTCACCGTCGGGCATCGTGCGGACGCCGTCGGCGCCCTTCTTGTAGCCGGCCTCGTCGAGGATCTGGTTGGCCTTGGCCGGGTCGTAGGTGACCTTGGTGTCGCCGCTCGCCTCCCAGAAGAAGTCCGTGTACATGGGCGGCACGATCGAGCCGTGGGCGGGCTTGGCCAGGCCGTTCTGCACCTCGGCGACGAGCTTGTCCTTGTCGATGGCGTAGTGCAGCGCCTGGCGGACCTTCTGGTCCTTCAGCGCCGGGTGACCGTCGCCGACGGGCTTGTCGTCGGTGGTGGTGGCGCCGTGGTTGATCTGCAGGTAGTTGGCGCGGCGGCCCTGCTGGTTCCACTGGACGATGTTGGGGTCGCCCTTGAGCGCCTCGAACTCCGGCGGGTTGAGCCGGCCGATCAGGTCGATCTCGCCGTTCTTCAGGCCGACGATCGAGGCCGCGGGGTTGTCGTAGAAGATGACCTGAAGCTCGTCGATCTTGGGGGCGCCCCGCCAGTAGTTGGGGTTGGCCTTGAGCTTGACGTACTGGTCCTTCTTGTGCTCGACGGCGATGTACGGGCCGCTGACCACGGCCGGGTACTGGTCGCCGGAGAACTGGCCGAGGTCGGTGACCTTCTCCCACACATGCTTGGGCATGATCGGGATCGGGTTCTCCAGCATCGAGGCCTGCGGGGCCTTGAGCTTGATGACCAGGTCCTGGCCGTTGGCCGTGACGCTCTCGAAGTTCTCGACGGCGGGGCCGTTGGCGGTCTTGGCCGCGTCGTCGGTCATGATCTTGTTGAACGTCCAGGCGGCGTCCTCGGCGGTGACCGGCTGGCCGTCGGACCACTTCGTCTGGCGGATCTTGAACGTCCAGGTGAGGCCGTCCTCGGACGTGGTCCACGACTCGGCCAGGTCGGGGCTCGGCTTGAGCGTCTTGGAGTCGGGCACCGTGAGGAACCCGTACATCCAGCGGTGGATCGAGGTGGAGACCAGGCGGACCGCGAGGAAGGGGTTCATCGAGTCGACGGCCTGGGTGGCGCCCACACGTACGATCTTCTTCCCCGCCGCAGGGTCCTGCGCTAGGGCCGCCTGGCCCTGACCGGCTACCAACAGCGCGACGCCCAGCACAGCCAGGCGCGCGAGCCATTTCCTCATGAGTGCCTCACCTTCAGGCGGGGGGTTATCTGTGTAGAGCACGGCACACCATAGGAACGTCGCATGTCAACGAGTGGCGGAGAATTGTTTCATCTTCGTTTCCTTGCGCGGTGTAAATTTTCAGCGGGCTTCGGTGACCGCGCCCGACTCCACCCGCAGCCGGCGATCGACGTGCACGGCGTCGAGCATCCGGCGGTCGTGCGTGACCAGCAGCAGGGTGCCCGGATAGCTCGCCAGCGCCGACTCCAGCTGCTCGATGGCGGGCAGGTCGAGATGGTTGGTCGGCTCGTCGAGCACGAGCAGGTTAACACCCCTGGCCTGCAACAACGCCAGCGCGGCCCGGGTGCGCTCGCCGGGTGACAGCGTGGCCGCCGAGCGCAGCACGTGCCCGGCCTTGAGCCCGAACTTGGCCAGCAGGGTCCGCACGTCGGCCGGCATCAGCTCCGGCACGTGCGTGGCGAACGCGTCGAGCAGCGCCTCCTCGCCCTCGAACAGCCCGCGCGCCTGGTCGACCTCGCCGACGACGACGCCGGGGCCGAGCGCGGCGTGCCCCTCGTCCAGCTCGGTCCGGCCGAGCAGGGCGGCCAGCAGCGTGGTCTTGCCCGCGCCGTTGGGCCCGGTGATCGCGACCCGCTCCGCCCAGCCGATCTCCAGGTCGACCGGGCCGAGCGTGAACGTGCCGCGCCGGACCACCGCGCCGCGCAGCGTCGCCACGACCGCGCCGGAGCGGGGCGCGGCGGCGATCTCCATCCGCAGCTCCCACTCCTTGCGCGGCTCCTCGACGACGTCCAGCCGCTCGATCATCTTGTCGGTCTGGCGGGCCTTGGCCGCCTGCTTCTCGGTGGCCTCGACGCGGGCGTTGCGGCCGATCTTGTCGTTGTCGGGCATCTTGCGGCGGGCGTTCTTGACGCCCTTCTCCATCCACGCCCGCTGGGTGCGGGCGCGGGCCTCCAGCTGGGCGCGGGTCTCCGCGTACTCCTCGTACTGCTCCCTGGCGTGCCGCCTGGCGACCTCGCGCTCGTCCAGGTACGCCTGGTAGCCGCCGCCGTAGAGGTGGATCTGCTGCTGGGCCAGGTCCAGCTCCAGGACCTTGGTGACGGTCCTGGCCAGGAACTCGCGGTCGTGGCTGACCAGCACGGTGCCGGCGCGCAGCCCGTTGACGAAGCCCTCCAGCCGGTCGAGGCCGTCGAGGTCCAGGTCGTTGGTCGGCTCGTCGAGCAGGAACAGGTCGTAGCGGCTGAGCAGCAGCGACGCCAGCCCGGCGCGGGCCGCCTGGCCGCCGGACAGCGAGGTCATGAGCTGGTCCAGGCCGACCGTCAGCCCGATCGTCTCGGTGCGCTCCTCCAGGTCGGCGCCGCCGAGCGACAGCCACCGCTCCAGGGCCACGCTGTAGGCGTCGTCGGCGCCGGGCGCCTGCTCGACCAGACCCTGCGTGGCGGCGTCGAGCTCGCGCTGCGCCTGGGCCACGCCGGTGCGCCGGGCCAGGAACTCCCTGACCGTCTCGCCCGGCCTGCGGTCGGGCTCCTGCGGCAGGTGGCCGACGGTGGCCGTGGCCGGGCTGAGCCGGATCGTGCCCTGCTCGGGCCGGTCGATCCCGGCCAGCATGCGCAGCAGCGTGGACTTGCCCGCGCCGTTGGCCCCCACGAGCCCGATCACGTCGCCGGGGGCCACCACGACATCCAGCCCGGAGAACAGCACCCGCTCCCCGTGTCCGGCCGCCAGATCCCGCACCACCATGGTCGCACTCATGTGGGCCGATGCTACTAGTGTGTGCCCGGTGTCCCGTTTGCCCGTCGCCCTCGCCGCGCTGGTCACCATAGGTCTGGGCCTCGGCGTGCGCATGCTGTGGGACGGCCCGGTCCCCAAGTACGCCGGCGACGCGCTCTACACGGTGCTGATCTACCTGCTCGTGCTGCTGGCCCTGCCCCGCGTCCGCCCCTGGGCCGCCGCCCTGGTGTCGGCAGGGCTGAGCTGGGCGATCGAGTTCGCCCAGCTCGCGGGCATCCCTGCGATGCTGCGCCCGCTGCTCGGCAGCACCTTCAACCCGCCCGACCTGCTCTGGTACGCGATCGGCGCGGCCCTGGCGTGGGCCGGTCACACCTGGGCGTATAGATCGCGGCCTGCGGGATAGGGGGCAGGCATGGACAAGACCATCGCGTTCCTCGTGGCACCCGAAGGCGTCGAGCAGGTGGAGCTCACCGAGCCGTGGAAGGCCGTCAAGCAGGCCGGCGGCACGCCCAAGCTGGTCTCCACCAGCGCGGGCCAGGTCCAGGGCTTCAACCACCTCGACAAGGCCGACACGTTCGCCGTGGACGCCACGGTGGAGGAGGTGTCGCCCGCCGACTTCGACGGCCTCGTGCTGCCCGGCGGCGTCGCCAACCCCGACTTCCTGCGCACCGTGCCGCAGGCCGTCGCGTTCGCCAAGGGCTTCTTCGACGCCGGCAAGCCGGTGGCCGCCATCTGCCACGCGCCGTGGACGCTCATCGAGGCCGACGTGGTGCGCGGCCGTACGGTCACCTCGTGGCCGAGCCTGCAGACGGACCTGCGCAACGCCGGAGCCACCTGGGAGGACCGGGAGGTCGTCGTGTGCACCGGCGGCCCGAACAAGCTGGTCACCAGCCGCAAACCGGACGATCTGAAGGCGTTCTGCCAGGCCACGGTCGACGCGTTCGGCTGACGAGATCGAAACTCTTCTGTAACTCCTTGCTCGCGCGGGGGAAATGGTCTAGACGTAGACCAAAAGAGCGTCCTCCGCGCCCCCCAGGGAGACCTCAGTGACCACAGAAGAGGATTCCAGGCGACTCGCCGAGCTCGGCTACAAACAGGAGCTGGCCCGGACCTGGAGCGGTTTCTCCAACTTCGCGATCTCCTTCTCCATCATCTCGATCCTCGCCGGCTGCTTCACGACCTTCGGACAGGCCTGGAACAACGGCGGCCCCATCGCCATCTCGTGGGGCTGGCCGCTGATCTCCCTGTTCATCCTGATCATCGGCTTCTGCATGGCCGAGCTGGTCTCCGCCTACCCGACGGCGGGCGGCATCTACTGGTGGGCCGCCAAGCTGGGCAAGCCGATCCACGGCTGGTTCACCGGCTGGCTCAACCTCATCGGCCTCATCGCCGTCACCGCGTCCGTCGACTACGGCTGCGCCACGTTCCTCAACATCACGCTCACCCGGCTGACCGGCGGCGCCTGGGAAGGCACGCTGCCGCAGGCGTTCCTGCTGTTCGTGATCATCCTGGTGCTGCACGCGCTGATCAACATCTACAGCCATCGACTGATCTCGCTGCTGCAGAACATCTCCGTCTGGTGGCACGTCGCCGGCGCCGCGGTCATCGTCGCCATCCTCGTCTTCGCCCCCGCCCAGCACCAGTCCGTCGGCTTCGTCTTCACCGAGACGATCAACAACTCCGGGTTCGGCGACGGCGACGGCGGCCTGCCCTTCTGGCTGTACGTGCTGCCGCTCGGCTTCCTGCTCACGCAGTACACGATCACCGGCTTCGACGCCTGCGCGCACGTGTCGGAGGAGACCCAGGGCGCCGCCAAGGCCGCCGCCCGCGGGCTCTGGCAGTCGATCTTCTACTCGGCGATCGGCGGCTGGATCCTGCTGCTGGCGTTCCTGTTCGCGGCCACCAACGTGGACGAGATCAACGCGCAGGGCGGCTTCGTCGGCGCGATCTTCACCACCGCGCTCTCCTCACCGCTGGCCACCGCGATCTTCGCGATCTCCACGATCGGCCAGTTCTTCTGCGGCATGAGCTGCGTGACCTCGATGTCGCGGATGACGTACGCCTTCTCTCGCGACGGCGCAGTGCCCGGCTGGCGGCTGTGGTCCAAGGTCGACCGCAACCGCACCCCGGTCAACGCCATCCTGGCCGGCTGCGCGGTGGCCGCCCTCATCACCCTGCCCGCCCTCTACGCGCCCGCCGGGCTCACCACGCCCGTCGCCTTCTACGCCGTCGTGTCGATCGCCGTCATCGGGCTCTACCTGGCGTTCCTCATCCCGATCTGGCTGCGGCTGCGGATGGGCGACCGCTTCGAGCCCGGGCCGTGGACGCTCGGGCGCCGCTACAAGGCGCTGTGCTGGATCGCCTGCGTCGAGATCGCCATCGTCTGCGTGTACTTCGTCATGCCGTTCTCGCCCGCCGGCGTGCCGGGCAACGCGGACTTCACCTGGACGTCGGTCAACTACGCGCCGATCGCCGTCGGGGTCGTGCTGGTCGGCATCGCGCTGTGGTGGGCGCTGTCGGCCCGGCACTGGTTCACCGGGCCTCGCCGCACCGTCGACGAGGTCCCGGCGGAATGACGTACGAGATGACGTACTGAGTGCGTGGTCAGGCCGCCTCGAAGGAGGCGGCCACGGCCGCGCGGACCTTGTCCATCGCGGTGTCGCCCAGCTCGCGCTTGAGCGAGGTCATGTCGACGTCCGGCATGCCGCAGGCGACCGCCCAGTCCCACGGCGTGAGGTCGCCGTCGACGTTGAGGGCGAAGCCGTGGCTGGTGACGCCGCGGCTCTGCCGCATGCCGATCGAGACGATCTTGCGGCCGGTCCGCGACGTCCACACGCCGGTGAGCAGCTCCGAGCCCGGCGGGGTGTCGCGGCGCTCGGCGGGCAGGCCGAGCGCGCCCAGCGCGTCGACGAGCCGCAGCTCGACCTCGCGCACGTAGTCGACGATGCCCTCGTCCTCCCCCAGCTTGACGACGAGGTAGCCGACGAGCTGCCCCGGGCCGTGGTAGGTGAGCTGCCCGCCGCGCCCGGTCTCGACGACCGGGATGCCGCGCGACGGGTCGGGCAGGTGCGCCGCCGGGGTGCGGCGGCCGACGGTGTAGACGGACGGATGGCTGAGCAGCCAGAGCGTGTCCGGCCGCTCGTCCCGTTGGCGCTCGCCGACGAGGTCGGCCATGCGCTCCATCGCCTTGTCGTAGTCGACGAGCTCGTCCTGGATGAGTGTCAGCGGCCTTGCCATGCTTCGAGCATAGGCGGGACTAGTACTTCTTCGGCTCCTCGGGGACGAGGATCCACATGATCGCGTAGACGACCCACATCGGCCCGGGGAAGAGCGAGAGGATCAGCCAGATGATGCGGACCAGGGTGGGCGGCAGGCCCATCTTGTCGGCGAGACCGCCGCAGACGCCGGCCAGGATCCTGTGCTCTCGTGAGCGGTACATCGTGTCCTCCGTGTGGTTACGTTCTGACTGGTCCAACGGACGACCGCGCGCCGCCTATCCCGTCAGGGCCCCTGAGAAAACCCTGTAAGGGTCAGCCACTCCCGGGCCAGCGCCAGATGTTCGCTGGTCAGGCCGCGTGCTGGAGGCACGTGGACGAGCAGGAAGTCGTCCAGACCCTGATGAGCCCTGAGATACTCCTCGTCCTCCTTGAAGACCTGGTCGTCGAACCAGACGAAGGGCCGCCTGCCCACGTAGTCCGCCACGTAACGGGTCTTGAACATCTCGCCGTGCCGGCTGCCCCGGTCGGGCCCCAGCGGGACCACCGGCAGCATCGGCAGCCCCAGCCGGGGCGCGATCCACTCGTTGGCGTGCCGCTCCCAGGTGGTCGCCCAGGCCAGCTCGGAGCCGGTGCGCAGGGCGAGCTCCATCAGCCGGGGCCCGTGCCTGGGGTTGAGGTGCACCGTGTAGAGGATGTCGCCGATCGTGCACCGGTAGCGCCGGAAGTCTGGCGTGGCGTGCCCGGTGGGGTTGAGCACGCCGTCGACGTCCAGGAGCAGCAGCGGTTTCACGTGGCGGCCCCGGCCCGGTGCTCCTGAGGGCTGATGCCGCGCACCCGTTTGAAGGCGGCGCTCAGCGCGAACGGGCTGCCGTAGCCGACCTTGCGCGCCACCGAGCCGACCGTCGCGTCAGGCTCGCGCAGCAGGTCGGCGGCCAGGGCGAGCCGCCAGTCGGTGAGGAAGGCCATCGGCGGCTCCCCCACCAGCTCGGTGAACCGCCGGGCCAGCGAGGCACGCGAGACGCCCACCTCGGCGGCCAGCGAGGCGACCGTCCAGGGGTGGGCCGGGTTGTTGTGCAGCATGCGCATCGCCCGGCCCACGATAGGGTCACCGCTCGCCCGATACCAGCCCGGCGCCTCGTGCTCGGCGAACCATGAGCGCAGCGTCGAGATCAGCAGCAGGTCGAGCAGCCGGTCGAGCACCGCCTCCTGGCCGGGCTCGTCCCTGACCACCTCGGCGCCGAGCAGCGGGATCAGCGGCTCCCCCGGCTGCACCAGCAGCGGCGGCAGCGCGTCCAGCAGCCGCCTGCTGATCTCCCCCTCCATGAGGTAGGTGCCGGTGATCATCACGGTGCCGCCGTCGGGGCTGTTGCCCCAGGTGCGCACGCCCAGGTCCATCGCCTGGTAGAGGGACTCGCCGTCCAGGGTGGTGCAGTGCTGGCCGGGGTGGATGACGATCTGCGGCTCGGTCTCCGGCCGGTCGGCGACCGTGTACGGGTCGGGCCCGCGGACGATCGCCACGTCGCCGGGCGCCAGGCTCACGAGCTCACCCCGTGACGGCACGATCCAGGCCGAGCCCCGTACCATCGCCACCAGCGTCAGCGGGGCCTCGTCCTGGATGCGGATCGACCACGGCGGGTCGAGGATCGAGCGGAGCAGGAAGGCGCCACGGGCCCGCGGGCCGTCGAGCAGCGCTGCCAGATGGTCCATGAGTTAGACGATCGCATATGCCAACGCGCTTCTCAACCATGGATAGTCTCACCACGGCCGGGCTTAATGGAGCCATGACAATCTTGGTTACGGGCGGCACCGGCAAGACCGGCCGCCGGATCGCAGACAAGCTGACCGCTCTCGGCCACACCGTCCGGGTCGGCTCCCGCTCGGGGACGCCGCCGTTCGACTGGACCGACCGTGACACCTGGGCGCCCGCCCTCGCGGGGGCGGACGCCGCCTACCTCGCCTACCAGCCCGACCTGATCGTGCCGGGCGCGCTGGACGACATCCGCGCCTTCACCGAGCTGGCCGTCCGGTCCGGCGTGCGGCGGCTGGTGCTGCTGTCCGGCCGCAACGAGCCCGAGGCGCAGGCGTGCGAGCGGGTCGTGCGCGAATCGGGTTTGGAGTGGACCGTCGTCACCTGCGGCTGGTTCATGCAGAACTTCACCGAGGGCTACCTGCTGGAGTCGGTGCTGGACGGCGCGATCGCGCTGCCGGCGCGCGAAGTGGCCGAGCCGTTCGTCGACGCCGACGACATCGCCGACGTCGCGGTGGCCGCGCTCGTCGAGGACGGCCACACCGGCAGGACGTACGAGCTGACCGGGCCGAGGCTGCTCACGTTCGCCGACGCGGCGGCCGAGCTGTCCAAGGCCACAGGAAGGGAGATCGCCTACATCCCGATCACGATGGAGCAGTACGCGGCCGGCGCCGCCGAGCACGGGGTCCCCGGCGACGTCGTCGCCATGCTGACCACGCTGTTCACCGAGGTGCTCGACGGGCGCAACGCCTACGTGGCCGACGGGGTGCGCGAGGCGCTGGGCCGGCCGGCGCGGGATTTCACCGACTTCGCCGCGGCCTGGGCTCAGTCCACGTCGTAGACGCCGGCCATCCACGCCCCCGGCCGGGCTCCCAGCTCGCCGGCGAGCTGGAGCGCGACGTCGTAGCGGACCAGCTCCCCGGCGACGTACCGGCCGTCGCACATGCCCTTGTCCTTCTCCGGCAGCGCGCAGCCGTCCAGCGCGGCCTCCGTGATCAGCGACGTCGGGGGGAACACCCACACCCGGACGGACTGCTTCCGGTCCGTCCAGTCACGCGGCAGCTCCCCCGCGCGGAACGTGTGGCGGGCCTTCCCGCCTGCGCACCAGCAGCATCCGCCTGCCCCGCCGTACGATCCTCGTCACGTCCACCGTCCTTCCAGGCACGTACGCCGTCAGCTCCGCGAGCAGGTCGCGCAGTTCGTCCTCGGTGTAGGTCATCGCCCCGCCCTCGTGAGCCGCACGGCCGGATGGACCCGCAGCCGCGTCAGGGCGCGGCCGAGCTGGGTCTTGACGGTGCCGAGCGAGCAGCCGAGCACCGCCGCGCACTGCGGCAGCGTCAGCCCCTCGAAGTAGTGCAGGACGACCACCGCCCGCTGCCGGTCCGACAGCCCGCGGATCGCCGCCCACAGCGCGTCCTTCTCCGTCACGTCGCGGGCGAGAGCCGTCTGCACCAGGTCCTCGGCCGTGGCCACAATCGGCCGACACCGTTCGTCATGAATTTTCGTGAACCGTCGGGTGAACATGGGCTGTCCTCCTCGCCGGGACGTTCCGCGGGGCCCTCCGGCGGTCCCCGTTTCCGCTAGCCTCACCTCGTTCACTCCGGTGTTTCCTGGGGAAGGTGCGCACGTGATCGGCTGGATGGAAGCAGTGGTGCTGGGGCTGCTGCAGGGGCTCACGGAGTTCCTGCCGATCTCCTCCAGCGCGCACATCCGCGTCGTCTCGGCGTTCCTCGGCTGGGACGACCCGGGGGCGGCGTTCACCGCCGTGATCCAGCTCGGCACCGAGGCGGCCGTGCTGATCTACTTCAGGAAAGAGCTCTGGGAGATCATCTCCACCTGGACGCGCTCGCTGTTCAAGCCCGAGCTGCGCGACCACTTCGCCGCCCGCATGGGCTGGTACGTCATCGTCGGCACCATCCCGATCGGCGTGCTCGGCCTGGTGCTGAAGGACCAGATCGAGGGCGCCTTCCGCGACCTGCGCCTGGTCGGCACCACGCTCATCGTCTTCGGCATCATCCTGTGGTTCGCCGACCGCACCGCACGCAACAAGCTCACGCTGGAGAAGCACCTCAACGTGACCCACGCGGTCGTCTACGGCTTCGCCCAGTCGCTGGCCCTCATCCCCGGCGTCTCCCGCTCCGGCGGCACGATCACGGCCGGCCTCCTGCTCGACTACCGGCGGGAGGCCGCGGCCAAATACTCCTTCCTGCTGGCCATCCCGGCCGTCCTGGCGTCGGGGCTGCTGGAGCTGGCCGAGATCGGCAACGGCGACGCGCCCGACTGGGGGCCGACGATCCTGGCCACGGTGATCTCGTTCATCGTCGGCTACGCGGCGGTGGCCTGGTTCCTGCGTTACATCAGCACCCACCGCTTCACCGGCTTCGTGATCTACCGCATCCTGCTCGGCGTCTTCGTCATCCTCGCGGTCAGCCTGGGCTGGATTCCGGCCCAAGGGTGATGACGTCCTCGCCGAAGACGACCCGGTAGACCCCCTCGCACACCTCCTCCGACATGCTGCCCACGACCTCGCCCAGGCCGGACGGCCACACCGTCCCCGCGTCCCAGACGACGCCGTGCAGCAGGTCCGGCGACATCAGCCGCAGGCCGGACAGATCCGCTCCCGACACGTCCAGGGCGGCCCCGGGCTCGGCCACGCCGGGCAGGTCGGCGGCGAGGTCGCCCGCGTCCGACAGGCCACGCGCGATCGCCACGATCAGCGTGCTCAGCGGCGGCCGTGCCACCAGGGCGCCGGGCGAGCCGCCCCCGCGTCGGGGATAGCAGGCGAGCGCGACCGCCACCGCGCGCGCCAACGCCACCGTGAGCGCCCGGAGCAGGTCGGGGGTCCGGCTGAGATCGCCCGACCTGGCGCTGTCCAGGGCGCGGTCGACGGCCTGCGTCAGCTCGTCGGCGCGCGTGTCGCGGAACGACGCGGCCAGGGCCCGGGCGTGCGCGTCCGCCCGCGTCAGGGACCTCTCGATCTCGCGCAGCCGCAGCCGCGCGTGGAAGAGCTCGGCGGCGGCCGGAGGCGGCGGCTGCACCGCCGGGCGGACCTCCAGCATGGAGTTGAGCAGGCCGCCGACATCCGTGTGCGCGCGCACGTACGCCAGCAGGTCGGCGTCGGCCTGTTCGAGCAGGTCGTCGAGCTCCTCGTCGGTCAGGGGGACGTCATCACGGTGATCGGTCATGGGACGCGGCCCCCTTCCGGGTCCGATACTCCGCGAGCCGGTACCTGAGCACGACCCGTGCCTTCTTGACCAGGTCCGCGGCCTGCTGCTCCGTCAGCCCCAGAGCGGCGGCGACGGCGGAGTTGGGCTGGTCGTCCATCCGGTACCGGATGGCCAGCCGCTGGTCCGGCGGCAGCTCCCGCAGGGCGGCCAGCACGTCCACGGCGGGGCCGATGAGGTCCGCCGGATCGTCGGCGCGCGCGGCCGTCTCCGGGACGTCGGCGACCGGGACCGTGCTCACCCGCCGGCGGCTCTCCCCCGGCGGGCGGCGCAGGCACCGGCCGGCGACCTTGAACATCCAGCCCAGCGGCTCCTGCACCCGCGCCCACGCCTCCGGCTCGCTGTTGATCAGCCGCCACGCCTGCGTGAACGCCTCCTGCGCGGCGTCCTGGCTGTCGGCGAGCGAGGCGCCGCCGCGCATCAGGAAGCGGATCACCCGGCTGTGCTCCCGGGCGGCGAAGTCGACGAAGTCGGCGCGCATGGCCTGCACCCGGGTGCTCATCGCCGTGGCCGGGGCGTCCCCTGGAACGGCCTGCGGCGGCCGGGGACGTCGTGGCGGCTCGATCACCGCGTCGCTGCCCGGCGGTCACGCGCCGGGCCTGGTGCTGTCGATGTCATGTCCGTTCGCCCTTTCTCGGTCCATGTCTCATGAGGTTCATGAGGTTCCGACATAGAAAGGTGGGCGAGAACGAGCATGATCGGGAAGTGCGCCGAAAGCGCCCGGCATGACAGAAGTCAGCCGCGTTGCTACAAATCAGCTCCGGTAGCGGAGGTTTCTGCACCCGCGCCGTTCAGGAAGCGGACTTCTGTGCCGTGAAGTCCGTTCGGGGGTAGCGGCTGGCCAGGCAGAAGACGACGGCGAACAGCACCCAGGCGGTGACGAAGGCCAGCGGATGGGCCCAGGCGTCGCCGATGAGGTCGGCCAGCATGGCGCGTCCCTCGAAGTAGGTCACCAGCCCGGCGATCGCCCCCGGGACGGCCCCCCACCAGCGCTTCCACCACACCTCGTGGACCAGGACCTCGTACCCGACCAGCATGATCGGGCCGAGGAGCAGCGGGCGCAGGCCGGCAGAGCCGGAGAGGAACGTCACCGCGAGGATGATCACGACGGCGCTTCCGCCGGTGAGGAGCACCATCAGCCCGAGCGGGGCGGGTTCGTCGCGTGGGTCGGTCTGCGGAGGGACGGGGGTATCAGACACCGGGACATTCTTCCCCATCACCCCACGGTCTGCGGCACGCTTTCACGTTCGGCGGCGGGCCTGTAGGTGGCCAGCGTGAACAGCACCGAGACGGCCCCGATCGCCGTGGCCAGCGCGATCACCCCGGCCCTGCCCCACCCGTCGAGCGCGAGGCCGCCGGCGACGCCCGCGACGACGAGGCCCGCGTACTGGGCCGAGGAGAGCAGGCCGAGCCCGACCGGCACGTTGCCCGGCAGGACGGAGACGATCCGGTACTGCTGCGCCGGGGCGATCAGCCAGCCGAGCGCGCCCCAGAGCAGCGCCCACAGCAGCCCGACCGGCAGCGCCAGGTTGGCGACCGGGATGAGCGCCAGGAACACCGTGGACGCGGCCAGCCCGATCAGCACCATGCGGCGCGGCCCGTACGCGTCGGTGAGCCGGCCGCCGACGTGGCTGCCCACGATCGCGCCGACGCCCCACGCCCACAGCACGGCCGGCAGCGGCAGGTCGATCAGCGACCCGATGTAGGTGTAGGCGGTGAACCCGGCGCCGAACATCAGCAACTGCGTCGTCAGCACCGCCAGCACCCGCCGGTCGGCCAGCGGCGCGAACCGCTCGGCCAGCCGGCCCGAGACGGCCGTCCGCACGTCGGGCACCAGCGCCGCCACCCCGGCGAACCCCAGCACGCCCAGCCCCGTCACCAGCCAGATCGTCGTCCGCCACCCGGACGCCGTGCCCAGCCAGGTGCCGAGCGGCACGCCGATCGCCGACGACACGCTCAGCCCGCCCAGCACCAGGGCCAGCGCCCGCCCCCGGTGCTCGGGCCTGGCCAGCGCGTTCGCCACGCCCGACGCGGTCGGCGTGAACATGGCGGCCCCCGCCGCCGCCAGTACCCGGGTCGCCATGAGGAGGGGGTAGGTCGGCGCGAGTGCCGTCAACGCGTTGCCGAGCACGAACACGCCCAGCGCGATCAGCAGCAGCTTCTTGCGGGGCAGCCGCGCAGTCACGGCGGCGAGCACGGGCGACAGCACCGCGTACGCCAGCGCGAACACGGTCATCAGCTGCCCGGCCGCCGCGGTGGAGACGTTCAGGTCGCCGGAGATGGGCGCGAGCAGGCCGGCGGTGACGAACATGCCGGTGCCGACGGCGAAGTTGCCGGCGGCCAACGGGTAAAGGGGACGATTCACTCCACACACGCTGAAGCATTGTTGGATAGTTGTCAAACAATAAAATTGGGTATCGTGTCGGGTATGCGCCTGCTTCCGCACCCTGCCACCGACGACATCCAGCTCACGGAGGTTCTGCGCGCGCTGTCCGACCCGATCCGGCTGGAGATCGTCGCCCGGCTGGCCACGTATGGCGAGATGACCTGCACCGTCGCGGGCGACTCGCTCGGCGTGCACAAGTCCACCGCCTCGCACCACTACCGCACCCTGCGCGAGGCCGGCCTCGTCCTCACCAAGCAGGAGGGCAGGCTCAAGTACATGAGCCTGCGGCGCGACGACCTGGAGGCCCGCTTCCCCGGCCTGCTCGACTCCGTCCTCCTCGCGACACCCGTGGGCGGGCATGCCTGACCTGCCCATCCACGACGTCCTGCCCGACCTGCTCGCCGCCCTCGACCGCGACGGCAGCGCCGTCCTGACCGCACCGCCCGGCACCGGCAAGACCACCGTCGTCCCGCTCGCCCTCGCCGCCACCGGGCTGCGCGTGCTCGTCGCCGAACCCCGCCGCCTCGCCGTACGCGCCGCCGCCCGGCGCATGGGCGTCAGCTACACCATCCGCGGCGAACGGCACACCGGCGCCAACCCCAAGGTCGAGGTCGTCACCACCGGCGTCCTGCTGCAACGCCTCCAACGCGACCCCGAACTGCCCGGCGTCGACGCGGTCATGCTGGACGAATGCCACGAACGCCACCTCGACGCCGACACGGCGCTGGCGTTCCTCCTCGACGTACGCGACACCCTCCGGCCCGAGCTGCGCCTCATCGCCACCTCCGCCACCGCCGACGCCGGCCAGTGGTCCCGCCTGCTCGGCGACGCCCCCGTCGTCCGCGCCACCGGCGCCACCCACCCCGTCGAGACCGTGTGGGCGCCACCGCCCCGCCCCGTCTCCCCGCCGCACGGGCTGCGCGTCGACCCCGCCCTGCTCGCCCACGTCGCCCAGACCGTACGCCGCGCGCTCGCCGAACGGGACGGCGACGTGCTGTGCTTCCTGCCCGGCGTCGGCGAGATCGGCCGGGTGGCCGCCATGCTGCCCGGCGTCGACGTGCTCCAGGTCCACGGCCAGGCCCCCGCCCGCGTCCAGGACGCCGTCCTGTCACCCGGCACGTCCCGGCGCGTCGTGCTGGCCACCTCCGTCGCCGAATCGAGCCTCACCGTGCCCGGCGTCCGCGTCGTCGTCGACTCCGGGCTGGCCCGCGAACCCCGCACCGACCACGCCCGCGGCCTCGGCTCCCTCACCACCGTCCGGGTGTCCAAGGCGTCCGCCGACCAGCGCGCCGGACGCGCCGGCCGGGAAGCCCCCGGGACCGTCTACCGGTGCTGGTCCGCCGCCGAGCACGAACGCCTAGCCGACCACCCACGGCCCGAGATCGCGCTCGCCGACCTCACCGCCTTCGCCCTCCAGGTCGCCTGCTGGGGCAGCACCGGCCTCGCCCTCCTCGACCCGCCGTCGCCCGCCGCCCTCGCCGCCGCCCTCCGCACCCTCGCCACCCTCGGCGCCGTCGACCCCGCCGGTCGCGTGACGGCCCACGGCCGCCGCATGGCCCTCGCCGGCGTCGAACCCCGCCTCGCCCGCGCCCTCCTCGACCTCGGCCCCGGCGCCGCCGAGGTGATCGCCCTGCTGTCCGAACCCCTCCCGCGCGACGCCTCCGACGACCTCGTCGAAGTCTGGCGCTCCGCCCGCCGAGGCAACGACCCCTTCACCACCCGCTGGCGCCAGGAAACCCGCCGCCTGACCGCCTCACGCCCACCCTCCACCCCCACCGAAGCACCCCCACCCCCCGGGACAGCCGGACGCCCTGCGGCGGGCTCCCGCCCGGGAACGGCCTCAGGGGCGGCGGCCCCTTCGGGCGGCGCGGCCGGCTCCTCCGGAGCGGCCTCCGGGGCTGCGGCGGCTCCGCCCTCCGAAACAGCCCCGACGTCCGGGACGGCCACCCCCTCCGAGGGGGCCCCGTCGTGCGGGACGGCCGCCCCCTCCGAAGCGGCCTCGCCCCCCGGGACGGCCGGGCGGGCTGCGGTGGGCTCTCGGCGTGGGGTGGCCGCTCGCGCCGGGGCGGGCCCCCGAGCTACGGCGGGAGCCGGTTCGTCCGGGGTGGAGTCCGTTGAGGCGGTGGCGGGGGTGGCGGTGGCGTTGGCGTTCCCTGAGCGGGTGGCGCGGCGCCGGGGCGGCGGGTATTTGATGGCGTCCGGCACGGAGGCGCAGCTCGGGGAGGGGTCGAGGCTGGCGAGCGCGCAGTGGCTGGCCATCGCCGTGGCGGACCGTCAGGCGGGGGCGGCGTCGGCGCGGATCCGGCAGGCGGTGGCGATCGACGAGGAGATCGCCCGTCAGGCGCATCCGGTGACGGTCGAGGAGGAGGTCGCCTGGAAGGTCCCGCCGGGCAGCCGTCGCGGGGACGTGTCGGCGCGGGTGGTCGAGCGGCTGGGCGCGATCGAGCTGTCGAGCGCCCCGCTGCCGGATGCCGACGTGCGTGACGCCCTCCTGCACGGCCTGCGTACGGAAGAGGTGCTGACGTGGACGAAGGCGGCGCGCGCGGTGCGGGACCGGCTGGCGTTCTGCCATCGGGCGGTGGGTGAGCCGTGGCCGCCGGTGGATCGGCTGGTGGAGCTGGCGGATCGGTGGCTGGAGCCGGAGTTGTCGAGGGCGCGGCGGCGGGCGGATCTGGAGCGGATCGACGTGGCGTCGGCGTTGCGCAGGCTGGTGCCGTGGAGTGAGCGGCTGGAGGTGACGGCGCCGGAGCGGGTGGAGGTGCCGTCGGGGTCGCTGGTGCGGCTGGACTATTCGGGTGAGCAGCCGGTGCTGGCGGTCAAGTTGCAGGAGTTGTTCGGCTGGGTGGAGACGCCGCGGATCGCGGGGGTGCCGTTGCTGGTGCATCTGCTGTCTCCGGCGGGGCGTCCGCTGGCGGTGACGGCGGATCTGGCGTCGTTCTGGCGGGACGGCTACCGTTCGGTGCGGGCCGAGATGCGCGGCCGTTATCCCAAGCATCCGTGGCCGGAGGACCCGTTCACGGCGACCCCGACGAAACGGACCAGATGATCGACCAGGCCGCCGCCCTGAACAATGCCGAGTGGTGTGACGCGCTGTGCCGCGCGCACGGGCTGCCGGGGGTGTTCTCCGAGACGGTGTGGACGAACCCGGTCCGGACGCCGATCTTCTACCCGGACGCGGTCACGCTGTCGCCGGAGGCGACGGCGGCCGAGGTGCTGGCGGGGATCGACGCGGGGCCTGGGGCGTCGGTGAAGGACAGTTTCGCGGCGCTGGATCTGGCGGCGGCGGGGTTCGGGGTGCTGTTCGAGGCGACCTGGATCCATCGGGCGGCCCCTGGTCCGGGTGACGTGCGGGGCTGGGCGGTGGTGCGCGAGAAGGACGAGCTGGCGGCCTGGGCCGAGGCGTGTTTCGACGGCGAGCAGCCGGGGCTGTTCCCGGGCGGGCTGCTCGGCGAGGAGGACGTGGCGATCCTGCGCGGCGAGGAGGGCGGGGCGGTGCTCAACCTGTCGCGGCGGGCCTCGGTGGTGGGGGTGTCGAACGTGTGGGGCGAGGCCGCCTGGCCCGGGGTGGTCGCGATGGCGGCGGCGCTGTTCCCGGGCCTGCCGCTGGTCGGGTACGAGCCGGACCCGGCTCCGGCGGTGGCGCACGGCTTCGTCCCGGCGGGGCCGCTACGCGTCTGGCTGAAGCGCTGATCCGACGCCGATGTCCTTGAAGCCGCTGGACGTGGCGACGCAGACCACGGGCCCGTCGAACTCCTGGCGCAGCTTGCGGTAGCCGGCCAGCCCGGCGGCGCCTGACAGTTCCTGCCAGAGCCCTTGGCGGGCCAGGTCGCGCTGGGCGGCGCGGAGTTCGTCGTCGGTGACGGCCAGCGCGCCGCCGCCGCTGTCGGTGACGGCGCGGACGCCCCGGTGCCCGCCGACGGTGCAGGCGATCCCGTACGCGTCGGTGGGGGTGATGTCGACGACGGCGGCGGGCGCGCCGGTGGCGAGGGCGCGGGCGTTGGGCCCGCCGGCGGCCGGTTCGCAGGAGAACATGCGGGGCGCGGCGGGGACGACGCCGAGCCGTAGGAGCTCGGCGAACCCTTTCCACACCCCGTACAGCAGCTCGCCGTAGCCGGTGGGGGTGAACACGGCGGCCGGTGCGCGCCCGAGCTGGGCGTGGAGCTCGTAGGCGATCGTCTTGTAGCCCTCGGCGCCGTAGGGGTGCCCGGTGTGGGTGACGGTCTGGTTGCTGACGGGGTGGTAGCCGAGCCGGTCGACGATGTCGCGCAGCATGGGCCAGCGCTGTTCGACGGGCACGGTGTGCACGGTGGCCCCGTACGCGCGGACGAAGGACTGGACGGCGGGCGGCGAGTCGGCGGAGGCGAGGACGATCGCGGGGAGTCCGGCGCGGGCGGCGTAGGCGGCAGCGGCGGCGCCGTGGTTGCCGGAGGAGGCGACGACGACGCCGGGCGCGTTCTCGGCGAGTGCGGCGCTGACGGCGACGCGGTTGAGGCGGTCCTTGTGCGACCAGGTGGGGTTGCGGGACTCGTCCTTGACGTGGACGCCGCAGAGTTCCAGGAGCGGGGTGCCGCCTTCGCCGAGGGTGGGCGCGAGCAGCGGCGGGAGCAGCGGCTGCCAGCGGGCGATGTCGGGCAGGGCGGGCTGGTCGAACAGGTCGCCGGGCACGCGGGCGTAGTCGTAGTCGACCTCGACGGGGTAGGCCAGCTCGGCGGTGCTGGTGCGGGGGCAGCCGCGGGTGAGCGGCGGGCGGAGCGGATAGCCGATGGTCGGGTCGCCGAGGGAGCGCTGGCCGGTCGCCAGGGATCGCACGTTCACGCCACGAGACTAGATGAGCTATCGTAGTGATATCACTTCGATAGCAAGGGGTCGCGATGGAACGACGTGCTTTCCGCATCAACGGTTTCGTGGTGCTGCTCGCTCTGCTGCTGCTCGGCGGCATCGTGGCGGCCGTCTGGCTGCCGGGCGGCCCGGAGTCGCTGCTCGCCCCGGGCATCGGCTGGCTCGTGCTGGCGGCGCTGCTCTCCACCGGCTTCACGGTGGTCAACCCGAACGAGTCCAAGGTCGTGCAGTTCCTCGGGCGCTATGTCGGGTCGGTGTCGGAGGCCGGGTTCCAGTGGGTGCTGCCGTTCACCACCAAGCGCATGGTCACGCTGCGGGTGCGTAACTTCGAGACGACCAAGCTCAAGGTCAACGACGCCGACGGCAACCCGGTCGAGATCGCCGCCGTGGTCGTCTACCGGGCGGTCGACACGGCCAAGGCGGTGTTCGCCGTCGACGACTACGAGGAGTACGTGGCCATCCAGTCCGAGGCCGCCGTGCGCCACCTGGCCACCAGCCACCCGTACGACTCGCACCTGCCCGAGCGCACCAGCCTGCGCGACGGCGCGGAGGTGGCCACCGAGCTCACCGCCGAGCTGCGCGACCGCACCGAGCTGGCCGGGATCGAGGTTCTGGAAGCCCGTATCACCCACCTCGCCTACGCGCCCGAGATCGCCCAGGCGATGCTGGTCCGCCAGCAGGCCGGTCAGGTGGTCGCGGCCCGCACCCGGATCGTCGAGGGCGCGGTCGGCATGGTCCAGCTCGCGCTCGACCGGCTCGCCGCCGAGGGGGTCGTCGACCTCGACGAGGAGCGCAAGGCGCAGATGGTGTCCAACCTCCTGGTCGTGCTGTGCGGCGACCGGGCGACGCAGCCGGTGGTGAACGCCGGCAGCCTGTATGCCTGAGCGCAAGAAGCTCCTGCTGCGCCTGGATCCGGCCGTCTACGACGCGATAGCCAAGTGGGCGGCCGACGATCTCCGCAGCGTCAACGCGCAGATCGAGTACGCGTTGCGGCTCGCTCTCAAACAGGCGAGCAGGGAGCCGAAGTCTCGCAACGAAGAGTAGAAACCGCCACACTCTAGAACATGTTGTGGGCAGGCAGATCCGCCATCGAGATCGCGGCGGCCGTACGACAGGGCGAGGTCGCGGCCACCGCGGTCGTCGAGGAGCACCTCGCGGTGATCGCGGAGCGGGATCCGCGGGTGGGCGCGTTTCGGCGGGTGCGCGAGCAGGCGGTGGCGGAGGCGCGGGCCGTCCAGGAGCGGCGCGACCTGTCGGAGCTGCCCCTGGCCGGGGTGCCGGTGGCGGTCAAGGACAACGTGGAGGTCGCGGGCGAGGCCACCCGCCTGGGCTCGGCGGTGACCGCCGACTCCCCCGCCGCCGCGGACCACGAGGCCGTGGCCCGGCTGCGCGCGGCCGGCGCGGTGGTGATCGGCCTGACGAACCTGCCCGAGCTGGCCCTGGTGGCCTTCGGCGACAGCGCGTACGGCACGGTCCGCAATCCCTGGGACCGCTCGCGCACGGCGGGCGGGTCGTCGTCGGGGAGCGCGGCGGCGGTCGCGGCGGGGATGGCGCCGATCGCGCTCGGCAACGACGGCATGGGCTCGCTGCGCATCCCGGGGGCGTGCTGCGGCGTGCTGGCGCTCAAGCCGGGCGCCGGGCTGGTCCCGGGGCCCACGGACGACTGGCGCGGCCTGTCGGCGAACGGCCCGATCGCCGTGCACGCCGCCGACCTGGCGCTGACGCTGTCGGTGCTGGCCGGGGACCCGTCGCTGGCCGAGTCGTGGCGCAGCGGCCGTCGGGCCGAGCCGCGCCGCCCGATGCTGCGCTCGGTGTGGGCGGGCGACGACGGCGTGTGGGAGCCGCCACCGCCGCACGACAGCCCGGAGCCGTTCGACCTGCGGGTGGCGTACGCGCCCCAGCCGCTGCCCGCCGGGCTGCCGGTGGACCGCGAGTTCCGGGCCGCGGTGCGCGGGGCCGCCGAGACGCTGCGGGTGGCTGGGCACACGATCGTCGAACGCGACCGCCGCCTGCCCGCCTGGCTGGGCCCGGCCACGGTCGCCACCTGGCTCTGCCGCGCCGCCGACACCGTGCGGGCCGTCGCCGCCACGGCGGCCGACCGGCGGCGGCTGGAGCGCCGCACCCGGGCGCTGGCCCGCGCCGGCCGGGTGCTGGCCAGGCTCGGCCTGGACGGCCGCCGCGGCCGCGACCGCTGGGCCGGCTACGGCGCCGACCGCTGGTTCGGCGACGCCGACGTGCTGGTCATGCCGGCCCTCGCCGCGATCCCGCCGCGCGCCGACCGCTGGGGCAGGCGCGGACTGGTCCGCAACGTGCTGGCCAACGTCGGGTACGCGCCCGCGACCGGCCCGTGGAACATGTGCGGCTGGCCCGCCATGACCGTGCCCGTCGCCACCCACTCCAGCGGCCTGCCGATCGGGGTCCAGCTCGTCGCCCCGCCGGGCGGCGAACCGCACCTGCTCGGCCTGGCCGCCCAGCTCCAGGCGGCCCATCCGCCGATCCGCCCGCCCGGCCTGTCCTGATGACGCCAGGCCGGCCCGACGAGCGTCAGACGCCCAGCGGGTGCCAGACGGTCTTCGTCTCCAGGAAACGGGTCATCCGCCCCAGCCCCGGGTCACCGCGCCAGTCCTCGGCCCGGGGGCGCAGGACGCGCTTGAGGTTCTCCGCCGCCTCCTGCTCGCAGCGCAACGCCAGCTCCGACTCGGCCACGCCGGTCAGGTCCAGGCCGTTGACGTCCATGTGCGCGGCCAGCCAGGGCGCGATCTCCGCCTGGTGCCCGGTGAGGATGTTGACCACCCCGCCCGGCAGGTCGGACGTGGCCAGCACCTCGGCCAGCGTGATCGCAGGCAGCGGCGCAGGCTCGGAGGCGACGATCACGCACGTGTTGCCGGTCACGATGACCGGCGCCACCACCGACACCAGCCCGAGCAGCGGGTCGGCGGGCGCGACGACCGCGACCACCCCGGTGGGCTCCGGCGACGACAGGTTGAAGTACGGGCCCGCGACCGGGTTGGCGGTGCCGTGCACCGAGCTGATCTTGTCCGACCACCCGGCGTACCAGACGAGCCGGTCCACGGCCGCGTCGACGGTCTCCAGCGCGGCCTTCCGCCCGCCGCCGAGCTCGTCGGCGAACTGTGCGCGGCGGCCCTCCAGCATCTCGGCGATCCGGTAGAGGATCTGGCCCCGGTTGTAGGCGGTGGCCCCCGACCAGCCGGGGAACGCCTTGCGGGCGGCCGACACCGCGTCCCTGGCGTCCTTGCGTGACGCGCGCGAGGCGTTGGCGAGGAAGTCGCCCTTGGGCGAGGTCACGGGATAGGACCTCCCACTCTCCGAGCGCGGGAACGCCCCGCCGATGAACAGCTTGTAGGTCTTGCGGACGGCCAACCTACTCATCGCCGCGCCCCCTCCACATGATCTCCTGGGACATCTCGACCGGCACGAACACCTGGCCGCACCGGCTCACGCCGCAGCGGTGGGCGTACCAGCCGGTGCGCACGGGACGCCCGGCGCGGGCGAAGGCATGGCCGCGGGTCGCCAGGGCACGGCGGGCCCTGCGGCGGCGGCTCCGGTGCTCACACGTCAAGGTAGGCCTCCAGCCCGAGCAGGCCGCCCTCGCGCCCGTAGCCCGACTCCTTGTAGCCGCCGAACGGCGAGGTCGGGTCGAACCGGTTGAAGGTGTTGGCCCACACCACTCCCGCGCGGAGCCGGTCGGCCATCCACAGGATGCGCGACCCCTTCTCCGTCCAGATGCCGGCGGACAGGCCGTACGGGGTGTTGTTGGCCTTCTCGACGGCCTCGGCCGGAGTCCGGAAGGTGAGCACGGACAGGACCGGGCCGAAGATCTCCTCGCGCGCGATCCGGTGGGACTGCGCGACGCCGGTGAACAGCGTCGGCGGGAACCAGAAGCCCTTGTCGGGCAGCTCGCACGCGGGCGACCAGCGCTCGGCGCCCTCGGACTCGCCCAGGTCGGACAGGCGGCGGATCTTGGCGAGCTGGTCGGCGGAGTTGATCGCGCCGATGTCGGTGTTCTTGTCGAGCGGGTCGCCCAGCCGCAGCGTGCCGAGCCTGCGCTTGAGCGCGGCCAGGAGCTCCTCCTGGATCGACTCCTGGACGAGCAGCCGCGAGCCCGCGCAGCACACGTGGCCCTGGTTGAAGAAGATGCCGTTGACGATGCCCTCGACGGCCTGGTCGAGCGCGGCGTCGTCGAAGACGATGTTGGCGGCCTTGCCGCCCAGCTCCAGCGTGAGCTTCTTGCCGGTGCCGGCGACGGACCTGGCGATGAGCCGGCCGACCTCGGTGGAGCCGGTGAAGGCGACCTTGGCGACGTCGGGGTGGGAGACGACGGCGGAGCCGGTCTCGCCCGCGCCGGTGACGATGTTGACGACGCCGGGCGGCAGCTCGGCCTGCCGGCAGATCTCCGCGAACAGCAGCGCGGTCAGCGGCGTCGTCTCGGCCGGCTTGAGCACGACCGTGTTGCCGCACGCCAGCGCGGGCGCGATCTTCCAGGCGAGCATGAGCAGCGGGAAGTTCCACGGGATGACCTGCCCGGCCACGCCCAGCGGCCGGGGGTCGGGGCCGAACCCGGCGTAGCCGAGCTTGTCGGCCCAGCCCGCGTAGTAGAAGAAGTGCGCCGCCACCAGCGGCAGGTCCACGTCGCGTGACTCGCGGATCGGCTTGCCGTTGTCGAGGGATTCCAGCACGGCCAGCTCTCTGGCGCGCTCCTGGACGATGCGGGCGATGCGGAACAGGTATTTGGCGCGCTCGGAGCCGGGCAGCGCGCTCCAGCCGTCGAACGCCTTGCGCGCGGCCCGCACCGCGCGGTCGACGTCGTCGGCGGAGGCCGTGGCGACCTCCGCCAGCTTCTCCTCCGTGGCCGGGTTGACCGTCTTGAAGGACGGCCCTGAACCGTCCACGAACTCGCCGTCGATGAACAGCCCGTAGGAGGACTTGAGATCGACGATGTCGCGCGACTCGGGCGCCGGGGCGTAGTCGAACACCGGCCTCTCGGGCACCGTCCGTTTCGGCGTTGCCATCATCGATCCAGAGTGAAGTATCGGAGCATCACAACTGCCAGCGTAGACGGTCATATGCACTGCTCCGAGGGGCCCGGCGCGGGGCCCCTCGGAGGTGCTCAGCGGACGGTCACCGTCACCCGTGCCTCGACCGGCGCCTCACCTGGCACGCGGACCGAGAGCGTGCCCGTGTAGGTCCCCGGCTCGTCGAAGGCGCGGGCCGAGGTCGCGGTGAACGCGGCGTTGATCCGCATGTCGGGGATGCTGGCCTCGCGGGTGGTCGTCAGCGTGACGTCCTCCTGCCGCCCGTCGCTCCACACGACGCCCGCCTTCAGGTCGGCGGCGGCGCGGCCGGGGGCGGTGACGGTCCAGGTCGCGCCGGACGGCTGCCCGGCGGCGACGGTCACCGGCTCGGCCAGCGCCTCCGTCCGCCAGGCCACGTCGGCCGTGGGGAAGAAGTTCGTCCCCTGGACGGTGAGCCTGCCGCCGGCCTTGGACAGGCGGGTGCGGAAGTCGGTGTAGTCGCGCTGCGCCTGCGGCGTCCAGCCGGCCTCGGCCGTGGCGATCAGCCGGGGGAAGCTGTAGTACTGCGCCTGGCCGACGCGGCGGATGAACTCGCCCCACAGCGCCGTCTCCACGCCCAGCACGCTGCTCTCCTGGATGCCGGGGATGTAGGCGCCCGGGTCCCAGTTGTAGTGCCGGTCCAGGCCGCACGCGCCGCCGCACGCCCAGGTGCCGCCCTGCGGCTGGCGAAGGTCCTGCTTCTGCGGCACGTACGTGTGCGGCGCCGGTGACAGGACGACCTTGGCGCCCCGGCCGTTGACGGCGTTCGCCACGGCCTGGCGGTTGCCGTTCCAGAACTGGACGACGGCGTTGTCCTGCGGCAGCGCGGTGCCGGCGTACTCGTTCCAGCCGGCGACGGTCTTGCCGAGCGCCGCGACCTCCTTGGTGAACGCGTCGACCATCCTGGTGTAGTCGGCGTGGCTGGTGACGTGCGCCTCGTCGCCGCCGATGTGCAGGTAGGGGCCGGGGGTCAGCTCGGCGATCTCGGTGAGCACGTGCTTGACGAACTCGTACGTGACCGGGCTGTCCGCGTCGAAGGAGGAGTAGCCGACCGCGCCCGTGCCGTTGTGCGGGACGGTGGTCTGGCCGGGCTGGAGCTGGGGCCGCGCGCCCGGGGTGTTGAGCTGCGGGATGGAGTGCAGGGCGGCGTTCGTGTGGCCGGGCATGTCGATCTCGGGGATGACGGTCATGCCGTTCTCGGCCGCGTAGCGGATGATCTCGGTGTAGTCGGCCTTGGTGTAGAAGCCGGTGATGCCGGGCTCGGTGCCCCGGTCGGTCATCGCGGTGGCGCCGCTGACCCCGGTGAGCAGGCCGTAGTCGATGCCGGACGGGTTGTCCGCCGGCTGGTCCACGGCGATGCGCCAGCCCTGGTCGTCGGTCAGGTGCAGGTGCAGCCGGTTGACCTTGAACTGGGCGGCGGCGTCGATGTAGGTCTTGACCTCGCTGACCGGGTAGAAGCTGCGGGCGACGTCGAGCATCATGCCGCGGTGCGCGAAGCGCGGGTGGTCGGTGATCGTCACCGCGGGGATCGTCCAGGCCGCGGCGACGGGGGTGTCCGATTCGATCCACTGCGGCAGGAGCTGGCGCAGGGTCTGGACGCCGTTGAGCGCGCCGGCGGCCGTCGAGGCGCGCAGCGTGACCTGCCGGGGCGTGACGGTGAGCGTGTAGCCCTCGGCCTCGTGGCCCTGCGGGCCCTTGCCGTCGCCGACCTCGACGAGGATGGGCGCGGGGCCCCGGCCGTTGCGGACGACGGGCAGCCGGTAGCCGGTGGCCGGGCGCAGCGCGCGGGCCAGATACTCGGCGGGGGCCTGGGCGGCGGCGCCGGAGGCGAGCACGCGGGTGTTCCGGTGCAGCGCGAACGGCTCGCCGCCGGTCTCCTCGACGGACACCGGCTTGGGCAGCAGGCCGAGCGTGGGCGCGGGCGGAGCGGGCGGCGCGTCCCAGATCTCGAACTCGGAGATCGAGTACCCGTAGGCCGACCAGCGCTGGCGTCCCTGCATGCGCACGTACGCGACCGGCTCGGCGGAGCGCACCTCGATGACGTCGGTCCGCGGGCAGGTGTCGCGCCGCACCGAGACCACGTCGGTCCACGACGCGCCGTCCGCGGAGGTCTGCAGCACGAAGTCGCGGGCGCAGGCGTTGGGCCAGGTCAGCTTGACGTGGTCGACGGTGGCCGGCTGGGCGAGCTTGATCTGGACCCAGTTGTCGTCCTGGTACTTCGACGACCAGCGGGTGGCGGTGTCGCCGTCGTTGACGTGCGCGGCCGCGAAGTCGGCGCGGTCGAGCTCGACGCTGGAGGCGGAGGCGGCGCCCGCGAGGGCCAGGTTGACGGGGGCGGCCTGGGCGGCGGCCTGGGCGGGGGCCGCGAGCAGCGTGGCCGCGAGCGCGGCTGTCAGCGCCGCCGCGAGGCGGCGGCGGGGACGGGTGAGGGGCATGAGGCTCCTTTCGGTAGCCCAGAGTGTGAGCCGCCTCACCCAATTACGTCAAGACTCTCCACATTAATAGGCGATCTCGCCCAAGCCGGGACCTTCGGTCCGGGCATATGGGCACATATTTAGTCCGAAGATTTGCACTTAATGCGGGCGGGACCCCATCATGGCCGCATGCCCAAGCCGACCGACGCGCTGCAACGGCTCCGCCGTGCCCACGAGGACGCCGTCCTCGACGCCCTGCGCTCGTCGGGTGCGCTGAGCCGTACCGACCTGATCCGGATCACCGGCCTGTCCCGCACCACGCTGTTCACGATCATTTCGGAGATGATCGAGCGGGCCTCCGTCGTCGAGACCGAGGCCCCAGCGACGGCCCGGCGCGGGCGCGGCCGGCCCGCCTCGCTCGTCACGCTCAACCCCGGAGCGGGCCAGCTCATCGGCCTCGACCTGGCCAGAAGGCGCATCCACCTGGCCGTCGCCAACCTGTCGCACCAGATCGTCGCCACCGGCATGGCCGACGTCCCCGAGGGCGCCGACGTACTGGAGCAGGCCGAGGCAGCGGTGCGGCTGGTCAAGCAGGTCAGCGGCGAGCGCGGCGTGCGCCTGGACGCCCTGGAGGCCATCGGCGTCGGCCTGATCGGCGGCGCCGGCGACCCCGCGCTGCCGCCCGCCCGCTACGCGCCCGTCAAGGACCGGCTGTCGCGCGAGTTCGGCGTGCGCGTCGCCGTCGACAACAACGCCAGGCTGGCCGCGCTGGCCGAGAGCACCTGGGGCGCGGCCAGGCCGGCCCGCGACATCGTGTACGCGCGCTGGTCGGTCGGGGTGGGCGGCGGCTTCCTCGTCGGCGGCCGGCTCGTGCGGGGCGCGACCGGCGCCGCCGGCGAACTCGGCCACATCTCGCTCGACCCAGCCGGGCCGCCCTGCCACTGCGGCTCGCGGGGCTGCCTGGAGCCGCGCATCGGCGCGCAGGCGCTGCTCGACGCCTGCGCCGCCGGCGGCGTCCGGCTCGACGGCCTCGACGCGCTGGTGGCCGCCGCCCGCGACCGGGTGCCCGCCGTGTGCGAGGTGATCTCCGCCGCCGCCGCCGACCTCGGGCGGGTGCTGGCCGACGCGGTGGTCCAGCTCGACCCCGAGCGGGTCGTCGTCGGCGGCGAGCTCGCCGCGCTGGGCAGCCTCGTGCTCGGCCCGATCCGCGAGTCGATCTCCCGCCTGGCCCTGCCCCGCACCCCGAGCACCGTCGAGGTCGTCCCCGCCGACCTGGGCGCCAGGGCGTCCGCGATGGGCGCCATCGCCCTCCTCCTCCACGACGAGCCGCCCACCCCCTTCCGAACGGAGAACGAGTGACCACCCCACGCAACGTCCTGTTCCTGATGACCGACCAGCACCGGGTGGACACCCTCGGCTGCTACGGCAACCCGCTGGTCCGCACCCCGGCGCTGGACGGCCTGGCCGCGGAAGGCACCCGGTTCGACCGCTTCTACACCCCCACCGCGATCTGCACCCCCGCGCGGGCGTCGCTGTTCACCGGGCTGCACCCGTTCCGGCACGGCCTGCTGGTCAACCCGGAGCGCAACGGCGGCGCCCGCGACGAGGTGGCCGACGAGCACCCCGTCATGGCCGCGCCGCTGCGGGCCGCCGGCTACAACCTGGGGCACGTCGGCAAGTGGCACATCGGCCGCGAGCGGGGCCCGGAGTTCTACGGCATGGACGGCGAGCACCTGCCGGGCGCGCTCAACCCGTTCCACCACCCCTCCTACGAGCGGTGGCTCAAGGAGCGCGGCCACCCGCCGTTCGCCGTGGAGCAGGCGGTCTTCGGCCGCGCAGAGAACGGCTCCGGCCGCGGCCACCTCATCGCCGGCCGCCTGCGGCAGCCGCCCGAGGCGACGATCGAGGCGTACCTCACCGACCGGACGCTGGAGCTGCTGGCGGACTACGCGCGCGACTTCCACCGCGACGGCAGGCCGTTCGTGCTCTCCTGCCACTGGTTCGGCCCGCACCTGCCGTACCTGATCCCGGACGAGTACTACGACCTCTACGATCCCGCGCTGGTGCCGCTGCCGGAGTCGATGGCCGAGACCTTCGACGGCAAGCCCGACGTGCAGCGCCGCTACTCCGAATACTGGTCGGCCGACCACTTCGACGCCGACGCCTGGCGCAAGCTGATCGCGGTCTACTGGGGCTACGTCACGATGATCGACGACCAGATCGGGCGCCTGACCGCCGCGCTGCGCGAGCACGGGCTCTGGGACGACACCGCGGTGATGTTCACCGCCGACCACGGCGAGTTCACCGGCGCGCACCGGCTCAACGACAAGGGCCCGGCGATGTACGAGGACATCTACCGCGTCCCCGGCATCGTCCGGGTGCCGGGGGCCGGGGCGCGGGTGGTGGACGAGTTCGCCACGCTGATCGATCTCAACCCGACGATCCTCGCCCTGGCCGGGCTGCCACCGCAGGAGCCCTGCGACGGCAGCAGCCTGCTCCCGCTCGTCGAGGGCGAGCCCGATCCCCGGCCGCAGGTGGTCACCGAGTTCCACGGCCACCACTTCCCCTACTCCCAGCGCATGATCCGGGACCGCCGCCACAAGCTGGTGTTCAACCCGGAGAGCGTGCACGAGCTGTACGACCTGGACAGCGATCCGCACGAGTTGCGCAACGTCTACACCGCGCCCGCCTACGCGGCGGTCCGGCGTGACCTGACCGTGCGGCTCTACCGCGAACTGCTGCGCCGCGGCGACCCCGCCTCCAGCTGGATGAGCTACATGGCCGACATCGGCGGGGGCCGCGCCCCCGACGTCGACGGCGTCGCCGACGAGGTGGCCTGAGTGCCGCCGTCCACCCCCCGTAACCCATTCCTGAGAAAGGACCTCCGATGAGGCTTCCTCGCAGGCTGGCGGCCTTCACGGCAGCGCTCGCCCTCGTCCTTCCCGTGGCCGCGTGCGGCTCCTCCTCCGAGGACGGCGCGCGAACCGTCAGGTTCGGCTACATCGCCGACTTCGCGGGCGCCGCCGTGCTCGCCGCCGCCGACAAGCAGGGGCTGTGGGCCAAGCACGGCCTGGAGCCCGAGCTGAAGGTGTTCACCAACGGGCCGCTGCAGATCCAGGCGCTCGGCTCGGGCGACATCGACTTCGGCTACATCGGCTCGGGCGCCACCTGGCTCCCGGCCAGCGGCAAAGCCAAGATCATCGCACCGAACATGCTGGGCCAGGCCGACCGGCTGATCACCCACGCGGACTCCGGCGTCACCTCGGTCGCCGGGCTGAAGGGCAAGAAGATCGGCGTCCCCGAGGGCACCTCCGGCGACATGATCCTGGAGCTGGCGCTCAAGGAGGCCGGGCTGACCGGCAAGGACGTGCAGAAGGTCAACATGGACCCGAGCACGGTCGTGTCGGCCTTCAGCGCCAAGCAGATCGACGCGGCCGCCATCTGGTATCCGCTGATCGACACCATCAAGAAGAACGTGCCCGACCTGATCGAGCTGACCAAGAGCGAGGACTACTACCCCAAGCTCAGCTTCCCCAGCTCCTTCGTGGCCCGCAACGAGCTGGTGGCCGAGGACGCGGCGACCGTGACCAAGGTGCTCAAGGTGCTGCGCGAGGGCAACGACTGGGTGGCGGCCAACACGGCCGAGGCCGAGACGCTGACGGCGACGTTCCTGAAGGCCCCGGCGGAGCAGTTCAAGGGCGCCTCGGCGGTGACCAGGATCGTGCCGACGGCCGAGCTGGACAAGCTGACCGCGGACGGGTCGGTGGCCGGCTGGTACAAGGGGCTGGCGGACATCTTCGTCACGATGGGCAAGCTGCCGCAGTCGCCGGACCCGGCCACGTACTTCACGGCCGACCTCTACAAGGGCGCCGCTAATTAACCCGGGAAGTTGACAAATTTCGACCTCGACCCATCATGGTCCCATGTCGAGCCCCACTGACGCGCTCCAGCGGCTCCGCCGGGTGCACGAGGACGCCGTCCTGTCCGCGCTGCGCTCGTCGGGCGCGCTGAGCCGGGCCCAGCTCACCGAGCGCACCGGGCTGTCACGTACGACGCTGTTCACGATCATCTCCGATCTGATCGAGCGCGGGGCCGCCGTCGAGACCGAGCCGGCGCCCGGCGAGCCGCGCGGGCGCGGCCGTCCGGCGTCGCTCGTGGCGCTCAACCCCGCCGCCGGTCTGCTGCTCGGCCTCGACCTGGGCCGGGGCCGCATCCGCCTGGCGATCGCCAACGCCGCGCACCAGGTCGTCACCACCGCGGCCCGCGACCTTCCCGAGGACGCGGCGCCGCTCGCGCTGGCGGAGGCGGCGATCGGCCTGGTCCGGCAGGTGGCCGAGGAGCGCGGCGTGCGGCTGGGCGCCCTGGAGGCGGTCGGGCTCGGCCTGGTGGGCGTCGTCGACGGCGATCCCGGTCCCGCGGGTCACCAGCCGCTGGCGCGCCGCATCGCCGACGAGTTCGGCGTGCGGGTGGCGGTCGACAACAACGCCAGGCTGGCGGCGCTGGCCGAGGCCACCTGGGGCGCGGCCAGGTCCGTGCGCGACGTCGTCTACGTGCGCTGGTCCGTGGGCGTGGGCGGCGGCTTCGTCGCGGGCGGCAGGCTGCTGCGCGGCGCCCACGGCGCGAGCGGCGAGCTCGGCCACGTCTCGCTCGACCCGTCGGGGCCGCCCTGTCACTGCGGCGGGCGCGGCTGCCTGGAGGGCAGGATCGGCGGCCAGGCGCTGCTCGACGCGTGCGCGGCGCGCGGCGTCCCGCTCGACGGCCTCGACGCGCTCGTCGCCGCCGCCCAGGACCGGGCCACGGTGGCGTGCGAGGTCGTCTCGTCGGCGGCCCGCGACCTGGGCCGCGTGCTGGCCGACACCGTGACGCAGCTCGACCCGGCGCTGGTCGTCGTGGGCGGCGAGCTGGCCGGGCTGGGCAGCCTGGTGCTCGACCCGATCCGCGAGGCGATCGGCCACCTGGCCCTGCCCAGGTCGCCGCGCGAGATCCGGGTGACGCAGGCCGACCTCGGCGTGAACGCCTCGGCCATGGGCGCGATCGCGCTCCTGCTGCACGAGGAGCCGTCGATCCCGGCCCACCTCAGGCCCGCCTGACCCACCTTTTTTGTACGGGCTACGGATCAAAACCCGAGCCTGCGGCTGACCGCGCCCGTGTCCGACCTGCGGCGGAGCGGAACAATCATCGGCTATTTTTGCCTACCTATTGACGAAAATATCCGGACATCAGCACACTGTCGGGCATGGAGGCACCCCAGCCATGACCGCACTGAGCGTCACCCAGAGACCCGGCGACCCGCCCGCTCCCCGCCGCCGCCGCGCCAAGCGGCCCGCCCGCGGGATCGTCCTGAACGTGGTCGCCGTCGCGGCCGGACTCGCCGCCTGGACCGGCCTGTCGGCCTCCGGCATCCAGGGCCTCACCGGCCCCGTCGACGTCGCCGTGCGCGGCGCCGAGCTGATCGCCGACGGCACGCTCACCGCCGACCTGCTCGCCAGCCTGCGCCGCGTCTTCACCGGCTTCGCGCTCGGCACCGCGCTGGCCGTCCCGGTCGGCTTCCTGATGGGCTGGTACGCCACCGCCCGCGCCCTCATCGAGCCCTACGTGCAGTTCTTCCGCACGATCCCGCCGCTGGCCATCATCCCGCTGGCCATCCTGCTCATGGGCATCGGCGAGACGCCGAAGGTCTTCGTCATCTTCCTGGCCGCGTTCCTGTCGAGCGTCGTGGCCACGTTCCAGGGCGTGATGGACGTCGACAAGACGCTCATCAACGCCGCCCGCGTGCTCGGCGCCTCCGACCGGGTCATCTTCCTCAAGGTCGTGGTGCCCGCCTCCACGCCGTTCATCATCGTCGGCATGCGCGTCGGCCTCGGCGCCGCCTGGGGCACGCTGGTGGCCGCCGAGCTCATCGCCGCCCAGGAGGGCCTCGGCTACCGCATGCAGCAGGCCCAGCTCTACTACGACCTGCCCACCATCTTCGTCGGGCTGATCAGCATCGGCGTGCTCGGCCTGCTGATGGACCGGCTGCTCCAGCTCGCCGAACGCCGCCTCACCGGATGGCAGGAACGCCGATGACCACCAAGATCTCCTTCCGCGGCGTGTCGAAGACGTTCGCGCTCAAGGACACCGACTTCCTCGCCCTCGACCGCGTCGACCTGGACATCGCCGACCAGGAGTTCGTCACCGTCGTCGGCCCGTCGGGCTGCGGCAAGAGCACGCTGATGAGCATGGCCGCCGGCCTGGTCGAGCCCGGAGACGGCGAGATCCTGCTCGACGGCGCCCCGGTCGCCGGCCCCGGCCCCGACCGCGGCGTCATCTTCCAGCAGTACGCGCTCTTCCCCTGGCTCACCGTGCGCAAGAACGTCGAGTTCGGGCTGGACCTGGCCCCCATCCCCGCCGAGGAGCGCCGCGAACGCGCCCAGCGGGCCATCGACCTGGTCGGCCTCACCGACTTCGCCGACGCGCTGCCCAAGGCGCTGTCCGGCGGCATGAAGCAGCGCTGCGCCATCGCCCGCGCCTACGCGGTCAACCCGAAGGTGCTGCTCATGGACGAGCCGTTCGGCGCCCTCGACGCGCTCACCCGCGTCCAGCTCCAGGACCAGCTCCTGAACACGTGGAGCCAGGAGCGCCGCACGGTCATGTTCATCACCCACGACGTGGACGAGGCCGTCTACCTGGCCAACCGCGTCGTCGTCATGGCCGCCAGGCCCGGCCGGGTCCACCGGGTCATCGACGTGGACCTGCCCTACCCGCGCACCGAGGAGATGCGGCTGTCGCCGGAGTTCGCGCGCATCCGCAACGAGGTGTGGCACTCGGTCTACCACCAGGCCCCGGCGGCGTAGCCGCGATCGCCCGTCCCGCGCGGCTCAGTCGAGCGTGAAGTAGTCGGGCCCGGCGTAGCGGCCGGTGGTCAGCTTCTCGCGCTGCATCAGCAGGTCGTTGAGCAGCGAGGAGGCGCCCAGGCGGAACCAGTCGGGCGAGAGCCAGTCGGCGCCGGCGGTCTCGTTGACCAGGACGAGGTTCTTGATGGCGTCCTTGGTGGTGCGGATGCCGCCGGCGGGCTTGACGCCGACCTGCCGTCCGGTGCGGTCGCGGAAGTCGCGCACGGCCTCCAGCATGATCAGCGTCACGGGCAGGGTGGCGGCCGGGGCGACCTTGCCGGTGGAGGTCTTGATGAAGTCGGCCCCGGCCAGCATCGCCAGCCAGGACGCGCGGCGTACGTTGTCGTAGGTCGCCAGCTCGCCCGTCTCCAGGATGACCTTGAGGTGGGCGGCGCCGCAGGCGGCCTTGACGGCGACGATCTCCTCGTAGACCTTGACGTAGTCGCCGGACAGGAACGCGCCGCGGTCGATGACCATGTCGATCTCGTCGGCGCCTGCGGCCACGGCGAGGGCGGTGTCGCTGACCTTGACCTCCAGCGAGGAGCGCCCGCTGGGGAACGCCGTCGCCACGGAGGCGATCTTGACGCCGGAGCCGGCCAGCGCGGAGGCGGCCACCGCGACCAGGTCGGGGTAGACGCACACGGCGGCCACGCGGGGGGCGTCACCGCCGGGGTGCACGGCCTTGGTGCACATGGCCCGGACCTTGCCGGGGGTGTCGGCGCCTTCGAGCGTGGTGAGGTCGACCATGGAGATGGCCAGGTCGATGGCCTGGGCCTTGGCCGTCGTCTTGATGGACCGGGTGCCGAGCATCGCCGCCCGCTGGTCGGCGCCGACCCGGTCGACGCCGGGCAGTCCGTGCAGGAAGGCCCGCAGGGTGGCGTCGGAGGCGGCGACGTCGGTGAGCGAAGTAGTCACAGTTGACACCTCCACAGCATCGCCGACCAGGTGCCTTACTTCCAAACCAGGGCCATACCTAGACGTCCCGGGAGCCCCGGTGAGGCAGGAGATAAGGCATCCAGCCGATGTGGGACGGGGGGCCTTAGCGCGAATCTTGAGTATGTCAGGAAAGAGAACGACATCTCATAGGAGATCACCGTGAACGCGGAAATCGAGTTCCAGCTCATGAAGAGTCACGCCAACGAGCTTCGCGAGGCGGCGGCCAGGCACCGCCGAGTACGCGAGGCGCTTCAGGTCAACAAGTCCGAGCGCCGCTCGGTCTTCGGCAAGCGCCGCTCCTCATGACCGCCCCACGAGTGCCCGGCCGCAACCTCCCTCGCGGCCGGGCCTCACAGCCTCCATGAACGGGTTTCACGCCCCCATAAAAGCGTCGAAAGCAACAGATAAGGCATGACATGCTGGATGACATGCTGGGACGTTCGGTCAGCCCCGTCTTCGTCGGGCGCGAGGAGGAGCTGGCGGAGCTCCGCGAGGCGCTGGACGAGGCCCGCAAGGGAAACGCCACGGCGGTGCTCCTCGGCGGCGAGGCCGGTGTCGGAAAATCCCGGCTTCTCCAGCGCTTCTCCGAACAGATCGCGGCCGACGGCGCCCGGGTGCTGTTCGGCGGCTGCGTGGAGCTGTCCACCGAGGGCCTGGCCTACGCGCCCTTCACCGCCGCCCTCCGCCAGCTAGTCAGGGAACAGGGCGCCGACCGGATCGCCGCGCTGCTGCCCGACGGGGCGGCCCGCGACCTGGCCCGCCTGCTGCCCGAGTTCGGGGAGCCCAGCGCCGACGGCGAGACCGGAACCGGCCGCGCGCGGCTCTTCGAGCAGTTCCTCACCCTCCTCGAACGCCTGGCCGACAGCCACCCCACCGTGCTCATCATCGAGGACGTGCACTGGGCCGACCGCTCCAGCCGCGACCTGATCGCCTTCCTCAGCCGCAACCTGCGCATCCCGCAGGTGCTCATGGTCATGACCTACCGCTCGGACGACCTGCACCGGCAGCACCCGCTGCGCCCGGTGCTCGCCGAGCTGGGCCGGGTCAGCGGCGTGCTCCGGCTGGACCTGCCCCGGCTCTCCCGCGACGAGGTCGCGCAGCAGATGACCGGCATCCTCGGCAGCGCCCCGCACTACACCAGCGTGGAGAAGGTCTACGAGCGCAGCGAGGGCATCCCGCTGTTCGTCGAGGCGATGCTCGAGAGCGGCACCGACTGCACGTTCCCCGACTCGATGCAGGATCTCATCCTCGGCGCCGTCGAGCGCCTGCCGGAGGAGACGCAGCGGGTGCTGCGCGTGGCCGCCGCCGGCGGCATCCGCGTCGGCCACGCGCTGCTCGCCGCCGTCAGCAACCTCTCGGACCTGGAGCTGGAGGCCGCGCTCCGGCCCGCCATCGCCGGCAACGTGCTGCAGATCGCCGACAACCGGGCGTACGTGTTCCGCCACGCCCTGATCCGCGAGGCCGTGCACGAGGAGCTGCTCCCCGGCGAGCACCAGCGCCTGCACGCCCGCTACGCCGAGGAGATCTCCAAGGACCGCAAGCTCGTCCCGCCCGGCCGGGCCGCCGTCGAGCTGGCCCACCACTGGTACGGGGCACGCGCGGACGTCGAGGCGCTGGTCTCCGCGTGGGAGGCGGCCAAGAAGTCGTTCATGGCGTTCGCGTACACCGAGGCGGTGCCGCTGCTCGAACGCGTGCTCATGCTCTGGGACCGGGTGCCCGACGCCGCCGAGCGGATCGGCGCCGACCACATCGCCGTGCTGGAGAAGGCGGCCAAGGCCGCGCAGGCGGGCGGCGAGGTGGACCGGTCGGTCAAGTTCACCAAGGCGGCCCTGGCGGAGCTGGACGAGACACGCGAGCCCGGCCGGGTCGCCAGCCTGATCGTGCACTGGGCGAACCTGAAGATCTCCAAGGGCAAGACCGGCGTCGTGGAGGACCTGCGGCGGGCGCTGAAGCTGGTGCCGGAGCCGGGCCGGGCCAGGGCCGAGGTGCTGATGCCGATGAGCCGGCACCTGATGCTGCGCGGCGAGGCCGCCGAGGGCGCCATGTACATCGACGAGGGCCTGCGCCTGGCCCGCGAGCTCGGTGACCGGTGCCTGGAGGCCGACCTGCTGATGAACCTGGCGCTCGGCCACTCCCTGTCGGGCGACGTCGAGGCGACGATCTCCACCAACCTGCGCGCGCTGGAGCTCGGCCGGGAGCAGAACTCGGGCCGGGTGATGATCCGGGCGATCGGCAACAACATCGACGCCCTGCTCGACAGCGGCCGGGCCGACGAGGCGCTGAAGCTGTGCGAGGAGGGCTGGCAGGTCGCCAAGCGCTACGGCAGGCTGCGGGCCAGCGGGCTGTTCATCCTCAACAACTGGGCCGAGGCGCTGGAGGCGGTCGGCCGCTGGGACGAGGCGCTCGACACCGTGGAGCGGGCGCTCAGCTTCAGCCCCGCGCTGCGCACCCGCCACCACCTGCTGCGCGTGCGCGCCGACATCGCGCTCGGCCGGGGCGAGGTGGAGCCGCTGGAGGCCATCCTGTCGGAGATCGGCGTGCTCAAGGAGCGGCCTGAGGACTTCGTCCAGGACATCACCAACAGCACCCGGCTGCACATCGGCTGGCACATGCTCAGGAACGAGCACAGCGCGGCGCTGGAGGTGGCCGAGGGCATCCTGGCCCGTCCGGCGCAGTCGAGCAAGGCGATGCTGGGCTGGCGGCTGCTGGCCCTGCTGCGCACGGTCTGCGACGCGGCCGAGGTCACCGAGCCCGCCCGCGCCCGTGCCGTACGGGAGCACGCCGCCGAGGTGGCCGCGCACCTGTCGGTCGCGGGGCCGGTCGCGAAGGCGTACAAGCTCACCTATTCCGGTGACTTCGACGCCTCTGCCGCCGCGTGGGAGCGCCTCGGGCGCCCGTACAGCCAGGCCAAGGCGCTGACGCGGGCGGCCAAGGCGGCGGCGCTGTCCGGCGACCGCGACGGCGCCGCCACCCGGCTGGCGGTGGCGCTGCCGCTGGCGGAGGGGCTGCGCGCGACCCCGCTCATCGAGGAGATCGCGGCGCTGTCCCGCCGGGTCGGCGGCGTCCAGCGGGCCCAGGAGCCGTCCGAGCTGCTCACGCCGCGCGAGCTGGAGGTGCTGCGCCTCGTGGCGCTCGGCCGGACCAACCGGGACATCGCGGCGGAGCTGTTCATCTCCGCCAAGACGGTCTCCGTGCACGTCTCGAACATCCTGGGCAAGCTCGGCGTCACCACCCGGGGGGAGGCGGCCGCCGCCGCCCACCGGCTGTCGCTGCTGACTCCCTAGACGAACGCGTCGGCCAGCAGGACGACGCCGAACACGGCGAACGCCGCCGCCGCGCCGTAGCGGATGGCCTTCTCCGGCAGGTGCCTGCCCAGCATCCGCCCGACCACGATGGCCAGGGCGTCGGCCGCGACCATGCCGACCGTGGAGCCGATCCAGGTGCCCAGCCAGCCGTGCTGCGTGGCCAGCGTGATCGTCGCCAGCATGGTCTTGTCGCCCAGCTCGGCCATGAAGAACGCGACGGTCACCGCGATCAGCGCGTTGCGGGTGGTGGTCTGGGCCTTGCGCGACTCCTCGTCGGTCAGCTCGTCGCCGCGCAGCGTCCACACGGCGAAGCCGAGGAAGGCGATCCCGGCCACGACGGCGATCGCCGTGGTGGGCAGCGCGTCGCCGATCAGGCCGCCCACGGCCACGCTGACCAGGTGCACCGCCGTGGTGGCGATGGTGATGCCGGCCAGCACGGGCCAGGCTTTGAAACGGGTGGCGAACGTCATCGCCATGAGCTGGCTCTTGTCGCCCAGCTCGGCGATGAAGATCGCGACCAGGCTGATCCAGAACGCTTCCAACGGTCCTCTTCCGCGCGACCGGACCGCGAGCGTGCGCCGGGGGAAGTTTTCGGGCACGGCCTCGGCCCGGCAGCGTCTTCGTACGCGACTGCCAGGCCGAAGGTCTCGTCCGCCCGTGAAGGCCCGCGTGACCGGGCGCGGCAGGCCGCGCCAGTGTGTCGATCACGCGATTGGGACTACTCCCCCTCGGTGTTTCCGAACCACCATAACAGCCCCGCCGTACGGGCTATTCCCGGGGCTCAGAGCGCGCAGCCGACCATCACCGGCTCGTTGACGAGCGACACCCCGAACTTCTCGCGCACCCCGTCACGCACCTCCCTGGCCAGCGCCAGCAGGTCGGCGGTGGTGCCGAGGCCGTCGGGGTTGGTCAGCGCGAGCGTGTGCTTGGTCGAGATGCGCACCGGGCCGCGCCCGTAGCCCTTGGGGTAGCCGGCCTGCTCGATCAGCCAGGCGGCCGGCACCTTGACCGTGTCGCCGTCGTGCGGCCAGCTCGGGTGGCCGGGCGCGCGCGCCGCCAGCTCCTCGGCCTCGGCCGCCGTCAGGATCGGGTTGGTGAAGAACGATCCGGCGCTGCGGGTGTCGGGGTCGTCCGGGTCGAGCACCATGCCCTTGCCGCGCCGCAGCGCCAGCACGGCCTCACGGGCGTGCGCCAGCGGCACCCGCTCGCCGAGCGCGACGCCGAGCCGTCCGGCCAGCTCCTTGTACGCCACCGCGCCCGACCTGTCGGAGAGGTCCAGCGCGTACGTCACGGCGAGCACCACGTGCCGCGACAGATCCCGTTTGAAGGCGCTGTCACGGTAGGAGAACCCGCACTGCCGCGCCTCGATGTCGACGACCTGCCGGGTCAGCCGGTCGTAGGCGCGCACGCACCGGACCGTCTGGGCGACCTCCTGGCCGTAGGCGCCGACGTTCTGGATCGGGGTGGAGCCCACCAGGCCGGGGATGCCCGACATGCACTCGATGCCCGACCAGCCCTCCGCGACCGCCCGCGCCACCAGCGGGTCCCAGTCCTCGCCGGCCTCGGCGGTGACCAGGACCTGCTCGCCGTCACGCGACACCGTCACGCCCCGGGACGCCACCCGCACGACCAGCCCGTCGAACCCGGCGTCGGACACCACCAGGTTGCTGCCGCCGCCCAGCACCAGCGTCGGCCTGCCCTGCCGGTCGGCCTCCGCGACCAGGGAGACGAGCTGCTCTGCCGTGGCGGCCTCGACGAACTCGCCGGCGGGACCGCCCAGACCCAGCGTGGTGTAAGGCGCGAGCATCTCCATGAGCCACAAGCTTATGAGCGTTCCCGGGTGCCCGCCCCCCGGGTGTGCCGGGTGGGGGGTTCGGGTCAGCCGGCGGGCAGGTCGTGCTCGTGGCGCTGCCGTACCGGCAGGTGCTGGTCGGGGACGACCAGCTCGCCGCGCAGCGCCAGCGACAGCTCCAGGTCGCCGTGGCGGCCGTCCTGGGCGTCCTCGGGGAGGACGCCCACGGCGGCGGCCCGCCGTACGGCCATCAGGCCGCCGCCGAGCGCCCGCACCTTGCCGGGCGACGCCTGCCGCCAGCCGGGCGGCGCCTGGTGCGGCCTGGGCCGCTCGGACGTGACCTCGACCACCGGGGCCCGCCCCTCGGGCAGCGGCTCCCAGCCCTGCCGGCCCGCCGCCACCGCGCCGTCCTTGACGGCGGCCACCAGCGGCGCGAGGGCGTCGCCTTCGAGGACGAGGGAGGTGTCCATGAGGACGTGCACCTCGGCGGTGTCCAGGTGGAGCAGCTTGGCCCGGCACGCGCCCCACGTCGCCGTGCCGTCGCGCCACTGCGAGGTCTCGGCCACGTGCCAGACCTTGACCCGCTCCGGGTCCCGCTCGGCCAGCTCGTCGAGCACGTCCCCGGCGCCGGCGACGTTGCCCAGGTCGATGGCCAGGACGGCGGCGCCGGTGTGGTCCAGGACCGACTGCACGCAGGCCCGCACGTCGTCGGGCCGGCCGTCCACGACCAGGCCCACCGAGGCGGTCACGTCCTTGGTCTCCATGCGCAGCCGTTCGGCGTTGACGCCCAGGTCGTCCATGCGGTTGGTGGCCAGGGCGCCGTCCCAGGTCCGCTGGGCGTGCAGCATGCTGTCGTCGGGCGCGCCGTGCTGCCCGGGGTCGCCGGAGAAGCCGAGCTCGGCGGCCGGGTTCTGGCGCGCGCCCCGGGGCCTGGCCCCGGCGGTGCCGACGCCGGTGGCGGGCCCCTTCCGCGCCGGGCCCGCACCCGCCGCGCCGCCCTGGTCGCCTGCGCCGCCTGTCGTGTCGCGGCCGGTGCCGACGGTGCCGGCCACCTCCTCCAGGCGGGGCGGCCGGAGGTGGCCGGGCGGCCGGTCGTCGGTCACGGCGGAGACGGGGATGGACTGCACGGTGGGCCAGACGTTCGCGGTCATGGGCTCACGCGTACCCGAGAGCCGCCCGGCCAGTCATCACGGGCGCGTCAGGCGAGCTGGACGACCGCCCGGGCCTTTGACAGCACGCGGGCGTCGCCGGAGCGGGCCGTGAGGCCGACCACCACCCGCTTGTCGGGCAGCTTCTCCTCCACGACCCCGCTGACCGTGATCGTGGCGCCCTGGTCGTCGTCGGGCACGACCACCATCGAGGAGAACCGGACCCCGTAGTCGACCACCGCGCCTGGATCGCCCACCCAGTCGGTGACGAACCGCCCGGCCTGCGCCATCGTGTACATGCCGTGCGCGATCACGTCGGGCAGGCCGACCATCTTGGCGAACCGCTCGTTCCAGTGGATCTGGTTGAAGTCGCCGGACGCGCCCGCGTACATCACCAGGTTGAGCCTGCGCACGCCGTAGTCCACGGCCGGGATCTCCTGGCCGACCTCGACCTCGTCGTACTGCACCGTCGCCGTCATGTCAGGCCGCCCCTCCGCGCTCGACGATCGTGTTGTACGTGGTGCAGACCGGCTCGCCCTCGACCGTGGTGACGTCGCTCCTGACGGTCAGCAGCTCGTTGCGCCCGGCGCTGCGGATGTCGGTGATCGTCGCGGTGACCACGAGCCGGTCGCCGGCGTAGACGGGGCGGACGTACTCGAAGCGCTGCTCCCCGTGGACGACCATGGCGAAGTTCAGGCCGAGGTCGGGGTCGGCCAGCGCCTCGCCGCCGCTCTGCAGGCTGAACACGATGGGGAACGTGGGCGGCGCGATCACGTCGGGATGTCCGGCGGCCCGCGCCGCCTCCCTGTCGCGGTAGACGGGATTGTTGTCGCCGATCGCTGCCGCGAACTCTCTGATCTTGACCCGGCTGACCTCGTACGGGGGGCCGGCAGGGTAGCTGCGTCCCACGAAGTCACGGTTCAACGCCATCAGCGCTCCCTCGCATGTGTCACCGAGCGTCGTTGAGCCAGACGGTAACAGAACAAGGTTCGGCTGTCGCCGGGATGACCGGCATTTTGCCCATGAAATGCGCCGGACACGACGAACCGGCGCCCTGTCAGCAGGACGCCGGTTGTGCGTTATGGGGAGGCAGGAATGCTGCCCGGCGAGAACTAGCGGGTCTCGCGGTGCGCGCGGTGGCAGCGGCAGTTGGGGCAGTACTTCTTCAGCTCAAGCCGATCCGGGTCGTTGCGCCGGTTCTTCCGCGTGATGTAGTTGCGGTGCTTGCACTCCTGGCAGGCCAGCGTGATCTTCGGCCTAACGTCGGTGGCAGCCACTTGGGAGTGCCTTTCTACGTTCGGGACATGGACACGCCCGTCCCAGGTCAGGTGACCTGGGGAAGGGCAGTAGCGGAGGCCGGACTTGAACCGGCGACACAACGATTATGAGCCGTTTGCTCTGCCTGACTGAGCTACTCCGCCTTGAGCCGGTAACGACCCGGCCCCGTAGAGGATACCCGACACCGGGAGCACATTCGTAACTCGCCTGGTCGAGCGGGTGACCCCAGTATGCCTCAGAATCACCGGTGAACCTAAATGAATAAAGCCTCACCTTGCGGTGAGGCCCGTCACAGCTGGAGCCCCCAAACGGAATCGAACCGTTGACCTTCTCCTTACCATGGAGACGCTCTGCCGACTGAGCTATAGGGGCCTGTCCGGCGCTGCGGACAGGTGTAACCATACACGGCGCTCAGCGATGATGCGAACTCGTCCGCCCTTCCACCGCCTCGGCCGGGACCCGGGCCGCGGGCAGCCGGACGACCTCGCACAGATCGGCCAGATCGACGTGGCGCGCGACCTCCGCGACCGACAGGCAGTCGGCCACCAGCCACCCGTTGCGACGCACCCGGAGCACCTGCCGCCCCGCGCGCAGGGCGAGCACGATCTCGAACCCGTCGTCACCTACCCATCGCCTGTCCATAGCGGCACACAGTAGCCTCCGGGTCTCTCAATTTCCGGTACGTGACCCGCGTTACACGCCATACCGGATCAGTACCGGTAGTACCCGAGGAAGCCCTTCACCCGGGAGACGGGGTCGACCCGCACGACGGCGCCGGTCTCCGGGGCGTTCATCATCCGGCCCCCGCCCAGGTAGACGCCGACATGGCGGGTCTGCTTGACGCTCCTGCCGAAGAACACCAGATCACCGGGCCGCGGCCGGGCGACCCGGCGCATGCGGCGGATGTGGTCGTCGGTGTTGCCCGGCCCGAGCACGTCCTCGCCGTGCGCCAGCGCGTACACCCAGCGGGTCAGCCCCGAGCAGTCCAGCCCGCGCGTCCTGGCCGCCGGGCAGGGCTTGATCTTGCCCTCGTAGCCCAGGCAGGTGCCCTTGGACGGCCCCGGCTCCTCGGCGTGGCCGCCGCCCCACGAGTAGACGATCCCGCGCTTCTCGACCGCGTACGCGATCTCCACGATGCGCGGCAGCACGTACCGCCTGATCGGGACCGAGGCCGTGGCGAGCAGCAGGACGAGCACGACGGCGAGGGCGAGCCGGCGCCTGCCCGACAGCCTCACCCCGGCCTACCTCGCCCGCAGTTCCAGCTCCGCCGAGCCGACCGTGAACCTGATGCCGACGACGCCCTTCGACTTCGACGGCTTGGTGGCGAAGGTGAACGTCCGCTTCTGGCCGCGCGCGATCTCGGGGATGGCGCAGCGGATCGCCGTGCCGCTGAACGTGCAGCCCGAGGTCGCCTTGACGACGCGCATGCCGCCGAAGGTCCGGCCGGACACCTTGACGTTCGTGACCGGGTGGGGGCCGGTGTTGGCCACGGTCAGCGTGAAGCTCTTGCGGCTGCGCGCCTTGCCCGACACCGTGACCTCGGCGGGCGGGTTGGCCAGCGCCTTGAGGTCGGCCTCGGTGCCGTTGAAGGCGTTCTGCCCGCCGGCCAGCGTGCCCTTCTCGGCCGACTGCCAGAACGTGTGCTTCTCCCAGCCCTTGGGCAGCTCGCCAGGATCGGCTCCCCAGCGGGCGATCCAGAGCGGGTGCGCCTTGAAGGAGGCGCTGTCGCCGGTGCACGTGCGCCACCAGCTCGTGGTGGTGTAAATGATCGCGTTGCGCCCGGTCCGCTGGCGGTATTTCTTTGTGAAGTCCTTGATCCAGGCGACCATGTCTTTCGCGGTCAATCCATAGCAGCTGTTCTTGCCGTTGCGCTCTTTGTATGGATTGTCCTCAAGATCGAGCACCCCGGGCAGCGTCATCCCGTCACCGGTCCACGCCCCGCCGTTCTGCACGAAGTAGTCGGCCTGCGCGGCCCCGCCCGACTCGTGCGGCTGGGCGAAGTGGTAGGCCCCGCGCATCAGCCCGGCCGCCGCCGCGCCGTCGTACTGCGAGGTGAAGTGCGTGCTCCGGAAGTCGACGCCCTCGGTGGCGAGCACGAAGGCGAACTTCCCGCCTCCCGAGGCCACCGCCGGCCAGTCGACCTCCGCCGTCCAGTTGCTGACATCGACCCCGGGCACCCCGGAGGCCGCCTGGGCGGGACCGGCCATGCCGACCACCGCGGCCACCGCGACCAATAACAGACGTTTCACCCGCGAGATCATCCCGGAGCCCGGCATAATCCCGCAACCCGCAATATCCGCATAACCGGACGCAGCTATCCGTCATTGGAAATTTCTCTGTACGTCCGTCGAAACCCCACTTCAGAGCCTCGAAACCGGCCCGACTCCGCTACGTCTCCTACGTAGCGTTTTCGCAGGTCAGAGCCGTATGTGAACGTAGTGTTCGCGTTTGCCAAAGCCCTCCCCCGCGCCCACACTGGACCCCCAACCTCAACCAAGCCCCCGACCTGGGGTTTCTTCGCCATGCCCGGAGGAGAACCGACCATGATCCACACCCGGGGACTGACCCGTGTCTTCACGATGAAAAAGGAGACCGTCGAGGCGGTGCGCGGCATCGACCTCGACGTCGAGCCCGGCCGGCTCGTCGCCTTCCTCGGCCCCAACGGCGCGGGGAAGTCCACCACCCTGCGCATGCTCACCACGCTGCTGCCCCCGACGTCCGGCACCGCCGTCGTGGCCGGCCGCGACGTGGCCCGCGACCCGGCCGGCGTGCGCGCCAGGATCGGCTACGTCGGCCAGCGGAACAGCGCCGGCGAGAACTTCCGCGTCCGCGACGAGCTCGTCACCCAGGGCCGCTGCTACGGCCTGACCACCGCCCAGGCCCGCGCCCGCGCCGCCGAACTGCTGGAACTGCTCGACCTGCAGCCCCTCGCCACCCGCAAGCCCGGCACGCTCTCCGGCGGCCAGCGCCGCCGCCTCGACATCGCGCTCGGCCTCATCCACCGGCCGGACCTGCTGTTCCTCGACGAGCCCTCCACCGGGCTCGACCCCGGCAGCCGCGCCGACATCTGGGCCCACATCCTGCGCCTGCGGGAGACGTACGGGACCACGATCTTCCTGACCACCCACTACCTCGACGAGGCAGACAGCATGGCCGAGCGGGTGATCGTCATCGACGGCGGCCGCGTCATCGCCGACGGCACCGCGGAACGGCTCAAGAACGACCTCGCCGGCGACCGGCTCACGATCACCACCCGCACCGGGCACGACGCCGCCGAGGCGGCCCGGATCGGCGGCGGCGAGGCCGACGGGCTGACCGTGCGGATGCGCGTCGCCAACGCCGCCGCCGCGCTGCCCGAATACCTGCGCGCCCTGGAGGCGGCCGGGATCGAGGTCGCCACCGCCGAGACCGCCCGCCCCACCCTCGACGACGTGTTCCTCAGCCTGACCGGGAGAAAGCTCGATGACGACCTTCCTGCGTGACACCGCCACCGTCTTCCGCCGCGAGTTCGCGCCCGTGCTGCGCGAGCCGGTCGGGCTGCTGTTCGAGATGGGGCAGCCGCTGCTGTTCCTGTTCCTGTTCGGATCGCTGCTGGACGGGGCCGTGGGGTCGTCCTGGCAGTGGTTCGTGCCGGGCATCCTGGTCATGATGTGCCTGTCGGGGCCGATGGCGTCCGGCTACCACCTGCTGGTCGAGCTGATCGGCGGCTCGATGGAGCGCATGATGGTCACCCCGCTCAACCGCACCGCCATGCTCGTCGGCCGCACGCTCAAGGAGATGGCGATCCTGACCGCGCAGGCGGTGCTGATCATCGTGCTGGCGCTGCCGCTGGGCTTCGAGCTCCACCCGGCGGGCGTGCTGGCGGGGATGGCGCTGCTGATCGTGTTCGGGATCGGGCTGGGCGCGCTGTCGTTCGTGCTCGCGCTGAAGTCCGCGCCCAGCGGGACCCTGTTCTACGTGGTCACGCAGGCGCTGCTGTTCCCGATGCTGCTGCTGTCGGGCGTGCTGCTGCCGATGGACTCCGGCCCGGCCTGGCTGCGGGCGCTCGGCGACGTCAACCCGGTCACGCACGTCGTCGACGCCCAGCGCGCCCTGTTCGCGGGCGACCTCGCCCACCCGTCGGTCCTGTACGGCGCGGCGGCGGCTGTGGTGATCGCGGCGGCCGGGCTGGTGCTGGGCAACCGGGCGATGCGCCGGGGCGTCTGAGACGCTGGACCGGATGAGTCACATCGTGGAGACCCGGACGGTGCCGTGGATCGCCGTCCCGCACCGCCTGGACGTGGTGCTCGCCGGCGACCTGCCCGGCGCCGGCACGGTCACGTCCGCGTTCGCGTTCGTCCTGGACGAGGCGGACCGGACGCTGCTGACGCACGTGGACCGGCCGGGGCGCGGCTGGGAGATCCCCGGCGGCCACCTCGACCCCGGCGAGACGCCCGTCCAGGCGGCGGCCCGCGAGCTGGCCGAGGAGACCGGCCTGCAGCTGGATCCCGGGCTGCTGTCGGTCTTCGCCTGGCACCGCATCGAACTGCTCGCCCCGCCGCCGCCCGGTCACCCCTACCCGGCGCTGACGTACATGGTGATGTTCACCGCCCGGCTGGCCGGGCTCGGCGGGTCGACGCGGCCGCCGGCGGGGTCGGAGAGCACGCGGGCGCGGTGGCTGCCGCGCGCGGACGTCGAACGGCTCGGCGCCGGCCGCACCTGGCTCAGCCTGCACCGCAGGCTGCTGGGCTAGCGGGCGCGCTCGATGTCCGGGCCCCGGTACATCGACTCGGGGATGGTCGCCAGCGTCGAGCGGTGCACCTGCGGGCCGAGACCGTACAGCTTCTGGAAGCTCATGATCAGCGGACGCCAGGCGTCGGGGTCGATGTGGTCGTCCGTCCCTTCCGTACGGATGTCGTCGTGCACCCAGACGCGCTGGACGCGTACCTCGAAGGCGGTCACGCCGTCGTCGGGGCCCACCGGGTGCGTCCGCTCCACGACGGCCTCCATGCTCACCGGGCACTCGGCCACGCGGGGCGGCGCGACCGTCTCGCTCGGCACCGGCGTCAGCCCCGCCCTGGCGAACTTGTCGGCGACGTGGCGGTAGCCGCGCGCGTGCTTGCCCGGCGGGACGGGGTCGCTGCCCGTGGTCAGGGCCAGCCTGTCGACGGCGGCGGCGAGCGCGTCCGAGGGCAGGTTCAGCACGCACTCGCCGGTCCTGAGCAGGTTCTGGGCCGTACGTGAGCGGGTGCCCCAGCCGAGCATGGCCCGCCAGCCCAGCCAGAAGGCCGACGACATGGGCGCCAGGTTGGGGGTGCCGTCCGGGTTCGTGGAGGAGACCAGGACCACAGGGGTGCCGAAGTAGAGGATGCCCGGCTCGATGCGGGTGTGCTTGTCGATCACTGTGCTCACCGCAACACTGTGACCGATCGGGCGGCGCGGGCGCTGGCGGCATTCGGACAGCGCGTCACGGCTCCGGCCGCCACGAGGCGCACGCGCGGTGTAGCGTCACAAGCAACCCCAATGGAGGCCTGCTGGATGCAATCACCGTTCGCCCTCACAATTGAACACTTCGGCGACACGGCGGTCATCACACTGGTCGGTGAGTTCGACACCACCCGGTGTTCCGAAGTGACGGAGAAGATCGCGGCCGGCATGGCCGAAGGCTGCGTCCACCTCGTCGTCAACGTGACCGAACTGTCCTTCTGCGACTCGATGGGCCTGCGGACGATCCTCGAATTCTCCAACCGGGCCAGGGCGGCGGGCGGCTGGCTCAGGCTCGCCGGGGTCCAGGGCGTGCTGCGGCGGCTCCTTGAGGTGACGGGGGTGTCGAGCGTCATCCCCGTCGACCCGGACGTGCCGACGGCCCTGCAGTCACGCATCTCCTGACCCTGGATCCTCCGAACAAATCAGCCCGAACGTCACTATTGTGATCGAAGCATCTTCAGGGGGAGGGCGGGCGGATGGCGACGGACGGGGCCCTGGGCAGCCGTTACATCCTCGTGGAGCAGATCGGCGCCGGCGGGATGGGGACCGTCTGGCGGGCCAGGCACCGCGACACCGGCGAGATCGTCGCCGCCAAGCTCCTGCGTGAAGGACTCGCCGCCGACCGCGACCTGGTGCTCCGGTTCGTCCAGGAACGCAATGTGATGCTCAACCTGCGTCACCCCAACATCGCCACCGTGCGCGACTTCGTCGTCGAGGGCGACCGGCTGGCGCTGGTGATGGACTTCGTCGAAGGCGGCGACCTGCGCACGCTCCTCCACGAGCGCGGCACGCTGTCGGCCGCCGAGGCCGCCCGCATGGTGGCCCGGATCGCCGGAGCGCTCGCCGCCGCGCACGACATGGGCGTGATCCACCGCGACGTCAAACCCGGCAACATCCTGATCGACGCCGCCACCGGGCAGCCCAGGCTCACCGACTTCGGCGTCGCCCGCATCGTCCACGGGCCCGGCCTCACCCAGACCTCGTCGATCATCGGCACCCCCACGTACCTGTCGCCCGAGGTGGCCGACGGCACCACGCCCACCCCCGCCGTGGACGTGTACGCGACCGGGCTGATCCTGTACGAGCTGCTCGCCGGACGGCCTCCGTTCGTCGGCGAGCATCCGATGGCGCTGCTCAGGCAGCACGCCACCGCCGCGCCCCGGCGGCTGCCCGGCATGCCCGACGTCCTGTGGACGCTCATCACCGCAGCCACGGCCAAGGACCCCGCCGCCCGCCCCACGGCGGCCGGCCTGGCCGAGGCGCTGACCTCTGCCGCACCGTCGCTGGCCGGCCTGCCCGCCCTGCCGCCGGTCGGCCTGGAACACCCGCCGCTGGCCACCTCCCAGCCCCTGCCCGGCCCGTACGAGCCGCCCGTGACAGCCGATCCGCAGGACGCGCGCACCCGCCCGCCCGCGCCCACCGGAACGCCGGGCACAGGTGGGACGCCGGTCGCCGCCGGGACGGGCGCCGTGGAGACGTCGCCCGGGCGTGGGGACGGCGGGCGGCGCGAGGCCGGGAAGGGGGCGGGGCGGTCGCGGCAGCGCGTCCTGGTCGGCCTGGCCACCGCGGCGGCCCTGGTCGTGAGCGCGGGCGCGCTCGTCGTCGTCGCGCCGTGGCGGGCCCAGACCGTCGGCGCCGTGAGCGAGGCCACCGTCGAGGCCCCCGTCGAGGCCCAGGCCCCCGCCACCGCCTCCACGGAGCCCGAGGTCCCGGACACCCCCACGTCGAAGGTGCTGCCGATCCGCAGCCACCCCCCGAAGACCCCCACCGCCGAGCCCGCCACCACGCGCCCCGCGCCGGAACGCACGACCCGCTCCCCCAAGCCCAAGCCCAAGACCTCGCCGCCCACCTCCGCCGACCCGGAGGACCCGACGACCGCCGAGCCCGAGACCCCGCCCCCGGCCGCCGCCGTGAACTGGCGGTGCCGCGACTGGTTCTCCCCCACGCCCGGGCTGCAGATGTCGCCCTGCATGGCGCAGGTCGGGGACGAGTTCCGCCTGATGGGCCGGATCAGGGGCTCCGCCTCGCTGCGCTCCGACATCCACGTGCAGCTCTACAACACCGACGCCGAGACGAACCTGTCGCAGCCGTTCCTCTGCGCGGGCGTCGCCCCGGCCCGCGACGGCGCCGTGGTCACCTGCGGCCCGTTCACCGCCACGGCGTCCCGTACCGGAGCCAAGGTCGACGTGCGCCAGCGGTGGCGCAAGTCGGGCACGGGGGCGTTCAGCGGCGGCGTGGAGAGCCCGTGGGTCGTGTGGTAGGAAGCGTTTCCTGACACCCCGCCGGGCGATGCCTCATGCTGGAGCTGGATAGCTCCCTGAGCAGAGGAGAGGCCAGATGCGGGTGGAAGTCCGGGCGGTCCCCACAGGCGAGCTGGTCTCGCTGACGCGCTGGCTGCGCAGCCAGCGCCCGCTGCAGGGCCGGGTCGACCCGGTCGGCCGCCCGCCGGGCCGCGAGGAGCTCGGCGGCGCCGTCGAGCTGCTCAGCATCGCCGTCGGGTCGGGCGGCGCGGGCATGGTGCTGGCCAGGGCGCTGACGACGTGGCTGACCAACCGGCACGCCGACGTGTCCATCACGCTCACCACTCCCGAACGCACCGTGACGGTCGAGGCCAAGCGGGTCGGCGACGCGCTGCCCCTGCTCCAGGAGGTGCTGGACCAGGCCGACCGGGCGAGCGCGGGCGATGCCGGCTGACCGGCGCCGGAGCGGCGTCTCCCATGCCGTCCTCGTCGCGACCTCCGTGCACCGCGACGAGAGCCTGCCCGACCTGCCCGCCGCCGCCAACAGCGTCCTGGGGATGCGCGCGGCGCTGACCGACCCCGCCCTGTGCGGCTGGCCCGCCGGGGACGTCACCGTCCTGCACAACGAGGGCGACAGCCGCGTCGTGGCGCAGCGCATCCGGCAAGTCGCCCGGGAGACGACCGGGGTGCTGCTGCTGTACTTCGTCGGGCACGGCATGCTCACCGCCGAGGGCGAGCTGTGCCTGGCCCTGGCCGACACCACCGCGGCCGACCCCGACCTGACCGGCCTGGAGTACTCCCGCATCCGCACCGCGCTGCGCGACAGCCCGGCTGCGGTGAAGATCGCCGTGCTCGACTGCTGCTACGCCGGATCGGTCATCCAGACCGAGACCCTGTCCGCCGGGCTGTCCGCCGGGCTGATCGCCGACCAGAGCGACGTCCGCGGCGTCTACACGCTGACCGCCAGCGACCTGGCGGCGCACGTCGTGCCGTTCGGGGAGCAGGTCGACGCCTGCACGTCCTTCACCGGGGAGCTGCTGCGCCTGATCAGGGGCGGCCTCCCGGGCGAGCCCGACCCGCTCACGCTCGGCGTGCTGTACGGGCACCTGCGCCACCGGTTGCGGGCCCGGGGGCTGCCCGACCCCAACCAGCGCGGCACCGACAACGCCCACGACTTCCCCTTCACGCGCAACGCCGCCCGCACCGGCGCCCGTACACCGCCATCCCTCGATCTTCCGATCGTCCAGGCCGGGCAGGGGCGGACGTTCGCGCCGAGCCGGGGGCTGGGCTGGATGTGGTGGCTGGCCTCGCTCCTGCCGCTCGCCCTGGCCGGCGCCTTCATCTGGCTGATCGCGGGCTCGTTGAGGGCGCCCGGCCTCCTCCTGGCCATCCTGACGGTGATCGGCATCGTCGGCTGCGCCTACTCGTTAGGGCTGTTCGTGAACATGGTCCAGCGGGGCAACCAGCGCATGCGCCGCCGCCTGGCCCGGCTGCTCATCGTGAACACCGCCGGGATCGAGGTACGGGTGCGCGACCAGCGATGGCACTACCGGTGGGCGGACGTGTCCCGGATCGCCGAGCGGCGGCGCAACTTCCGCCGCTGCATCTGCATCGACCTCAAGCCCACGATCATGCTGCCGTCGGCGCAGCGCAACGGCGACTTCAGCCCCCGGTACGACCCGGGCCGCGGCGAGGTCCTGTTCACCACGCTCAGCGGCTATCGGGCCCGCCCGGAGGAGATCGTCCGCGAGATCGCCCAGTGCGCCGGCCCCAAATGGGTGGACTGACCGCCGCCCTGCCGGGGTTCAGCCGGTGTAGTTCTTGCCCAGCGGCCTGCCGGGGATCGGCCTGGCGATGAGCGCGACGGGGATGAAGAAGCAGATCTGGCCGATCGCCAGGGTCAACGTCCACAACGCCTTGTCGTCGTAGTGCGCCGCCACCCTGGCGTACAGCTCGTCGGGCACCCGCTCCCCCGACGGGCTCGGCGTGAGCACGGCCTCAACCAGCTCCAGCGCGACCCGTTCCGCGTCGGTGAAACAGGGGGCGTCACGCCACGTCGCCACGGCGGTGATGCGCTCCTCGCTCTCCCCCGCCTTGCGGAGCTGGCCACTCTGCCGGACCGCGTGGTAGGTGCTGCCCACGATCTGCCCGGCACGCAGCTGCATCAGGTGGACGGTCGCGTCGGGGACGGCGCCGTTCCGCACGGCCTTGGTCATGCCTCCGGCGATCGGCCCCACCTCGGGAAAGAAGCGGGAGGGATCGGGCAGCCGGGACTGGAGGGCGTCGGTCATCAGGAGTCTTCCTCTCGGTGGCGGGCTTTCCGGCTCCGACGAGACAGCCGCCGCCGATGTGAGCCCGAACGGCGTCAGGCGAGGAAGCCGCCGATCAGCGCGGCCACGGCGGCGGGCTGTTCGGCGAGCATGTCGTGGCTCGCCTCCAGCTCCCTGACCTGGAGGTGGGGCGGCAGGCCGGCGAGATCGCGGCGCACACCCCGCCGGAACGCCGCCATCAGCTCGCCGCCCGGCATCCCCGGCGGGTCCTGGGTCGGGATCACGACCCAGGCGTCGCAGGTGACCTGGCGCAGCAGCGGGATCGTGTCGCGGAACTCCGGCGAACAGCGCACCGCCGCGAGGAGCTCGGCGCCGGGCCTGGCGTAGACCTCGCCGTCGCGTTCGACGCGCGCCCTGGCCGGGAACAGCGGCCCGAGCCCGTCGGGCAGCGGCCCGGCCAGGGCCGCCGCCTGCGCGTCGAAGGCGGCCTTGAGCGCCGCCAGCTCCCGGTCCCGCGTCGCGGCGTCCAGGCCCGGGTAGTTGTCCGGGGCGCTCTCGGCCGATCGCAGCCCGTCGAGGTTGACGATGGCCGGGCACTCGGGGTGACGCCTGGCCCACAGCACGGCCAGCATGCCGCCCAGCGAGTGGCCGACGACCGCCGGGTTGCCCAGGTCCAGGTGTTTCACCACCGCTTCGAGGTCGTCGAGCACCCGGTCCCACTCCCACGGGCCGTCGCCGGACAGGCCGTGGCCGCGCAGGTCGAGCGCCACGGCGCGGTGGCCGGGCAGGGCGACGGCGTCCCACGCCTCCAGCGTGCCGCCGAGGCCGTGCAGGAGGAACACGGGGTCGCCGGGGCCGCCGTGGTCGCGTACGGCCAGGGGGATGTCGTGGTCAGTGATCGTGACGTCGTACGCCATGTCGCTCCAGAGATCGGTTCAGCCGGGCGCGGATGGAGCGCGTGGTCACGCCGCCGTCGAGGTGCCGGTCGAGCTTGCCGCGTTTGACGAGGTCGTGCACGCCCTGCCGGGTGATGCCGAGCATCGCCCCCGCCGTGGCGTACGGCACCGCCTCCTTGCCGGGGTGGCCCGCCCGCCTGGCCACGGCCCGGCCGAACGCCGTGCCCCACCAGGCGTCGGCGGGGTCGAACGGGCCGTCACCGGGGAAGACGGCCGCGACCAGCCGCGCCGCCGCCCGGACCGCGAGGGCGTCGTCGGGGCCGAGCAACTGGGCGGCCCACACCTCCGCCTCGATCCGCAGCCGTGCCCGTACGGGCTCCACCTGCTCGCCGGAGCCGAACAGGATCTCCAGCGGGTCGACGATCCGCCTTTCGACCAGCTCGACCAGCTCACGCACCAGCGCCACGTGCTCACGCGTACTCACTTGACACACGATAGCAAGTACTTGCGCCCAAACGTCAAGTAGTGGCGGAGGCAGCAAACCGGGGCGCCGGGCGTCTCTGGAGTATGGAAGTCGAGCTGCTCTCCAGCGGAGAGCCGACGGCGCCCGGCCGCGCCCTGGCGTACGTACGGTCGGCGGTGCTCAACGGGTGCCGGTCGACGCTGCGCCGCCGGGCCGTCAGGCTGCGGCGCGCACTGCCGTACCAACCGCCCGTCTGGTCGGCCGAAAGCGCCGCGCTGGTGGGCCGCCGTCACCGCCGGCGACCTGCCCGAATCGTTCCGCCTGAAGCTGCGGGAGGGCGCGTCCTGGCGCACGATGGCCGACACGGTACGGGACCTGCGCGGCGTCGCCACCGTGGTCAACCAGCAGTGCGTCCGGGAGCAACGCGGCTCCACCCTCACCCACTGCGCCACAAGCTGACGCCCGCCTCAGGTCAGCGGTCGAACCAGTGGGCCGCCGGGGGCGTCAACAGCGCGACGACGATCGCCAGGGGCAGAATGGTGCCCGGGTGGATCGGGGTCAGCCAGCTGAATTCTCCGTCGATGGCGGTCAGGATGAGATTGCTGGCGAGCAAGACCGTTTCGAACGCGATGCCGCCCCAGCGCACCCATTTCCGCCGGGACGACCAGCGAGAGATCAGCACGCCCATGAGAACCACGGTCGCGAAGGAAACGAGCAGCAGCGCTGCCACCCTCGGCTCGCTGAACATCACCGTGATCACCGGTGAGATGAGCACAAGGCCGAAAAGGCTGAAGGCCATTTGCACGATCAGGATGACCCTGGCAGCCCGTACGAGGCCGGGCATCTGCTCGGTTTTCACGATCGCCGTCACACGATCATTCTGCCCAAGTATTCATGCACATGCACGACATATCGGGACAACAAAAACAGATAAAAAGCGAGAAGGGGAGAGGGGATGGCAACGCCTCTCCACTCTTAACGTATAGCGGAGCGGGGGGCTTGCCGCAAGGCCCCGGTCATGCCGCACAATGGCACGCCGAAGCCACAGCCGGCCTGGGGAAACGGCGGACGACGCGCGTCCGCGAGCCAGGCCCCAGATCGGAGCGTTTGCCTGTGACCCCGCTGACCACCAGCGTGTTCGACCTTCCCGCCCGCCTCGCCGCCAAGGCCGACCCGAAGCTGATCGCCGGGGACGAGCGGCACTTCGCGGCCATCGCGGAGAGCCTGGACCGGTCGATCGCCGACCTGTCCGCCCGGCTCGACGCCGCGCGCAGGGCGCCGGGCGGTAAGGGGCGGCAGGCCCTCGACCGGGACCTGGAGGTGCACCGGCTGGCGGCCAGGCTGCGGGCGCTGCGCCGGTTCGGGCTGGACCTGTGCCTGGGGCACATGGTGAGCGAGGACGATCCGGAGCCGGTGTACATCGGGCGGCTCGGCCTGACGGACAGCGAGGGCCGCCGGCTGCTGCTGGACTGGCGTTCGGCGGCGGCGGAGCCGTTCTTCGGGGCGACGCACGGCAACCCGATGGGGTTGGCGAGCCGCCGCCGCTACCGGTGGACCCGGGGCCGGATCAGCGATTACTGGGACGAGGTGTTCACCGCCGACGGGTTCGACGGGCATGCCGCGCTCGACGACCAGTCGGCCTTCATCGCCAGCCTGGGGAGCAACCGGTCGCCCCGGATGCGGGACGTGCTGGGCACCATCCAGGCCGACCAGGACGCCATCATCCGCGCTGGTTCGAGCGGCGCCCTGGTGGTCGACGGCGGTCCGGGCACGGGCAAGACGGTGGTGGCGCTGCACCGCTCGGCCTATCTGCTCTATTCGGACCCGCGTCTCGGTCACCGCCGGGGCGGCGTGCTGTTCGTCGGCCCGCACCAGCCGTACCTGGCGTACGTCGCGGACGTGCTGCCCAGTCTCGGGGAGGAGGGCGTGCAGACGTGCACGCTGCGCGACCTGGTCGCGGAGGGGGCCGAGGCCGGGGTGGAGGCGGACCCGGAGGTGGCCCGGTTGAAGGCGTCGGCGGAGCTGGTGCGGGCGATCGAGCCGGCCGTCAGGTTCTACGAGAACCCGCCCACGGCGGGCATGACGATCACGACGCCCTGGTCGGACGTGTGGGTGAGCGCGGAGGACTGGGCGGACGCGTTCGACGCGCCGGAGCCGGGCACCCCGCACAACGAGGCGCGTGACCGCATCTGGGAGGAGCTGGTCACGATCGTCCAGGACAAGCACGAGCAGGAGGTCTCGCCGGATCTGCTCCGCAGGTCGCTGTTGCGCAACCGGGAGCTGCTGACGACGTTCAACCGCGCCTGGCCGGTGATCGAGGCGGCCGACCTGGTCGGCGACCTGTGGACGGTGCCCGCGTACCTGCGCAGGTGCGCGCCTTCGCTCAGCGTCGAGGAGATCAGGAAGCTGCAGCGCGCGGAGCCGCAGGCGTGGACGGTGTCGGACCTGCCGCTGCTGGACGCGGCGCGGCAGCGGCTGGGCGACCCGGAGGCGTCCCGGCACAGGCGCCGCCGGGAGGCGGCCGTCGCCGCCGAGCGCGCCCGCGTGTCCACGGTCGTCGACGCCCTGGTCGAGGCCGACGACGACGGGGAGGGCGCGGTGACGATGCTGCACGGCCAGGATCTCAAGGACGCGCTGGTCGACGAGAACGCGGTGCCGTCGGTCGAGCCGGACCGGCTCGCGGGCCCGTTCGCGCACGTGGTCGTGGACGAGGCCCAGGAGCTGACCGACGCCGAATGGCAGATGCTGCTGCTCCGCTGCCCGTCCAGGAGCTTCACCATCGTCGGCGACCGCGCCCAGGCCAGGCACGGGTTCACGGAGTCGTGGCAGGAGCGGCTCGAACGGATCGGGCTCGACCGGATCACCCTGGCCTCCCTGAGCATCAACTACCGTACGCCGGAGGAGATCATGACGGAGGCGGAGCCGGTCATCCGGGCCGCGCTCCCGGACGCCAACGTGCCGACGTCGATCCGCAGCAACGGCCTGCCGGTGGTCCACGGGCAGGTGTCGGAGCTGGACGCGATCCTGGACGACTGGCTGGCCGAGCATGCTGAGGGCACGGCGTGCGTGATCGGCGATCCGGCCTTCCGGGGTACGCCGCGCGTCCGGTCGCTGACTCCGGAGCTGTCGAAGGGGCTGGAGTTCGACCTGGTCGTGCTGGTCCGGCCGGAGGAGTTCGGCGAGGGTGTCGAGGGCGCGGTGGACCGCTACGTGGCGATGACCCGGGCGACGCGGCAGCTCGTGGTCCTGACCTGAGGCGGCGCGCCGAACGGTGCGCCCCGGGGTCGCGAATCCCGACGGTTGGCGGATGATCGGGCCCCAGGCCGACGCCGAGGATTGTCGGCATGGATCCCGAACTCGAACCATTCGTCCCATTGCTGTCCGCGGCCGAGTACGCCGACCCCGTCAGCGAGCGCAAGGCCCTCACCGAGCTGGTCGCCTCGCTGCCGGAGCCCGACGTCTCGGCCCTGGAGATCACCGACCGCATGGTCCCGGCGGACCCGGACGTTCCCGTACGGATCTACCGGCCGCAGGAGGCGCAGGGCGGCGTCATCGTCTGGATGCACGGCGGCGGGTGCATCGTCGGCGACCTCGACACCGAGCACCGGTGGGCGGCCAAGCTGGCCGCCGAGTCCGGCGCCGTGGTGGTCTCGGTCGGCTACCGGCTCGCCCCGGAACACCCGTTCCCCGCCCCGTTCGACGACGCCTACGCCGCGCTGGTCTGGGTCGCCGCGAACGCCGCCGAGCTGGGCGTCGACCCGGACCGGATCGCGGTCGGCGGCATGAGCGCCGGCGGCGGCCTCGCGGCCGGCGTGGCGCTGCGGGCCCGCGACGAGCAGGGGCCGCCGATCCGCTTCCAGCTCCTCACCCAGCCCAGCCTCGACGACCGGCAGCGGACCTGGTCGGCGCGGAACTTCACCGGCACCCCGAGGGCGAACGCGGCCAGCCTGACGGCCGCCTGGCGGCTCTACCTCGGCGGCGCGCCCGCCACCCCGTACGCCGCCCCGGCGCGGGCCGAGGACCTGTCCGGCCTGCCGCCCGCCTACGTGGCCACCGCCGAGTTCGACCCGGTGCGCGACGAGGGCATCGACTACGCGCTGCGGCTCATGCAGGCCGGTGTCCAGGTCGAGCTGCACCAGTGGCCGGGGACGTTCCACGGCTCGTACGCGATCATGTCGGCCGGGGTGTCGCAGCGGCAGAACGGCGAGCTGTTCGCGGCGCTGCGCCGCGCCCTGGCCGGCTGACGGCGCTCATCCGCTGCGCAGCGAGTAGGCGGTCACGTCCGGGCGCAGGTCGGCGACGCGCGACAGCGCGCCGGTGGCGAGGTCCCAGCCGAGCAGCCGGTCACCGCTCTCGACGAGCACGGTGCCGTGGCGGGCCCAGCCGCGCACCGGGCAGCCGCCCTTGCCGCACCGGGCGCCGGGCAGGAGCAGCGTCCTGACCACCCGCCCGGTGGCGGCCTCGGCCACGACGACCGCGTCGGCCCGCCCCGGACGCTCGCCGGGGGCGCGTCCGGGCACCGCGACCAGCCCGTCGCGCTGCCACCCGTGACGGCCCGGGACCGCCGTGGCCGGTCCGCCGTCGACGGCCAGCTCCACCTGCGCCGCGCCCTCCCGCAGGAACGTCCGGCCGCCGATCGGCACGATCCGCAGGTCGCGGTAGCCCGCCACCCCGCCGAAGCCCCGGTTCGGCTGCCGCGTCACCTCCCCGGTGGCCAGGTCGAGCAGGTAGTCCGCCTTCTCCTGCTCGACGAGCAGCCGCTCGCCGCGCCACAGCACCACCGCGTTGCGCCCCGGCACCGGGTAGCGCCTGGTCTGGCCGATGACGAGGTCGACGACCACGATCTCGTCCTGCTGCGGGAAGGCGGCCATCGTCCCGTCGGGCGCGAGCGAGTTGGGCCGCAGCGGCGTCCCGCCATCGCCCGCCCGGCCCAGCTTCACGTCGAGGGGGAAGCGCCCGCCGGACTTCAGCACGTGGACGCGCCCGTCGCCGAACTCGGCCAGCGCCAGGACGGGCCCGGGGACCGTGCGCACGACGGGGATGGCGGCCCAGCGTTCCGGCAGCGCGGTCGCCGCCGCGGGCAGCGCCGCCTCATCGCCGGCCGGCGGGGCGGTGTCCAGCACGGGGCCGGGCGAGGCGGCAGGCGTCGGCCGGCCCGTGACGCCGCGCTCGGCCTGCTCCGGGCCGGTCACCACGTTCGCCGCGACGACGAGCCCGGTGACGGCCGTCGCCGCCGCGAGCACCGTCCACCGGCGGCGGGCCCGGCTCCGCGTGCCCTGCCGCCACAGCTCCCCCGCCCTGGACGACCCCTCGGGCAGGGTCTCGGCGAGCTCGCCGAAGAGCTCCCGCAGCCTCTGGTCCGTCATACCAGCACCTCTTCCAGCTCGGGAGCGACCTCGCGCAGCCGTTTCAGCGCCGCGTGCGTCTGGCTCTTGACCGTCCCGGGCGAGACGCGGAGGATCGCGGCCACCTCCGTGACGGGCAGGTCCTCGTAGAAGCGCAGCACCAGCACCGCGCGCTGCTTCACCGGCAGCCTGGCCAGCGCGCGGGCGAAGAGCACCTTCAGGTCCGTCGCCGATGCGCTGTCGCCGTCGGCCCGGTCGGGCTGCTCCCCGTACGCGAACTCCCGCTGCCGCCGCCACTTGGACGCGACGTCCCGGTACAGGGTGGTGCGCACGTAGCCGACGGGGTCGGTGTGCACCTTCGGCCACCGGCGGGCCAGCTTGATCAGGGCGTCCTGGAGCACGTCCTCGGCCAGGTGCGGATCACCGCTGATGAGGACGGCGGCCCGCAGCAGCCGCTGGTACCACGCGGCGACGAAGGCCTCGAACGCCTCGGAGTCCGTCATACAGACAAGACGCCCGGGAGGGGGTGAAAGGTTGGGACGTCAGCGAAGGTCAGGTGCAGACGCGGGTGGAGCCGGTCAGGCGTCCCAGGTGACGGGCAGGCTCTTGACCCCGTAGATGTCGGCGGCCTCCGGGCGCAGGGGGATCTCGCCGGCGGGCACGGCCAGGCGCAGCGTGGGGAAGCGCTGGAGCAGCGCGGGCAGGGCGACGCGCAGCTCGACGCGGGCGAGCTGCTGGCCGAGGCACTGGTGGATGCCGTGGCTGAAGGCCAGGTGGCCGCCGTCCTGGCGGCGCAGGTCGAGCTTGTGCGGGTCGGGGAAGCGCTCGGGGTCGCGGTTGGCGGTGTTGATGGACACGATGACCGTCGAGCCTGCCTTGATCGTGTGGCCGCCGAGCTCGACGTCCTCCAGAGCGACCCGCATGAACGTCTTGGCGACGCTCAGGTAGCGCAGCAGCTCCTCCACGGCCCCCTCGACGAGGGTGGGGTCGGCGCGCAGCGCGGCGAGCTGATCCGGGTTCTCCAGCAGCGCGAAGGCGCCGAGCGCGATCATGTTGGCGGTGGTGTCGAACCCGGCCGACAGCAGGATCAGGGCCATGCCCTTCAGCTCCTCGTCCGTGAGGTCGCTGTCGGTCAGGTCGCTGAGCAGGTCGTCGGTGGGGTTGGCGCGCTTGGCCGCGACCAGCTCGGCGAGGTAGTTCTGGACGCCCAGGTAGGCCGCGATCAGCTCCTCGTCGCCCACCTCGCCGCCGAGGAACTTGTCGATCTGCTCCTGGAAGAAGCCCCGGTCCTCGTACGGGACGCCCAGCAGCTCGCAGATCACGATGGCGGGGATGGGCTTGGCGAACGCCGTCACCAGGTCCGCCGCCGGCCCGGCCTGCTCCATCGCGTCCAGGTGCGCGGCGGTGACCTGCTCGACGCGCTCGGTCAGCAGCCGCATCCGCCGCACGGTGAACCGGCCCACCAGCGGCTTGCGGTAGCGGCTGTGCCTCGGCTCGTCCATCAGCAGGAACTCGCCGGGCGGCGCGGGCGGCACCTCGATGTCGCCGTAGTCGATCGTCGGGTGGTGCTTCATGAGCTCCTTGCGGGAGCTGAACCGCGGGTCGGCCAGGACGGACCGGACCAGGTCGAAGCCGGTCACCAGCCAGCCCTGGTGCCCGTCGGGGAACGGGTAGCGGCTGATCGGGCTCTGCTCGCGCGCCTCGATGAGCTCCTTGGGCGGGTCGAAGGGGCAGCCGGCCTGACGGGCCGCGGGCATCGTGGTGACGGTGTGTTCCATGCTCTTTCCTCCCTGGCGACAGGACTTCACCTTCGCCTGCCGCGCTGACATCGGGCCGTCGCCGCCCTGACACGACCGCTGACGGCGCCCGTACGCGCTCGCCGTCGCGGCTGGTCTTCGCGATTCGGCACAATTGCTGATGTGCGAGTCGGATTGCTCGGGCCCTTCGAGGTCCGTAACCGTGACGGGGCCGTGGTCGAGGTTCCCGGGGTTCGGCTGCGCGCACTGCTGGCCGCGCTGGCCCTCGAAGCCGGCCGGATCGTCACCCGGTCGAGGCTGGTCGACTGGATCTGGGGCGAGCAGCCGCCCGCCGACGAGGTGAACGCCTTGCAGGCGCTGGTGTCCAGGCTGCGCCGGGTGCTGCCCGACGGGGTGATCGAGGCGGAGTCCGGCGGCTACCGGCTGGCCGTCGACCCGGACGCGGTGGACGTGTGCCGGTTCGAGCGGCTGGTCGCCCAGGCGCGTGGCGCCGAGCCCGCGGCGCGGGCCGAGCTGCTGCGCTCGGCCCTGGAGCTGTGGCGCGGCCAGGCTCTGGCCGACATCGCGCTGCGTGACAGCGAGGCGTTCGACGCCGTGGTCACGCGGCTGGACGAGCTGCACGTGGCCGCGCTCGGCGATCGCGTCGACGCGGACCTCCGGCTGGGGCGGGGTTCGGAGCTGGTCTCCGAGCTGACCGACCTGGTGGCCACGTACCCGCTGCGCGAGGGGTTCGTGGCGGGCCTGATGCGGGCGCTCGCCGAGGCGGGGCGCGCGACCGAGGCGCTGGCCGTCTACCAGCGGACGCGCGAGCGGCTGGCCGACGAGCTGGGCGCCGACCCGTCGGCCGAGCTGTCCGCGCTGCACACCGCGCTGCTCCGCGGCGAGCTGGGTGAGCGGGCGGAGAACCGCAGGACGAACCTGCGGGCCGGGCTGTCGAGCTTCGTCGGCAAGGACGCCGACGTGTCGGCGGTCGCCGGCCTGTCCGTCAGGCACAGGCTGGTCACGCTGACGGGGCCGGGCGGCTCCGGCAAGACCCGGCTGGCCACGGAGACCGCGCGGACGATGCTCGCCGAGCTGCCGGACGGCGCGTGGCTGGTGGAGCTGGCCTCGGTGCAGGCGGGCGGCGAGCTGGCGCAGGCCGCGCTCACCGCGGTCGGCCTGCGCGACCAGGCGGTGGTCGGCGACGCGCGGGGCGGCGAGCCGATGGACCGGCTCATCACGGCGCTGCGCGAGCGCACGGTCCTGCTGGTCCTGGACAACTGCGAGCACGTGATCGAGGCGGCGGCGGCGTTCGCCGAGCGGCTGCTGGGCGAGTGCCGCAGGCTGCGCATCCTGGCCACGAGCCGGGAGCCGCTCGGCATCACCGGCGAGGTGCTGTGGCAGGTCGAGCCGCTCGCGCTGCCGGCCGAGGGCGCGGACGCCGCCGGGATCGAGTCCTCGCCCGCGGTGCGGCTGCTGCGCGACCGCGCCGACCTGGTGCGCAAGGACATCAGCTCCGACGCGGACACGCTGGCGGCCCTGGCGCGGATCTGCCGGGCGCTCGACGGGATCCCGCTGGCGATCGAGCTGGCCGCGGCGCGGCTGCGCACCATGTCCGTCGACCAGCTCGCCCGCCGGCTCGACGACCGCTTCCGCCTGCTGACCGGCGGTAGCCGGACGGCGCTGGCCAGGCACAAGACGCTCCGCGCGGTCGTCGACTGGAGCTGGGACCTGCTGACGGAGGCCGAACGCGCCGTGCTGCGCCGGTTCTCGGTGTTCGCGGGCGGGGCGACCCTGGAGGCGGCCGAGCAGGTGTGCGGTGACGGGGATACGGCCGGGGAGGCGGCCGGGGAGCAGGTCTTCGACGTGCTGACCGCGTTGATCGAGAAGTCGCTGCTGCTCTCCGACGACGACGGCACCCGCTACCGGATGCTCAACACCATCAGGGAGTACGCGGCCGGCCGGCTCGACGAGGCCGGGGAGAGCGAACGGGCGCGGCGGGCGCATCTGGCCTACTTCACCGAGCTGGGCCGGAGCGCCGACCCGCACCTGCGCACGGCCGCGCAGCTCGAATGGCTGGCCACGCTGGAAGCCGAGCACGACAACATCGGCGCGGCCGCGCGCGGGGCGATCGCCGAGGGCTGGGCCGAGGAGGCGATGCGGCTGGTCGGGGCGGTGGGCTGGTTCTGGTTCCTGGCCGGGCACCGGGCCGAGGGCACCGAGCTGGCCGTCGCGGCGGCCTCGCTGCCCGGTGAGGTGGCCGACGAGACGCGGGCGGTCGCGTACACGATCGTGACCGTGTTCCTGACGTCCGGGGTCGGCGGCGACCAGTATCAGGCGCGGGAGTGGATCCAGGAGGCGCACCGGATCACCGAGCGCCACGGCCTGCGCCATTCCATCCTGGGGTTCGTCCGGCTGTGGGAGCGGATGCTGCGGGACCCGACGGGGTTCCTGCCTGCGCTGGAGCCGCTGATCAGCGACGAGGACGCCTGGGTGCGGGCGCAGGCGCGGCTCGCGCGCGGCCGGTTGCGGCTGACGCTCAGCGGCGACGAGACCGGCGTCGACGACGACGCCGAGATCGCGCTCGCCGAGTTCCGTTCGCTGGGCGAGCGGATGGGGATCTCGCTGTCGCTGACCCTGCTTGCCGACCGGCTCGCCATGCGCGGCGAGCTGGCCCGCGCGTGCGAGCTCTACGAGGAGGCGAGCACCGCGCTGACCGAGCTGGGCGTGAACGAGGAGGTCACCAGCCTGCGCTCGCGGCTGGCCCACCTCTACTGGCTGCTCGGCGACGAGCGGGCCAGCGCGTCCGCCATGGCCGAGGCCGAGCGCTACACCGGCGAGATCGCCTGGCCGGAGACGTCCGCCGAGCTGGAGCTGGCCAAGGCGCAGCTCGCCCACTGGCGCGGCGAGGCGGACGAGGCGCGCCGGCACCTGGCCACCGTGCGGGCGATGCCGGGCGTCCACGAGCTGAGCGTCATGGTGCACGCCAAGGTCAGCGACCTGTACGGCTATCTGACCGAGGACCTGGAGCAGGCCCGCGCGCACCGGGCGGAGGCGTTCCGCCTGGCAGCCGAGACCTCCTACCCGCCGCTGATCGCCCTGGTGCTGGTCGGGGTCGCGGACCAGGCGTTGCGCCAGGGCGAGGACGAGCAGGCCGTACGGCTGCTCGCGGCGAGCGACGCCGTGCGCGGCACGCCGGACCTGTCGCAGCCCGACGCCGCCAGGATCGCCGCGGACGCGCGGGGACGCCTCGGCGAGACCGCGTTCGCCGAGGCGTCAGGCGCCGGCCGGGAGGCCGACTGGCGCGAGCTGGCGGGCGTCATCCTCGCTTCGTGAAGGACGCCCGCGCCCACACGTAGCCGACCAGCATGGTGCCCGCGCACCAGGCGATCGCCGTGACGGCCGAGCTCGCCGACGGCGCGCCGGTCAGGAACCCGCGCAGGGCCTCGATGATCGAGGTGAACGGCTGGTACTCGGCGAACTGCCGCGCCCCCGCGCCCATCTTCTCGGCGGGCACGAACGCGCTGCTCAGGAAGGGCAGGAGCATGAGCGGGACGCCGATCAGGCCCGCGCTGGCCGGTGACTTCGCCGCGAGGCCGAACGCGATGGTCAGCCAGCCGATGGCCAGCACCGTCAGCACGACGATGCCGATCGCGCCGAGCCAGTGGAGGAAGCTCGCCGAGGGCCGGAACCCCATGAGGAACGAGACCCCGACGATGAGCGCGATGGCCACCAGGCTGCGCAGCATGGTCCCGATCACGTGCGCGTTGAGCACGGCGGCCCGTGACACGTGCATGACGCGGAGCCGGTTGATGAACCCGGTCGTCATGTCGGAGTTGACGGCGATCGCGGTGGGGCTGATGCCGTAGCAGATGGTGGTCATGATCAGCCCGGGGGTCGCGTAGTCCGCGTAGTCGACGCCGACGCTGAACGCCCCGCCGAGGATGTGGACCATCAGGAACATCAGCACGATCGGCATGATCACGGCGTTGAACAGCGCCAGCGGGTTCCGCAGCGTGTGCCGGAAGTTGCGCCGCAGCATGGTCGCCGAGTCCGTCAGGGTGGCCGAGAAGCCGGTCATGCCTTGATCTCCTTGTCGGTGTGGCCGGTGAGGGCCAGGAAGACGTCGTCCAGGTCGGGGGTGTGCACCGAGAGCTCCTCGGCCTCGACGGCGTGGGAGTCGAGGCGGTCGAGGAGGGCGCGCAGCGACCGGACGCCGCCGTCGCCGGGCACCCGCAGGGTCAGCTCCTCCTCGTCCGTGGCGGATCCGGCCAGGACGCGGGCCGCGGTGTCGAGCGCGCGCCGGTCGGCGAACCGCAGCCGGACGTGGCCGCCCGGGACCCGGCGCTTGAGCTGGGCGGCGGTGCCTTCGGCGACCAGCCGGCCCCGGTCGAGCACGGCGATGCGGTCGGCGAGCTGGTCGGCCTCCTCCAGGTACTGCGTGGTGAGGAAGATGGTGGTGCCGTCGGCGACCAGCTCGCGGATGATCTCCCACATGGTGCGGCGGCTGCGCGGGTCGAGTCCGGTCGTGGGCTCGTCCAGGAAGATGATCTGCGGCCCGCCGACCAGCGTCATCGCCAGGTCCAGCTTGCGGCGCATGCCGCCGGAGTAGGACGACGCCGGCTTGCCCGCCGCCTCCGCCAGGTCGAACCGGCCGAGCAGCCGCCGGGTGATCCGCCTGCCCTCCGCCTTGGGCAGGTGCAGGAGGTCCGCCATCATCAGCAGGTTCTCCTCGCCGGTGAGCAGGTCGTCCACCGAGGCGAACTGCCCGGTCACGCCGATCGCCGCCCGCACCGCACGGGTCTGCGTGGTGACGTCGTGCCCGGCGACGAGCACCCGGCCGGCGTCGGGGCGCAGGAGGGTGGTGAGCACGTTCACCGTCGTGGTCTTGCCCGCGCCGTTGGGCCCGAGCAGCGCGAAGATCGTGCCGGCCTGGACGCGCAGGTCGACGCCGTCCAGGACGATCTTGTCCTTGTAGGCCTTCCGCAGCCCCGTGGCCGCGATCGCTGTGCCGTTCATGGGGATGACGATGGCCGGCCGGCCTGACACCCGGCCGCCGCCGGGCTGATGCGCGTCCCGTGGGTGGCGTCAGGGCGCGTTCACCAGGCGATCGGCAGCGCGGTCAGCCCGCCGGTGAGCACGTGCGGGTTGAAGGTCAGCTCGTCGACCGCGCAGCCCAGCCGCAGGGTCGGGAAGCGGGCGGCGAGCTGGGAGAAGACGGCCTTCAGCTCGATCCGGGCGAGCGGCGCGCCGATGCAGTAGCGGGCGCCGTGGCCGAACGTCAGGTGCGGCGCGGCGGGCCGGTCGAGGTCGAAGCGGTCCGGGTCGGCGAACACCGACGCGTCGTGGTTGGCGGCCCCGAGGTCCAGCAGCACCAGGTCGCCCTCCCGCACGCGCACGCCGGCGATCTCCAGGTCGGTGCGGGCGTAGCGGGGGATGCCGCCGCCGCCCAGGCCGGGCGCGCGCAGGATCTCCTCCACCGCGGCGTCGATCCGCGCCGGGTCGTCGACCAGGGCCTGCCATTGGCCGGGGGTGGCCAGCAGCCACAGCACGCCCAGGCCGATCGCCGTCACTGTCGTCTCGTGGCCGGCGAACAGCAGCGTCATGCCCATCGCCGCCGCCTCGTCGTCGCTCACCCCGTCGGTGGCGGCCAGCCGGGAGATCACGTCGCCGTCCGGGTCGCCGGCGGCGCGCTTGCGGGCCACCAGGTGCCGCCCGTAGCCGAACAGCTCGGCCAGCCCCTGCTCGGAGCGGGCCCGGTCGGTGACGTCCCCGGCGGCCTGCGTCCAGGCGCGGAAGCGGGCCCGGTCCTCGTACGGCACGCCGAGCAGCTCGCAGATGACCGCGATCGGCAGCGGCAGCGCCAGCGCGGCGTGCAGGTCGGCGGGCGGCCCGGCGGCGGCCAGCTCGTCGAGGAGCTGGGTGGTGAGGGTCTCGACCCGGCCGGTCAGGGCGCGCATCCGCTTGGGCGAGAAGTGCGGCTGCAGCAGCGAGCGCATCCTGCGGTGGTCGGCCTGCTCGGTGTCGAAGTCGCCCATCGGGCCGCCGAACAGCGCCGACTCGCCGGTGCGGGAGGCGCGTGCGGGCTCGCGGTGGGCGCGGCCGAGCCGGTCGTCGTCCAGCAGCAGGCGTACGTGCTCGTACGCGGTGACGTGCCAGCCGGGGTCGCCGACGGCGGTGCGGATGGCGTGGATCGGGCCGCGGGCCTGCAGCTCGCGCAGCAGCGGCGCGGGCCGCATCGGGTCGGGCTGCTCGTACGGGAGCCGAACGGGCGTGGACGGCATGACCCCTCCAGGAGGTAGACGCAGCTTTGTATACTCCAGCGTCTAAAAAGCTACATGTATACTTTGCCTTCTACAAGTGGAGGGTCGATGAGCAAGCCCGACGCCGGGCCGGCCGAGCCGGTGCGCAGGATGCGCCGCGCGGAGCGGCGTGAGCAGATCCTGGACGCGGCCACCCGCGCCTTCGCCCGCGCCGGCTATGCCGCGACGGGCCTGGACGACATCGCCGCCGAGGCCGAGCTGACCCGGGCGATGCTCTATCGGCACTTCGACTCGAAGGCCGCCCTCTACCGGGCCGTGCTCGACCGCGCCTGCGCGCGGCTGGCCGAGGCCACGGGCGGCGACGACTACGACGACGACGCCATTCCCGCGCTGCTGCGGGCCGCCGGCGCCGACCCCGACGGGTTCCGGCTGCTGTTCCGCCACGCGGCCCGCGAGCCCGACTTCCGCGAGCTGATCGACACCATCACCGACGCCTCGCGCGAGGTCGCCCGCCGCAACCTCGCGCGCCGCATCCCGGCCGGGCCGTGGCTGGACTGGGCGGCCAACCTCGTCCCCGCCTTCACCCTGGAGGCCGTCATCGCCTGGCTGGACGCCGACCGGCCCGACCCCGAGCAGGCCGCCGCCCGCATCGCGGCGGCCGTGCACGGCGTCATCGCCGCCGCCCAGCCCGCCGCCCAATCCGCCGTGCTGTCCGCCGGGCTCAGCGCGCGGGAAGCCTCGTGACCCAGTCCGTGAGGCGGCTCAGGAAGGCGGCGGCCGTGGGCAGGTGCGCGTCCTCGGCGAAGAGCACGGCCGCGTGGAAGGCATGCGGCATGCCCTCGTAGACGTCCACCTCCACCGGGACGCCCGCCCCGGCGGCGGCCTCGGCGAACCGCCGGGCGTCGTCGAGGACGATCTCGTCCCCGCCGACCGGGAGCAGCATGGGCGGCAGCCCGCGCGGATCCCCGTAGATCGGCGACTGGGGCGCCTGGTCCGGCCGGGCCTCGCCGAGATACTGCGTGGCGATCGGCCCCAGGATGGCCGGGTCGATCGAGTCACGGCCGTTGCCCGCCGGCTTCGCCGCCAGGTCGGTGATCGGGGAGACCGGGACGGCCCCCACCGGCATCGGCTCCCCCGCCGCGGCGAGCCTCAGCAGCGCCGAGAGGATCAGGGTGCCGCCGGCCGACTCCCCGACGAGCAGGATCTTCCCGGCGGGCACCCCCTGCGCCAGCAGGCTGCGGTGGACGGCCAGCACGTCCTCGACCGCCGCCGGGTACGGGTGCGCCGGGGCCAGACGGTAGTCCACGGCCAGGGCCGGGCGGCCGGTGGCCTTCGACAGGCGGCAGGCCATGATCCGCTCCATCGCCGGGTTGCTGAAGGAGAAGCCGCCGCCGTGGACGTAGACGGTCACGCCGTCCTCGATCGTCGCCCCGCCCGAGGTGACCCAGGTGGCGGGCACCCCGCCGGTCTCGGGCAGGAGCGGGCGCAGCTCGGCGTCGCCGTCGAGGACGGGCGGGTCGGAGAAGACCTGCTGCATCCTCGCCCGTACGGCGTCCGATTCGTGCTGGGAGGCGGGGACATGGGTGATGGTCAGCAAAAAGAAAGCCCTTTCGGCCAGGTGAGAAAGACCGCGCGCAGGCGGTGAAGAATGTGGGACGAGCAGTGCGGAAACCGGCGCGCGTCAGCGACCCGTTCGCGAACGGGAAGGGACGGGAAAGGGCTCGGCGATGACGCGCGGGCGCGACGAGATCAGGCGCGACCTGTGGTGAACGAGTCCACGGCGATCATCTCCCTGTATACGGTGCCGCCCACCCGCGGCCGTCTTCCCGGCGGCGTCACGCGACACGCCGAACATTAGAAACGCGCGCCGATCGGTTGTCAAGCCGCGGGTGGGGGTCGTCTCGTTCCGTCAGAAGTCGTCGGCGGTGCGGATCCGGTCGCGGACCCAGACGCCGGCCTCCTTGAGGTTGGCCGTCCCGGCGAACGGGCCGCCCGGGCAGGTCCCGGTCTTGAAGACGGCGCCGGTGCGGAAGTCGTCGGAGAAGTTCCAGTTCACCCAGCTGATCTTCTTCTGGGCCATCAGGTCGAGATACTGCTGCGACCTGGTGAAGTTGTTGCCGCCGTCGCCCGAGGCCGTCTGGGTGCCGAACTCGGTCACGAAGATCGGCAGCCGGTCGGCGGCCCGGGACAGCGCGCTCAGGTACTCCGACCCGTGCGAGGCCGCGTAGAAGTGGAACGTGTACATGATGTTGGCGGCGTTGACCGGGTTCGCGATGATCTCGCTCTCGTCGCCGCCGCCGGAGACGCCGAGCGACGACCAGGCGCGGGTGCCGACCAGGATCGGGGCGTCGGCGTCGTGCTGGCGGATCACCGGGATGAGCTGGTGGGCGTAGTTGCGGATGACGGACCAGGTCACGGCGTCACCGTTCGGCTCGTTGGCGATCTCGTACAGGACGTTGTCCTTGCCGTCGTGCCGCTGGGCGATCTCGGTGAAGAACGTCTTGGCCCGGCTGAGGTTGTACATCGGGTCGCCGGGGGTGAGCATGTGCCAGTCCACGATCGCGTACATGCCGCGTGCGGTGGCCATCTCGATCAGGTTGTGCACCCGGTCGGTGAACAGCCGGGGGTTGGTCTCGTAGCCGCCCTCCTGGACGTACATGGAGATGCGCAGGACGTCGGCCTTCCAGTCGGCGGCCAGCGCGTCGAGCGAGGCGCTGTTGAGGCACTGGTTGTACCACTGGATGCCGTGGCTGCTCATGCCGCGCAGCTGGATCTGCTTGCCGTTCTCGTTGCAGAGCTTGATACCGCACACGCGTAGCTGCCCGTTGGCCTCGACCGGGGTGTCCCCGCCGCCGCCCGTGACGGGAGCGCCGTAGACCTCCAGCTCCCACAGCGAGTAGCCGTACGGGGTGCCGCGCTGGGTGCCGTGGACCCGGACGTACCGGCCGGTTCCGGTGACCGTGAGGTCGTCGGTCGCCCCGTCGCCGGAGGCCGTGGTGTAGACGTCGCTCCAGGTGGAGCCGTCGGCCGAGGTCTGCACCCGGTAGGACTTGGCGTAGGCGACCTCCCAGGTCAGCCGTACGCGGGAGATCGTGTGCGCGGAGCCGAGGTCGACGCGGATCCACTGCGGGTCCACGCCCTCGGCGCTGGCCCAGCGGGTGGCCGGGTCGCCGTCCACCGCCTTGCCCGGCTCCAGGCCGGCGGCCTCGACCGAGGAGGCCGTCACGCTCTTGCCCTGCGACACCAGCGGGTCCGCCGCCGCCGCGCTCGCGCCTGACGGCGCGAGCAGCGCGGCCACGACGGCCAGGACTGTGATCACTGCACTTCGCCTCACGAACAGCTCCGATCCTTGGGGGAGGGGTCCGATTAGGAAGGTTTACTAACTTGACGCGGAGCCTAAATTGACACCGGACCTTACACAAGACCCAAAGTTCCAAAGAGGCTGTATCCCGACATCGAGCACAGCCGTCAGCAGTGAGTTGGTAAGGAATGCTTACTCAGGTGCCCGGCAAGTCCGGACAGAAATCCTGAGGCAACAGATCGTCATGCTTCGTCAGGACCAGATCCGGCGATCATCACTCCGGGTAATCACCCAGATGCCTGGCCGCGGCTTGTCGGCCTGGACGGTGCTCCGGGGACGGCCGGCCCCTTGGCGAGCGTGCACCGACCTGACCCGGCCGAGGAGTGCCATGTCGCCCACCACCGTTGAGGTGCCCACCGTCCACGGCCCCGTCCTGGGCCTCACCGAGAACGGCATCGCCGCCTTCCGCGGCATCCCGTACGCCGCCGCGCCCGTCGGCCAGAACCGGTTCGCCGCGCCCGTGCCGCCCAGGCCGTGGAGCGCGCCGCTGCCCGCCCAGGCGTTCGGCCCCACCCCGCCGCAGCCGCCACTCAAGGGCCGCCTCGGCGAGCTCTTCCGCAACCCGGTCGTCCCCGGCGACGACTACCTCAACCTGAACGTGTGGACCAGCGCGCCCAACTCCGACGCCGCCCTGCCGGTGCTCGTGTGGATCCACGGCGGCGCGTTCACCACCGGCTCCTCCGCGGTGACCACCTACGACGGCGCCACCTTCGCCCGCGACGGCGTCGTCTGCGTCACCGTCAACTACCGCCTCGGCGTGGACGGCTTCGCCTACATCGAGGACGCGCCCGCCCCGGCCAACCGCGGCCTGCTCGACCAGATCTTCGCCCTGGAATGGGTGCGCGACAACATCGCCCGCTTCGGCGGCGACCCCGGCAACGTCACCGTGGCGGGCGAGTCCGCCGGCGCCATGAGCGTGCTGACCCTGCTCTCCCTCGACCGCAACCTGTTCCAGCAGGCCATCGTCGAGAGCGGCAGCGCGCACATCGGCCAGACCGTCCAGGACGCCGCCCTGATCACCGCCGCCGTCGCCACCCGGCTGAACGTGCAGCCCACCGCCCAGGCGCTCGCCGCAGTGGACACCGCCGCCCTGATCGCGGCCCAGGCCGAGGTCAGCGACGACGTCACCTCCAGCGCCGACCCCGAGCGCTACGGGGCCAGCACCATCGCCTCGTGCGGCATGTCGTTCATGCCGGTCATCGACGGCCACGTCGTGCCGCGCCTGCCGATCGACGCCATCGCCGACGGCCGCGGCGCCGACGTGACCCTGCTCATCGGCACCACCGTCGAGGAGTTCAGGACCTTCGTCGTCCCCACGCCGATGGTGGGCTGGCCCGGCGACGCGGCGTTCCGGACCAGGACCGAGGTGTACGGGGCTCCGGCCGGCTTCTACGACCGCTACGCCGAGACCGACGTCGCGCCGTACCCGCGCAACGCCCCGTCCGGCATCGCCTGCGCGACGCTCACCGACCGCATGTTCCGCATCCCGACCTACCGCATCGCCGAGGCCCGCATCGACGCGTCCGCCGACACGTACGTCTTCGAGTTCGGCTGGCGCTCGCCCGTCACGCCCAACATCCTCAGCGTCAAGCTGGGCGCCTGCCACAGCCTGCCGCTGCCCTTCGCCTGGGACACGCTCGCCAACCCGGACAGCACCGCCTTCACCGGCCCGAACCCGCCCCAGGCCCTCGCCGACGCCCTGCACGGCCGCTGGGTCGAGTTCGCCACCACCGGCCGGCTCGGCGAGTGGGCCACCTACAACACCACCGAACGCCCGGTGATGTCCTTCCACCACGACAACAAGCCGGACAACGTCATCGTCTACGACCCGCGCCGCGACGAGCGCGAGATCTGGAAGAACGACCTCAACCCGAGCTGACCCGCCCGGCCTCGCCTGCGGCCTCTGACCGACAGCGGGTCAGAGGCCGTAGGCGGTGAGGGCGCCGCCGGCGTAGGCGGCGACGGGGGCGGCGACGTGGTCTGCGTCGCGGTGGACGCCGCGCAGGGTGTTGGAGGCGAACGAGCGCTGGAACTCCAGCCCCACGTAGGCCAGCCCCGGGGTGGTGGTGGAGATGCCGCCGTCGTGCAGCGGGAGCCCGCGCTCGTCGAGGGCGCCCAGGGGCCGCAGGTAGTCCAGGTGGGGCAGGTAGCCGGTGGCGTAGATGACGGTGTCGACGGGTTCGCGGCTGCCGTCGGCCCAGACGACCCGGTCGCCGTCGAAGGCGGTGAACATGGGGCGCCGGTCCCAGCGACCGGCCTCCAGTGAGGCGGCGTAGTCGCCGGTGTCCATGACGAGGGTGCCGGTCGCGATGCGGGCCAGCCAGGGCGGCGGCAGGGTGTCGAAGCCCGTGGTGGTGTGCCAGTGGTGCGCGTCCCGGCCGGCGATGATCTGGGGGAAGAACCGGATGGGCGCCCGGGTGGCGAGGGTGACGGTGGCCGTCCTGGCGAGCTCGTAGCCGATCTGCACGGCGGAGTTGCCCGCGCCGACCACGACGACGCGCTGGCCGGCGTGCTGTCCGGGGTCACGGTAGGCGGCGGCGTGGAGCGCCCGGCCGGTGAAGCCGTCCTGCCCGGGCACGATCGGGACGTACGGGTTGCCGAACGAGCCCGACGCGGCCACGACGCCTCTGGTGCGGATGGGGTCGCCGGTCGCGGGGTGGACCAGGAAGCCGCCTGCCCCGTCGGGGCGCACGGCGGTGACGCGGACGCCGGTGCGGATCTCCACGTCGAGGCTGTCGGCGTAGCGCCGCAGGTAGGCGGCGGCCTCGTCGCGGGTCGGGTAGTGGTCGGGATCACCGGGGAACTCGTGACCCGGCATGGCGCTGTAGCGGGCGGGCGAGAACAGCGTGAGGCTGTCGTAGTAGTGCGGCCAGGAGCCTGCCGGTTCTGGGCCGGCTTCCAGGATGACGGGGGTGCGGCCACGCAGGCGCAGGGCGCGGGCCGCGGCGAGGCCCGACTGGCCGCCGCCGATGACGATGGTGTCCATGACGCCACATCGTATCGTCAAATCGGGAAATCACAATATGATGAGCCCGGGGTGATGCTATGACCATGACGACCGACGGGATGGGGCTCAGCGCCGAGGCGCGCGGCTTCCTCAAGGCGATGGCCAGCGAGACCCGCCAGCAGATCATGGGGCTGTTCGCCGGCGGTGCGGAGCTGACCGTGGGCGAGGTCGCCGAGCGGATGTCGCTGGCCCAGTCGGCCACCTCCACCCACCTGGCGACGCTGCGCGACGGCGGCGTGCTCACCTCGCGCCGGGAGTGGAAGACGGTCTACTACCGCGCCGACGCGGCACGCATCGGCAAGGCGCTGGCCGATCTGCAGGCCGCCCTGAGCACCTGCTGCCCGCCCGCTCCTTGATTTGACAATCTTCTAATCAGCGTTGCATGCTGCTGCTGGTTACTTCGACAGATTTCTAATCAACCGATCGGAGACGACGATGAGCGACAGCTGCTGCGGCACCACCACCTCACTCGAACTGGAGCGCCCCCTGAGCGCGGGCGACACCGGCGCCCTGCCCGTCGTGGTCATCGGGGCCGGCCCCGTCGGCCTCGCCGCCGCCGCGCACCTGGCCGAGCGCGGCATCGACTTCCTGGTCCTGGAGGCCGGCGACCGGGCCGGGGCCTCCGTCGCCCGCTGGGGGCACGTCCGGGTCTTCAGCCCGTGGCGCTACGACGTCGACGCCGCCGCCCGCCGCCTGCTCACCGCCTCCGGCTGGACCGAGCCCGACCCCGACTGGCTCCCCACTGGCGCCGAGCTGATCAGCGACTACCTGGCCCCGCTCGCCGCCCTGTTCGGCGACAAGCTACGGCTGGGCGCCCGCGTGTCGGCGATCAGCCGCCTGGGCTACGACCGGGTGCGGACGAGCGGCCGGGAGGACGTCCCGTTCCTGATCCGCCTCGGCGACGGCGAGGAGATCCGGGCGCGCGCGATCATCGACGCGTCCGGCACGTACGCGACCCCCAACGTCCTGGGCGCGAGCGGCCTGCCCGCTCACGGCGAGGCGGAAGTGGCCGTCGACCACGCCCTGCCCGACGTTCTCGGCGCCGACCGCGACACGTACGAGGGCAGGCACACCCTGGTCGTCGGCGCGGGACACTCGGCCGCCACCACCCTCCTGGCCCTGGCCGAGCTGCCGGACACGCCGATCACCTGGGCCATCCGCGCCGGGAGCGCCGCCCGCGCCTACGGCGGCGGCGACGCCGACGCGCTGCCGGCACGCGGCGCGCTCGGCACCCGGCTGCGCGCGCACGTCGACTCCGGCCGCATCCGCCTGCTGACCGGCTTCTTCACCCACCGCGCACGGGAGGGCGCCGGCGGCGTCGAGGTGATCAGCCGCGACCCGTCGGGCGCCGAGCAGTCCGTCACCGTGGACCGGATCGTCAGCGCCACCGGCTACCGCCCCGACCACGCCATCGCCGCCGAGCTCCGCCTGGACCTCGACCCGGTCCTCGGCTCCACCCGGCAGCTCGCACCGCTGATCGACCCGAACCGGCATTCGTGCGGCACCGTCCCGCCGCACGGCGTCGACGAGCTCGCGCATCCGGAGGATGGCTACTACGCGGTCGGCGTCAAGAGTTACGGGCGCGCGCCCACGTTCCTGATGGCGACCGGCTACGAGCAGGTCCGCTCGGTGGTCGCGGCGCTGGCCGGCGACTGGGAGGCCGCCCGGGACGTACGGCTGGACCTGCCCGAGACCGGCGTGTGCTCCTCCGGTCTCGCCGAGGCCCAGGAGCAGCGGGTCGGCCTGGCCACCGGCGTCGGCGGCGGCCTGCTGCCGCTGGCGACCGTGGGCGCCTCCGCCGGGTCCGGCGGCTGCTGCGGCTGAGCGCCGGGCCTCGCCGTCCTGCCATCGCCTATCATTTAGACAGGTTTCAAAGCAGGAGGTGCCGTCATGACCGCCAACACGACAGCGGCGTGCTGCGCGCCGATCGCGCGGGAGCCGCTGGCCGAGAGCGACGCCGCCGAGCTGGCGGGCCTCCTCAAGGCCGTCGCCGACCCCGTACGGCTGCGGCTGCTGTCGATGATCGGCTCCCACGCGGGCGGTGAGGCGTGCGTGTGCGACCTGACCGACGCCTTCGACCTGACCGCCCCCACGATCAGCCACCACCTGAAGGTGCTGCGCACCGCCGGGCTCATCGACGGCGAGCGGCGCGGCACCTGGGTCTACTACCGGATCGTCCCCGAGACGGTGAACAAGCTGGGCGCGCTGTTCGCCCCGCTGGCCGAACCGGAGCTCGTCACCGTATGACCGCACTCTCATGACAGCACCGTCGGCCGTGGCTGAGGTCGTCGTCATCGGGGGCGGGCAGGCGGGGCTCGCGGCGGGCTACTACCTGCGGCGGGCGGGCGCCGACTTCGTCATCCTGGACGCCCAGGAGGCGGCGGGCGGCGCCTGGCGGCACGCCTGGCCGTCGCTGCGCCTGTTCTCGCCCGCGCAGTACAGCTCGCTGCCCGGCCGCATGATGCCGATCCCGGCCGACGGCGGCTATCCGGACGCCGCGCATGTCGTCGCCTATCTCGCCGACTACGAGCGGCGCTATCGGCTGCCCGTGGTCCGTCCCGCCGCCGTCCGGGCCGTTCGCCGTGCCGCGGACGGCCTCGTGGTGGAGAGCAGCGCGGGCACCTGGCGGGCGCGCGTCGTGGTCAGCGCGACGGGGACCTGGTGGCGGCCGTACATCCCGCACTGTCGCGGCATGCGCGACTTTCGCGGCGAGCACCTGCACACCGCCGGATACCGGGGGCCGGAGCCGTTCCGGGGCAGGCGCGTGGTGATCGTGGGCGGCGGCAACTCGGCCGCGCAGATCCTCGCGGAGGTCTCGCAGGTCGCCCACACCACCTGGGTCGCGTCGCGCCCGCCCCGGCTGCTGCCCGACGAGGTCGACGGGCGCGCGCTGTTCGCGCTCGCCACGCGCCGCCATCAGGCGATCGCGCGCGGGGAGAGCCCCGTGAGCATTGGCGAGCTGGGCGACATCGTCGCCGTACCGCCGGTACGCGAGGCGCGCGACCGCGGCGTGCTGAAGGCCGAGCCGATGTTCTCGGCGATCACCCCCGAGGGGGTCGTCTGGGCCGACGGAAGCACGGCGCCGTGCGACGTCATCGTGTGGTGCACCGGGTTCCGGCCCGCGCTCGGCCATCTGGCGCCGCTGCGGCTGCGCGGCTCCGACGGGCTGATCGCCACCGACGGCACCCGCGCGCGGGGCGAGCCTCGGCTGCACCTGCTCGGGTACGGCGACTGGACCGGCCCGGCGTCGGCCACGCTCATCGGCGCCGGCCGGACCGCGCGGCACCTGGTGGCCGAGATCACCGGCTGATTCGATCCTCGTCTATCTTGACGTTCTTCTAATCAGTGTGAGAGTGTGGCCGCTGTTTAGATGTCCATCTAACTAGGAGATCATCATGACCACTCAGCTCAGCGGCGGTTTCATCGGCGACCTGAACGACGCCTTCGCCCCGGCCGCCGCCGGAGGCTGTTGCGGCAGTACGGCCGCCGCGACCGAGACGGCCACGACCTGCTGCGGCAACGCCCCCGCCGACGCGCAGGACGGCCCCAGCGACAGCTCGACCGGCTGCTGCGGATGACCTCCACAGCCAGGCGCGCCGTCGACCGGGTGTCGGCGGCGCGCATGCGGGCCACCGTGCACGAGCTGGCCGCCGACCGGTACGCCGGGCGGCGCGTCGGCACCCCCGGCGGCCGGGCCGCCGCCGCCTGGCTGGCCGCCCGGCTGCGCGAGCTGGGCGGCGACGTCCGGCTCGACGGCTTTCCCGTCGCGGACGTGCGTGACCTGTACGCCACGCCGGTCCTCGAATGGCACGACGGCGGGACGACCCGGCTGCGGCATCGCCGGGACTTCGCCGAACACCTCGCCTCCGCCGATCTGCCCACCCCGCACACCGCGCCCCTGGCGCCCTCCGCCGAGGGTGACCTGCGCGGCCGGTGGGTGCCGGCCGCGCCCGGCGGCTGGGCCCGCGCCTGCGACCTCGCCGAGGCGCAGGGGGCCGCCGGGGTGCTGATCGCGCGCGGCACCGACGCCGAGGGCTGGATGCCCAAGATGATCGCCGGGCCGCCCACGCGCGGCGTGCCGATCCTCGCCGTACGCGCCGACCTGCACCGGCGGCTGGCCGACACCGCGGCCGAGCGTCCCGTCCAGGTGACGGCATCGGCCCCACTCCGCCGCCTCGACACCCACGGGCTGAACGTCCACGCCCACTTCCCCCGTGACGGCAAGCCGGGGACACACGCCGGCTCCCCGTGGACCACGGACGACGAGCCGGGAGCGTACGCCGGCTCCCCGCGCACCACCGGCGGCGAGTCGGGAGCGCACGTTCTCGGTCCGGGCGGCGGGGTGGGGGTTCGGGTGCTGTTGACGGCGCACTATGACGGCGTCGGCGATGACCCCGGCGCCCGGCTGCCCGCCGCCGCCGACAACGCCTCAGGCGTGGCCGCGGTCCTGGAGGCCGCCCGCGTCCTCTCGACGAGCCCGGCCGCCTCCCGCGTCGAACTGTCGGTGGCGTTCCTGGACGGCGAGGAGGCCGGCGCCCGGGGCTCGGCGCACCACGCCGCCACGCTGCCGGAGGACACGCTGGTGATCAACCTGGACGGGGCGGCCGAGCTGCACCAGGCCGCCTCCGTCGAGGCGGGCGGCCCCGCCCACGCCCTGCTCGCCACCCTCGACCAGGCGGGCCGGCTGACCGGGGTGCCGCTGCGCGCCGGCGCCATGGCCTCCGACAACCGCCGCTACGCCGCCGCCGGGCTGCCCGCCGTCGGCATCGGCATGGGCATGCCCGGCTACCAGACCCCCGCCGAGACGCCCGATCGCGTCCGGAACGACACCCTGCTGGCCGCCGCCCGGCTCCTGGTGGCCACCGTGGAGCTGCTGGCCCGGCGTGGGTGACGCTCAGTCGGGCAGCAGCTCGCCGACGAGCTTCTCGACCCGGGTACGGATCTCGTCGCGGATGGCGCGTACGGCCTCGATGCCCTGACCGGCGGGATCGTCGAGCTGCCAGTCCTCGTAACGCTTGCCGGGGAAGACGGGGCAGGCGTCGCCGCAGCCCATCGTGATCACCACGTCGGAGGCCCGCACCGTGTCGGCGGTGAGGATGCGCGGCCGGGCGGCGCGGATGTCGATGCCGGCCTCGGCCATGGCTTCGACGGCGACCGGGTTGAGCTGCTCGGCCGGCGCGGACCCGGCGGAGCGAACCTCGATCCGGTCACCGGCCAGGTGGGTGAGCCAACCGGCGGCCATCTGGGACCGCCCGGCGTTGTGCACGCAGACGAACAGGACACTAGGCATGGACGATCTCCTCGCTGCGGAACAGGCGGCGCCCGGCCAGGCTGACGTAGACCAGGGCGACCAGGACGGGCACCTCGATGAGCGGGCCGACGACCCCGGCCAGCGCCTGGCCGGAGGTGACGCCGAAGACGCCGACCGCGACCGCGATGGCCAGCTCGAAGTTGTTGCCCGCCGCGGTGAAGGCCAGCGTGGTGGCCCGCTCGTACCCCAGGCCGATCGCCTTCCCGGCCAGGAACGAGCCGCCCCACATGAGCGCGAAGTACGCCAGCAGCGGCAGCGCGATGCGGGCCACGTCGCCGGGCCGCGCGGTGATCGTGCCGCCTTGCAGGGCGAACAGGATGACGACGGTGAACAGCAGGCCGTACAGCGCCATCGGGCCCACCCGGGGCAGGAAGCGGCTCTCGTACCAGTCGCGGCCCTTGACGCGCTCGCCGAGCCGGCGGGACAGGTAGCCCGCGACGAGCGGGACGCCGAGGAAGACGAGCACGTACTGGGCGATGTCCCAGGTCGACACGTCGAGCCCGGTCTGCGCCAGGCCGAGCCAGCCAGGCAGCACGTCCAGGTAGAACCAGCCGAGCGCGCCGAACGCGACGACCTGGAAGAGCGAGTTGAGCGCGACCAGGACGGCGGCGGCCTCGCGGTCGCCGCAGGCGAGGTCGTTCCAGATGAGCACCATCGCGATGCATCGGGCCAGGCCGACGATGACGAGCCCGGTGCGGTATTCGGGCAGGTCGGGAAGGAAGGTCCAGGCCAGCGCGAACATCAACGCCGGGCCGAGCACCCAGTTGAGCACCAGCGAGGCCGCGAGCATGCGCCGGTCGCCGGTGACGGCCCCGACGCGGTCGTAGCGGACCTTGGCCAGCACCGGGTACATCATCAGCAGCAGGCCGAGCGCGATCGGCAGCGAGATCCCGCCGATCCGCACCGCCTCCAGGGCGGCGTCCAGCCCCGGGACCAGCCTGCCGAGCAGCAGTCCGGCCGCCATCGCCGCGATGATCCACACGGGCAGGAGCCGGTCGAGGACCGGCAGCGCGCCGATCACGCCCGGCGGGGACGAGGCGGGCCTCATGCGACGACCGGCACGTCGAGCAGGGCCGACAGCTCGCCGAGCGCCTCGGGGACCAGCCGGTAGTAGACCCAGGAGGCGCGCCGTTCGCTGGTGAGCAGGCCGACCTCCTTGAGCACCTTGAGGTGGTGGCTGATGGTCGGCTGCGACAGCTCGAACGCGCCGGTGATGTCGCACACGCACACCTCGCCGCCGTCGTGACTGGCCACGATCGACACGATCCGCAGCCGTACGGGATCGCCCAGCGCCTTGAACACCTGGGCCAGCGCTGCCGCCCGTTCGGCGTCCAGCGGCTCACGGGCCAGCTGCGGGCTGCACCTCACCGGCACCCCTTTCGTATCGATGGTTATCGAAGTCGACTGAGGTCTATATTGACACACATCTATCCATGCTGGACAGGGGGGTCGGCGCTGCTGCGGCGTTCCAGCATCAGCACGTCCCGCCACACGCCGCGATGGCAGCCGAGGCGTTCGCGGGTGCCGACCACGCGGAAGCCGAGCGCCTGGTGCAGCGACAGGCTCGCCGCGTTCTCCGGGAAGATCGCCGACTGGATCGTCCACACGCCCGCGTCCTCGGTCGCGGCGACGAACGCCGACAGCAGCGCCCGGCCGATGCCGTGCGCCTGGCAGCCCGGATGGACGTAGACGCTGTGCTCGACGACGCCCGAATACACCTGCCGTGAGGAGACCGGCGAAGCGGCCACCCAGCCCACGGCCTCCCCGGAGTCGACGTCCACCGCCACGTAGCGCAGGTGCCGCAACCTGCCGGCGTTGAAGCCCTCCCAGCTCGGCGCGACCGTCTCGAAGCTGGCCTCCCCGGTGTCGAGGCCCATCTGGTAGATCGCCAGCACCTGTGGGGCGTCGGAGTCCCGCATCGGCCGGATCTCCAGACCGGGGCCCACGGGCGGCTTGACCGCCTGGATGATCGGGCTGGACACGTCCTGACCGTGATCGGTCGCGGGTGCGATCCGGATGCTGACGAACCCGGCCGCCGCCAGGAGGGTGACCGCGCCGGTGACCGCATCGGCGGTCATGGCGGCGGTCGTGGCGGTCATCCCGAAGCGGCCGCCCGGCCGCAGCACCCGGAACGCCTCAGCCACCGCCTTCTCCCCGCCACCGGGCAGACCGCCACAGACGACGACGTCGACCGACTGGCCGGGAAGCGGGATCCCTTCGACGCCGCCCCGCAGGAACCGCACGTTGCCGAGCCCTGCCCGCGCCGCCTCCCGCCGCGCCCGCTCCATCCCGTCCGCGCCGCCGTCCAGCCCGTACGGGAGGCCGTCCGCCATCACGTACGCCGTCCCGTACGGACCGACCCGCTGGGCCGCCGGCAGCACGTCGAAGCCGCCACCGGTACCGAGAACGCCGCCGCCGGAGCCGAGAACGAGCACGCTCTCCCCCGTCCGCGGCAGCACGCCTCCCTGCCCGTCCGCGCTCTCCTCACCCATGACCGGCGTCCCTTCACTCACAGGCGGGCGCGGCGGGCACGGGATTGCCCATGACCACGTCGGCCGCCGTAGGGAAACAGCTCACGCAGGCTTCGTTGATCCGGTAGAGGCTGGACGTGCCCTGCTTGTCGACCAGCACGAACCGCACGTCGGCCAGAATCTTCAGGTGGTGCGAGACGGTGGACTGGCCCACTCCGGAGGCCAGCACGATCTCGCCCACGCTCATCGGCGCCCGCCTGCGGGCCAGCAGGGAGACGAGCTGGATGCGCGTCGCGTCCGCGAGCGCCTTGAACCAGCTCGCGTACTCCTCGGCCTCGGCGCGCGGCAGGGACTCATCGTTCGTGTTCATCGAACATCGACGATAGACGATGAAGCGTCGGAAGGGAAGACCGGCTCAGTGCTTCTTGCGGCGCAGTTCTTCGACCAGTTCGGCGTACTCCGCTTCGGAGGAGGCGAACTTCGTGATTCCGTTCTTCGGGTCGGTGGTCACGTAGTAGAGCCAGGGTCCGGAAGCCGGCTTCAGCGCGGCTCGGATGGCCTTCTCCCCCGGGTTGCCGATGGGACCGGGCGGCAGTCCGGCACGCCTGTAGGTGTTGTACGGCGACCGGCTCCTGAGATCCTCGCGCCCGGCGCGGGCGCCGTACTTGCCCAGGCCGTACAGGACCGTGCTGTCCATCTGCAGAAACATCTTCCGGTTCAGCCGGTTGTGGATGACCCGGGCGATCTTGGGCATGTCCTCGTCCCGGCCCGCCTCGGCCTGGACGATGCTGGCGATGGTCACGATCTCCAGCGGCGTCCTGCCGGCACGCCTGGCCCCCTCGACCAGGCCGGCGCCGTCGGCGGCCACCCCGAACCCGGCCACCATCGCCCCGAGGATCTCACCCGCGCTCGCGGTGGGCGCGAACGCGTAGCGCCCGGGGAAGGCGAACCCTTCGAGCCTCCCCCGCGCGTAGGACGGCAGCCCGAGCGCGCTGCCGTCCTTGGCAGCCTTCTCGAACTCCGCCACCGGCCTGCCCGTGCGCGACGACAGCATCTCGAAAAGCCGCGCGACCCGTACCCCCTCCACCACCGTCACGGTGACAGCCCGCGGGGCCTCGGACGCCGCGTTCAGCGGCCCGGCGACGGCCTCACCGGGGGCCCGCGACGACATCCCCTGCACCACGACCACCGATCCGACGGCCAGCACGGCGACGGCTGACGCCGCCACCAGGGCGACGCCGCGGCGACGAGGCCGGGAGCGGTCGTGGGCCACCAGGAACCGACCGGGCGCGGGCGGCCGCTCCTCGTCGGCCATGTCGGAGAGCGTTTCACGCAGCAGGTTCTCGAGGTTCATCGGAACTCCCTCACGGTGGTCAGTTCAGGCGCCGTCTTCTTCAGGCGTTCCAGCGAGCGGTAGATCTGGCTGCGTACCGACCCCACCCTGACGCCGAGCAACCGCGCGATCTCGGTCTCGGAGAGGTCCTCGAAGTAGCGCAGCACGAGCATGGTCCGCTGCCGGGGCGTGAGCCGGGACAGGGCCGCGCGCATCACCAGGCGAAGATCCACGACGTCGGCGTGCCCGTCGCCGCCCTGGTCAGGCAGCCGGCCGGTGGACACCTCCGCGACACGTGAGCGCCGCCGCCACCAGCTCACCTGCTCGTGGTACATGGCCCGGCGCACGTATCCCTCGATGGCGCCCGGATCACGCAGACTGCGCCACTTCGCGGCCGTCTTGACCAGGGCCGACTGCACCAGGTCCTCGGCGGCGTGCCGGTCACCGGTCAGCAGGTACGCCGTACGGAACAGCGCCCCCGACCGGTCGACCACGAACTGCCGGAAGTCCGCCTCAAAGCCTGGATCCACCCGTCCTCCTCGCGACATTCACCGGCAAGGACGCGGGCGGCGCCTTGATCTATGCCTGAACCGCCAAGATCCCCGCCAACAGGACCCTCACCCTTCCCGGCTCCTGTACGTGGCCCTCAGCTCGACCAGCTTCTCCCTGGCCACCTCGTCCAGGGCCCGGCGCTGCTCCGGGTCCTCCTCCCAGGTGGCCTCCGCGCACAGGACCCTCGCCGCCTCGTGCGGCTCGGCGTCACGCACCACGTACCAGACGGTGTCGCCGGTGCCGCGCCTGTCGTGATCGCGGCGCAGGACCGTGACGATGCCGGAGACGAGGATCTGCCTGGTCCACGGGTTCCTGGCCAGAACCTGCCGGTCCACGGTCAGCCCGCCGTCCATGAGCTCGCCACCGAGCAGGTCGTCCTCCCACCGCCACACGCGACGGCTCACACCCGGTGACACGTACGGGGCGCCACGACCTTCGACGGGCACCGAGAACGTACGGGCGCCGCTGCGGCACAGCTCCTTGGCGATGCGCTCGCCGTCGGCGTACTCACGCAGCCGATCCTCGCCCGGGTCCTGTCCGGACAGCGGGCCGAGCCGCGCCTGCTCGGCGTAGTAGCGGTCGACCAGCGGATCCGTGAACCGCCCCGCACGCGCCCGCGGCGGGGTGCAGGAGGCCACGGTGAGATCCGCGCCGTCCTCGATGTCGAGCCCGCCCCCGCGCAGCAGCTCGTGAACGGTGACGCCCGCCTCCTCGGCCTTACGGCTCACCCTGCGCAGCCATCCGTCGAACGTGTCCAGATCCGGGTCCGGGCGCAGCGACGCCCAGTCCGCCACCGCCGAGACCGGCACCGGCGCCTCCCGCCGCGCCGGCGGCTGCACGAGCTGCTCGGGTTCGAGGTCGATCGAGTAGTACAGCACTCCCCGCGCGATATAGGAGAACGGCGCCGCATGCGTGATCGGGTCGAAGACATCCCGGATCGGCCAGATCCTGAGCAGCCACGCCTCCTCACACTCCCCCGTGCCATGCCCGTCGCCCGGCCGCGGCTCCCGCAGGTACATGCGCACGCCGTACTCGAAATGCGGCGGCCCGATCAGGAAGTCATGCCCCCTGCCGTCCATCATCGTGACGATCGAGACCACGCCGCTCTCCGCGACGAACGTCGCCGAACTGACCGGCGTCCACGAGTCGTCCGCGGGCTCCGGCTCGGCGTCCCACGACTCCAGCCGCACCCCGGCGATGAAGTGGTGCATCTCATCGGTGGGCGAACCCCACGACGGCAGGTCGGTGCCGTCCAGCCCGAACGTGTCGTACTCGACGTAGACCTCGTCGTCGAGCGCCCGCAGCAACTGTGCCATGCCCACGCCTTCGCGTTGTCGGTGATCACCCTGGCTCGGCGGAGTATGGCTCACCGCACCGACAATCCCCGCCCGCGCTGCGCCGTTGCATACACTCGGCCTCTTCCGCCGGGCACCCGAGGAGCGTGACCGCATGAGGCATTACAGGAACGGCCGTGCCGCGTCGGTCGTCGCCGGTGCGTACGCCGGCCTGGTGCTGCTTCTCGGCGTGGCTTCCGCGGTGATCCCGCTGACCGTCCAGGACCCGATCCTGCTGTCCGGCGTCGCGCTCATGCTCGTCACCTTCCCTCTCGGGCCGATCGTCTGGTGGGGATGGGACCTCGTCCCGCCGCAGATGGCGAACCCCGTACTGCTCATAGCGATCCTCACCGGAGCCGGTTTGCTGCAGGTCTATCTGATCTGGCGCCTCATGCGCGGTCCCGCCCGCCCCCGCCCGCCGGGGCTTCGGAACGGGTCGGGCCGGCCATGAAACGCAGGCCCTTGCCGGCCAGACGCTCAGGCAGCTCCTCCGGACCTCGCGGCGCGGTGTCGGGCAGCAGGTAGTACTCCTCCAGGATGGCGCGGGCGGTGTCGTCGTCGCTCACCGCGCAGTCCCACACCACCTGCTCGCCGTCGAGCGTGACGTCGAAGGCGAAGAACCCGCAGCACGCCTTCTCCAGCGCCGCCAGATCCGGCCAAGCCGAGTTCCTGGATGGCGTGCAGGCGGCCCAGCCATTCCGACAGCTCGCTGAGCTTGTTGAAGTTCAGCTTGAGGTGCGTGAGAGTGGTGTACGCGGCCAATTCTGCCGGCAGGCCGCGGAGCTCCAGGGTGGAGAGGTCCAGGGCGGGAGCGCCGTCGAAGCCGGGCGTCCAAAATCTCTAAGTTCACAAGAGGCTCGCAATCAGGGAGCTCCGATCGCCGCGGGCGCCGGGTGGGGTCGGCGGGAAGCTCGTGGCACGAAGCGGGCGCGACCGGTCGGCCTGGTAGTGCGTCATGGGCGAGCTCCCTGTTCCTGGGCAGCGGGCGCGGCGGCAGGGCGGCGGCGGTCGTGCCGCAGCGCGTAGAGGGCGATGAGCAGGCCGGTGACCGTGAGGGCCGCGGCCACCGGATAGAGGGAACGCGGCCCCGGCCCGTCGATGAGCCGCCCGCCGAGCCATCCGGCGATCGCGGCGGCGAGCTGGAAACCGGAGGCGTTGACGGCGACCGCCATGGTGGGCGCAGCCTGCGCGGTGGCCACCACCCGGGTCTGCATGCCCGGGATGATGGCGAACGCCAGAACGCCGAGCAGGAACCACAGCACGGCGGCCGCCCCCTGATGCCCGCTGACCAGCCAGCCCAGGGCCAGGGCGCCCGCCAGGACGGCCAGCAGAGCGGCGAGCGAGGGCAGGAGCGCCCGGTCGGCCAGCCATCCGCCCAGGAAGTTGCCCAGGACGGCGCCGGTCCCGTACACCAGCAGCAGCGCGGGCAGCGCCGTGCCGGGGAAGCCGCTGACGTCGGTTGCCAGGGGCGCCATGAAGGTGAAGACGGTGACGACGCCCAGGTTTCCGGCGGCGGTCAGCGCGATGGCCAGGATCACCTCCCGGCTGGTGAAGACACGCAGCTCGCCGAGGAGCGAGCCGACCTGCGGCGCGGGCCCGTCGGGGAAGGACCGCAGGACCATCATCAGAACAGTGGCGCTGAAGACGGCGATCGCGGCGAAGGTCGCCCGCCAGCCGAGGCTCTGACCGATGAAGGTGCCCAGCGGAGTCCCGGCGATCATGCCCAGGTTCATGCCGAACGTCAGCCGGGCCACGGTCGAGGCCTGCCTGCCCGCCGGAGCGGTGGACACGGCGGTGGCGACCGCGACGGCGAAGAAGGTGGCCACCACCAGTCCGGCGACGAAACGCCCGGCCAGCAGGATCGGATAGCTCGGGGCGACGGCTGACATGGCGTTGCCGGCGATGGAGGTGACGATGAGCCCGACGACGAGCGGCCGGCGGGGCAGCCGTGCGGTCAGCGTCGTGATCACCGGTCCGCCCACGATCATGCCGATGGCGTAGGCGCTGACCAGCAGCCCGGCGGCCGGAACGGAAACCGACAGGTCGCTTGCCACGTCGGGCAGGATCCCGGCGATGACGAACTCCCCGGTGGTCAGGCTGAGGACCACGAGCATGAGTGAGAAGACCAGAAGCGACATGGAGATCATCCCTGTACAGGCAGGAGCGCATCAGCGTTTCCGCGCCGCCTCATCGCCGTGATCCGCCCCGCAGGTCGGTTCGACGCGTGCCGGCCAGAAGGGGCTCGTCGGCGAGGTAGGGCGGGGCGGGCTCGTACTGGATCTCGCGGCGGACAGCACGCGCGTGGTCTCGACCATGGAGGCGGCCGACGAGCCAGAGCGCGGCGTCGATGCCGGCGGAGACGCCCTGGGTGGTGAGCAGGTTGCCGTCCACGACGTAGCGGGCGTCGCGGACGACGGTGACGTCCCCGCGCGCCTGGAGGGTGTCCTCGTAGTTCCAGTGGGTGGCCACCCGGCGCCCGCGGGCGGGACCGGCGGCGTGGAGCAGGAAGGCGCCGGTGCAGACGCTCATGACCCAGGAGGCCTGCTCGGCAGTCTTGGCGATCCAGCCGGTGACGGCCGGGTTGTGCGGCTGGATTTCCCGGGCGCCGCGCCCGCCCGGGACGAGCAGCACGTCCAGCGGCGGGTGGTCGCCCAGGGTGCGATCGGGCCCCACATGCATGCCCTTGCTGCACTGGACCGGGTCGGGGTGCTCGGCGATGAGCAGCGCGGTGTCGATGCCGCCGCGCAGGATGGCCGAGGTGGTGAAGACCTCCCAGGGGCCGGCGAAGTCGAGCTCTTCGACGACGTCGAAGATCAGCAGTCCGTACGTGGTCACAGGTGTTCTCCCGTCGTGGTTCGGAATCGGTCGCGGTGGTCGGAGGGCGTGACGCCCAGGCAGCGGTGAAAGCCGCGCCGCAGGGTCTCGACGGTGCCGAAGCCGTAGCGGCGGGCGATGACATCGAGGGGTCCGCCGCCGTACTTCAGCGCCCGCTTGGTCCTCCTCCACCCAGGCCGGCGCGAGGTCCATGCCCGTGGTCGCCCCCGCTGCGGATCACGGGTGACCGTGGCGGACGAAGGCGGCGGGGTACTCCCGCGCGAGCCGTAATCACGAAGGCGATGCGGTGTGGGTGCACGGCACCACGTTCCGGCCCAAGGATCGATGGCGTCAACGACACATACCCCACAAATCACGTCATCCGCCTCCCCCGCCGGTGCCCACCAAGGCTGAATTACCTGGGCAAACGCCGACACGGCGGCTGCGATCCTCGGCTTTCAGAAAGACTGAAGGCTCTCTAAGCTTCAGGCTGCCTGATGGTTGGAGAAATTCATGATCTGTACTCGATCAGCTTTGCGGCCGGGAGCGTGACGGCGTGCGCATCCTGCGGATGGCGGCCACCGCCGAGGCCGTCTCGCTCACGATCCTGCTCATCAACCTGCTCACGCTCCACCTCGAAACGATCACGAGCGTGGCGGGGCCCGTGCACGGCCTGGCCTACGTGACCGTCATCGCCGCCGCCTCACTGGCGCGAACCCCGTCCGGCGTGCGCCTGCGCGCCCTCATTCCAGGGGTGGGCGGCCAGCTCGCCCTCCGTCACCTACGCGCCACACAGAATGGATGATCTCCGTGGAGGACGGACTTTCTGCCCTTACCCCATACCGGTCCCTTTGCCCTCGAAACAGCCTCAGCGGGCAGCCCTTCGACCGGCGTCGTTCGCGCGCCGGACAGACCTGTTCGGCCGGCTGCACCGCCATCGCTTCACCGTCACCGGCCCCACCGTGGATGAGCATCCAGTAGACGCCGTCGGCACCCGCGCCGTCATCCTCGAAGTCCCCCTGCCCCCACAACCACCAGGGCCACCCCCACCTGCTGACTCCTGACCGTGACCCCCGCGACGGCGCCGGCCCGCCAGGACCCCGCGCGCCACCGCCGCATAGCCCGTTCGCCCAGGATTCATGCGCTTCGACCTACAAATCTGCCGCTCAGAGCTGTATCTGCCTGCACACCCCGGAAACGCAGAAGAGGCCCCGAAGGGCCTCTGAACTGCTGTTACTGCTGGCGGCAGATCACTTCGTACGTGACCCGGATCGAACCGGTAAGACTGCTTACATGTGAGCTTGCCTAGCCGATGACGCCGGTCCACATGCTCGCGGCGTTCCTGTAGACCACGTACAGCTCACTGTCGAAGTACGGCGATATGCCACTGTCATACCGGTTGTCGCCATCGGTGTCGGAGACGCTGACAGTGATGCCGTTGAGATGGCCGGTGCGGCTGCCGCTCGCATAACCGGTCAGCCACGAGGACCCGAGCGAGCCCTCCGCGGTGAACGGGGAGTTCGCGCCGATGGGACGGTCGGCCCGGAAGAGCGTGGTATTCATCGCGAAGGCCGAGCCTGTTGACCGTTCGAGCGTCCCACCCGTGTAAGGCAGGCTCCCGTCGGGATGGGGACCGGCGGGGTAGCCGAAGACGTCGACCGTCGGTGCGAGCGACTGGTTGATCGTTATCCCCTGGGCGCCGACGTTTTCGGCCAGCCTGCCGACGTTGCTCAGCACGCCTGGAGAGGCGAGGACGACACCGCTGTACACGTTGGCGAAGGCGTAATCGCGGTCGAAATCCCGAAGGCCCTCGAAGTCATGGTGAACAGAGGCCCGCTTCCCGACGTACAGGCCGAAGGGGATCTGACCATCGGAGTAGCCGGGCACGAAGACCCACTTGCCGAGCGAGCCCATCGGAGCCTCGATGTCCAGCAGGCAGTGACCTGCGGTCGCGACGAGGTTCCGATACAGAGAGTTCACCACTGTGCCGGTGCACCAGTGCGGCTCGCCGTCGCTGCCGATGAAGAACACCCGACCGGAGGCAGCAGGCGCCGACCCGTCAGGCAAGGTCGGCCCTTCCAATGGCGGGATGGAAGCCGGAGGACCGCCCGGAACGATGTCCGTGGTCAGGCGTTCCCCACCGGCCGTGGCCTGCACGGCGTACGGCGTGGCGTTCCTCAGGTTGGCGCCCCCGTCGTTGAGCCAGAACTTCGCGACGTCCTGAGCTTCCGCCGTCGTCTGAGCCAGCGGTTCCGCCCACACACTTGCTGCCTGTGCCGGCCCAGGAGCGACTGCGGAGCCCAGCACGCCCAAGCCAATGCCTAACGCGACCAGTGCACGCCGCAATGTGAATCTCCGTTCGGTCAGGGGCGTCATCGCGCCCCGCCAGGGTGGAGCGCCGACCGATCGACCGGGCCGGCGCGGACACCAAGATCGTAAGGACGATTCTGGCCGCATCCTAGAAGTTTTAGATCACATGTTCGATACAATGGCACTCGTCTTGCAAGACGTCTCTCTATAGCCCGGCGCGACCACCTGCCTCGGCCACCCCGGCGCCATCCAGGACGACACGGAGACGAACCCACGCCCACGGAGCCAGAACACCGAACGTCGGAGACCCAGCGGCAGAGCATGTCAGGCCATGGACAGCCACACGGACGGTCTAGGAGGCTCGCGGGCCAGACGAACCGCGCAGCGCAGAGATCGCCGCCCCAAGCACGGCGAGTACGGCACACGCGTCCGTCTCGGCGGCGACCGTCCCCCACGACATCGGCACTCACGAATCCCGGAATCAGTACCAGGGCGTCCACAGTCCGAGCAGGATGCGTGAACGCGGACACGACGAGAAAGCCCATCCCCGCGTTTCCGCTGCTACCAGGCCCCTTCCTGCTGTTGTGACGGGAGCAAGGTTCGAACTTGCGCCCTTCGACCCGCCCGATGGTGTGCTCAGCTTTGCCCGGGTCGTCGGGCGTCAAGTTGATCAGATCCCGCCTCAGCCTCCTACGGCCGATACGACGGACAGGGCTTCGCGATCAACCTGGAGCCCCGAGGCACCAGAAGATCTAGCCGAGCCGTCTTCGCACTGGCCGAAAACTTGACGGGGATCAAGCTGACAGCACAGCTGCTGGAGGAGTCGACCTATCTCTGTGCGGTCACGCCGAGCAGGGGCTGAGCAGATCATGGCCTCCTACCAGGAGAAACGCCCCGAGATCCATACTGGACATATTCCGGGAGCTTCGACAACAGCCCGCTCACGGCGGCATCCGGCTGCATGACCCCTGAAACGCAGAAAGGACCCCGAAGGGCCTCTGACCTGCAGCTACTGCTGGTGGCAGGTGCAAGGTTCAAACTGCGTAGGCTGAGCCGACGGTTTATAGCTCGTGACCTGTCGGGCAGCAAAACGGTCTTCCACCAGTGATGCAAGCGTGCATCTCGGTCGTGTAGCCCGTGATCATTGCACGTGTATGGCACGGCGGTCCGGGTGATGATCCCTAACAGGCCCGCCTCCGAGGAGCAGCTACTTAGGGGTTCGGGCTTACTGGTCTTCGAACCCTACGCACAGTTCAGACGCCGCCCAGACTTCGGAGCATCCTGTGCCTGACGACGTGACAAGTCATGAGACGCCATACCTGCGACTTCAGGTCGACTACGTCGGTCGTTTGGGGGTCGAGGTCGGCATCTTCGTCGCCGTCGACCACCTGCGACGCAAGAACTTGCTCACACCGGAGGAAGAAGAACTCTACTTCGACATCGACGACTGGTTCCGCGAGCACCTGCCCGAGCCGCCGTTCTATGCCGATGGGAACTCCATCGGCGCGATCACGTGGTTCAAGAGCGCCCCCACGGGCGCGATGCTCGCCCGTCTGGAGCCGTTGCGAGATCTATTGACGGTGCACGGAGTGCGATGCGACCTCGTACGCGCGAGCGACCCCGGCAAACTGATCTACGAGGACGAGTACCAGGTCGGCGTGATTCCCAGGATTAGAAAGCCGGTATCACCACTGCCAGCTGGTGTCACGCTTGGACCGACCACCTCGGGCTCCAAGCGGCACCTTGCCCGCCAGGCACCGGAAACCAGCTGACCCGATGGACTTGCCTCGGTTCGGAAGCGGACCGTAACCACGTTGTCCGGTGAGCCGTGCCGAGGAACGAAGCACGGATAGACGATCGCCCCCAGCTTTGTGCGGTGGCCCGCCATGCAGAGGCGGTCGTGAGGGCTGTATCTGCGCGGCGGCATGGCAACCACGGCCGAGGCGTTCGGTCAGTACGGTGAGGCCGTGCGGCGCCCGGCCCGCAGACCCGCGCCGTCCGGAACCGGCCTCCAGGCCGCACTCCCGGACGGCGGGCGGGCGGAGGGCCGGGGGTACGGCGGCGCGCCGCGCCGCCGCTTGACGCACTTGGCGGCATCTCGCGCCGGACGTTCTACCGCTGGCGTGAGATCGGCAAGGCACCTCAGGGCTTCAAGCTGCCCAACGGAGAGATCCGTATCTATCGCAGGAAACTCACAGCTTGGCTGGAAGACCTCCGGGAGGCGGCGTGAACACCTGCTACGACGTGAAGTTCTGGCCGATCACCCGGAACGAGTCCAGCAAGACGCCGTCCTTCGTCGCCCGGGCCTTTCGACGTTGAGAGGCGGCAGCATCCCACATACAGCCCCGATCATGGGCGCCCATCTGAGGAAACGCCCCAGATCCATCCCGCGTATATCCCGTGACCACCGACAAACGGCCGCTCAGGGCTGCATCTGGTTGCACACCCCTGAAACGCAGAAGAGGCCCCGAAGGGCCTCTGACCTGCAGCTACTGCTGGTGGCAGGTGCAAGGTTCGAACTTGCGTAGGCTGAGCCGACGGTTTTACAGCTCGTGACTGTTCTTGGCGATTCACGGCCGCTGACCTGGGAGCATAGTGGGCTCTATGCCGAGTAAGACCTTGATCATTGCACGCATATTGCACGCCTCCTGAGGTGCCCACGCCGTAGCCAGGTCACGACGAACGCCTCTGGCGGGGAGCACTCCGTCCTTGGTAATCGCCTCCGCGGCAGAGAGCCACCCGGTCACCAGAGCCCCACCGACCCGGACCGCGTGCTCTAGATTGTCGGCGTCGATCCATTCGAGAGAGCTGGTTGTCCTGTGTTCAGTGAGGTCGCTAAGCGTTACGCCGAGCTGGTTAGCCGGATGCCGTGGGAAAACCTGGCGTGCACGGTGACGCTTCCTGACCATGGCGTGATGACGGTCGAAGACGCGGTGCGCCGGCTCGGGCTGGATGTCGCCATCCTGCGCGCTGCGAGAGAGGTCGAGCCCAACGACCTCGAACTTCAGCAAGTCGGCTCGGGCGTCGTCACATGGTCGAACAACCCTTATCCCGATGGCAGGGAGATGACGGATCGACTCGGGGGTGAAGGATTCCGGCACTGGTATCTCAGTGACGACATCCAGGGCAACACCACCCTGTATGCCTCCTATGGAGAGAGCGACGGGCAGCTTCATTTTCCCGAACCTGATTGGTTGCCCTTCATTCCCTGGACCGAACAGATCGGGCCGCTGGCGCCCTACGCGGACAAGTTCGCTGCCGTCTACGACACATGGTCGGGCGAACCCGAGACTTGGTCGGACGACCCCGAGGTATCGGTGCTGGGCACGTGTCTTGCGGTGATCGAGTTGGAAAGCGGCATTCGTCTGGACAAGGAGATAAGCAGGGGCCCGAGGACATACGTGCCGATGCCCACGTGACCCCGGAAGGTTGCTGCGGCCGTAATGGCGACACAATGATCAACCATATGGCTCGGTGGGCCAGGGCTGAGGAACGAAGCTCTGGACCTTCGATCGCCCCCGACCATATGCGGCGTCCAGCCATGCAGTGGCGATTGTAGGGCTGTGTCTGTGCGGCGGCGCGGCAACCTCGGTCGGTGCGTTCGGTTCGTACGGCGGGGCCGGCGTGCGGTGCCCGGCCCGGTGTCCCGCCGCCGTCCGGGACCGGCCCCCAGGCCGCACGCCCGGACGGCGGGCGGGCGGAGGGCCGGGAGTACGGCGGCGCGCCGCGCCGCCGCTTGATACCTATGAGCCCGATTCGGCAACAGCGAAGCCTCGAATCCGAACATCTCACTGCGGATATTCGACGAATCCCCCTAAGGGCGCAAGACAACATCACTCCGCCAGGACGTATCTGGACAGGCCACTAGCCCACTTTCCGGCAACCCAAAACGCGCCACCAGACATTCGAACACATAGCTGACTTGTGGCGCCGAAGGCAACTCCATTCGTCTGCCTCAACCTCATTGTGACTATTTGGATCTAGGCAATCAGCTACATCTGACGTAGGTTCGACAACGTGCATCTGATCAACTCTGGAGATCCTGAAGCGGATGGCGGCCCTCTGCTCGGAAGGGAACCCGTTGAAGATGCCGGCAGCGACACGGCTAGATGGTATGAGTTCCAGTATGCCTGCGTTGCACGCCACTGCTTGGATATGGCAGTACAAGACACAGCGCTTTCCTGGATTTTATGCGAATGGCATACAGATTATGCGCTTGGCTGGCAGAATGGCGATGTGTCATTGGTCAGCGTGAAGCATCGTGAAGCCAACTCGGGCTATTGGACCGTTCCACGAATGTTTTCTGATGGCGGCCTGAAGAGTTTATTTGATAGGTGGAAGGAGTGCGGCAAGCCGCAAGAAAGCAGATGGGTGACCAATGGCGGTCTTGATGCGGAGTGTCGGGACTTACAAGCCGCTTGCGCTGAAGCTAGCAATACGGCCATAGGAGCTCTCTCTCCATCACTAGCCTCTCGCTTCAACACGAGCACAAACTTGGCTCAAGAATTCCTGGCCACACTTCGCATTGTAAACACGATGCCCCCCAGTGAATTCATTCGAGTCATCGACATCGATGGGGCAGCACGGCCGATATTGGCGAGGCTGAACTTTTCTACCGAAGCAGCAGAAGACGTATATGACTCAATACTGAATCTAGTACGCGAGGCCGCTAAGTCACTCGGTAAGACACCGGAACCCTGGCTACTCTCGACGCGGGGCGCATTGGATGCAGCTGCTCAGATACGAGAGAAGCGAAAGCGCCGCACTATCACTCGAGAAAATGTCATGGCATCTATCCGCCGAGCCTCCGTTCGTAGCGCTACCGTGTTACCCCACACTGGTCAACCAACAACAAGGCTTGTGAAAAAGCTTAAGGCGGGAGAGATAGTCCCTTCGACTCAAGCAGCAGCGCGGAGGTCAAGACGCGACTGGACAGAGTACGAACGGGGAACCTCAATTCCAATCCCGGGCGACCCCATAGGCCTCGACTTTGCACGCCTGCGAAGCCGGATCACAGCCGAAGCAGCTGAAGCGCAACGTGCTGCCCAGAATGGCGGCGAACCGTACGGCAACCGGATGCTAGACGATGTCCGTAGTCGAATCGCATTGATATCTCGCAACCTCCCGCCAGCGTACGCGATTGACACCTACCTGCTCATGGGATTGGTGTATGACCTAACGGCCCATTGCGAAATCTGGTGGTCAGCAGAGTTCGAGGTTGATGACGCACTAGAAGGCGAAGCGTCATGAGTGCCATAGCGCGAAGCGCCGTAAGCACAATGGCAGGGCAGGACTATCACATCGGCCGCTTGCTCATCATTTTGCGGCACTTCGGGTCCAGATCCATACTCAAAGGTTTGACAAAGCTCGCAAAGCTTGACTTCCTGCTACGGTACCCGGCCTTCACGGACACGCTACTTGCGACTCGCGGCGTCTCTTGGCCGATTGGAGCACAACCCAGCGTCGAAGAGATGGAGGCAGTTGAGAGTCGCATGATCAGATTCAAATATGGACCATGGGACGAGCGCTATTACGTCCTTCTGGGAACACTTGTAGGATGTGAGCTAGCCGAGGTTGCCAAAGACCGCAATTCCTTGACGATGCGTCTCACTCCAGCGGGGATGGAACGAGCCGCTGAGATTGCGTCCTCCAGAGAGTGGCAGATCGTCGATCTTCGCGCCGAGATGCTGAAGCAACACTTCGACAAATCTGGATCTACCCTCAAAAAGATCATCTACCAAGAGTTGCCCGAGGTCGTCAATCGCCCCCACCGCATGGAGATCTGAATCATGGGCGTACGATTCATTATCGAAAGTTTGGCCATAAGGACAGCTAGCGCAAGCGCAACATACAACTTCGCATCCGGCGTTACTGCGGTAACAGGGCCGCTAGGTAGCGGCAAGAGCAGCATGCTCGAGTTGATTAAATTTGCCTTAGGGGGACGAGCAAAGGTCATGCCAGCCGTGCGCGATAACGTGCAGGTGGTTATTTTAACGCTCCGGATAGGCAATCAGAGGCTTGAACTTTCGAGATCACTAACCAGCCGGCTCATCGATATAGTCGATAAGAACACCAATCAGCGGCTTAACAGCTGGGCCACGACAAATAGAAGGAACGTTCCGCGGGCCGGCCAAGAGCTGTTGTCCGCCATTGGGTTTCCGAGGGACCTCAGGGTTCCCCAAGCCCGGAAGAGGCCTTCGGGAAAGACGATCCCTGTCAGTTTTTTTGATGTCTATCGATATCTCTATCTGGAACAGAACAACATCGATCGCAGTGTCGTCGGACATGATGATCGCGACCTCAACGTGAAGCGCCTCGCAGTATTTGAACTGCTATACAAGTTGACGAACCCGAGAATCTTGGAGGTTGCTTCTGAGCGCACGAAGTTCGTCCAATTATCCGAGAAAAACAAGAGCGCAGCCCGCAATGTCGCAGACTTCTTGGCAGTAAGCAACGAGCTAGACCCGCAGTTGATCGAAGCCGAGCGAGCGCGGGCCGAAGAGTCCAGGCGAGTTGCATACGAGAGGTTAGATGGACTTCGAGAAGGCAGTGTCGCTCCAACTGCTGGCTCGGGCCCGGAGCTTGAGCTGGCTCGACTACGGAAACGCATATCCGCTCTTGAAACAGAAAAAGATATAATAGAAAAGAACCTGGCGAAAGACCAGAGCGTCCTGGCTCAGCTTGCCCTAGATGAGCAAGTCATTGCTCGCGAGGAAGCAGCGTCAACCACCCTGTCCGGGCTCGAGTTCACTAGATGTCCGCGTTGCTTGCAGAGCATCAGAGAACGTGATGTGGATGCAGGATGTTGCATTCTGTGCGTTCAGCCCCAGCCCGTCCAGCCCGGCTCTAAGGCGGCTATCGAACTTAAGCGAATCGCGGATCAACGTAAGGAAACCCAAGAACTGCTCGACGAGGACCGCACATATCTCGATTCTATCAATAGAGATATATCGCAGGCGCAGCGTGAGCTGACATCAGTGTTTGAGCGCGCACGAGATCGGTCCAGACAACCAGGAGATCCGCTTTTTGACGAAGTCGTCGACGTTTCACGAATGGCAGCAGAAGCCGACGCTAGAGTCGAACGGCTTGCTGCTGCTCAGGCAAGGTGGGCATACTATCGAGAGCTTCTTCAGGTTGCCGATGAGGCGGACGAGCAGGTTCGGCAGCTGGAAGCCGAAGAGCGGGATTTGAGGCTTGATCAAGAAGAAGGCTTCCAGAGACTTAATGATCTATCGGAGACATTCAATGAGATTCTAGGCAGCTTGCGCGACCCCTGGTACAGAGAGGCTCATATAGATAAGGAAGATTATCTACCCGTCGTAGACGGCGAGCATTTCGATATGCTTAGCGTTGGCGGTGCCCGCAAGACTCTAGTCAACCTAGCTTACCATCTTGCCAACCTGAGCATGGCAATATCTCATCGGAGTGAGGTTCTTATGCCTCCTCTTTTGATCGTAGATAGCCCCCGCAAGAATGTCGGTGAAGGCGGGCTGGATCGAGACGTCGTCGAAGCAATTTATCGCCGTTTGCGTACGCTACAAGATGCCTCTGGCGATGCCTTTCAGCTGATTATTGTCGATAATCAGCTGCCTTCATCAGCGCGGCTATGGATACAGCAGGAGGTGTCACTAACCTACGATCAGCCCTTTGTCCCCGGTGTGCTCCATCCGGGCGAAGGGGTAGAAACGCTCGATAGTGGCGTAGCTGTGGAATTGGGATAGGCCGGAGGTCGGCTCTACATGCGGAGCGGCCCGCTGCCCAAACGCTAAGCCTCCTCAGCTACAACATTGCGATGGTCTGTCTCAGCTGCTGCGATTGTCGTAGGTTCGTCACGTCAGCACCGCGTGAGCGCACGGTCGTGCCCGTAAATCTGAGACACATATACCAGTAGAGGCGTGGAGGGGTACCTTTGCGGTATGGATGGTGACGCTGAACTGACGCGATGGTTCGTGCACGGCGAGAGGCTGATTTACGACAACCGCTGGATCCGACTTGGGCTCGCCGATGTAGAGATCCCTGGCGGGGAACGATTCGAGCATCATGTGGTGCATCTGGATCGTGCCGCAATTGCGGTAGTGCTTGATGAGCACGATCGCGCGTTGCTGATGTGGCGACATCGGTTCGTATTCGATCGATGGGGCTGGGAGCTTCCCGGCGGGCTGCTTGAGGCGGGTGAGGATCCGTTGGTCGCCGCTCTGCGAGAGGTGGAGGAGGAGACCGGGTATCGGCCGAAAGGCTTGGAGCATCTGGTCTCGTATCAGCCGATGGCGGGGATGGTTGACTCCGAGCACATCCTGTTCGTGGGACGTGGGGCCGAGCTGGTGGGCAAGCCTGAGGGCGAGGTGGAGGCCGACCGGATCGAGTGGATCCCCATGAGTGAGATTCCCGGCATGGTGGCACGCGGGGACATCTGGACGTCGGGGACCTTGGTCGGAGTGCTGCAAGCTCAGGTGTGGCTCAACAACCAAGACCGCGGTTGACGGCCTTGGCCAGGTCGTTGATGCGACGGCGTTGCCGGCGGCTGCCGGTCATGGTGGCCAACTGTTGGGCTCGCTGAATGTGGGGCTGGGCGGCTTCGGGGTCTCCGGCGGCGAGCAGGGCGTGGGCGAGGTCGCAGCGGACGCCGGACTCTGCGCGGTTGTAGGTGCCGTCCATCCCGGCCAGGGCTGAGCGCAGGTCCTCGGCGGTGGCGGGGTCACCGAAGCGGACCAGGCAGTTGCCACGCCAGCGGGCCAGGTGGTGGATGTTGATCGATAGGTAGGGCATGTCCGGGTCGGCGTCCCCGCCGGGGAGCAGCGAGACGGCCTGATCTAGGGCGCGGCGGCAGGTGGCCTCATCGCCCAGGACGGCGGCGGCTTCCGCTTCGGCGGATGAGAGCCAGGTCCTGAGTCGGGCGGGTACGCAGGTGTGATGCTGGGCGTGCACGTGCTGAAGGAGCTCCATCGCCTCAGCAGGCCGGCCAAGTTCCATCAGGACATAGGCCTGTTCGCCGGAGACGTAGGCCAGGACTGCGGGGTCCTCGGCTTCGTAGGCGGCGGCCCTGGCCTGTTCGTAGTGGTGCCAGGCGTCCTTGAGGGCCAGGGCGTTGATTGCCTGCCATCCGGCCAGGGAGGCGGTCTCGGCGAGGAGGTGGGCGAGTTCGGCGCGCATGCCGGGGCGTACGGCGTGACAGTGTGCACGCTGGATCTGGGAGATCTGTGCGCGCATCTTGTCCGCGATGGCCACTCCCCCGAACCGCCGGTCCAGGAGACGCAGGTTGTTGGTGTCGGTGCGCAGGATCATGACCGTGGTCGGGTCGATGGTGGCCGTGCTGTCCAGCAGTTCGGCAAGTTCGCGGGCCTGGTCCTCGTGCTCGTCGTCTTCTTCATGGGCCTGGGGTGTACCGGCGAGCGGGGCCAGGCCGAGGAGCATGCGGGCATGATCGGGCAGGCGTAGGCCGTTGGCGACGCGCTCGATGACGGCGAGCTCCTTGATGCAGCCACCACCGTTGAGGATCTTGTTGACGCGAGGCTGGCCTAGACCGGTGGCGGTGCCGATGCGGACCTGGCTGGCGCCGTATTTACGGGCGATCCTGAAAAGTCCGGCAATGTCGCGGTTCTTGAGTATTTCCCGGGTTTCGTCCTGATCCCAGACGGCGGCGGGTAGCTCAATTGGGTCGAACGCGCCATTTTGCATTTCGGACCTCCGGCTTTCCGTGGCCGGGATGATGTCGTGCTCCGCCGTGGAGCCTATATGCGCTCGTGCTATATCAGCGTGAGATAGGTCTGAAAAGCATGGACATTCATGCTGACCGGCATGACAACGCCAGTTAGATGCACAGAGTGCGAGGGGCGAGGCTGGAAGATCGTCACTCGTCGCGGCCACGTGACCGCCTCCGGGCTGGGCCTGGCCGCGTCCGCTCAGGAGGACTGCCTTTCCTGCACAGGCACCCCTGAGACGCCGCGCGAGGGCTTCTCCTGGGCCATCCGCGTTCTCACCGAGAACGGCGAAGTCGCTGGCCCGATGGGGTGGAGCGCGTTCCAGGCAACCGCGATGGACGAGCTGCGCACCGCGATGCGTGCCATGCCGCGTGAGGCCTCGATCCAGGGCAGCATCCGGCACACCTTCTACGACTTCGGCGCCGGTGAGAGCGCCCAGTCGCAACGCGAGATCTTCCGCGCGTACGTGGATCCTGCCGGTTCGGTGCGCTTCGAGCGGGTGGAGAAATGATCTCCCCGGCCGTGGTCACTTTGGATCCATGCCGGTCAGCGGAAACACTCCGCGACGCTTTGCAGCGAGGCGGCATCAACTCCGACGTTCACGACGGTTACGGGCTGGCATTGGTTTCGGTCCGGGTGGGCTTGGTCGTGTGGTGTGACGGCGAACGTTTTTGGTGGCGTACCGGATGGAATGCCGATCGCCGCCGCGTCATTTACGCCTGGCACCCGGCGTGTGATCCTCTCCGGGCGGCTCGCCGAATCGCCATGCGGTACGTCGAGCTGCGCGCCCAGCACCACCCGATCACCTCACACTGCGCCGGCACCTTGGCGGAGCCGTTGTGAACCGGATCGGCTGGCGGGCCACCATCGTGAGCACCCTGCACAGCCACGCGCGCGTCCGGGCCAACGGCGCTGCGCTGGTAGGCCGTGAGGGCGTAGTGGTCGCGGTGCTCCGTAATGGCACGGCGGCCCTCGTCCAGCTCGATGAGCAGCCGTTCGATCTGCCCGGCGGTGCCCAGCGCTGGCCGCTGCAATGGGACGACCTCGACCTCAAGGAGCCGGTTGAGCTGGCCGCGGCTCCCCTGGACTACGTGGCCGGCCTGTCATTCGGGCGGGTGCACGCCGTCATCATCCCCGGCACGAAGGCCGCTCTCTGCTCGGCTCCGGTCGGGCCGCTGCCGGTATGCGGCTGGTCGGTGAGCTTTTCCCCTAATGCCTCCAGGGCTTGCCCCGAATGCGTAGCCGTGCTTACGGACCGCTGAGTTAGATCCTGCTCGCTTATGAACGCGGGCCGCTGACAGGCCTTGGCTCAGCCGGTACTGTGCTTATGCGCACAAGTGGAAGAGTGAACGGGCGGTTGAGATGGGCATGGATTTCGCCCCACCTAAATACGCGCAGGTCATGCGGACGATTCAGGACCGCATCGAGTCGGGCGAGTACGCCCCTGGTGACATGCTGCCGTCCGAAACCCAGCTCGTGCGCGAACTCGGCGTGGGCCGGACCACCGTCGTGCGCGCGTTGCAGACCCTCGCCATGCAGGGATGGATCGAACGGGAGCACGGGCGTGGCTCGTTCGTCAAAGGCCGTCCGCAGAGCGCGGCCGACCGGGTACGTCCCAGCCTGACGACAGCAGAGCAGGGTGAGAGCCCGGATGCGGTCCTTGAGGCCGGAAGGGTTCCGGCTCCCCGCCATATCGCCCGGTTGCTCGGCGTCGCCGAGAAGACTCCCGTGGTCGTACGCAAACGGCTCGCGCGGCAGGCCGATGTGATTTCGGCGGTAGAGACCGTCTGGGTCCCGCTGGAACACGCCCTCGGCACCGACCTGGACAAGCCCGAACCCTTGCGGCGCGGCATCCGCCAGCACCTCCAGGTCGTCAAGCACCTGCGCTTCGACCACATCACCGAGCGGATCAACGCCCGCCCGCCCACCGAGGAAGAGGCCGAGTTGCTCGGCTCGTCCGGGCCGGTCCTCGGCGTGCTGGCTACCGTGCACGACCCAGCCGGCAACGCGCTGATGGTGATCAGCCTGGCCCTGCCGGGGAGCCTGCACGAGCTCGAAGATGTCTTCAAGGTGAGCTAACTCTTACCTGCCTCTTACCGCTTATCCACTTGTGCGGACGGGTTGCGATCACCTACTCTCAACTCATGCGGACAAGTGGACGAGCGTACGAATGGCCGTCCCTGTTGAAAGGAGGAGTACGCATGGCAATCCAAGGACCGATCCCGGTCAGCTTCGAGCAGGCGTTCCCGCACGGCTGCTTCATCGTCGGCGAGGTCGAGCAGGTCAAGAACTTCGAGGCCTCGACCGGCGGCAAGACCGTCTACGCGCGGGACAAGACGACCGGTGAGCCGATCTGGCAGGTCCCGGTCATGGACGGCGACCCGAACCTCAAGGCCGGGCAGAAGACGATCGCGGTCAAGATCCTGTCGGAAACCGAGCCCGTCGCCCCGCCCGCGCTGGCCGGCCTGCCGATCGCGCCGGTCGAGTTCACCGGCATGACCATCACGCCATACGTGAACCCGGCCGGACGGCTGGCCTACTCCTACCGGGCGACCGGCATGAAGCCCGCCCGCCCGAAGCAGCAGACCGCACCGGCCGGTAGGGAGGCGGCGGCGTGAGCTCCGGGCCGTACACCTACGTCACGTTGTCGATGCGGCCGGGCTCCGAGCCCCATCTGGCCATCTCGTTCTACACGCCGGGCCTGCGGGTCAGCGCCGGGATGCTGTTCAACGACCCGCGGCCGTACCTGGAGATCCGTTCGCGTGACGCGGACCTGCACATCTCCACTACCGGAGCCGGGCCGGTCACCCGCGCCGACCTGGACACCGCCCGCGAGATCTTCAACGCCGCCGCTCGCTACCTGGCCGACTGCGAGCGCCTGCACGCCGAACAGTCGGCCACCGACCAGGCCACCCCCGGGGCGGCCTGACCAGTAAGGCGGGGCCGCCAGAAGCGGCAACTTCCGGCGGCCCCCTTGTTCTCCCGCGACTTCCACATCAACGAGGAGGTGTCCAGCTTATGTTCAAGCGCCTACCTGGCGACGAGGCGCACAACCTCGTCTCCACGACCCCGGACACGGCCGTCGTCTTCCGCCCGGCCGTCGTCACCACTCCCGCCATCCTCACCCTGATCATCCTCGCCGGACGTGTCCTGGCCGGGCTGGTCCGGATGACCTGGCGGCACCCCATCGCCACGCTCGCCGTCGTCGCTCCAGGCGTGTTCACCATCTTGTACGGCTGGCAGACCGCGCTTCTGCTCACCGCACCCACCCCGGCAGGACTCGCGGCCTGGGCGCTGACGGACCGGGACTCGTTCGTCCGGCTGGTCGGGCGTCGGCTGCAAGCCTGGTGGCGGCTCATCTGGATCTACCAGCGGCACTGGCAACCCGTGATGATCGTCTCCGGCCTGGGCAGGCACATCCGGGGACGCGACTACCTGCCCCGCCTCGTCATGGTCACCTGCACCCCGTGGGCGGACCTGGTGACCGTGCGCATGCTCAAGGGCCAGGCGGTCAAGGATTGGGGCGATCGCATCGACCACCTCGCCCAGGGCTTCGGCGCCGTCTCCTGCCGGGTCGCGCTGACCCACTCCGGACGGCTGACGCTGACCTTCCCGCGCCACGACCCGCTCGCCGTCCCGATCCCATCGCGTCCGCTGCCGGACGTGGCCACCGTTGAGGCGATCGAGGTCGGAAAGCAGGAGGACGGACAGCCCTGGCTGCTCAAGGTCCACGGCACTCACGTGCTAGTGGCAGGCGCGACCGGGGCCGGCAAAGGCTCGATCCTGTGGTCCGCGATCCGCGGGCTCCTCCCGGCCGTAGGCGAGCGCCTGGCCGAACTGTGGGCTCTGGATCCCAAGCTGATGGAACTGTCCTACGGCCGAGATCTGTTCGGGTCACGCTACGCCGCCACTCCGGAAGAGTGCGCCGACCTCCTCGATGAGGCCGTGAGCATCATGCAGAAGCGGGCCGCTAGGTTCGCCGGACTCCAGCGCAACCACACGCCCACCGTCGATGACCCGTTCATCCTGGTCGTCGTCGACGAGGTGGCGTTCCTGACCGCGTACCAGACGGACCGCCAGCTCAAGCAGCGCATCTCCGCTGCGCTGGCCACGCTCACCACCCAGGGCCGCGCGGTCGGCGTCGGCGTCCTGGCGGCACTCCAGGACCCCCGCAAGGAGGTCATGAACATCCGCAACCTCTTCCCCGACAAGATCGCTCTACGGCTGGACGAGTCGGAACAGGTGGACATGGTCCTCGGCGACGGTGCCCGCGACCGGGGCGCCCTGGCAGACCACATCTCCCCCGTCCCCGAACTCGGCGCGGGCATCGGCTACGTCCGGCTGGAGACCAGCCCCGAACCCGTCCGAGTCCGCGCGGCCTACGTCTCCGACAACGACATCCGCTCCATGGTCGCCACCTACGGGAGGGCGGCATGAGGATCTGCTTCCACGGCACCGCCGACGAACTCGACCTGGTGACGGGCCGCCCGCTCATGGTTCTCCTTACGGCCCGGGACCTGCCCCGCATGCGGGTCTTCGAGCTCTACCAGGCCCGCGTGCTCGCCCACCCCTACGACGGCCGGTACCGGCTGTGCGCGGAGATGGCCGAGACGGAGGTGCGCCCCGATGCGTGACCTGACCTACCTACTGGAAGGGCTACGCTGCTCGACCTGCCAGTCCGACAACACGCTCTGGCTCGACCTGGAGCCGGGCCTCGTCGAGTGCCGCGAATGTGGCCAGGGCGCGCTCATCGTCCCCGACGACGGGGAGGAGCAGTGACCTACGACCGCGCTCTGCCCCGGGCCGAACGGCTGAGGATGCCGTGGGCGCGTGACGTCGCTCTGGAGGTCGCCAAGCAGTACGGCGTGTGCATCCGCCCCGTCGCACTCAAGCGCATCGACCTCCAGACCGGGCAGAGCGAGATCTTCGACGTGCCCTGCGGGGCCACGCGAGAGGCCGTCTGCCCGCCGTGCGCCAAACGCAACCGGCAACTCCGCATGGCCCAATGCCGGGAAGGCTGGCACCTCGACTACGAACCGGCCATCACCCCGGACGAACCGAACGACGAACAACGCTGGCTGATCGAGTTCCGCGCCGACATGCAAGCCCGCAGGGACGCCGCCGAGCAGGCCGGCGAGGACACCACCGACCTGAACGCGGTCCTCTCCGGCCTGGACGACGAGATCAACGCAGCCGGGATGCGCGGCAACGTCCTCGGCCGGACCACGCCCAAGCGCACCCGATCAACCCGGCGTCGGCAGGACGCTCCAGACCTGCCCCGCCGCAAGATGGCCAGCACGACGCTCGGCCGGACGTTCACCAGCTCGGACGGCAAGGTCTACCGGCCTTCGCTGTTCGTCACGCTGACCCTGCCTAGCTACGGCAAGATCCGCGACGGCGTCCCGATCGATCCCGAGACCTACGACTACGCTCGCGCGGCCCGGGACGCGCTGCACTTCTCCAAGCTGGTCGATCGCTTCGTGCAAAACCTCCGCCGGGTGGCGGGCTACGACGTGCAGTACTTCGCCTCCGTGGAGCCCCAGAAGCGGCTCGCCCCGCACCTGCATATCGCGATCAGAGGCACCTTGCCACGCGCGGAGATCAAGCAGATCGCGGCGGCCACCTACCACCAAGTGTGGTGGCCTCCAGCCGATCAGGCCCTCTTCGACGGCGAACACCTGCCCGTCTGGGACGAGCAGACCGGTTACATCGATCCCGCCACGGGCGAGGTCCTGCCGACCTGGGACGAGGCCCTCGACCAGCTCGACACCAACGACACCGCCGAACCCCTCCACGTGATCCGCTTCGGCACTCAGGTGGACGTGCAAGGCGTCCTGGCCGGCACTCCCGACGCCGACCAGTGCATCCGATACCTGTCCAAGTACCTGACCAAGTCACTCGGCGAAAGCCTCGACGCCGACGACCAAGCGCGCCGCGATCACGCCGCCCGCCTGACGGAAGCCCTGCGGTTCGAACCCTGCTCGCCCACCTGCGCCAACTGGCTCCGCTACGGCATCCAGCCCAAGGACGCCAGAGCCGGGATGACCCCGGGCCGCTGCCGTGGCAAGGCCCACAAGCCAGAACACCTCGGCTACGCCGGGCGCCGAGTCCTGGTCTCACGCAAGTGGTCGAACAAGACTCTGGCCGAACACAAGCAGGACCGCCGTACGTGGGTCCTGGAAGCACTCGGCCAGGCCGACCAGCCATCAGACCCACACCGATACGCCTGGAAGCCCGTCCCGGCCGGAGACGCCAACGTGCCGCCGCTGGCCGTACGGCTCCTCCGCACCGTGGCCGAACGCCAACGATGGCGAGCCCACATGGCCCAACTCGAAGCCCAAGCAGCAGGTCAAGGTCTTCCGGCAATCGAAGGGAGGGCGGCATGAAGGACGACAAGCTGATGACGGTCCCCGAAATCCTCGACGCACTCGGCGGCATCTCGCGCCGGACGTTCTACCGCTGGCGTGAGATCGGCAAGGCACCCCAGGGCTTCAAGCTGCCCAACGGCGAGATCCGCATCTATCGCAGCGAACTCACAGCTTGGCTGGAAGACCTCCGGGAGGCGGCGTGAACACCTCCTACGACGTGAAGTTCTGGACGATCACCCGGAACGAGTCGAGCAAGACGCCGTCCTTTGTCGTCCGCTGGAAGGTCGGCGGTCGGCAGAAGTCGAAGACCCTCAGGACCAAGGCGCTCGCGGAGAGTCTCCTGTCCGACCTCCGGCAAGCGGCCAAGCGTGGCGAGCCGTTCGATATGGAGACGGGTCTCCCCCTGTCCATGTTGCAGGCCAAGAGCGCCCGTACGATCTTCGACTTCGTCCGGGCGTACATAGAGATGAAGTGGCCTCACGCGGCGGCCAAGACCCGGGACAGCATCTCGGACGCCCTGTCCACGGCGCTTCCCGCCCTCGTGAAGGACCGTCCCGGACGCCCTGACGTCGAGCCGTTGCGGTCGGCCCTGCGCAAGTACGCGCTCCTTCCCGAGAGCAAGCGGCCTGCTGCTCCCCCGGACGCGGCACGGGTGATCCACTGGCTCGAAGGCGCCTCGCTCGATCTGACTGCCCTCGGCGAGGCCAAGACCGTCCGGCTGGTGCTCGACGCCATCGCGCTCCGCCTCGACGGCAAGGCCGCCAGCGCCAACACGATCCGGCGCAAGCGGGCTGTCCTGCACGCGCTTCTGGAGTACGCCGTAGAGCTGGAAGAGCTTTCGGCAAATCCGCTGCACCGAATCAAGTGGAAGCCGGCCAAGACGACCGAGACCGTAGATCCACGAATCGCGGTGAACCCTCGGCAGGCACAAGAGCTGCTGACCGCGGTGACCTACGTAGGCAGGCGGGGGCGAGGCCGGCGGCTCATGGCCCTGTTCGCCTGCATGTACTACGCGGCTCTTCGCCCCGCCGAAGCCATCGCCCTCCGCAGAGAGGACTGCGATCTTCCGGCAACCGGCTGGGGACGCTTCCTCATCGACGTATCCCGCCCTGAGGTCAACAGGCAGTGGACAGACACCGGGGACGCGCATGAAGAGCGGGGGCTGAAGCATCGTGGACGTGACGATGTGCGTCCCGTCCCCATCCCGCCGACTCTGGTGAAGATTCTTCGGCAACACATCGAGGAGTTCGGCCTTGGTCCGGACGGACGGCTCTTCCAGAGCGAGCGCGGCGGCGTCGTCGCCTCGACGGCTTACACGGAGGTCTGGCAGGAAGCCCGCAAGCTCGCCTTGACGCCCTCCCAGGTCACCTCTCCGCTCGCCAAACGGCCGTACGACCTCCGGCACGCGGCCGTCTCCCTCTGGCTCAACGCGGGCGTCTCAGCTCCCGAAGTGGCCGAGAGGGCAGGCCACAGCGTGGATGTCCTCCTGCGGGTCTATGCCAAGTGCATCGACGGCCAACAGGAGATCGCGAACCGCCGGATAGCCGACGCCTTGGCGGCCTGACGTTGCCTCTCACACACACCGAGCCCCGGATGATCTCCGGGGCTCGGTTGCGTCTCCAGGGGTACATCGACCCGCGAAAGCCGACTCCGACCAGGGAAAACGCGTCCAAGATCATTGCGCGTATATTGCGTGACCAGCGACAAACGGCCGCTCAGGGCGGCATCCGGCTGCATGACCCCTGAAACGCAGAAGAGGCCCCGTAGGGCCTCTGACCTGCAGCTACTGCTGGTGGCAGGTGCAAGGTTCGAACTTGCGTAGGCTGAGCCGACGGTTTTACAGACCGCTCCCTTTGGCCACTCGGGCAACCTGCCGTGCCATCCGCTCTCGCGGCGACAGAAAGAAGGATAGCGGACTTCGGAGGTGTACGTGACACCGGTTTGTCCCGCGCCGGATCTTGGCCTGGCGCACCGCCGAAACCCGGTCGGCCGGGCGACCCGGGGACGGGGGCCGGGGTCGGATCCTGCACGGCGGGCAGATGCTGGCTAGGCTCATCCGCTGGGCCCGTGTTCACCGGGCACGGAGGCAGATGTCCCAGATGACACCCAGCAGCTGAGAGGATGTGCGCTTTGGCCGATTCATCTTTCGACATCGTCAGCAAGATCGACCGGCAGGAGGTCGACAACGCGCTGAACCAGACGGTCAAGGAGATCGGGCACCGCTTCGACTTCAAGGGGACCGGGGCGGCCATCAGCTGGTCCGGGCAGAACAACATCGAGATCAAGGCGAACAGCGAGGAGCGGGCGAACGCCGCGCTCGACGTGTTCAAGGAGAAGGTGGTCAAGCGCGGCCTGTCTCTCAAGATTCTCGATGCGGGCGAGCCGAAGCTGTCCGGCAAGGAGTACCGGATGCTGGTCAGCCTCAAGGAGGGCATCGACCAGGAGCAGGCGAAGAAGATCTCCAAGCTGATCCGCGACGAGGGGCCCAAGGGCGTCAAGGCGCAGATCCAGGGTGAGGAGCTTCGGGTCAGCTCGAAGAAGAAGGACGATCTTCAGGATGTCATCACCCTGCTCAAGGGTAAGGACCTGGACATCGCCCTTCAGTTCGTGAACTACCGCTAGCGAGGGTGGCAGAACGCGCTGCCCGGTGGGGAGGCGCGTTCCGCCCAGCGAGGTCTTTCCGCCAGCGAGGTCTTCCCGCCCAGCGCCCTGGCGGCCCCTTCCCGCCTACTGGCCTGTCGATGCCGTCCCCGCCTCACATCAAGGCCGCCGCATCATGGCCGCCGCCCGGCGTACCGCCTAGGCAGGCTGCTTGGGGGCTGCTCGCATGCCGATGTACGCGCACTCGGTGCCGTCCGGGAGGGTCGCGAAGATCACCGGCATCCAGTCGTCGCTGAACGACGCGCCGGCCGCCTCGGCGGCGAAGACCGTGTCCGTCACGGGGACCAGGTCCGCCTCCAGCGGCGGGGAGAAGTTCTTCATCCCACCGACGAACTCATACACAAGGTGCCCATCAGCATCAACGGTGATATCCACCCCCTCACGCTGATATTTCCCAGCAAACCGTGAAAAATCCACCGCGACCGGCTCCACCGGCGGCCCGAACGGCTCCGGCATCCGCACCCCCGCCAACTCCCCCAGCAGCTCCGCGAACAGATCCGCGTAGAGCCGCCGCGCACCCCCGCCGTTCGTCAGCAGCGCCACGGCCACCCCGGCCCCCGGAACCGCCCGAAGGTACGCGTACTGCCCGATGGACGCCCCGTCGTGGCCGAACCCCGGCACGCCGGACCAGTCGTACAGCGTCCACCCGAGCCCCCACGCGTCGGCGCTGACGGTCCACTTGTCCGGCACCTCGACCTCGCGCCGCTGCATGGCCGCGACCGTCGCGGGCGCCAGCACGCCGGCGCCGCCCGCGACGTGCATGCCGGCCAGCCTGACGACGTCGCCCGCGGTGGCGATGACCCTGCCGTACGGGCCCGCTGACCTGGGCATGAGGTCCCAGGCGGGGGCGGGCTCCGGGTCGGCGCCGAGGTGGCCCATGGCGGCGCGGAACCGCAGCGCCTCCTCGGGCAGCGTCATCGTGCTCGTGAGCCCGAGCGGGGTGAGGAGCCGGTCCTTCAGCGCGTCGTCCCAGGTCTGGCCGGTGAGCACCTCGACGATGCGGCCGAGCACGTTGTAGCCGACGCTGCTGTACGAGACCGCGATCCCGGGCGGGCAGTCGAGCGCGACGCCCCGGGCGGCTCGGACGTAGCGGGCCAGGCAGTCGTCACCCCGGCCGCCGTCGTAGGTGAAGTCGCAGGTCAGGCCGGAAGTGTGGCTCAGCAGCCGCCGAGGGGTGATCAGCGGGGTGGCCGCCGGGTCGGCGGTGGCGAAGTCGGGCAGGACGTCCAGTACGGGCGCGTCGAGGTCGAGCGTGCCGGATTCGGCCAGTTGCATGATGAGCGTGGCGGTGTAGACCTTGGCGATCGAGCCGAGCTGGAACACCGAGTCGGTGGTCGCCTCCACGCCGGTGCCCAGGTGGAGCAGGCCGCTGGCCAGTTCGTGCACCTGGCCGCCGGTGAGCACGGCCAGGGTCGCGCCGGGCACGCGGTGGGCGGCACGCAACTCGTCGAGGCGAGCCTGCCAGCGCGCGTGGTCGAACTGCTGGGCGTTGTCGAAATGCTGGGTGCGGTCGAAACGCTGCGCAATCATGAAATATCCCCCCAAGGGCGTCAGTGAGTGGCGGTCAGTTCTTCCGTGGAACCAGCGGCTGCCGCCGCCGCGCCCCGGCGGTCCCGTAGCAGGGCGAAGGCCAGGACGGCGGCCGCCAGCGCGCCACAGGCTCCCGCGACGAAGCTCAGCGACATGGCCCCGGTGAACGCCTCGCGAGCGGTGTCCACCAGCCCGCCGTCGCCGGTGCGGGCGGCCACGGCGAGCGCGTCGCCGATCGACCGGCGCGCCTGCTCCGGCGCCGATTCGGGCATGGTCGCGGTGAACGTCCCGGCCAGGACGCTGCCCAGCGCCGCCACGCCGAGCGCCGCACCCGCCTGCTGGACGGTGTCGTTGAGCGCCGAGCCGACCCCGGCGTGCTCCGGCGGGACGGCGCCCATGAGCGCCGCGATGGCCGCCGGCTGGGCCAGGCCGCCGCCGATCCCGAACAGCACCAGCGCGACCGCCACCATCCCGAACCCGTCGTCGGCCGACAACGTCGCCAGCACCGCGAACCCGGCGACCAGCACGAGCAGTCCGGCCACGGTCAGCGGCCGGTTGCCCAGCCGCTGGCCCAGGGTGGCCGCGACGGCGTTGACGAGGATCACGGCGAGCGCCATCGGCGCCATGGCGAGCCCGGCCTGGGTGGGCGTGAAGCCGAGCACGAACTGCAGGTACTGGGCCATGGCCAGCAGCAGCCCGCCGTTGCCGATCTGGACGAGCACGAGCGAGAGGCTGCCGCCGCTGAAGTTGCGGTCGCGGAACAGGTGCAGCGGCACCATCGGGTACGGGGTCCGCAGCTCCCAGATCACGAACGCGGCCAGGCCCAGCACGGCCGCGGCCAGCCCGGCCAGGGTGCCGGGGTCGCCGAGGCCGCGGTGCGGCAGCTCGATGATGAACCAGACGAGCGCGGTCAGCCCGGTCACGGACAGGATCGCGCCGATCGGGTCGGGCTTGCGCCACGGCCCCTTGGACTCCGGCATCCAGGCCAGGGCGGCGGCGATGGCGATGACCACGACGGGGACGTTGATGAGGAACACCGATCCCCACCAGAACTCGGCGATCAGCGCGCCGCCCACGACCGGGCCGCCGACCAGGCCGACCATCAGCACGGAGCTCCAGATCGACATGGCCCTGCGCCGTTCGCCGTCGTCGAAGACGGTGATGAGGATCGACAGCGTGCTCGGCATGACGAGGGCGCCGCCGATGCCCATCAGCACGCGTCCGGCGATGAGCTGCCCGGGGCTGGCGGCGTACGTGGCCAGCAGGGACGCCACGCCGAAGAGCACCAGGCCGATGATCATGACGCGGCGCCTGCCGTAGCGGTCGGAGAGGCTGCCGGCGGTGAGCAGGAGCCCGGCGAAGACCAGGATGTAGCCGTCGATGATCCACTGGATGTCCTGGGCGCCGGCGCCCAGGTCCTCGGTCAGCGGCGGGATCGCCACGGTGAGCACGCCGTTGTCGACGACCAGGACGAGCGTGCTCAGGCAGAGCACCAGCAGGATCAGCCAACGCCGTGGATGACGCTCCATCAGGAGCACCCCCTTCTGATTGAACGGTGTGCAGTTAGCATTGCACAGTGTTCAGTTCTTGCACAACGTCCAATGACTCGCACAGTGTGCAAACGCTCGCTAAGCTGGGCGGGAGAAGAGGAGGACGCCTTGTCCGAACAGCAGCCGTACCCCTCGGTGTGGACCCGGCCGCGCCGCGCGCGACGCGAGCAGCCGTCACTGAGCAGGGAGCAGATCGTGGCCGAGGCGCTGCGGCTGCTGGACTCCGAGGGCATCAGCGCACTCAGCATGCGGCGGCTCGGAGGGCAGCTCGGCTCCGTCGCCACCGCGATCTACTGGCACGTCGCCAACAAGGACGAGCTGATCGAGCTGGTCGTCGACGAGGTGTTCGGCGAGATCGAGGTGCCCGTCGCCGACGATCCGGCCGGCTGGCGGGAGGCCGCCGCCACGCTCGCGCGCGGCTGGCGCGACATGATCCTGCGGCACCCGTGGACCGTGCACGTGCTGGACGAGGTGGTCTCGTCCTTCCACGGGCCCAACAGCCTGCGACTGTCCGATGAAATGCTCGGACTGTTCGAGAAGGCGGGGTTCGACCTGTTCGAGGCCGATCGCGCCGGGAAGACCCTCATCTCGTACGTGCTGGGCATCGCGATGAGTGAGGCAGCGGCCCTGTCCAGGATGGCGCGCGACAACCGGAGCGAGCACGAGTGGATCAAGGCGCTGTGGCCGTCCGCCGACGAGGCCGCGCGCGACCATCCACGGATCCGCGCCCTCTACACCGCCTACCGTGACACCGATCCGGCCAAGAACCGCGAAGACAGCTTCACGTACGGGCTCGACCGGGTTCTCGACGGCATCGAGGCGCGGCTGCCGCGGTCGTAAGCTTGGCGGACGTGACGATGATCCCGTTGCGCCGCTTCACGGCGCGCGTCCTGCCTCTCGACGATCAGGGCAGGGTGCTCCTGCTCCACGGGTTCGATCCGGCGCGGCCGGACGAGCTGTTCTGGTTCACCATCGGCGGGGCCGTCGAGGAGGGGGAGACGCTGCCGGAGGCGGCCTCGCGGGAGCTGTTCGAGGAGGCGGGGCTGCGGGTGCCGGCCGACCGGTTCACCGGGCCCTACCGGACCGAGACCCGCGAGTTCACGTTCGGCCGCTACGCGATCACCCAGGACGAGACGCTCTACGCGGTCCGCGTCGAGGCGGTCGAGGTGTCGTTCGAGCACATGGAGCCGATCGAGAAGGACACCACGGTCGGCCACCGCTGGTGGAGCGCCGGCGAGCTCGACGCGACGCGGGAGACGTTCTACCCGGAGGACCTGGCCGCGCTGCTGCGCAAGATCACGACGGCCGGAGCACCCGCGTAGCGCCCGCGATCAGCGCCGTCGCCAGGATCCAGCCCGAGATGATCAGCCCGTACGCGAGCCCCTGCGTCCACCCCGCCGGGTCGAACTGGTCCCGCTGCCCGAACGTCGACAGCGGCAACAGCAGGTCGAAGGTGTAGGCGAACGAGTCGAACACCGGGCTCTCGCCGGGCTTGACGGCACGCGGCGGGTTCAGCCCGAACACCACCGTGCCCAGCACGAGCAGCGCCCCGAACCACACCGCCGCCAGCCAGGGCCGGTAGCCGTAGCCGACCGTGGCGTCGAGCAGCCGTCCCCAGAACCGGGTACGCGGCCCGCTGATCCCCCGCAGCCCGCGCATCTTGGCGAGCTGGGTGCGGCGGGCCAGCGCGTCGTTGCCGCCGCGCATGTACCAGTCGGCCAGTTGCTCGTACGGCTGCGTCCGGAAGCCCTCCGGATCGCGGCTCACCCACTCGATCCGGCGCGCGAAGCCGTGGCCGCGCAGGCGGTCGTACGTGAGCCCGTTCAGCCGGAGCTTGTCCGGCCAGGTGGCGACGTCGTCGTGCAGGGTGCCCACGGTGGAGTGGGCCAGCGTCACCACGCCGTCGATCCGCTCGGCCGGCTTGATGAGGAACTCGCGCGCCTCGATGTGGCTGGCGTGCAGCGCGTACGTGGTGTCGGGGCTGCGGACGACGCCGCGGAGCGAGAACCGGCCGTTGATCCGCGAGCCCCGCAGCCGCAGGCAGCCCAGGGCCAGGAAGTCGCCGGTGCAGCTCATCGAGTCCTCGACGACCAGGCCGTCGGCGACGAGCGCCTCTTCGCCCGGATTACGGAGCTTGGCGTGGTCCAGTTGGAAGCCGCCGTTGAGCCGCGCGCCGACCAGGCGTACGGCGCCGGAGAAGTCGGCGTTGCGCATGTGCGTCACCGAATCCACCACCATGGCGTCGGCGTAGAACGCCGGATCCCCCTCGGCGGCGACGACCTTCGTCCCGGCCAGCCACAGCCCGGTCTCGAACTGCGCGCGAGCCACCCGGACCGTGCCCTGGACGTACGAGCCCGACAGGCTCAGATGGCCGGCCACCCGCATGCCGCCGCCGCTGAAGCCGGGTAAGCGGCAGTCGGTCAGGCGGATGGTCCGCGTCGTCGTGCCGCCCATGAGGACGGGATCGTCCAGGTAGCAGCCGTGCAGCACCAGCTCGTGGTCGACCGTGCCGCCGACGATCTCCAGCGGGCCGGTGATCCGCGCGCCCGTCAGCCGCACCGCCGGGACCGTCCCCGTGCCCGTCTCGCGGGCGCCCAGCAGCAGCTTCGCGATCACCTCGGCGCGTACCGTGCGCTCGGGACCCCAGGTGTGGCCGTCCAGGGGCGCGTTGGCTCCGGCTGAACAGTCAGGGCCCGGCTCGAAAGGGGCGAACGTCACCATGCGGCCGGTCGGGAAGGCGTCCCAGAGCTTCCGTTCGGCCTCGGTCAGCCGTGAAGATCGTCGCATGGCCCCGATTCTCGCGTCAGCGGCGGTAGCCCGCCATGCGCTCCAGCCGGGCCACGCGCTCGGAGGTGGGCGGGTGGGTCGAGAACAGGCGGCCCAGGCCGGCGCCGCTGAACGGGTTCGCGATCATCAGGTGGGAGGCCGAGGTCAGGCGGCTGTTCTCGGGCAGCGGCAGCCTGCGCGCGCCCATCTCGATCTTGCGCAGCGCGGAGGCCAGCGCGAGCGGGTCACCCGTGAGCCGCGCCCCCGCCTCGTCGGCCTGGAACTCGCGGCTGCGGGAGATCGCCATCTGGATCATCCCGGCGGCCACCGGGCCGAGCAGCATCATGAGCAGCGCCCCGACGAACCCCGGGCCCTCGTCGTCATCCGACCCGCCGAAGAACACCGCCACATAGCTCACCCAGGTGATCATCGTGGCCAGGGCGCCGGCGACGGACGAGATCAGGATGTCGCGGTTGTACACATGGGACAACTCATGCCCGATCACGCCCCGCAGCTCGGCTTCGTCGAGCAGCTGGGTCAGGCCGTACGTCACGCACACGGCGGCCCGGCGCGGGCTGCGACCGGTGGCGAACGCGTTCGGCTGCACGGTCGGCGACACGTACAGGCGGGGCATCGGCTGGCGGGCCTCGGTGGAGAGCTCTCGGACGATCCGGTAGAGGGTGGGCTGCTCGACCTCGCTGACCGGCCGGGCGCGCATCGCCGACAGGGCGATCCGGTCCGAGAAGAAGTAGGCGAAGCCGTTGGTCACCAGGGCGAGCACGAACGCGATCTGCAGACCGGTGCCGCCGCCCAGCCACGCGCCCGCGGCGAGGATCAGCGCAGACAGGCCGCCGAGCAGGATCGCGGTGCGCAGACCGTTGTGGTGCAAGGTTCCCCCCTTCGTGGTCCGGGTTCACCTGGTACAACGACGATGCCCTGCTCCAGCGTTCCCCGCCGCCCCCACCGGTCACGCACGAGACGAAACCCTGCGTAAGGGCCGCCCCTCGGGCGAGCGTGAGACGAATCGGCGGCTTCAGGTCACCGTCGTCAGGTCGAGCACCAGTTGCGGCGCGGCCGAGAACAGGACCGCCACCGCCACCGCCACGCCGATCGCCGCCCACACCGCCGGAGCCGACCGGGGCGCGACCACCGCCTGAGCCGCCCCCTCCCGAACGGCTCCCCCTATCGCAGTCACAGGGACGAACAGCCGTGCCGTCCAGGCGACGTAGTAGTACAGCCCGATCACCGTGTTGACGGCCATCACCACCGCCAGCCACCCGGCCCCGCCGTCGACGATCTCCCGGAACACCACGATCTTGGCGAACAGCCCCGCCAGCCCCGGCGGCAACCCCGCCAGGCACAGCAGGCAGAACGCCAGCGCCAACGCCGCCACCGGGCTGCGGAACGCCAGCCCCCGGTAGTCGTCGAGCTCGTTGCGCCGGGCCACCCGGGAGACGAGCATGACCACGGCGAACGCCCCCAGGTTCATGGCGGCGTACATGACCAGGTACGCCACCGAGGCCCCGGCCCCGGTCCCGGCGGGCGCCACCGCGAGCGGGGCCAGGATGTAGCCCGACTGGGCGACCGACGACCAGGCCAGCAGGCGTACGGCGGAGCGCTGGCGCATGGCCAGCAGGTTGCCCGCCGTCATGGTGAGCGCCGAGAGGATCGCCACGATCGGCACCCAGGCGCCCGCCTGGCCGGGCAGGGCGGTGACCAGGACGAGGATGAGCCCGGCGAACCCGGCGGCCTTCGAGATCACCGACAGCAGCGCGGCCACCGGGATCGGCGCGCCCTGGTAGACGTCCGCCGCCCAGGCGTGGAACGGCACCGCCGCGATCTTGAACGCGAACCCCGCCACGACCAGGACCACCCCGACGGTGACCACTCCCGGCAGGCCGTGCTCGGCCCCCAGCACGGACGCCCCCAGGACGGACGCCCCCGCGCCGGGCCGGCCTGGCGCCGCCGCTTCACCGCCGAGCACCGCGCCGAGCCGGTCCAGGAAGACGCTCCCCCCGATCCCGTACAGCAGCGACACCCCGAACAGCATGACGGCGGTCGACACCACGGACACCAGGAAGAGCTTGACCGCGGCCTCCGAGGAGCGGCCGTCGTAGCGTTTCAGCGCCGTGAGGGCGAAGACCGGGAGCGAGACCAGTTCGAGCGCCACGACGAGCATGATCAGGTCACGCGAGGCGGGCAGTATGACCGCGCCCACGAGGGTGCAGAGCAGGAGGAAGTGCCACTCCCCCACCGGGATGCCGCCCCTGGCCAGCTCGGTCATCGACATCAGCACGACCACCACGGCCGCCACCAGCACCAGCCCGGCGAGGATCAGCGTGAACCGGTCGACCACGTACGAGCAGCCCCCGCCCGGGGCGTTCAGGCCGGGCGGGACGCAGAACGTCGACAGCGCCGAGCCGCCCCTGACCGCCTGCGCCACCACGAACCCCAGCGCGACCAGCACCCCCGCCAGCGTGACCAGCCCCAACGCCGGCCTGACCCGCGGCCGGGCGGGCAGGAAGGCGTCGAGCACCAGCACCAGCCCGGCGAAGAGGGCCAGCGTGAGGGGCGGCGCGATGGCGAAGTAGTCGATCTCCTGGATCATGACAAGGCCCCCAGCAGGTTCTGCACGGCGGGCGTGGTGAGCGAGAGCAGCAGCTTGGGCCAGAGCCCGAACAGCAAGGTCAGCACGATCAGCGGCACCCACGCGACCAGCTCGTACCGCTGCACGTCGAGCATCCCCGCGGCGGGCGCGCCGTCGTCACGTCCAGGTGACCGGGCCTGCTCCGGCTGCGCTTCCAGCGGTTGTACGGGGCGTTCGTCCGGCGTCTCCCACCCGGCCGCGTCCCCGGTCACCTCGGCAGTCGCCGAAACCGCGGCGGCCCGCTCGTCAAGCCCCGCACCGGCACCCGCGCCCGCCGCCACCGCGTCGCTGCCCGCGCCCGATACCACCGCGTCGCTGCCCACGCCCGATTCCACCGCGTCGCTGCCCGGGCCCGTCACCACCGGGGCGGGGCCTGGACCTGCGGGAACGGCGGGAACTGCGGGAACGGCGGGAACGGCGGGGCCGGCGGGGACTGAGGGGACGCCGTGGGTGACGCGGGACAGCATCACCAGGAAGTACGCCGCCGTCAGCACCGCCCCCAGCCCACCGATGACCATGAACGTGAGGAACAGCCCCCGAGGCAGCCCCCCGCCCGGCTGGAAGGCGCCCAGGAGCGCCAGCATTTCTCCCCAGAACCCCGCCAGCCCCGGCAGCCCGAGCGACGCGATCGCGGCGAACGTGAGAACGGCCCCGAGGTGCGGCAGCGTCGCCAGCATGCCGCCACCGAGCGACGGCATGTCGCCCGTGTGATAGCGGTCCTTGATCCCCCCGGCCACGAAGAACAGCAGCCCGGTGATCAGCCCGTGCGCCACGTTGGCGAACAGCGCGCCGTTGATCCCCACCGTGGTCAGCGTCGCGAACCCCAGCAGCACGAACCCCATGTGCCCGACCGACGAATAGGCGATCATGCGTTTGAGGTCGCGCTGGGCGAGGCAGGCAAGCGCCCCGTAGACGATGCCGACCACCGCCAGCGCCCCCAGCCAGGGCGCCACAGCCACCGCGCCCTCGGGCAGGATCGGGATCGCGATCCTGGCGAACCCGTAGGTGCCCATCTTCAGCAGCACCCCCGCCAGCAGCACCGAGCCGACCGTGGGCGCCTCGGTGTGCGCGTCGGGCAGCCAGGTGTGCAGCGGCCACATGGGCGTCTTGACCGCCAGCCCGATCCCGATCGCGGCGAACGCCAGCACCTGCACCGCCCTCGGCATGCCCGCGCCGTGCGCGTCGCCGAGCGCCACGATGTCGAGCGTGCCGGTCTGCGCCCAGACGAGCAGCAGCCCGAGCAGCATGACGACCGAGCCGAGCAGCGTGTAGAGGATGAACTTGACCGCCGCGCGCCGCCGCCCTTCGCCGCCCCAGACGGCGATCAGGAAGTACATGGGCACGAGCACGATCTCGAAGAACACGAAGAACAGGAGCAGGTCGAGCGCCAGGAAGGTGCCGATCATGCCGACTTCGAGCACGAGCAGCGTGAACACCAGCGCCCTCGGCCGCGCTCCTCCCGGCCGCGCGCTCAGGAGCTGCCCTGGCCGCCTGCCGCCGCCCCAGCCCAGGTAGGCGAAGCAGAGGAACGTCAGCAGCGCCGTCAGCACCACCAACGGCAGCGAGATCCCGTCGACGCCCAGGTGGAACCGCAGTCCGAGCCCCGGGATCCACGGCTGGTCCACCGCGAACTGGGGCCGCGCCGCCTGGCCCTGGTCGAACGCGGCCAGCATGACCACGGCCAGCACCAGCGTCACCCCGGACACGATCGGCCCGTAGATTCGCAGCACCGGCCGGAGCGCGCCCGGCGCCACCAGCAGCGCCACGGCCCCGGCCAGCGGCACCGCGATCAGCGCGACCGACACCCAGCCCATCATGCGACCACCGCCCCGCCGGGCGGGACGGCCAGGTCAGGAGTCATGTGAACACCACCGCCCCCACCGCGATCAGCAGGACACCGGCCAGCAGGCCGCTCACGTAGAGCTGCACGTTGCCGTTCTGGGCGAGCTTCAGCATCCCCGACAGCCCGTACGCCGACCGGCCCGAGCCGCGCACCGCGCCGTCGACGACCGTGTCGTCCGTCCTGACGACGAGCCTGGACAGCCACACGACAGGGCGTACGAAGATCGCGGCGTACAGGCTGTCGACGTAGAAGGCCCGCTCGCACGGCACCCGGAGCGGCCCGAGCAGGCGCGCCGGGTCGGCCACGGGGTCGGCGCGCCAGGCGGCGTACACCACCCCGGCGCCGAGCAGCGCGAGGGCGACGCTGGTGGCGGCCACCGGCACGTCGAGGTGCACCCCGCCGGCGAACCCGAGCAGCAGGGCCGGCACCGCGAGGATCACGACGGGCACGAGCATCGTGCGCGGCGCCTCGCGGGTGTCGATGACGTGGGCGGTGCCGGGTTCGGGCTCGGGGAGCGCGACGGTGCGCGTCGGGCCGAAGAAGGTACGCAGCCAGGCCCGGGTGGCGTAGGCGCCGGTGACGGCGACGGTCGCGAGCGCGCAACCGTACAGGAGCAGCGCGGCGGCGTCGGCGAGGCCGCCCGCGAGCGCGCCCTCCATCGTGACCAGCAGCGCGTCCTTGCTGAAGAAGCCACTGGCCGGAGGCAGGCCCATGAGCGCGGCGAACCCGACCGTCGTCGCCGCGAACGTGACCGGCAGCTCGCGTCGCAGCCCGCCCATCCGCGTCATCAGGTTGGAGCCGACGTGGTGGATGACGACGCCCGCGCACAGGAACAGCAGCGCCTTGAACGCTCCGTGCGCGATCAGGTGGAAGATCGCGGCGGTGTCGGAGCCGGCCGCGAGCCCGCCGGCCATGTAGGCGAGCTGGCTGACGGTCGAGTAGGCGAGAACGCGTTTCAGGTCGTCCTGGGCGAACGCGGCCAGCGCCGCGCCGAGCATGCCGAGCGCGGCCAGCACCGCGAGCACGTCGAGCGTCGGGCGGGCGGCGGCGAAGGCCGGGAACAGCCTGGCCACGAGGAAGATGCCCGCGGCGACCATGGTGGCGGCGTGGATCAGCGCGCTGATCGGCGTCGGTCCCGCCATCGCGTCGGGCAGCCAGGTGTGCAGCGGCACCTGCGCGCTCTTGCCGGCGACGCCCGCGAGCAGCAGCATCGTCGCGGTGACCAGCGTCGCGGCGGACATCTCGGGCACCCGCGCGAGCACGTCGCCGATCCGGAAGCTTCCCGCGCCCATCCCGAGCACGAAGATCCCGAACAGGAACCCGACGTCACCCAGCCGCGTCACCAGGAACGCCTTGACCGCTGCGCGCGAATTGCCGCGATCTTCCCACCAGTGCCCGATGAGCAGGTACGAGCACAGGCCCATGACCTCCCACCCGACATAGAGGACAAGAAGGTCACCCGCGTAGACCACCAGCAGCATGGCGGCGGTGAACAGGCTGATGAACGCGCTGTAGGACGGGTAGCGGGGATCGTCGCGCAGGTAGCCGATCGAGTAGACCTGCACGGCCAGCGCCACGACCGTCACCAGCACCCCGAGCAGGCCGGACAGGGCGTCCGCCTGCAGGGTGAGCGAGATGGGCACGCCGCCGGTCTCGATGGTCCCGTACGTCTCACCCACGGCTGCCGACGTTCCCGTGCCCGTCAGGAAACCGAACCCGTGCCCCCACGCCACCCACGCGGCCAGCACCGCCGAGGCGGCTGTAGGCACGACCGCGATCCACCCGGCCCGCTGGTTGGCTCGCCGATCGGCCGGCGCCGATGAGCCCGCCGCGTCGTTGCCGCCCCGGCCGTCATGGCCATGCCCTGGGCTTGGCGCCCCGGCTGGGGATACGCGGCCGTGGGGCCATCGGGACAGCAGGAGGCCCGCGGCGGCGGCCAGGAAGGGCAGCAGCGCGGCCAGCAACGGGAAGGTCGTCACGGCGTATCCCCTCCTCGATCGACCCGACGCCCATCGCCCCGCACAGCCGAGCCGCCCTCGGGGCCGCCCGGAGCCGGTTGATCGTTCGTGCGCCGCGGGGTGCTGTCCGGACGTGGGGCATCCGCGCCGGTCAGGCCATCACCCGGCACCCCTGGACCGGCCGGCCCGCCCTCCCGGGGCGCCGCACCGGGTGAATCACCTGCCGGAAGGTCCGCGCCAGGCGGGCTGTCGGCACGGGCGCTTGCGCTGGTCAGGCCGCCGCTGTGGGCGGCCGAGCGGACGAGGCGGTCGTCGGCGGGGGCTTCTTCGTACGTCTCGGCGGGCGGGTCGGCAGGCTCCGCGAGGTCGCGCAGGTGGTCGATGTCGACGGTCCGCCGGTTGCGGTAGAGGGCGAGCACGATCGCCAGCCCGACCCCCACCTCGGCGGCGGCGATCACGATGACGAACAGCGTCAGCACCTGCCCGCTGTGCAGCAGATCGCCGAGCCACACGTCGAACGCGACCAGGTTCAGGTTGACGGCGTTGAGCATCAGCTCGACCGACATCAGCACCAGGATCGTGTTGCGCCGGGCCAGCACACCGTAGACGCCGATGGAGAACAGCAGCGCCGCCACGACAGCGGGGTAGACGATGTGCATCAAAGCCCCCCGTCCATGCGGTGCGGCCCGTCGGCTGCCTCTCCTCCGGGCGGAGCCGCGGAGGCGTCGGGGCGTCTCAAGGTGCCGGGCTCGGAGGGGTCCGAAGGGGCGGACGGGTCATCCGTACGGGATCCGCCGGAGTTGCCGGAGATGTCGGTGCGGGACAGGACGATGGCGCCGATGAGAGCCGCCAGCAACAGCACGGAAAGCGCCTCGAACGGCAGCACCCACGTGCTGAAGATGCTCCCGCCCAGCTCACTGGCCGCGCCCGCGCCGGGGGTGAGCGGCGAGTAGGCCATCCGGAACCCGTCGATCACCACCGTGACCAGGACCGCCGCCGTCGCCACGGCCACCACGGCCGCCGTGACCTTGTTGCGGCTGTCGAGGTCGGTCGAGGGGCCGATCGGCGCACGGGTCAGCATGATGCCGAACAGCAACAGCACCACCACGGCGCCCACATAGATGAGCACCTGCACCCAGGCCACGAACTCGGCCGTGAGAACGAGGTAGCAGCCCGCCAGGGCGCCGAAGGTCAGCACCAGCCAGAGGGCGGCATGGACGAGTTGCCGCGTCGTGACGACGAGCAGCGCCGATCCGACTGCCACAGCGCCCAGGAGCAAGAAGATGATCTCCTGCCCGGTGGGCGACAGGTAGGAGGGCACCGCTTCGGTCACTACTCCTCCTCGGTCTCCCTCGACTGGTCAGGGTCGAGCCGCCCAGGTGGACGGATGGAGCGTGGATCGGCCATCCTGCGCCTGCGTGGGCTCGCGCCAGAAGTTTGCCCCGGTGGACCGGACGCCGGGCCCGATTCCTCCGCGCCTGTGGAAAACTCTCCCTCGGCGGGCGCGCCTGTGGATGACGCCTCGCCGGTGGCGTCCCTGTCAGGGGACGAGCCCGTGCCGGCTCCCGGCGTAGCGGGCGCTTCCCCTTCCGCAGCCCCAGCCGCAGGGGCTTCCCCTTCCGGCGAGCCGGGCGTGGGGCTCTCGGGGCGGGACGGCAGCGCGCCAGGGGGGCGGATGCCGCGTACGTTCGCCATGGAACGGCGCGGACGGCCACGGGCGGGCTGGTCCTGGCCGGGCGGGGTTCCGGTGCCCGGAGTGGGCTGTTCGGGCGCTTCCTGAGGAGCCGCAGTGGTGTCCTGGCGAGGTGCGCCCGCCTCGGCGCGTGGGGCGTCACCGGCGTCTCGCGCGGGTGCGGCATCGCCGGTGACCTGGGAGGACTCCGCGTCGCCGGGCTGGGGACGGCCGCTCGGACCGGCGGCTTCTCCCGACGCATCGCCGCGCCCGGCAGGGCGTCCGGGGCCTGCGTCCGGCGTCCCGGCCGTGCCACGTCGAGCGGCGCCCGAGGTTCGGGCCGTTCCCGATGGGCCGTCCGAGGCTTCGGGCGCTTCCGGGGAGGCGCCCGGGGTTCCGGTCGCGCCTGACTTGTCCGCGGTTCCGGCCGTTCCCGGGCGGGTGGCCTCGGCGCCGCCCGTACGAGCGCGGGGGGCGGCGGGTTCGCGTACGGGGCGGCGGGGGGCGGCCGTGAGCTCCTTGGGGGGCTCGGCGCCTGGATCGTGGGCGGGAGGCGGCGGGACGGTTTCGACCCAGGTGGCGAGCCTGTCCTTCTCGTGAAGAAGGTTGCGGATGTCCCCCTCGGCGTACTCGAACTCCGGCGACCAGAACAGGGCGTCGAACGGGCACACCTCGATGCAGATGCCGCAATACATGCACAGGGCGAAATCGATGGCGAACCGGTCGAGAACGTTGCGCTGGCGGGCACGGCCGCCTTCAGGGGCCGGGATGGTCTCCTTGTGGGAGTCGATGTAAATGCACCAGTCGGGGCACTCCCTCGCACACAGCATGCAGGAGGTGCAATTCTCCTCAACGAGGGCGATAACCCCTCGGCTGCGCGGCGGCAGGGCAGGCTTGACCTCGGGATACTGCTGAGTGACGGATTTGCGCAGCATGTGGCGAAGGGTGATGGTCAACCCCTTTGCCAGCCCTACGCCGGGAATCCGCGCCATGGTTCAACATCATGGCGCACTTGGCCGCGCACGTGAATGAGCAAGCGCGTTGTCCCCAGGTTTTCCACAGCTATCCACAGGCTGGCGGACAGTTATCCACAGGAAGGCGTCACGCCGGATTTGTGCAAGTAGGGAGCGATAGTCTCTCGCCATGTCGTACGGCCATCCGATCCGTCCCAGCGCAGGCGCCTGGACCGCTTCCGTGGTGTGGGCCGTTCTGTCGTTGATCTCGTGTGGTCTGGCGACTCCGTTCACGATCGGGTTCGCGGCGTTCTGGCTGCGGAGCGTGTGGCAGTTCGTCGCCGCGTGCGCCTACGGCGTCTGCATCGGCGCGTTCGTGGTGTCGCTGATGACGTACGACCAGGTCGAGGACATGCCCGAGCCGCTGGGCACGATCATCTCGCTGATGTTCGTGGGGGCGTGGGTGAGCGGCGTGATCCACTCGGGCATCCTCGTGCCCGCGATGGCCAAGGCCCGCCACTACCGGCCCGTCCAGCCCCACCCTCCGTCCTACGCGCAGCGCGGCCCCGCCCATCACCCGCACGGGCCCACCCTCCAGCAGCACGGCCCTGCTCACCGGCAGCACGGGCTGTCCATCCACCAGCGCACCACCTCGCCCTCCTACCAGCACCGCCCCGGCGAGCCCGAGTGGATCGGGCACTATCGGGTGGTGCGTTCGCTCGGGCGCGGCGGACAGGGCGCCGTCTACCTGGCGACCGCGCCCAACGGGGTACGGGTGGCCGTCAAGGTGCTGCACGACCTGGTCGACGAGACGGCCAGGGCCCGGTTCGCCAGGGAGGTGGACTCGGCCCGCCGGGTGGCGACGTTCTCCACGGCCCGGGTGCTGGATGTGAGCGTTTCGGGGCAGTTCGCGTACATCGTGAGTGAGTACGTGGACGGCCCGTCCCTGGAGCAGCTCGTACGCAACCACGGCCCCAGGGATGAGGACAGCCTGACGCGGCTGGCGTTGTCCACAGCCGGTGCGCTGGCGGCTATCCACAAGGCGGGGGTCGTCCATCGTGACTTCAAGCCGAGCAACGTGCTGATCGGCAACGACGGGCCGCGGGTGATCGACTTCGGCATCGCGCGGGCGCTCGACCAGGTGACGATGACGTCCGGGAAGATGGTCGGCACGCCGCCGTACATGTCGCCCGAGCAGCTGTCCGGTGAGCAGGTGGGGCCCGCGTCGGACGTGTTCAGCTGGGGCGTGACGATGATGTTCGCGGCGACGGGGCGACCGGCGTTCGGGGAGGACAGCGTGCCGGCGGTTTTCAACCGGGTGCTCACGCATCATCCGGACTTGTCGCCGTTACCGCCGTCCATTCGCGGGGTCGTGGGCTCCTGCCTGGCCAAACGCCCCGACGACCGGCCCAGCGCCTCGGACGTGATGCTGGCCATCGTGCACTGACCCAACCGGGAGGTCAGGGCCGGGGTGCCGTGGGGCCAGGGGCTCGGGGCTGGGGCTGAGGCTGGGGCCCGGGCGCGGGCGCGGGCTGAGCGCCGGGCTGAGACTGGGGACCGGGCTTGGGCTGGAGTTCAAGCTCGACGCCGCCTCGCCCGAGCATGCCGGGTGCGACCTGCCCGGCGGGCTGCACGTGATGCTCGACACGGAAGGGTTCCGTACGCCGTTCCTGCCGGGCTGGAGGGCTCCGGAGGGCGGGCCGCGTACGCTGCTGTGCTTCGAGTTCGATTCGCCCGCCGAGGTCGACGCCAAGTACGCCGAGCTGGTCGGGGCCGGTTACCAGGGGATCGCCGAGCCGTTCGACGCGTTCTGGGGGATGCGGTACGCCACGGTGGCCGACCCGGACGGGGGCGGGGTCGACCTGTACGCCTCGCTTGCGGCGCAGGCCGACTGACCTCGTACCGACCGATGGGCCGGTCAGAAGGGGGTCGGTCAGGAGGGGGTCGAGTGCCAGGGGGCCTGCGGGTCGGTGCGGCGGGCGTCGGCCTGGACGCTGACGGCGTACGTGGGGCGGTCGTTGCGGGGGACGGGGCCGAGGTAGTGGTGGCCGGTCAGGTGGCACCAGGCGGGCAGGTCGATCGGCGCGGCCGGATCCGTGGCGATCAAGTGGACGACGGTGCCGGACGGCAGGTCGGTCACCAGGCGGCGCAGCTCGATCAGCAGTTGGACGCAGCGGCGGTCACCGCCGTCCAGCACCACCGGTCCGGGCTGGGACTCACCGCCGCCGCTCACCCTGGCGTCGTCGCCGCCGGCCGGGGCGTCGTCGTTCATGGGGGTGTCGTTCATGCCGCTTTCGGTCATGGGGCCCCTTTTCGTACCGGCACCGATTCTGCCCTGCTGGGTTCCATCCTGCCGCCGCCCGTCAAGCCGTCGCCGCCCGGCCCACCGCCGTCCGTCCCCGCGTAGCGCTGGCGGGTGCTGGGCCATTGTGATCACGTACCCGGTCCCGGTGGCCCCACGTGGCTGGCGGGGGTGCGTCGCGGCGTGCGGGTGCGGATGCGGGGGTGCGGATGCGGGGGTGCGGATGCGGGGGTGCGGATGCGTCGCCGCGCGGGTGCTGGACTACGGGTGTGAGTGCGGGCGGTGCGGTGACCGACGCGTGAGCGGTGGGCGGGGCGTGAGCGGTGGGCGGGGCGTGAGCGGTGGGCGGGGCGTGAGCGGTGGGCGGGGCGTGAGCGGTGGGCGGGGCGTGAGCGGTGGGCGGGGCGTGAGCGGTGGGCGGGGCGTCAGGGGTGCCAGGTGTACGGGGTGGTGGTGGCCAGGTGGTGGAAGCCGAGGCGTTGCAGGATGGGGCGGCTGTCGTCGGAGGCGTCCACCTGGAGGTACTCGTAGCCGCGTTCGGTCGCGATGGCGGCGCGGTAGGCGATGAGCGACCGGTAGATGCCGCGCCCGCGCCAGGCTTCGACCGTGCCCCCGCCCCAGAGGCCGGCGAAGTGGGTGCCGGGGTTCAGTTCGAGGCGGGCGGCGCTGACCGGGGTGTCGCCGGCCATGGCGAGGACGGCGAAGACCCGGTCCGGCTCGTCGGCGAGCTGCGCGGTCAGGCTCGCCATGAGGCGCGCCGAGTCGGTGCCGAACGCCTGGTCGTGCACGGTGGCCATCAGAGCAACGTCGTCCGGGCGGGTCACGGGACGCAGGTGGATGCCGTCGGGGACGGTGGCATCCGGCAGGTCCGCGACGCGGGCGACCATGAGCGCCTCCGGCGGCTCGGCGGTCAGCCCGGCTGTCAGAAGCCGGTCCGCGAGGTCGGCGGGACGGTCGTAGTCGTAGAGCTTCCACTCGAACGGACGGCCCAGCTCGGCGAAGTACCGGAGCTGGGCCGCGATCGTGGCATCCGCGGTGGAGGTGTCCAGGTCTGACCAGATGATGCCGTTCCAGGCGTCTCCGGTCGTCCGGATCACGCCGCCGATCCGCTCCACGCGGCTGCCGGGGCCGTCCGGTTGCGCGCCCTGCCGGAGTTCGCGGTCGAACAGGGCGAGCGTTTCGTCACGATCCATCCGCTCACTTCAGCAGGAGGGCGTCGGCGGCGGCAACCTGATTTCCAGCGGCCACGGCCGCCTCGGCCTCGTCGAGGATCCGGCTCACGTGGGCGTCGTCGGCGGCGGCGTCCGGGACGGTGGCGTAGACGAGGTGTACGGACGCGTCCGGGATGCCGCAGAAGGCGGAGATGCCCTGGGCCAGCTGCTGGGTGAGCAGTTTGTCCCAGCCTGCCGAGGTGAAGTGCTCCTCGGAGTAGCCGGCCAGGCCGATCCAGGTCATCCGTTTGCCGGCCAGGCGGCCCGGGGGGCGGACGCCGTACGCGAAGCCGTAGTTCCACACCCGGTCGATCCAGCCCTTGAGCATCGCCGGCAGGCTGAACCACCAGACGGGGAACACCACCACGATGGTGTCGGCCGCCTCGATCCGGCGCATGTGCGCCTCGGTGTCCGGGGTGTACGTCTTGCCGCGGTCGTTCCAGTCGGGCTCGTCCTCGACGGGCATGCGGGGGTCGAAGCCCTCCGCGTACAGGTCGAGCAGGTCGACCTCGTACCCGTCCCGTTCCAGGCGGGCCCGCGCCCGCCCGGCGGCGCGCGCGGTGAGCGAGGTGGCGCGCGGGTGCGCCACCACGAGCAGCGCACGCGGCGCACCGGCGGGCCGGGCCTCCGGCACCTCCGACGAGATCGGCGCAGCAGTCACGGAAGGAGTCGGCGCAGCTTCCGACGAGGTCGGCGCAGCTTCCGGAGGAGTCGGCACCGAAGAGGCCGGCGCGGTTGGGGCGGGCATCAGAGCTTCACCAGCATCTTTCCGGTGTTGGCGCCGCGCATCATCGCCAGGAACGCCTCCGGCGCCTCCGCCAGCCCCTCGACCACGGTCTCTTCGGTGTGGAGCGAGCCGTCGGCCAGCCAGCCGGCCGCCTTGCCGATCCACTCGGGGAACAGGTGCAGGTAGGAGCTGATGAGGATGCCGCGCAACGTCGCGTTCTTGGCCGCCAGGCTGAACAGGTTGCGCGGCCCGGGGACGGGCTCGGTGGCGTTGTAGGCGCTGATCGCGCCGACCATGGCGATCCGGCCGCCCTCGCGGAGCGCGTCGATGGCCGCCACCAGGTGGTCGCCGCCCACGTTGTCCACGTACACGTCGATGCCGTCAGGCGCGGCCTCGGCGAGCTGGGCGGCCACGGACCCGGCCCGGTAGTCGATCGCGGCGTCGTACCCGAAGGACGACACGAGCTTGGCCGTCTTCTCCGGCCCGCCCGCCGAGCCGATCACGCGGGAGGCGCCGAGCTTGCGGGCGAGTTGCCCGGCGACGGTGCCGACGGCCCCCGCAGCGGCGGAGACGAACACCACGTCGCCCTCCCGGACGGGGGCGATCTCGGTCAGGGCGGCGTACGCGGTCAGCCCGGTCGTGCCGAGCGCCCCCAGGTACGCCTGCGCCGGGGCGAGCGTCGTGTCGGCGACGGTCGCGGCGGCGGCGTCCATGATCGCGTACTCGCGCCAGCCGAGGAAGTGCACGACGGTCGCGCCGATCGGGACGTCCGCGGAGCGGGAGGCGACGACCTCGCCGACGGCCGCCCCGTCCATGGGCGCGCCGAGCTCGAACGGCGGGATGTACGACTCGGCGTCGTCCATCCGGCCACGCATGTACGGGTCGACGGACATCCAGGTGTTGCGCACCAGGATCTGCCCGTCGGCCAGGTCGGGCACCTCGGTACGGGCCAGCTCGAAGTCGGAGAGGACGGGCTCGCCGACGGGACGGGCGGCCAGGCGGATCTCACGGTTGACGAGGGACATGGTGATATCTCCAGTTCATGGGAAGGGTGTCGCGGGCGGCCCGCAGCGCGCGGGCCCACCAGAGAAGCCGGTCGAGCAGGTGTTCGGCGGCTGCGACGGGAGGCGGCCTGCCGTGGCGGAAGGCGAGCCCGCCGCTGACGGTGACCGCGTCGAGCGCGGCGAACACCGGGCGGAGCTGCTCCACAGCCGCAGTCCCACCGCCGTCGTCCCCGTACGAGACGAACGCGACGGGCTTGGCCCGCCACTCGTCCCGGTACCAGTCGACGGCGTTCTTGAGCGAGGCCGGGAAGCTGTGGTTGTGCTCCGGGGTGACGATCACGAACGCGTCCGCCGACGCCAGCCACGGCGCCAGGTCCCGCACGGCGGGCGGCGCCACGGAGGGCCGCTCGCACGGGACCGGCGGCAGCCACGCCTCGGCGAGGTCGAGGACGTCCACGTCGACGTCCACGCCCATAACTACGGCCGGGGCGGCTGCCTGGTCCCCGGGCGGGTGCTTGCGCAGGCCCGCCCGGCAGGTCAGCCAGTCGGCCGCGGCCGGGCCGAACCGGTCGGGCCCGACGCCGCCGATGACGATCGCCATCCGGATGTTCATGGCCCTACTGTGCGAGCCGGCGCGCACGGTTCACTGCGGGTCCGCTGGGGGTCCGCTGGGGGCTCACCGGGATCGGGGCCCTGCCTGCTGTAATAGCGTGGTCTGATGGAGTTCGGGGTGCTTGGTCCGCTTGCGGTGTGGGCGGCGGACGGACGGCAGGTCCGGGTGCCGGAGCTGAAGGTACGCGCGCTCCTCGCCGACCTGCTGGTCCACGAGGGGCGCCCGGTGCCGGCCGACCGGCTGGCCGACGACCTGTGGGGCGAGAACCCGCCGGGCAATCCCGGCAACACGTTGCAGACCAAGGTCTCGCAGCTCAGGCGGGCGCTGGAGCAGGCCGAGCCGGGAGGCCGCGAGCTGGTCTCCTACCAGCCCGCCGGGTACGCGCTCGGCACCCGGTCGGTGGACGCGTTGCGGTTCGCCGAGCTGGTGAGCCGGGCGCGGGCCGCCGGTGACGCGCGGACCAGGGCCGACCTGCTGTCCGACGCGCTGGCGCTGTGGCGGGGACCGGCGTACGCGGACTTCCGGGACGAGGAGTTCGCCAGGGTGGCGGCCGGGCGGCTGGACGAGCAGCGGCTTACGGCCGTCGAGGAGCAGGCCGAGGCCCGGCTTGAGCTCGGCGAGCACAGCCTGCTCGCGGACGAGCTGGCCGGGCTGGTGGCGGAGCATCCGCTGCGCGAGCGGCTGCGGGCGGCGCACCTGCGGGCGCTGTACCGGGCGGGGCGGCAGGGCGAGGCGCTGGCGGGGTTCGGGGAGCTGCGCCGGGTGCTGGACGAGGAGCTGGGGCTGGACCCGAGCCCGGAGCTGGCGGCGCTGCACCAGGCGATGCTGCGGCAGGATCCGGCGCTGGCCGCCGCCCCGGCGCCCGCGACCTCGGCGGCGCGGCCCCGCTCGAACCTGCCCGTCCCGCTGACGGAGCTGGTGGGACGTGACGACGAGGTGAACGCGGCGGCGGGGCTGCTGCGCGAGGCCCGGCTGGTCACGCTGACCGGGCCGGGCGGGGTCGGCAAGACGCGCCTCGCGCTGGCCACCGCCGCGACGGTGACAGGCGCGTTCCCCGACGGGGTGTGGCTGGTCGAGCTCGCCGGGGTCTCCGGCGGGACGGAGGCCGTGGCCGAGGTGCTGGCGACCACCCTGAGCATCCACGACGAGCCCCCGATCAACCCCAGCCCCACCGCACGGGACGAGGCCACGGCCGACCCGCGCCCCGCCGCACCGGGCGAGGCCCGCGGGGGGCTGGTGCGGCGGGTTGCCGGGGCGTTGCGGGGGATGCGGACGCTGCTGGTGCTGGACAACTGCGAGCACCTGGTGGATCAGGTCGCCGAGCTGGCCGGGCTGCTGCTCGGCGCGGCGTCGGAGGTGCGGGTGCTGGCCACGAGCCAGGAGCCGCTGGCCGTGCCCGGCGAGGTGGTGCAGGCGGTGGCCCCGCTCGACCTGCCGCCGGACGGCGGTGCGGTGCGGGAGTCGGCCGCGGTCCGGCTGTTCGTGGCGCGGGCCGCGGCGGCGGCGCCGGGGTTCACGCTCGACGCGGGGAACGAGAAGTGGGTGGCGGCGATCTGCAGGCGGCTCGACGGGCTGCCGCTGGCGCTGGAGCTGGCCGCGACCCGGGTGCGGGCGCTCGGCGTGCGCGGGCTGGCCGAGCGGCTGGAGGAACGGCTGGACGACCGGTTCCGGGTGCTGGCCGCCGCCGGGCGCGGGCTGCCGGCCCGGCAGCGGACGCTCCGCGCGGTGATCGACTGGAGCTGGGAGCAGCTCGGCGAGAGGCAGCGGCTCGCGCTGTGCCGGCTGGCGGCGCACCCGGGCGGCTGCCTGCTGGAGGCGGCCGAGGCCGTGTGCGCGGGGCCGGGGCTGGACGTCGAGGACGTGCCGGACGTGCTGGTGCAGCTCGTCAACCGGTCGATGGTCGTGGCCGAGGAGCGGCCGTCGGGCGAGACGCGCTACCGGCTGCTGGAGTCGGTCGCCGCCTACTGCCTGGAACGGCTCGCCGCCGACGATCCCGTGTGGGCGCGGCGTGACGGCTACTACGTGGAGCTGGCCGAGCGGGCGGCGCCACAGCTGTACGGGCACGGGCAGCGCAGGTGGCTGCGGCGGCTGGACGACGAGGTCGTCAACCTGCGGGCCGTACTGGACTCCCGAATCGAGGGCGCGGGCAAGGGCGGGGGCGGCGGCGCGGGCGAGGGCCCGGGCAAGGGCGGGGGCAAGGGCGATGGCGATGGCGGGGCGCGGCTGGCCGACGCGCTGGCCTGGTACTGGTACCTGCGCGGGCGGCACACGGAGGCGCATCGGGCGCTGTCCAGGGTGGCGGACGAGCGGACGGCGGCGTGGGAAGCCGGGTTCGCCCTGCTGACCGGCGACGGCGCCGGGCTGGCGGCGCGCAGCCGGGCCGCGCTGGCGCGGACCCGCGACCCCAGGAAGCGGTGGTTCCTGGCGCTGGCGCACCTGAACTTCGGCGACGTGGCGGCGGCCGGGCCGCTGCTGGGCGAGGTGCTGACGGAGTTCCGGGCCCTGGACGACCGGTGGGGCGAGGCGGCGGCGCTGGCGTTGCGCGCCAAGCAGGCGGTGTTCCAGGGGGACTTCGCCGCCGCCGGGCGGGACGGGAGCCGGAGCCTGGAGCTGTTCACCGAGCTGGGCGACGGCTGGGGGCGGCTGCAGGCGGCCGACATGCTGGGGTATGTGGCGGAGATCGCCGGTGACTACGCGGAGGCGGGCCGCCTGCACCGGGAGGGGCTGCGGGTGGCGGAGGACCTGCGGCTGTGGACGGACGTGTCGTACCGGCTGTCCAGTCTGGGCCGGGTCGCGCTGCTGACCGGTGACCTCGCGCGGTCCCGGGAGTTCCACGAGCGGGGGATGCGGCTGGCGGGCGAGCAGTCGAACCGGTTCGCCGAGGAGTTCGCCCGGGTGGGGCTGGGGCTGGTGGCGCGGCGGGCCGGTGATCTGGACGGCGCGCAGCGGCTCTTCGAGGAGTCGCTGGCCTGGAACCTGCGGCTGGAGGCCGACTACGGGGTGCCGTTCTACGGGCTGACGCTGCTGATGGCGGAGCTGGGGTTCGTGGCCGAGCTGCGGGGCGACGCGGAGGCGGCCGGGGCGTACCACCGCCGGGGGCTCGCGGCGGCGCGGGAGGGCGGCGATCCGAGGGCGATCGCGCTGGCCCAGGAGGGGCTGGCCGGGGTGGCGGCGCTGGAGGGCGCGTACGAGGAGGCGGCGCGGCTGCTGGCGGAGGCGGCCGCGCTGAGGGAGTCGGTGGGCGCGCCGCTCCCGGCGGCCGAGCGCGGCGACGTCGACAGGATCGCCGCCCGCGTCCAGGAGCGTGCGCGGACCGTCAGCGGTTCGTGAGGGCCGGACGAGAGGCTCGTCGCGTCGATGAAACCCGGCCGAGAGAACGCGGCCGACGCGGCACGGCCGGCGAAGCACGGCCGCTGCGGCACGTGAGAAGGAGCGACGATGCGAGCCCTCGTCTACGACCCGGCGGCGCCCCACCGGCTTTCCCTGGGGCAGGCGCCCGATCCCGAGCCGACGCCCCGGCAGGCGCTGGTGGAGGTCGCGGCGGTCTCGTTCAACTACGGCGAGATCGCCTTCCGGCCGGCCGACGGGCGGCCAGGGCACGTCTCCGGGTGGGACGCCGCCGGGGTGGTGGTGCGGCCGGCCGCCGACGGGTCGGGGCCGCCCGCCGGCACGCCCGTGGTCACGTTCGGCTGGTCGGGCGCCTGGGCGGAGTTGCGGGCGGTGGACACCGATGAGCTGGCCGTGGTGCCGGACGGTGTCGACCTGGGGACGGCGGCCGCGCTCCCGGTGGCCGGGGTGACCGCGCTGCAGGCGGTGCGGCTGCTCGGGCCGCTGGTCGGGCGGCGGGTGCTCGTCACGGGCGCCTCCGGCGGCGTGGGCCGGTACGCGGTGCAGCTCGCCGCGCGGGCGGGCGCGAGCGTGGTGGCGTCGGTGGGCAGCCCGGCCCGCGGGGAGGGGCTGCGCGAGCTCGGGGCGGCCGAGATCGTCGTGGGGCCGGCGGCGATGGCCGGACGGGTGCACGGCGTGGTGGACAACGTCGGCGGGCAGCAGCTCGCCGAGGCGTTCAACCGGCTGGCGGACGGCGGCGTCGTCCAGGCCGTCGGGATGGCCTCGCGGGAGCCGACGCTGATCGACTTCGAGGAGGCGCGGACCCGGGTGGACCGGGGCCGGTTGGAGACGTTCAACCTGGCCACGCCGCTGGGGGACGACCTGGCGTACCTGGTCGGGCTGCTGGCGCGGGGCGAGCTGGACGCGCAGGTCGGCTGGCGGGGGCCGTGGGAGCGGGCGCTGGAGGCTGCGGACGCGCTGGTCGGCCGGCGCGTCGCGGGCAAGGCAGTGCTGGACCTGCGGGGTTGACGCATCCCCAAGAGGTTGACGCACCCTGCCGGATTGACTCACCCTGCTAGGTCCCTGCCGGATTGACTCACCCTGCTAGGTTGACGCATCCTTGACGGCCTGGCGCGTCCGGGCCGGTCGGGCTGCGGGTATGCGATCAGGTGATGTCCACGAAGATGCCCCGCGACCCGCGAGGGGTGCGGGAGCTGTGGTCGGCGTTCGTCAACTCGCCGTTCCTGCCCGCGACCGTGCTGGTGTTCATCCTGGCCGCCGCGGCGGGCCTGTTCGCGGGCTCGTACACGTACGCGATGGCCAGGCCGGCGCCGCACCGAATCCCGGTCGCGGTCGTCGGCACGGGTGACGCGGTGAAGCGGGCGGCGTTCGTGGCGGGGATGGACGGGGCTCTGGACGCGGCGCTCGACCTGCGGGAGTTCTCCACGTACGCGGGGGCGGCGCGGGCCGTGGAGGAGCAGCGGGTGTTCGGCGTCGTGCGCGTGTACGGGGACCGGGCGTGGCTGGACGTGGCCGGCGCGGCGGGCGCGTCGGTGGCGCAGTTGCTGGCGGAGGCGGCGCCGAGGGTGGGGGCGCGGATCGGCGTGGCGGTGACGGTGCGGGACGTCAAGCCGCTCCAGCGGGGCGATCCGCGCGGGCTGGCGCTGTTCTACATCTCGCTGGCGGCGGTGATCATCGGGTTCGTGGGGGCGATCCAGCTCAGCGTGCACGCGCGGGGGCTCAAGCCGCTGGAGCGGATCGGCTTCACCGCCGCCTACGCGCTGGCGGGCGGGTTCGCGATCGCGGCCGTCGTGGACTGGCTGCTGGGGGCGCTGTCGCTGCCTTTCGTGGAGTCGTGGCTGATCCTGGCGTTGACGATGTTCACCTCCGGGATGGTGTTCACCATGTTCAACACGCTCATGGGCCGGTGGGCGATGGTGCCCACGTGGGGCGTGATGGTGCTGATCGGGAACCCGTCGTCGGGCGGGGCGGTGTCGTGGCCGCTGCTGCCGTCGCCGTTCGGCGCGATCGGGCGCTGGCTGCCGCCGGGCGCGTCGGTGAACGCCCAGCACACGGCGGTCTACTTCGGCGGGCACCAGCACCCGCTGCCGTTCCTGGTGCTGGCCGGGTGGGCGGCGGTGTCGTGCGCGGTGTTCTGGACGTGGCGGCACCGGCACCCGGGCGGGCGGTGATCAGGGCAGCGCCGGGCTGAGCGCCATCCCCAGCCATGTCACCTCGAAGTGGTCCACCACCGCCCTGAAGACCGTCGCCGCGGCCCGCCAGGCGACGTAGCCGCCGACCGAGACGAGGTATTCCGTCCCAGGTCAGCTCCGTGAGCGGGCGCTGCCGCCGCCCGTGCAGGGTCAACCGCACGCTTGATCACCCCCACCCTCACGACGTACGGGAGGAGCCGGAAGTTTCAGATCAGGACCTTGACCACGCCGGTGAGGGCGAGCTGGAGCAGCGCCAGGGGCACCAGCACGGCCCAGGCGAGCTTCTGCAACTGGTCCTCGCGCAGGCGGGGGAACGTCACCCGCAGCCAGATCACCACGAACGCCAGCAGGAACATCTTGACCAGCGTCCACGCCCAGCCGGGCAGCAGCGGCCCGTGCCAGCCGCCGAGGAACAGCACGGCCGTCAGGAACGACAGCACCACGATCCCGGCGTACTCGGCCAGCATGAACAGCGCGAACCGCATGCCGGTGTATTCGGTCATCGGCCCCATGATGATCTCGGACTCGGCGATCGGCATGTCGAACGGCGGCCTGCGCAGCTCGGCCAGCCCCGCCAGGAAGAACACCACGCCGCCGACGGCCTGCCACGGCAGCCACCACCACTGCCACGCCTCGACGATGCCCGGCAGCGACAGCGTGCCCGCCGCCATCGCCACGGAGGAGGCGGCCAGCACCAGCGGCAGCTCGTACGCGACGAGCTGGGCGGCGGCGCGCATGCCGCCGAGCACCGAGTACTTGTTGGCCGACGCCCAGCCCGCCATGATCGCGCCGAGCACGCCGACGCCCATGACCGCGAGCACGAAGAACAGCCCAAGGTCCAGGTCGACGCCCACGAACCCGTCGTCGAACGGGATCGCGATCAGCACCAGCAGGTAGGGCACCAGCGCCACCCCGGGCGCGATCATGAACACCCGCCGGTCGGCGGCGGCCGGGATGACGTCCTCCTTCTGCATGAACTTGACGCCGTCGGCGATGAGCTGCGCCCAGCCGTGGAAGCCGCCCGCGTACATGGGGCCGAGCCGCGACTGCATGTGCGCCATGACCTTGTGCTCGGTCTGCCCGACGATCAGCGGCAGCGCGAGGAAGGCGATGAGGATGACGGCGAAGTGCAGCACCACGTCAAGCATCGGGCGTCGCCCCCCAGTCGGCCGGGACTCCCGGCGGCAGCGTCTTGCGGCGGCTCGGGGCGCCGTGGCCGGACTCGCCCGGCTCCTTCGCGCCGGGCCACTGCTTGGCGACCCGGGCGGCCAGGATGAAGTCCTTGCGCAGCGGATGCCCTTCGAACCCGTCGGGCAGCAGCAGCGGCACCAGGTGGGGGTGTCCTTCGAAGATCACCCCGAACATCTCGTACGTCTCGCGCTCGTGCCAGTCGGCGCCCCGGTAGACGCCGACGGCCGTCGGCAGGCGCGGGTCGGCGCGCGGCACCCGGGTGCGCAGCAGCAGCCGTTCGCGGGTGGCGGGGTTGTAGACGTGGGCCACGACGTGGAACTCGTCGGGCGGCTCGTCGACGCCGGTCAGCCAGTCGAAGAAGGAGAACCCCAGCTCGTCGCGGACCCGGGTGAGCAGGGCGATCCAGTCCCCGGGCGCGACGTCGACGACGGTGTCGCCGAAGGAGTCGGTGACCTGGGCGTGCTCGCCGAAACGGGTCACCTCGCCTCCCCGGAGGGCAGGTAGCGGTCGCCGAGCCGTTCGCCCGCGATCTTCTCCTGGAGCTTCATGATGCCGTAGAGCAGCGCCTCGGGCCGGGGCGGGCAGCCGGGCACGTAGACGTCGACGGGGACGATCTGGTCGACGCCGTTGGTGACGCAGTAGGAGTCCCAGTAGGGGCCGCCGGTGTTGGAGCAGGCGCCGAACGAGATCACGTACTTGGGGTCGGGCATCTGCTCGTAGAGCCGTTTGACGGCCGGGGCCATCTTGTCGGTGACGGTGCCGGAGACGATCATCAGGTCGGCCTGGCGCGGCCCGTTGGCGAACGGGATCACTCCGAACCGGATGAAGTCGTGCCTGCTCATCGAGGTGGCGATGAACTCGATGGCGCAGCACGCCAGCCCGAAGTTGAACACCCACAGCGAATAGCGCCGTCCCCAGTTGAGCACGAACCGCATCGGCTTGGGCGCCAGCCGGGAGATCGGCCCCACCGTGGGCATCGGAAGATCCGTCGCTGCCATGTCTGCCATTGTTGCGCGGATCGGGGGCGAGAGCTATGTCCAGGTCAGGACGCGCTTGCGCCAGGCGTAGAGGATGCCGAGGGCGATGAAGCCGAGGAAGACGAACATCTCGGCCAGCGTGGTCAGGCCGTAGCCGGGCGCGTCGAAGATCGTCGCCCAGGGGAAGAGGAAGACCGCGTCGACGGCGAAGACGACGTACAGGTAGGTGAAGACGTAGTAGCGGACCTGCGACTGGGCCCAGCCCTCGCCGACGGGGTCGACGCCGCACTCGTAGGAGGTGAGCTTGTCGGCGGTGGGCCGGGCGGGGCGGAGCAGGCGGTTGATCAGCATGGCTCCGGCCACGATCGCGACCCCGATCGCGAGCAGCGCCGCGACCAGCAGGTAGGACCCGTAGTAGCCGTCCATTCCGCGATGGTAACCCAGTCAAAGCTAACGCCCCATCCCCCCAAAATAGGGCAAACAGTATGATCCGCCGCATAGTGTGCATGCATGCCCAGATTGCGATTGCTCGGTGGGATCGCGCTGCTGGCCGTCTCCGCCACTGGATGCGGGATGGCCGCGGCCGCCCCCGACCGGGAGGCCACGGTCCCCGCGGAGCCCACCAGGATCGACTTCGTCGACCCCGCGACCGTGGCCGGGCTGGCCCCGCGCACGCTCACGGAGGGCGAGAGCGCAGGACGCCACGTGCACATCAGCTACCCGGAGCTCCCGGGCGCGGCGCGGCTCAACGCGCTGTTGCGCCAGGAGGCCGAGCGCGAGCTGCGCGACTTCCACGACACGACCTCCGCCGTCGACAGCCTGCCCCGCCCGGAGCTGAACGTGGACTGGCAGCTCGCCGCCGCCGGCGACGTGGTGGGCGTGCGGCTGCGCACCGGCGAGTACCGGGGCGCCGACTGGGGCAACGCCACCCGCACCTTCTGGTACGACCGCCACACCGGCCGCGCCACCGGCTCGGCCGGGCTGCTGGCCGGGACCGACGCGCTGCGCGAGGTCTCCCGCCTGGTCAGGAACGGCCTCAAGGAACGCGGCCCGGACGTGGACCGTGACCAGGTCTCGGCCGAGCGCGGGAAGCTCGACTCGATGGCCTTCAACGCCGACGGCGACCTGGTGGTGGAGTTCGACGACTGCCAGATCGGCCCCTGCTCGCTCGGCCGCCTCGCCGTCGCCGTCCCGGCCGCGAAGGTCACGCCACTGCTGTCGCCGACGGGCCTGCGCGCCCAGCAGTCCGTACGGGAGTCCGCGCGGCAGGTGGCGCGGGCCGCCTACACGCCCAAGCGGTCGGTGCCCGCCACCGCCAGCGACCGCGCCGGCACCGTGGACTGCGCGGCGGTCAAGTGCGTGGCGCTGACCTTCGACGACGGGCCGGGGCCGTACACCGCCGAGCTGCTCGACGTGCTGCGCGAGGCCGGCGCCAGAGCCACGTTCTTCCCCGTCGGCAGCGGCGTCGCCGCCGAGCCCGAGCTGCTGCGGCGCATGCGCGACGAGGGGCACCTGGTCGGCAACCACACGTGGGACCACCGCGACCTGTCCAGGCTGCCCACCAGCAAGATCGCCGACCAGCTCGGCCGGGCGGGGGACGCCGTCGCCGCGGCCATCGGCCAGCGCCCCACGCTGGTGCGGGCGCCGTACGGGGAAGTGAGCCTGGACGTCAGGAACGTGGCGCGCGAGCGGAAGCTGTCGCTGGTCGGCTGGGACGTCGACAGCCGCGACCGGCAGGGCGGCGACCCCGCGGAGATCGCCGCGCGGACGGTCCGCCAGGCGCATCCGGGGGCGATCGTGCTCATGCACGACCTCGACCGCACCGCCGTCGACGCCGTACCGGGCATCCTGGAAGAACTTCAGGGGAAGGGATACGCGTTCGTCACCGTTCCAGAGTTGTACGGAACGGCCGGCATGCAAGCTGGACGCGTCTACACGTCGGGAATCGGGCCCTCACGCAAGGAACCCCTGACGTAGGAGAACCGACGGGGGGACGTATAGTTGGCGGCTGTGACCCGAACCGTCCTCTTCGAACGTCTGCATGTGGATCTCTGCAGGCTCGCGTCAGGGCTGTGTCGTCGTTCTCCCACCTCTCCCTGAATTCCCATCGCGTCTACCCGCTTCGCGCGGGTGGCAAACGCGTGACCTCCCGAGGATCTAGCATGGAACAGAGAACGCGCCAGAAGCGACCGCGCCCCGGCGCGTCGAGGAGGACTGAGCTGTGACGAAGCAGGTCCAGCAACTCGATCGCGTGATCATCAGGTTCGCCGGAGACTCCGGCGACGGCATGCAGCTCACGGGCGACCGGTTCACCGCCGGCACCGCCGAGTTCGGCAACGACCTGTCGACGCTGCCCAACTTCCCGGCGGAGATCCGCGCCCCCGCCGGCACCCTGCCGGGCGTGTCGAGCTTCCAGCTCCACTTCGCCGACCACGACATCCTCACGCCGGGCGACGCGCCGAACGTGCTCGTGGCGATGAACCCGGCGGCGCTCAAGGCCAACCTCGGCGACCTGCCGAGGGGCGCCGACATCATCGCCAACACCGACGAGTTCACCAAGCGCAACCTGCAGAAGGTCGGCTACGCGGCCAACCCGCTGGAGGACGACTCGCTCGGCGAGTGGCGGCTGCACGCGGTGCCGCTGACGTCGCTCACGGTCAAGGCGCTCGAGGGCTTCGACCTGTCCAAGAAGGACGCCGAGCGCTCCAAGAACATGTTCGCCCTCGGCCTGCTGTCGTGGCTCTACCACCGGCCGACCGAGCAGACGATCAAGTTCCTGGAGCAGAAGTTCGCCAAGAAGCCGGAGCTGGCCAAGGCCAACATCGCGGCCTTCCAGGCGGGCTGGAACTACGGCGAGACCACCGAGTCGTTCTCCGTCTCCTACGAGGTCAAGCCGGCCAGGCTGGCGCCGGGCGTCTATCGCAACATCTCCGGCAACCAGGCCCTGGCCTACGGGCTGATCGCGGCGAGCGTGCAGTCCAAGCTGCCGCTGTTCCTCGGCTCCTACCCGATCACCCCGGCCAGCGACATCCTGCACGAGCTGTCCAAGCACAAGCGGTTCGGCATCCGCACCTTCCAGGCGGAGGACGAGATCGCGGGCGTCGGCGCGGCGCTGGGCGCGGCGTTCGGCGGCGCGCTGGGCGTCACCACGACGTCCGGGCCTGGCGTGGCGCTCAAGGCCGAGACGGTCGGCCTGGCGGTCACCACCGAGCTGCCGCTGATCATCGTCGACGTGCAGCGGGCCGGGCCGAGCACCGGCATGCCGACCAAGACCGAGCAGACCGACCTGCTGATGGCCATGTTCGGCCGCAACGGCGAGTCGCCGCTGCCGATCGTGGCGCCGATGTCGCCGAGCGACTGCTTCGACGCGGCCGTCGAGGCCGCCCGGATCGCGGTCAAGTACCGGACCCCGGTGATGCTGCTGTCGGACGGCTACCTGGCCAACGGCTCCGAGCCGTGGCGGCTGCCCGAGGTGTCCGAGCTGCCCGACATCTCGCAGGAGTTCACGACCGAGCCCAACGGCGAGGACGGCGCCTTCCTGCCGTTCAAGCGCGACCCGGAGACCCTGGCCCGCCCCTGGGCCATCCCCGGCACCGCCGGCCTGGAGCACCGGATCGGCGGCATCGAGAAGGCCGACGGCACCGGCAACATCTCCTACGACCCCAACAACCACGACCTGATGGTCCGCACCCGGGCCGCCAAGATCGACGGCATCGACGTGCCCGAGCTCGCGGTCGACGACCCCGACGGCGACGCCAAGGTGCTCGTCATCGGCTGGGGCTCGACCTACGGCCCGATCGCCGCCGCCGTGCGGCGCATCAGGAAGAGCGGCGGCAAGGTCGCCCAGGCGCACCTGCGCCACCTCAACCCGCTGCCCGCCAACACCGGCGAGGTGCTCAAGAGCTACGACAAGGTGCTGCTGCCCGAGATCAACCTCGGCCAGCTCGCGCTGCTGCTCCGGGCCCGCTTCCTCGTCGACGTCATCAGCTACAACCGCGTGCGCGGGCTCCCGTTCAAGGCGGAAGAGCTGGCCGGAGTCATCCAGGACGTGATCGACAGTGACTGAGCTTGTCAACGGGAAGGGCCTGTCGCTCGTCCCCAAGACCGACGCCAAGCAGGGCCTGAAGGACTTCAAGTCCGACCAGGAGGTGCGCTGGTGCCCGGGCTGCGGCGACTACGCGATCCTGGCGGCCGTGCAGAGCTTCCTGCCGGAGCTGGGGCTCAGGCGCGAGAACATCGTGTTCGTCTCCGGCATCGGCTGCTCGTCGCGCTTCCCGTACTACCTCAACACCTACGGCGTCCACTCGATCCACGGCCGCGCGCCGGCGATCGCGACCGGGCTGGCGGCCAGCCGGCCCGACCTGAGCGTGTGGGTGATCACGGGTGACGGCGACGCGCTGTCGATCGGCGGCAACCACCTGATCCACGCCCTGCGGCGCAACGTCAACCTCAACATCCTGCTGTTCAACAACAGGATCTACGGCCTGACGAAGGGCCAGTACTCCCCCACGTCCGAGGTCGGCAAGATCACCAAGTCGACGCCGATGGGGTCGCTGGACAAGCCGTTCAACCCGATCTCGCTGGCGCTGGGCGCCGAGGCGAGCTTCGTGGCGCGCACCATCGACTCCGACCGCAAGCACCTGCAGTCGGTGCTGCGCGAGGCCACCGCCCACCGGGGCGCCTCGCTGGTGGAGATCTACCAGAACTGCAACATCTTCAACGACAACGCCTTCGAGCAGCTCAAGGATCCGGAGATCCGCGACGACATCACGCTGCGGCTGGAGCACGGGCAGCCGATCGTGTCGGCCTCCAAGGCCGTCGTCAGGAGCGCCAACGGCGGCATCGAGGTGGTCGCGCGCGACACCGTGACCGAGGACCAGATCCTCGTGCACGACGCGCACCACCCCGACCCGTCGGTGGCGTTCGCGCTGTCGCGGCTGGACGAGCCGGCCTTCGAGCACGTGCCGGTGGGCATCTTCCGTCAGGTCGACCGCCCCGCCTACGACGTGCTGATGTCCGAGCAGCTCGACGAGGCGGTGGCCCAGCAGGGTCAGGGCGATCTGGGCGAGCTGCTCATGGGCGGCGACACCTGGCGCATCGGCTGATTCCTGCGCGACGATGCCGGGGTGGCGAAGACGTGGTCGTATGTCATAGCCGCGGTCGCCGCCCTGGCCCTCGCCGTGACGATCGCGCAGGGGCTCGGCGAGCCCTCGGGTGAGGCCACCCCGAGCCCAGCGCCCGTGAGCCCCACGTCCCTGCATCCCGTGCGCACCGTCCCGGCGGGGTTCCCCGACGCGGCCTCCACCGGCGTCCGGCCCGGCACGAAGCTCACCGTCGTCACCGGCGACCAGGTCTTCGCCACGGACGGCGAGGTCGTCCAGGGCCGGGAGTTCCGCGGTTTCGTCGAGGTGACGGCGCGCGGCGTGACCTTCCGCGACTGCGTCTTCCTCGGCGGCGTCGCCGACCGCACCCGCCCGCTGCTCGACACCGAGCACGCCGCCGACACGGTGATCGAGGACTCGGAGTTCCGCGCGGCGCATCCGTCACCGTCGATCGACGGCGTCTGGGCGGCCCGCACGAAGATCTACCGGTCGGAGTTCTCCGGCACCGTCGACGGCGTCAAGGCCCACACCGGCACCCTCGTCCAGGACTCCTACATCCACGACCTGAGCTGGTTCGGCAGCGACCCCGACCAGGACGGCGGCCCCACGCACAACGACGGCGTCCAGGCGTTCGCCGAGCAGACCGGCGTGAGGCTGGTGCGCAACACCATCGACCTGTCCACCACCACCGACCCGAACGCGGCCGTCCAGTCGTCGGCCGACGACCTGCGGGTGGAGGGCAACTATCTCGACGGCGGCGCGTGCGTGGTCAACATCGACCACACGCCGCTCGGCCGCCCGCTCAAGGGGCAGCGCGTCACCGGCAACCGGTTCGGCCGCGGCTCCGCGCACGACTGCCCGGTCCTGCTGAGCACCCGCGCGGAGCTGGTCAGCGGCTCGGGCAACGTCTGGCACGACACCGGCGAGCCGATCCCGGAGCCGGAACGACACGACTAGCGGGAGAGCGACATGTGGCAGGACACGCGGGTGCTCGTCACGGGGGCGACCGGGTTCATCGGCGCCCATCTGGTCAGGCGGCTGGACGGGCTCGGCGCGCGGGTGCACACGGTCAGCCGCCGCCCGCAGGACGGGCCCCGCGCCCACCGGGCCGACCTGAGCGACGCCGCCGCCACCGCCGCGCTGGTCGCCGAGGTCGCGCCCGAGGTCGTCTTCCACCTGGCGAGCGAGGTCACCGGCGTGCGCGACCCGGCCGTGGTGGCGCCCACGCTGGCGGGCAACGTCACCGCCGCCGTGAACCTGATGACCGCGCTCACCGGCACGCCGGTGCGCAGCGTGGTGCTCGCCGGCTCGGTGGAGGAGCCGCGCGACGGCCTGCCGCCCGGCTCGCCGTACGCCGCGGCCAAGGCCGCCGCGACCGGCTACGCCCGCATGTTCCACGCGCTGTGGCAGTTGCCGGTCTCGGTGCTGCGGGTGGCGATGGTGTACGGCCCCGGGCAGCCCGACACGGCGCGGCTGGTGCCGTACGTGACGCTGTCGCTGCTGCGCGGCGAGGAGCCCCGGCTGACGTCCGGGACCAGGATGGTGACCTGGGTGTACGTGGACGACGTGGTGGACGCATTCGTGCTGGCCGGGGAGGGCGGGAAGGCGGCCGGGGAGGTGCTCGACATCGGCACGGCCGAGCCCGTCTCCGTCCGCGAGACCGTGGAGCTGCTGGCCGGGGTGGTGGGCGGGCCGGCCCGGCTCGCGTTCGGGGCGGTGGACGCGCGCCCGCTGGACCGCACGCAGCGCTCCGACATCGGGCCCGCCGAGCGGGTGCTCGGCTGGCGGCCGTCGACCGGGCTGGAGGAGGGGCTGCGCCGCACGGTCGCGTGGTACGCCAAGCACCTGTAGTGGCACGCCGGCGCCTGTAACGGTCTAATCAGGGCCGCGATATCACTCCTGGCGGCTTTCTCACCAGGGGGCGGGATGCGGGCGGTAACCAACCTGACCGTGCACGGGATCGGGGAGGCGCCCCGCGAACTCGATCCGGGCGAGGACCTGACCTGGGTGAGCGTGGCGCAGTTCGAGCAGGTCATGGACGCGGTCGCCGGGCGGCCCGACGTGCGCGTCACGTTCGACGACGGCAACGCCTCCGACGTGGAGATCGCGCTGCCCCGGCTGGTGGAGCGCGGGCTGAAGGCCGAGTTCTTCGTGCTGGCCGGGATGCTCGGCGAGCCGGGCAGGCTCGACTCCGAAGGGGTGCGCGAGCTGCTGGGGGCGGGCATGCGGATCGGCTCGCACGGGTGGGCGCACCGCGACTGGCGCACGCTCGACGCGCGGCAGGCGGCCGAGGAGCTGTCGGCGGCGCACCGGCTGCTCGGGCAGCTCACCGGGGAGCCGGTGTCGCGGGTGGCGATCCCGTTCGGCTCCTACGACCGCGACGTGCTGCGGCGGCTGCGGCAGGCGGGCGTCACCCGGGCCTACACCAGCGACGGCGGCCGGGCCCGCGCCGACTCCTGGCTGCAGGCGCGCAACAGCCTGCGCAGCGACCTCGACGGCGGCTGGATCTCCCGGGTGCTCGGCGGCGGGCCCTCGCTGCCGCGCCGGGCGGCCAAGCTGGCCATGCGGCTGTACAAGCGGGTGCGCTGATGCCCAGGGTCGCCGTGGTGATCGTCACCTACAACAGCGCGGACGTGCTCGAAGGCTGCCTGGCGTCACTGCCCGCCGGGGCCGAGGGCGTGGAGCTGGCCGACGTGGTCGTGGCGGACAACGCCTCCAAGGACGGCTCCACGGCCATCGCCGACCGCGCCGACCTTCCGGTCAAGGTGGTGCAGCTCGGGCGCAACGCCGGTTACGCGGCGGGGATCAACGCCGGGATCGCGGCGCTCGACCTGGACGGGCTCGACGCCGTGTACGTGCTCAACCCGGACTGCCGGCTGCGCCCCGGGGCGATCGCGCCGCTGGTGGCGTGCCTGGCCGAGCATCAGGCGGGGCCCCGGACCGGCATCGTGGCGCCGTACATGGTCAATCCGGACGGGTCGCTGCAGCCGTCGCTGCGGCGGGCGCCGACGGTGGCGCGGGCGCTCGTCGAGGCGGTGATCGGCGGCGACCGGGCCGGGCGGCTGGGCTCGCTGGGCGAGCTGGTGACGGACCCGCGCGACTACGCGCGCCCGGGGGCGTTCGCCTGGGTGACGGGGGCGGCGATGCTGCTCTCGGCCCGGATGGTGCGCGAGGTGGGGCCGTGGGACGAGTCGTTCCTGCTCTACAGCGAGGAGACGGACTACTGCCTGCGGGCCGCCGACCTGGGCTGGCGCACCTGGTACGAACCCGCGTCGGTGATCGAGCACATCGGCGGCGACTCCGGCGTCAACCCGATGCTGGCGGCGATGCTGGTGGTCAACAAGGTGCGGCTGTATCGCCGGCGCAACGGCGTGGTGGCCGGGGCGGCGTACTTCGCGGCGGTGCTGGCGGGCGAGGCGGTCCGGGCGCTGGCGGGCCGCCGCACGGCGCGGGCGGCCGTGATGGCGCTGCTGCGCCCGTCGCGCCGGACGAAGGCGCTGCCCCAGTGATGCGGATGGTGGCGTTCGACCGGCTCGGCACGGCCGAGCTGGACGCCTGGCACGCCCTGCACGCCGGCAACCCGGCGCTGGACAGCCCCTACTTCCACCCCGGTTTCGCCGCCGCCGTGCACGCGAGCGGGCGGGAGGTGCGGGTCGCCGTCGGTGACGGCGTGCTGGTGCCGCACCACCGGGAGGGCCGGACGCTGCGGCCGGTCGGCTGGCCGGGCGCGGACTTCCAGGGCCCGGTGCAGGCGGCCGGGGCCGCGTTCCGGCCGCTGGACCTGCTCGGGGGCGGGGCGGCGGCGTACGCGTTCGACCACCTCGTGGACGGGGCGCCCGGCTTCGAGCCGTGGGTGATCTCGCGCAGGCCGTCGCCGTATCTGGACGTGACCGGCGGGCTCGACGGCTACCTGGGCCGGGCCTCGCGCAGCGGCAGGGACAACATGGCTCAGGCCCGGCGCCGGGCCGGCAAGGCGGCGCGCGAGCACGGCGAGGTCCGCTTCGAGGCCGAGTCGGCCGACGCCGACGCGCTGGCCCGGGTGATCGCGCTGAAGCGGGCCCAGTACGCGGCCACCGGGGCCAAGGACCACTTCGCAGAGCCGGACCGGGTGCGCCTGCTGGAGAGCCTGCTGCGCACCCGCGACCGGTCGTTCGGCGGCGTGCTGTCGACGCTGCACGCGGGGCCGCGGCTGCTGGCCGCGCACTTCGGGCTGCGCGCGGGCGGGGTGCTGCACTGGTGGTTCCCGGTGTACGACCCGGAGTTCGCCCGGCTGGCTCCCGGCTGGATGCTGCTGCGCGAGCTGGTGTCGGCCGCGCCGGCGCTCGGCGTGACGCGCATCGACCTGGGCCGGGGCGAGGACGAGTACAAGCGGCGGGCCAAGACCGGCGAGACGCAGGTGTGCCAGGGCGTGGTGACGCGCAACCCGGTGCGCCGGGCGGCAGCGTCGGCGGAGACGCGGGCGCGGGCGTTCGTGAGAAGTGTCCGGTCCCGGACAGGTCAGTAACGTTCCAATCGGCATGCCCGACATATCCGTTGGAGGCGGGGGGAAATGATCGCTGCCCTCCACGGTCCAATCGGCGGAGGGCAGCTATGCGGATCAGCGTCTTCGGGCTCGGCTACGTGGGGTGCGTCTCGGCGGCCTGCCTGGCCTCGATGGGCCACGAGGTCGTCGGCGTCGACGTCAACCCGGTCAAGGTGGACCTCATCAACGACGGCCGCGCCCCCATCGTGGAGGAGCGGATCGGCGAGCTGGTGGCGAAGGCCGTGGCGGACGGCAACCTGCGGGCCACCACCGACGCGGCCGAGGCGGTGGGGGCCGGCGACGTGTCGCTGGTGTGCGTCGGCACCCCGTCCGCGCCGAACGGGAGCCTGTCCACGACGTTCCTGGAGCGGGTCGCCGAGCAGATCGGGCGGGCGCTGCGGCAGCGGCACGTGGTGGTGTTCCGCTCCACGATGCTGCCGGGCACCTGCGCGGACCTGCTGGTGCCGATCCTGGAGCTGGCCTCCGGGATGCGGGCCGGGGTGGACTTCGGCGTGGCGGTCAACCCGGAGTTCCTGCGCGAGGGCAGCAGCGTGCGCGACTTCTTCGCACCGCCCAAGACCGTCATCGGCGAGTCCGACCCGGCGGCCGGGGACGTGGTGGCCGCGCTGTACGAGGGGCTGCCGGGCGAGGTGTTCAGGGTGCCGATCCCGATCGCCGAGATGACGAAATATGCGGATAACGCGTTTCATGCGGTGAAGATCGGGTTCGCCAACGAGTTAGGCGCGGTCTGCCAGGCCCTGGGGCTCGACTCGCACCAGGTCATGGACGTGTTCCTGGCGGACCGCAAGCTCAACGTCAGCCCCGCCTACCTGCGGCCGGGGTTCGCCTTCGGCGGCTCGTGCCTGCCGAAGGACCTGCGCGGCCTCGTCTACGCCGCCAGGAAGGCCGACGTGGCCGTGCCGCTGCTGTCGCACGTGCTGCCCGCCAACGACGCGCACCTCCAGCGGGCCTTCGACCTGGTGACCGCGCCCGGCAGGCGGAAGATCGGGCTGTTCGGGCTGTCGTTCAAGCCCGGCACCGACGACCTGCGCGAGAGCCCCCTGGTCGAGCTGGCGGAACGGCTCCTGGGCAAGGGCTACGACCTGCGCATCTACGACGCCAACGTGTCGCTGTCGCGGCTCATGGGCGCCAACCGCGCCTACATCGCCGAACGGCTGCCGCACCTGGGTGACCTGCTCGGCGACTCGGTGGAGGACGTCCTGGCGCACGCGGAGGTGTGCGTGGTCGGCTCCACCGACCCCGCCGTGCTGGAGGCGATGGAACGGGCCGACGGCAAGGCGATCGTCGACCTCGTGCGGATGCCGGGCGCCGCGGCGCACCGCCACAGAAGGGACTACGCGGGCATTGGCTGGTAGAGCGCTCATCCTCGTCGAGAACCTGTCCGTGCCCCTCGACCGCCGCGTGTGGCAGGAGTGCACCGCCCTGCGCGAGGCCGGCTGGGAGGTGCACGTCATCTGCCCGCAGGGCGCCAAGCAGGACACCGAGCCCGAGGCCGTGATCGACGGCGTCCACATCCACCGCTACCCGCTGCGCGCCGCCACCGGCGGGCCCGCCGGCTACCTGCGGGAGTACGGCTCGGCGCTGTGGCACACCTTCCGCATCGCCCGGCAGCTCGGCCGCTTCGACGTGGTCCACGGCTGCAACCCGCCCGACCTGTTCTTCCTGGTCGCGCTGGCCATGCGGGGCAAGGGCACGCGGTTCGTGTTCGACCAGCACGACCTGGTGCCCGAGCTGTACCTGTCGCGGTTCGGGCGCGGGCGCGACCAGCTCTACCGGGCCGTGTGCTGGCTGGAGCGGCGCACCTACCGGGCGGCGCACGTGGTGATCGCCACCAACGAGAGCTACCGGCAGGTCGCGATGACGCGCGGCGGCAAGAAGCCCGGCGAGGTGTTCGTGGTGCGCAGCGCCCCGGTCGTCGAGCGCTTCCACCAGGTGCCGCCCGACCCGTCGGCCCGGCGCGGCAAGCCGTACCTGCTGTGCTACCTGGGCGTCATGGGGCCGCAGGACGGCGTCGACTACGCGCTGCGCAGCCTGGCCAGACTGCGCGACGAGCACGGGCGCGACGACTGGCACGCGGTGTTCGTGGGCGGGGGCGACACCTTCGACGCGATGGTGGCGCTCTCCCGCGAGCTGGGGCTGGGCGAGCAGGTGGAGTTCACCGGCCGCATCCCGGACGAGGACCTGATGCGCTACCTGTCCACGGCCGACGTGTGTCTGTCACCGGACCCGCTCAACCCGCTCAACGACGTCTCCACGATGAACAAGGTCATGGAGTACATGGCGATGGCCCGGCCGATCGTCTCCTTCGAGCTGCGCGAGGCGCGGGTGTCGGCGGGCGAGGCGGCCGTGTACGCACCGGCCAACGACGAGTCGGAGTTCGCCAAGCTGATCGCCCGGCTGCTGGACGACCCGGCCGAGCGGGAGCGGATGGGCGAGATCGGCAGGCAGCGGGTGGCGGGGCCGCTGTCGTGGGAGCACTCGAAGGCGGCGCTGCTCCGGGCCTACGACGCGGCCGTCGGTTCGTTGTGACGGCTGCTCGCGTCCGTGCCCCAGTCCTGCCGGTCGCCGCGCAGCCGGGTGAGGAGGCGGTCGACGGCCAGGACGGCGAGGTAGCAGGCGACGTTCAGCGGGCCGGCGGCCCCGGAGCGGATCACGCGGCGCAGGCTGCCCGCCTCCAGCGGGCGCAGGGGGCGGCCCAGCGCGGCGAGCTGCCGGTTGCCCTGCCGGACCCGGACCCGCCTGGCCAGGTGGGCGCGGACCGTGCGGGCCGGGCGGACGACCGAGCGGGCCCCGGTGACCACGACCCGCTCGTCCCCGGTGAAGAAGCTGTCCACGTAGCCGTCGTCGGAGATCACGTCCGGCAGCGGGAAGACCCGGCTGTGCCCTTCGGCGGTGAGCGCGTACACGCCCACACCGGCCAGCGCGCGGCCCGGCCGGATCAGCGCCTCGTGCACGGCGAGCACCCGGCGGACCAGCAGGCCGACGCCGGTCAGGTCCCACGAGACCTGCGGCGCGCACGCCAGCACGCCCGGCGAGCCGGCCGCCGCGACCAGGGCGCGCAGGGACCCGGCGTCGAGCCGCACGTCGGCGTCCAGGTAGACGCGCGGGAACGTGCGGCAGGCGGCGTCCCCCAGGCGCAACGCGTGCGCCTTGCCCGGCGTCGCCGTCTCCAGCACCCGCACCCCCGGCCGGGCGGCGGCCCGCGCGGTGCCGTCGGAGCAGCCGTTGGCCACCACGACCACGTCGAACTCGCCGGGTTCGGCGCCGGCCAGCAGCGTGTCGAGGCCGGCGGCGATGACCGCCTCCTCGTTGTGCGCCGGGACGACGACACTGACCGTCGGCTTCATCAGACCGCCTTGAGTAAGGACGACACATGCGAGTGGATCGGGGCGAGATCGAGGGCGTGCTGCTGTTCAAGCCCGCGCCGCACCGGGACGGGCGCGGCCTGTTCACCCGGACGTTCGACGCGGCCGTGGCCGCCGGGGCGGGGCTGAGGCCGGAGGCGTTCATCCAGGACAGCCAGTCCAGGTCGCGCCGGGGCGTGATCCGGGGCCTGCACGGCCGGGCCGGGAGCGGCGAGGCCAAGCTGGTGCGCTGCGCCCGGGGCGCGATCCACGACGTGCTGGTGGACGCCAGGCCGGGCTCGCCGACGTTCGGGCGGCAGATGGCGGTACGGCTGGACGACGAGGAGTTCGTCACCCTGTACGTGCCTCCGGGGCTGCTGCACGGCTTTCAGGCGCTGACCGAGCAGGCCGACACCTGCTACCGCATCGACCGCGAGCACGATCCGGCCGAGGATCTCGCGGTCCGCTACGACGACCCGGATCTGAAGGTAGCGTGGCCCCTGCCGCCCACCGAGGTCAGCGGGCGCGACCTGAGCGCGGGCTCGTGGGCCGAGCTGCTGCGCCGGCTCGGCGGCTGAGAGGTGACGGCGATGCGCGTGCTGTTCGCGGCTGTTGCGGTGCTCGTGCTGGCGGCGTGCCAGGCCACCCCGGCCGTGCGGCCGTCGGACCCGCCGGTGGCCGCCCCCACCCCGTCGCCGGGCATCGTCCGGCCCGACGGCAGCTCCTGCCCCAACCACCCCACCCCGGCCTGCACCGGCGCGCCCAAGGCGGTCAAGCTGACGCCGGTCGCGCCCAACCTCGACGGCGTCGCCTACCGCGTCAAGACGCCCGGAGCCGTGCTCGACGGCGTGCACGTCCCCGGCCCGCTGGTGATCCACGCCGACGATGTGACGGTCCGCAACAGCGTTATCGACGGCCACGTCACCAACGCCGACGGGGCCAAGACCTTCCGCTTCTCCATCTCCGACACCACGGTCGGCACCACGAAGACGTGCGGCCCGCTGCCCGCGATCGGCCAGGACAAGTACACGGCCAGCCGGGTGCTCGTCCAGGGCCACAGCGACGGCTTCCGCGTCTCCGGCGACGACGTGCGCATCAGCGACTCGTTCGTGAAGCTCTGCTCCAACCCCGGCGACCACTCCGACGGCATCCAGGCGTACGTGGGCGGCACCGGGCTGCTCTTCCACCACAACACCGTCGACCAGCGCGCGGCCAAGGACATCACCGCGCCGATCTTCCTGGTGGACGAGAAGTCGCGCGACGTCGTCGTCACCGACAACCTGGTGATGGGCGGCACGTTCAGCATCCAGGTGCGCAACGCGGGCGGCAAGCAGGTGGTGCGCGGCAACAAGCTCGTCGACAAGTCGTGGGTGTACGGGCCCGTCGACTCCGAGTGCGGCCGGACCGAGTGGGCGGGCAACGAGCTGGTCACCATCGACGCCGATTATCGGGTCACCTCGATCGTCGGCCCGCTGCGCTGCGAGGGCGCGAGCTGATCCTCCTTGACCGCGCGCAGCAACGCCCCGGCGGCCCCGACCAGCACGAACGACAGCCCGGTGACGGTGGCGAACGACAGCAGGTCGAAGGTGAACGACCCGACGAGCGGCACCACCAGGCAGGCGGCGACGGTCAGCCCGAGATCCCGGGTGCCGGGGTCGGCGCTCAGGTGGCGAGCCCGCAGCGCGGTGCAGAACGCCACCACGAACAGCGCGGCGAACGCGAGCGTGCCGACCAGCCCGGTCTCCACCATCGACAGGATGTACTGGTTGTCGAAGATCTGGTGCTTGGGCGCGTACCAGGTGCCGAGGCCGCGGCCCAGCCAGAAGTGCCTGCCGATCTCCTGGGCGGCCACCGCGTAGTCGTGCGTCCGGTACTGGATGCTCTCGTCGTTGGACAGGTTGGAGAACAGCCCGAAGATGGCGCCGAGCAGCTCCGGCACGGTGACCCAGATGACGACGAGGAACCCGCCGGCCACCGCCGCAGCCTCCAGGCGCCGCCGCGCCTGCCAGCCGAGGAACAGCACCAGCCCGACGGCCCCCAGGCTGAGCATGGCCGAGCGCGACACCGAGAACATCAGCCCCAGCCCGATCAGCAGCGCGCACGCCCACCAGCGCAGCGACGGCTCGGCCCGCATCCGCGCCTTGGTCGCCAGGTGCACGGCCAGCGGGAGCAGCATCGCCGTCGTCACGCCGAACTCGATCGGGTGGCCGGTGGTCGCGGCCACCCGGCGCAGGTCGGCCCGTTCCAGCACGAACGAGTCGCCCTCCGAGGTGTAGCGCAGGATCGGCAGCTCCAGGAACCGGGTCAGGTCCCAGTGCAGGACGAACTGGAAGGCCCCGATCACCGAGATGATCGCGCCGCCGACGACCAGCGTCTTGATGACGAAGTCCAGCCGCCGGAACCCGCGTACGCCGTCGCACATGGTCAGCCCGATGCCGACGGACGCGATCGCCAGCACGAACGCGTGGTCGGTCAGGTTGAGCTCGTCGGAGTCCATGTAGCCCCAGGTCGAGAACCCGTAGGTGGCCAGCATGGCGGTGAAGTAGGCGAACAGCGCGGTGCGCACCGGGTTGCGGCCCTTGGCGACGCCGAGCGTGAGCGTGAACTGCGCGCACAGCCAGAGCAGCGCCGCCGCCAGGCTGACGACGTTGGCCGGGGTCAGCGACAGCGGCAGGTACTTGAGCACGAGCCGCGCGGGCACGACGAGCAGCGCCAGGGCGAAGACCGCCGCCACGGTCGCCCCGTCGGCCCTCCCGGCGAGCGGCGACCGCGCGCCCAGCGGGCCGATGCCCGCGACGGAGCCGGTGGCCACGCTTCAGGCTCCCTTGCCGGCCGTGGCCGGCTCCCGTGCCTCGCCGGCGGCCTCCGGCGCGGGCCGTCGCCGTCGCAGGCGGCCGGAGACGCTCTCCGCCGCGAACGACGCGCACAGGGCGGCGATCAGGCCCAGCCCGAGCGCCGCCGCGGCCGAGCGGAGCTTCCTGCCCTGCTGCGGCACCGGCGTGGTCGGCGGCACCGCCTCGCTCGTCGTGATGTACGTCTCCTCGGGCGCCTGCACCTGGCGCTGGCGCTTGTCCAGCTCGCGTCTGGTCCGGTCCAGCACCTTCAGCGTGATCGCGGTCGCCGCCTCCGGCGTGAGGCTCTCCCCCTCGACGAACACCAGCGGCCCGGTGGCCAGCGACTCCAGGTTGTTGGTGCCGTTCGTGACCGCGTACTTGGTGTCGCCCTCCGCCGTGCCCATCTCGGCGACCATGTCGGGCGTGCTCATCGCGCTGATCAGCATCGAGGCGGCGACGCTGAGCCCGTGGTCGAAGTTGAGCAGCGGGTTCACCCGGGGAATCGGCTGGTCGGGGTGCGGCGGGAGCACGCCGCCGCTGGTCGGCGCGGTCAGCACCAGCACCGCCGTCGTCGTGTAGGTGGTCGGGACCGTCGAGTACGCGTAGAACGCCCCGCCCACAGCCAGCGCGAACGCCGGTAAGGCGACGAACCACCGCCGCAACAGGACGAGGATGGTCCCCCAGAAATCCACGCGCCCTCCCCTGCGAGTCTCGCCTCATGCATGTCGCGCGAACCGGGGTGGAGCGTTACACGGCGGGCTGTAACGCCGCCATCCGCAGCCCGATATGGCTTACAGGGCGTTTTCACCCGCGCCGGGGGACTGGAGATCAACCTTCATGAGCGAACTGGCCGTCGTCACGCCCACCTATGGCCCCGACGCCGAGCTCTTCGCCCACCTGCACCGCTCGGTCCTGGAGCACACCTCGGACGACACGGTGCACCACGTGATCGTGCCGCCGGCCGACCGGTCGCTGTTCGCCCGCTACGCGGGTCCGCGCTGCCGGCTGTGGACGTACCCGGAGATCCTTCCCCGGCACGTCGTGCACGTGCCGGGCACGAACCTGTGGGTGAACGCGCGGCGGCCGTGGCCGCCGCTGCGCGGCTGGGTGGTGCAGCAGGCCGTCAAGATCGCCGTCACGGCGCTGCTGGACGCGCGCGTCGTGCTGGTCGCCGACTCCGACGTGGTCCTCGTCCGGCGGGCGCTGCCCGAGCACTTCGTCCGCGACGGCCGGGTGACGTTCTTCCGCGCCGACGACGGCGTGCACGACGGCATGGCCGACCACGTCGTCTGGCACCGGGCCGCCCGCGCGCTGCTCGGGCTGCCCTCCGGCTTCACGCTGCCGCAGCCCGACTACATCAGCTCGCTGGCGATCTGGGAGCCGGCCGTCGCGCGGGCCATGCAGGAGCGCGTCGCCGAGGCCACCGGGCGCGACTGGCTGGCCGCCTTCACCTCCCACCTCCAGGTGTCGGAGTTCATCGTGTACGGCGTGTTCGTCGACGAGGTGCTGAAGGCGTCGCCGCCGGTCGACACCATGATCTGCCACAACCGATGGGAACGCACCCCGCTGGACCCGGCCGGGGCCGTCGCCTTCGCCGACCTGCTGGACCCCCGCGCGATCGGCATGATGATCTCCGCCAAGTCGCGCACGCCGATGGCGGCCCGGCTCGCGGCCATCCAGCGGTGCGCCCAGGTCACCGGACCCGATGGGAGCCATCCTTGAGCAAGCTGGCGGTCATCACCCCGTCCTACGCCCCCGACGCCGAGCTGTTCGCCCTGTTGCACCGATCCGTTCTGGAACACACCTCCGACGACACCATCCACCACGTCTTCGTGCCGCCCGGCGACCGGGAGGCGTTCGCGCGCTTCCAGGGACCGCGCTGCCACGTGTGGGTGCGCTCGGAGCTGCTGCCCCGCCGCTACGTGCGGGTCCCGGCGACCGACCTGTACGTCAACTGCCGGCGGCCGTGGCCGCCGCTGCGCGGCTGGGTCATGCAGCAGACCGTCAAGATCGCCGCCGCCGGGCTGATCGACGCCGACGCGCTGCTCATCGTCGACTCCGACGCGGTCCTGGTACGGCCGGCCGGCGTCGAGTCGTTCAGCGTGGACGGGCGGCTGTGCCTGTACCGGCTGGAGAACGGCGTCACCGCCGGGATGGAGCGGCACGTGCTGTGGCACCAGGTGGCGCGCAAGCTGCTCGGCCTGCCGCCCGCGCCGCCGCCTCCGCTGCCCGACTACGTGACCGCGCTGACGTACTGGGACCCGGTGATCGTGCGGGCCATGCAGCGGCGCATCTCCGAGGTCACCGGGCGCGACTGGATCGACGCGTTCAACTCGCAGCTGCACATCTCGGAGTTCATCCTGTACGGGGTGTTCGTGGACGAGGTGCTGAAGGCGTCGCCGCCGGTCAACACCTCGATCTGTCACCTGAGCTACAACCACGAGCCGTGGGACGAGGCCACCGCCGTGGCGTTCGCCGACCGGCTCGGGCCGCAGGCGGTCGGCATGATGATCTCCGCCAAGTCGCACACGCCGATGGAGTCACGGCTGGCGGCGATCCGGCGGTGCGCTCAGGTGGTGGAGTCGAGCTGATCGTCGCGGGGCACGACGACCTCGATCGGGCCCGTGTCGTCGTCCGACCCCAGCTCCGCCACGGTCATCGGGAACACCGGCGCGGCGGGGGCGTGCGTCCCGTTGCGCACCCGGAACTCGACGGTCCCCTTGACGTCCTCGGCCGGAACCGGGGCGGGCCGGGGCTGGGGAGCGGGCTCCGGCGTAGGTTCGGGAGCCGGCTCCGGCGCGGGTGCCGGGGCGGCCTCGGGCTCGGGGGCGGGCAGGGGCTCGCGGCGGGCGGCCGGGCGCAGGCGCGGGATCGCGTAGGCGACCGCGAACCCGGCCAGCACGCCCAGCAGGCCGCCGCCCGCCGCCGCCATGAGCCGGTCGGAGACCACGGCCCTGGGGCTGGAGGCGGGCATCACGTCGAGGATGCCGATGTGCGTGCTGACCGGCGCTTCGAGGTCCACCTGGCGTTTGGCCAGCTCCAGCCGGACCCGCTGCTGGGCCTTGCGCATCACGTCGCGGACGACCTGCGGCGAGGTGGACTCCACCTCGACGTACACGAACGGGCCGTTGGTGCTGATGCCGAGCAGGTCGGGGTTGGTGCGCCCGTCGTTGACGGTGACCGAGGTCGGCCCGTCCTCGGTGACGCCGATCTCGGCGGCCACCTCGGGCGTGTTGGTGGCCAGGATGAGGATGCCGGCCGTGGTCCGCAGCGCGTCGTTGAAGTGCAGCAACGGGTTGGTCAGGCTCGGCTTCTCGCGCCGTTCGGTCTCCAGCGTGCCGCCGGTGGCGGGCACGGTGAGCACCATGGACGCGGTCGAGACGTACCTGCTCGGCATGAGGAAGTACCCGGCCAGTGCCAGGATGATCGCCGCCACCGCGATGGGCGGTCCAACGAACTTCTTCCGGGCCAGACCAAAGATGGTCGTCCAGAAGCCCACTATTTCCGCCCCCGTCAGATTTTTCGATACAAACAGGAAATCGCGCTGTTCATCTGCCGCGTTACACCAACCGGGCCATGGCCAGCAGCTTCCGGCTCCGGTGCGCCACAGTGCGCCGCTGCCGTCTCACGTACATCTTGAGCACCGCCGCGCGGGCCCGCCGGCGCTGGTCGGCGGTGAGGTCGCAGCCGCGCACCCACGCCAGCAGCTCGCGGCACTGGAGGGTGTTGGCCAGCCGCGACTGCCACGACGGCACGTCCAGCCGCCGCGCCACGCCGGAGATGCGCTCCTGCCGCCAGTTGCGGTGCGCCAGCACCTCGTTGACGTGCGCCCACGGCCCGGCCAGCGCCAGCTTGGCGGCGAACACCTCGTCCTCGCGCAGCATGTTGCGCCGCGGGATGCCGGTCGCCGGCCCGCGCCTGAGCATGCCGTAGAGCGGGTCGATGAGCAGGTGGCTCTCGTTGAGCAGCCGCAACATCTCGGTGAATCGTTCCACCGGGTCGCCGGAGGCCAGCGCGGTCCCGTCGTACGCGGCGGTCCTGACGACGCCGTCGGGCCCGGTGTAGGCGACCTGCGTGGTGACCAGGATCGTCCGCTCGTCCTTGGCGAACTCGGCCAGCCCGCGCGAGACGCAGCCCGGGTCGAGCCGGTCGTCGTCGCCGATCCATCGCACGAACGCGCCCCGGGAGATCCGGGCGGCGTGGACGAAGTTGTTGAGCAGCCCGACGTTCTCCGGGTGCCGGTGGTAGACGACCCGCGGGTCGCCCGCCGCCAGGTCGCGGCAGAGCTCCTCGGTGCCGTCGGTGGAGGCGTTGTCGGAGATGACCAGCTCCACGTCGGGGTGGTCCTGCGCCAGCACCGACCGGACGACGCCTTCCAGACGGTCCGCCCCGTTGCGCACCGGCAACGCGATCGAGACCAGCTCAGAGCCGGGCATGTGCCCTCCTTTGACGCACCAGTTGCATGAGTACGGCCCGCGGCACGGCGACCAGCGCGAACGCCAGCACGCCCGCGCCACCGGCCACGCAGAGCTGCGCGAACGGCCCCTCGACGACCAGCGACAGCCCGGCCATGACGGCCGCCGCGACGCCCGCGCCCAGCATCGGCCTGGCCAGCCCGTACACGACCAGGCGCAGCGGCACCCGCGAGCGCCGCAGCGTGATGCCGAGCAGCGGCAGCGCCACCGTGACGGCGATGACGGCGTGCGCGACGGCGGCGCCCTGGATGCCGCCCGCGCGGGCGCCGACCAGCAGCGCGGGCACCAGCGCGAGCGCCCAGCCCAGGTTGACCCACATCATCGACCGGGTGGCGCCGAGCCCGGCCAGGATGTCGGTGATCAGCAGCGTCAGCATCCGCACGGCCATGACCACGGCCAGGAACTGCAGCACGCCGGCCGCGGGCAGCCAGCGCGGCTCGTACAGGAGCCCGACCAGGGCGGGCGCGAGCGTGCCCATGAGCACCGCGATGGGCAGCACGATCGCGCCCAGCAGCGGCACGGCCTGCCGCACCCCGGCCTCCATCGACTCGCGCCCCTCCTCGGCCAGCCGCGAGAAGCTGGGCAGGGCCACGTAGCGGACGGCGGTGCCGATCAGCCCGGGCACCCAGCTCGCGATGTTGAAGGCGAGCAGATAGAGGCCGAGCTGGTGCGGCCCCAGCACGTCGCCGACGATGACGATGTCGACGTTGAGCAGCAGCCCCTCGACGCCGAGCCCGACGCAGAGCGGCAGCCCGAACTTCAGCAGCCGCCTGGCGATCTCCCGGTCGAACCCGGCGGTGAAGCGGACCCGGGCCAGCACGAGCACCAACACGCCGGTGACCGTGGCCCCGGTGAGCTGCCCCCAGGCGAAGCTGTAGGCGCCGGCCCCGTTGGCGGCCAGCGTGATCGACACCGACGCGTTGGCGGCGAACCCGGCCAGGTTGGCCCAGGCCAGCTTGTCCTGCTCGAACCGGCGCATCAGCGCGGCGCTGCGCACGGCGGTGAGCCCGTAGACGAGGTTGGTCGCCATGAGGATGCGGATCACCCAGGTGGCGTCCTCGCTCCCGGCGAGCTGGGCGTAGAACGGCGCGATCACGAAGAAGAGCGCGTACAGGGAGACGCTGGAGGCGAGCGCGACCACCGTGGCGGTGGGCGCGACCTCCTCCAGCTCGCCGCGCCACTGCACGACGGCGGAGATGACCCCGGCGTCGTTGATGAAGATGACGAACTGGCTGACCGCGAGCGCGATCGCGAACACCCCGAAATCGGTCGGCAGGAGCAACCACGCCAGCACCAGGCTCATGCCGAACGAGCCGGCCTTCATCACCACGTTGCCCAGCAGGCTCCAGCGCAGCCCGCGTCCTGCCTTGCGGCCGATCTCGCCGATGTCGCTCACGTACCGTCCTCGACCCTTTCCAGCCAGATCTCCCGCCAGAACGGCACGAACTCGCGGGGACAGTTGGCGTTGTAGACGCCCTCGCACACCAGGTCGTCGAGGATGATGCTGGGCGTCTTCATGATCAGCATCTCCCCGGTCCGCTCGTCGAGGCAGCGCTCGACCCTGGCCCGCACCCGCGCGGTCCTGCCGCAGTAGCGGGCCATCTCCTCCTCGAAGCCCAGGCCCCGGTTGAGCAGGTCGCCGTTGAGCGTGTCGAGGATCTGGTCCTTCGTCTTGATCCTGACCAGCTCACCCGGCCTGAGGTCGAGCTTGGCCGTCGGCGTGCTGGCACCGGCCCGGCCCTCGACGAACCCCCACCGCAGCCCGCGCCGGAACCACAGCCGCCTCGGCAGCACCTTCTTGCTGACCTCCTGGAGGCGGTTGAACAGCCCGACCAGGAACGTGCGCGCCACCCGCGAGGCCGAGGCGTTGCCGCTGCGCACGTCGGCGACGTACTGGCCGGCGTCGCGGAACGGCAGGCAGGCGGGCGCCGCCCGCAGCAGCTCCGTGGCCTGGCAGGAGTAGGCGCCGCCGCCCTTGCGCGTGTTGAGCCGCAGCAGCGGCAGCAGCTCGGGCGACGGCTCGGCGATCGGCTGCGGCTCGTCCGGATCGACCTTCCGCAGCCACGCCTCCTTCCAGTAGAGGGAGCAGGCGGTCTGGCAGCCGCCGTGCTCGCCGCCGTCACAGCGGGCCGCCTTGAGGTGCACGGCGCGCTCCATCCGCCGCATGCCGCTGCGGCTGATCGTGTCGCACAGCTTGTGCGCGACCTTGTGCACCGTCATCCGCTGCCCGCAGAAGCGCAGCATCTCCGGCATGAACGGCAGGCTTTCCAGCTCGCCCCGCTCGTCGAGCGTGGCCAGGATCTCCGCCTGACCGCGCACCTCGACGAGGTCCCCCACTCGGAGGTTCATCCGCTTTCCCCCACCCGCTTCAGCAAACCGGCACCTTCCAGCGCGTCGGCCGCCTCGGCGACCGCCTGGAAGGGCAAACCCGACCTTTCCGCGACGTCCAGCAGGCTGTGGCCGCCGTCTGACTGGTTCAACACCCATAACATCGCCAGCTGGGCTTGTTTCGTGTCACTCCGGCCGCCGAGAGAGCCGTAGAGCCCGCGCCTGCCGAGTTGCGGCTCGCCGTAGGGGCTCAGGTTCTCGTAGCGGCCGTCGCGCTCCAGCACCTGTACGGCCTGCCAGAGGGTCTCCAGGGTGTCGGCCAGGGCTTCGGGGGTGACGAAGCCCGGGTCGTCGGCCGAGGTGTGATATTCCGGGTAACCGGCGTACGGGGTCCTGGTCAGGCTGCCGACCGGCAGGTCGAAGCCCGGTGAGCAGAACTGCCGCTCGTCGTACCCGTACGGGGAGAAGTCCACGACCGTGTGCGGTCTGCCGCGCAGGACGTGCGTCATCACCCGGTCGATGCGGGTGTCGCCGCGTCTGCTCCGCTTGTACGTGAGCGCGCCGCGGTCGCCGGCGCAGGCGAGCGTGAGCCCGGCCGCGATCCGGCCGACGCGGTCGCGGTTGCGGGCCAGCCAGGTGATGGCCCCGATCGTGCCCGGCGCGAACAGGAACCGGTACGTCAGCCGGGGCCGGTCCAGCCGGGCGGCGAGCGCGGCGGCGACCGCGATCCCGGCCAGGTTGTCGTTGGCCAGCGACGGATGGCACACGTGGCAGGAGATGAGCACCTCGTCAGCGCTGCGCCCCGGCACGACGTGCTCGGCGTAGGTGAGGGAGCCGTCGGCCAGCGTCGAGTCGATCACGACCTCGTACGGCCCCTCCCCCAGGCCGTCGAGCACCCGCTGCGCCAGGCAGAACCCCCACGTCTCGGCGTAGTAGCTGGTCCGGTACGGCACCAGGTCCGGCTGGCCGGGCAGCGTGTGCAGGTGCGGGCGCAGCTCGTCGAGCGTCATCGTGGCCGACACGGGCACGCTGTAGCCCACCACGTGCAGGTTGGAGCGCCGGAAGTCGACGACCCGGTTCCCCTCGGGGTCCTTGATCCAGGCGTCGCGGATGTTCCACTCCCTGGGCACCGTCCAGTCGAGCACCTGGGTCCCGGTCGGCACCTCGTGGACGGTCAGCGGCAGCCGCTCGCCGACGATCTCCAGCGTGCGCCGCACTCCGTCGCCCGTGATGGAGCGGCACACCGGGAAGAGCCGCTCCACCAGGGCATGCATGTCCTCCCCGGTCACGTCCTGAGCTCCGGCGAGACCGTACCGGCCTCGCGGCGGTCGGCCAGCCGGGCCAGCCGGATGAACCGGCGCCGGAAGTCGTGCGCGGTCAGCCCGTGGTCGCGGTAGGCGTCGGCCAGCTCGACCGCGCCCGCCTTGACCGTCCAGCGGGCGTGGTAGCCGGGCAGCGCGGCCTCGATGCGGGAGAAGTCCACCCGGTACGAGCGCGGGTCGGCCCCCGTCTCCCCGGTGATGACCAGCTCGGAGCCGGGCACCGCCTCGACCACGTGCTCGGCGATCTCGGCGACGGTCAGGTTGTTCTGCTCGCCGCCCACGTTGAACGCCCGGCCGTGCACCGCCTCGCGCGGCGCGGTCAGCACGGCGGCGAACGCGTCGGCGATGTCGGCGGCGTGCACCAGCGGCCGCCACGGCGTGCCGTCCGACAGCACCAGCACCTTCCCGGTCAGATGGGCGTGGCCGACCAGGTTGTTGAGCACGATGTCGGCCCGCAGCCGCGGCGAGAACCCGAACGCGGTGGCGTTGCGCAGGTAGACGGGCGAGAAGTCGGCGTCGGCCAGCTCGTCCAGCTCGTCCTCCACGCGCACCTTCGACTCGGCGTACGGGGTGACCGGGCGCAGCGGCGCGTCCTCGTCCAGCAGCTCGTCGCCGCCGGACGCGCCGTACACCGAGCACGTGGAGGCGTACAGGAAGCGGCGCACGCCCGCCTCGCGCGCCAGCCTGGCCAGGCGGACGGAGGCGTGGTGGTTGATGGCGTAGGTGAGCTCCGGCGCGAGCGCGCCGAGCGGGTCGTTCGACAGGGCGCCCAGGTGGATCACCGCGTCGATCCCGTCGAGGTGCGCCTCGGTGACGTCGCGCAGGTCCACCCGGTGGCCGGGCGGGTCGTCGGGGGCCGGGCCGAGGACGCAGTCGGCGAACAGCCCGGAATCGAGTCCGGTCACCTCGTGCCCGGCTCTGGTGAGCACCGGCGCCATCACGGTGCCCAGGTAGCCCTGGTGCCCGGTGAGCAGAACGCGCATGTCGATCAGCCTCCTGCGAGGTCGAGAGTGAGTTTGCGCACGTAGAAGGCCTCGGCATAACGTGCGTGGCATTCGATGCCGCGGACCCGGGCGAGTCCGAGGAAGGCCTCCCTGTCGAACCAGTGGCGGCGGCGCTGGGAGGGGTAGTGCTCCCACAGCAGCGCGACCTTGCGCTCGGCGAGCGCCAGTTCGAGCGGCTGGTAGGCGTTGGGCCGGCCGAGGTCGCCGTCCCATTTGACGATCTCGTAGCCGAGCGTGAGATGGTCGCGGAAGGCCGTCGGCACCAGCTCGGCCAGCCCCCGGTGGTCCTGGTGGGCGTCGCCGGGCTGGGGGGCCAGGATCAGGTCCGGCACCGTGCGCAGGCGCAGCTCCTCCACCGCGCGCTTGGCCTCCTCCCAGTGCGCGGGCAGCCGGCCGTCGGGCAGCTTGCCCACGGTGACCCGCAGGTCGGCGCCTGGGCAGAAGGCGGCCAGCGCGGCCCGCTCCTCCCGCTCCCGCTCGGTGCCGCCGCCCGACAGGATCAGCGCGTCCACCCTGATCCCCGGGTGGGCCGTGCACATGGCCAGCAGCGTGCCCCCGGCGCCGATCGCGAGGTCGTCGCAGTGCGCGGCGACGGCGGCGACCCTGCGCAGGCTGCCGGGCAGGAGGTCGATCATGCCGCGGGCTCCCACACGGCCCACGGCCGCTCGCCCCTGGCGTAGGCTCGGTCCAGCTCCAGCCGCTGGTTGACGGTGTCGGTCGGCCGCCAGTAGCCGCGGTACGGGTAGGCCAGCAGCCTGCCGCGCTTGGCCAGCTCCCGGCAGCCGTCGACGAGCAGGTCGCCGCCCGCCGGGATGTGCTCGAAGATCTCCTGGCGCAGCACGAAGTAGCCGCCGTTCACCCAGAGCGGCATCTCCGTGACAGCCGTGATCTGGCCGACGAGCCCGCCCTCGGCGACCTCGACGCAGTGGAAGGTGCCCGGCGGCGGCACCACCATGAGCGAGGCGCCCGCGTCGGAGGCCGCGAACCGGTCGATCATCTCGGGCAGCGGCGCGTCGCTGAGCACGTCGGCGTAGTTGGCCAGGAACACCTCCTCACCGTCCAGGTGCTCGCGCACCCGGCGCAGCCGCTCGCCGATCGACGACTCGATGCCGGTGTGCACGAACGAGATCGTCCAGTCGGAGATGTCGCTGGCCAGCAGCTCCACCCTGCCGCCGCGCAGCACGAAGTCGTTGGAGGCGGTCTCCTCGTACCGCAGGAAGAAGTCCTTGATCTGGTCGGCGCCGTAGCCGAGGCAGAGCACGAACTCCTTGTGCCCGAAGTGCGCGTAATAGCGCATCACATGCCAGATCAGCGGTCTGGGGCCGACGAGCTGCATCGGCTTGGGCGCGTCCCCGGGAGCGCCGCTGCGCATCCGCGTGCCGTACCCGCCGCAGAAGAGGACGACCTTCACACGACCTCCAGGGAAGGGATGGGGAAGACCAGCCGGCCGCCCCACTCGTGGACGTAGGAGAGCTGCTCGGCCAGCTCCTCGCGCAGGTTCCAGGGCAGCACGAGCACGTAGTCGGGCCGGTCCGCGGCGATCCGCTCCGGCTCGAACACCGGAATGCGCGCCCCCGGCGTGAACCTGCCGTGCTTGTACGGGTTGCGGTCCACGGTGTAGGCGAGCAGGTCCGGCCGCACCCCGCAGTGGTTGAGCAGCGTGTTGCCCTTGCCCGGGGCGCCGTAGCCGACGACGGTCCGGCCCTCCTCGGCCGCGCCCACCAGGAAGCCCAGCAGGTCACGCCGGACCTTGGCGACCCGCACGGCGAAGTCGATGTAGCCGGAGATCTCGTGCAGCCCGGCCGCCTTCTCCAGCGCCAGCACGTCGGCCACCCGCGCCGACGGCTCGCCCGACGGCCTGGCCCACAGCCGGATCGAGCCGCCGTGCGTCGGCAGCAGCTCCACGTCCACCAGCGTGAGCCCGCCGGAGGCCAGCGCCCGCTGCGCCGAGGCGACCGTGTAGTACTGGAAGTGCTCGTGGTAGATCGTGTCGTACTGGTTGCCCTCGATGAGCGTGAGCAGGTGCTGCACCTCGATCGACACCCAGCCGTCGTCCGCCACCAGCGTGCGCAGCCCCCGGGTGAACCCGATCACGTCGGGGATGTGCGCGTAGACGTTGTTGGCCACCACGTAGTCGGCCGGGCCGTGCTCGGCGACGACCTGCCTGGCCGTCTCCGGCGTCAGGAACGCGGTGACCGTCGGCACCCCGCGCTTCCTGGCCGCCTCGCCCACGTTCACCGACGGCTCGACGCCCAGGCAGCGCACGCCCCGGTCCACGACGTGCCGCAGCAGGTAGCCGTCGTTGCTGGCCACCTCCACCACGAACGTGTCCGGCTTCAGCTCCAGCCCGGCCACGAACGCGCGGGCGTGCTCCACCCACGACGTCGAATAGGACGAGAAGTACGCGTAATCGGTGAAAGTATCCTCAGGCGTGATCAGCGGCGGGATCTGCGCCAGCCAGCACGCCGTGCACACGCGCAGGTGCAACGGGTAGGTCGTCTCAGGCTCGTCGAGCTGGGCGGCGGTCAGAAACCGCTCGCAGGGCGGGGTGGCGCCCAGGTCGACCACCGAGGCGAGGTCGCCCGATCCGCATAACCGGCAAACAATCATTCGCACGCTCCAAGGCCGTGGGATATTTCGCTCGGACTGCCGCACTCGTTACTGTGCGCGTCATGGATCCCCTCGGCATCGACGGCGCCTGGTGCCACACGCCTCGCGTCCACACCGACCCGCGTGGCGCGTTCCTGGAGGCGTACCGGGCCGCCGACCTGCCACGCCCGTTCGACGTGGCCCAGGTGAACTGCTCGGTCTCCGCCCGGGGGGTGCTGCGCGGCGTGCACTTCGCCGACGTGCCGCCCGGCCAGGCCAAGTACGTCATGTGCGTGCAGGGCAGCGTCATGGACGTGGTCGTCGACCTGCGTACGGGCTCGCCGTCGTTCGGCCGGTGGGAGGCCGTGACGCTGGACGACCGGGAGCGCCGGGCGGTGCTCGTCGCCGAAGGGCTGGGCCACGCGTTCCAGGCGACGAGCGAGCAGGCCACGGTCGTCTACCTGTGCTCCCAGCCCTACAACCCGGGCCGCGAGCACGGCGTGCACCCGCTCGACGCGGACCTGGCGATCCCGTGGGGGCCCGAGCCGCTGCTGTCGGACAAGGACGCGGCGGCGCCCACGCTCAAGGAGGCGATGACCGCCGGCCTCCTGCCCGACTTCGAGGCGTGCCGGCGGTTCTACGCGACGACGCACTGACGGCCCGCCTTCCCCGCCAGCACCGGCCAGGCGGCGTGCAACGCCTCGCGCCAGGGGCGCATCAGCTCGCACCGGGTGCCGGCCAGCACGCTGTAGGCGGGCCGGGGCGCCGGGCGCGGGAAGGCCGCCGCCGGCACCGGGCGCACCCGGGCCGGGTCGGCGCCGAGCAGCGTGAAGACCTCCGTGGCCAGGCCGTGCCAGGTCGTCTCGCCCGAGCTGGTGCCGTGGTAGACGCCCGGCGGCAGGTCCGACTGGGCCAGCCGGACCAGGAAGTCGGCCAGGTCGGCCGACCAGGTGGGCTGGCCGCGCTGGTCGGCGACCACGTCCACGAACGGGCGGCTCCCGGCCAGCTCGATCATCGTGCGGACGAAGTTGCGCCCCGTGGCGCCGTACAGCCACGCCGTCCGCACCACGTAGTGGCCGTGCCCCAGCGCCGCCAGTTCGCCCGCGAGCTTGGTGCGCCCGTAGGCGTTGAGCGGCGCCGTCGGCGCGTCCTCCGCGTACGGGAGCACCCCGGCGCCGTCGAAGACGTAGTCGGTCGACACGTGCACCAGCCGCGCCCCCACGCGCTCGCACGCCTCGGCCAGCGTGCGCACCGCGTGACCGTTGACCGCCAGCGCCTCGGCCTCGCGCGTCTCCGCCTCGTCCACGGCGGTCCAGGCGGCGCAGTTGACCACCACCCTCGGCCGGTAGGCGGAGACGAAGTCGCGCACCGCCCTGGCGTCCCGCAGGTCCAGCTCCGACCGGCCGAGCGCGAGCACCGGCTCACCGGTCAGCCCGATCCTGTCGAGCACGTCGGCGGCCAGCATCCCGCCGCCGCCCGTGATCAGCCACCTCATAACCCGTCCCACCAGTCACGGTTGTCGGCGTACCACCGCACGGTCTCGCGCAGCCCCTGGTCGAACGGGATGCGCGGCGCGTAGCCGAGCGCCCGCAGCTTGCGGTCGTCCAGCGAGTAGCGGCGGTCGTGGCCCTTGCGGTCCTCGACGGGCGTGACCATGGCCCAGCTGTGCCCGGTCGCGTCCAGCAGGCGGCCGGTCAGCTCCTTGTTGGTCAGCTCGGCGGTGCCCGCGATGTGGTAGACCTCGCCCGGCTTGCCCACCTCGGCGACCAGGCGGATGCCCGCGCAGTGGTCCTCAACGTGGATCCAGTCGCGCACGTTGCCGCCGTCGCCGTACAGTGGGACCTTCCGGCCGCGCAGCAGGTTCGTGACGAACAGCGGGATCACCTTCTCCGGGTACTGCCGCGGCCCGTAGTTGTTGCCGCACCGGGTGATCGACACGTCCAGCCCGTACGTGACCGCGTACGAGCGGGCGATGAGGTCGCCGCCCGCCTTCGCCGCCGCGTACGGCGACCTCGGCTGGAGCGGGGCGGACTCGTCCCAGGAGCCGATGTCGATGGACCCGTACACCTCGTCCGTCGACACCTGCACCACCTTGGGCACGCCCGCGTCCAGGCACGCCTGCAGCAGCGTCTGGGTGCCCAGCACGTTGGTGCGGACGAACTCGCCGGCGCCCGCGATCGAGCGGTCGACGTGCGACTCGGCGGCGAAGTTCACCACCAGGTCGTGGCCCGGCACCACCTCGGCCAGCAGCGCGCCGTCGCAGATGTCGCCGTGCACGAACGTGTGCGGCGCGCCTTCGAGGTTGGCCCGGTTGCCCGCGTAGGTGAGCTTGTCCAGCACGGTCACGTCCGCACCGGACAGCCCGTGGACGAAGTGCGAGCCGATGAAGCCCGCGCCGCCCGTCACCAGGATTCTCTTCATGAACTGATCTGTACCTTGCTGTGATCGCCCAGCACGAGACGGTGGGCTCTGGGCGTGTTGGGAGCCGGGGTGACCTCGACGTCGTGGCCGATGAGCGACGACTCGATCCGGCCCACGCCCTCGATCGACGCCCTGGGCAGCACGATCGAGTACTCGATCTCGCTGCGGGTGACCGCGCACCCGGCCCCGATCGAGGTGAACGGGCCGACGTAGCTGTCACGGACGACCGCGCCGGACCCGACGATCACCGGGCCGACCAGGCGCGAGCGTTCGACGACCGCGCCCGGCTCGACCAGGACCCGGCCGACCAGCTCGCTGGCGTCGTCGACCGAGCCGAGCACTCCGGCCTCGAGCGATTCGAGCACCAGCCGGTTGACCTCCAGCATGTCGGTGACGTTGCCGGTGTCCTTCCAGTAGCCGGTGATCACCGACGACTCGACGGGCAGACCGGCTTCGAGCAGCCACTGGATGGCGTCGGTGATCTCCAGCTCGCCCCGGCCCGACGGCTTCAGCTCGGCCACCGCCTCGTGCACCGCCGGGCTGAACAGGTAGACGCCGACCAGCGCCAGATCGCTCTTCGGGCGGGCCGGCTTCTCCTCCAGGCCGACGACCCGGCCCCGGTCGTCGAGCTCGGCCACCCCGAACTGGCGGGGATCGCCCACCCGGGTGAGCATGATCTGCGCGGCGGGCCGCTCCCGGGCGAAGCGGTCCACCAGGCCGGTGATGCCGCCGACGATGAAGTTGTCGCCCAGGTACATGACGAAGTCGTCGTCGCCGAGGAAGTCCCGGGCGATCAGCACGCCGTGGGCCAGCCCGAGCGGCGCCTCCTGGCGCAGGTACGTGACCTCCAGCCCGAACGCGGAGCCGTCGCCGACCGCCGCCTCGATCTCCGCCTGGGTGTCGCCCACGACCAGGCCGAGCTCGCGGATGCCGGCCGCCGCGATGGCCTCCAACCCGTAGAACAGCACGGGCTTGTTGGCGACGGGCACGAGCTGCTTGGCCGAGGTGTGGGTGATGGGCCGGAGCCGTGTGCCCGACCCTCCGGCGAGCACGAGTGCTTTCACGGTCAGTAGGCCCCTTCTCCACGGGTGACGACGGACCAGGTCTTCCAGAGAATCTGCAGGTCCAGGATGAGCGACCAGTTCTCCACGTACCGCAGGTCGAGCCGGACCGACTCCTCCCAGGACAGGTCGGAGCGCCCGCTGACCTGCCAGAGGCCGGTCATGCCCGGCTTGACGACCAGGCGGCGGCGCACGTCGGTGCCGTACTGGGCGACCTCCTCCGGCAGCGGCGGGCGCGGGCCGACGAGCGACATCTCGCCGCGGACCACGTTGAGGAGCTGCGGGAGCTCGTCGAGCGAGTAGCGGCGCAGGAACGCTCCCACACGGGTGATCCTTGGATCGTTCCGAATCTTGAACAGCACCCCGTCGAACTCGTTCGAATTGATCAAGGAGCCTTTCAGGCGTTCCGCGTCCACCACCATCGTGCGAAATTTCACGACCTGGAATTCCTTGCCCCGCCTGCCCACTCTTGTCTGGTGGAACAGCGCCGGGCCCTGGCTGGTCATCCGGATGAGCAGCGCGATCGCCAGCAGCGGCAGCGCGAGCAGCAGCACCGCGGCCCCCGCCACCACCCGGTCGAACACGCTCTTGACGAACTGCCGACCGCCGTCGAACTCGGGATGCTCCACGTGAAGCAGCGGCATCCCGGCGACCGGCCTGATGCTGATGCGCGGCCCCGCCACGTCCATGAGCGCGGGCGCCACAAACAGGTCGGTGCGCGTGGCCTCCAGGCTCCAGGCGAGCCGGCGCAGCGCCGACCCGTCGAACTCCGGGCAGGCCAGCACGGCGACCGCGTCGGCCCGGGTGTGCGCCACCACGTCCGCCACCTCGGCGAAGTCACCGAGGACCGGGATCCCGTCCAGGTCGGCGTCCATCCGGTCCTGCGGCAGGCAGGCCCCCACGACCCGCATCCCGTGATACGGCTGACGGCGGAACTGCATCACCAGGTCGAGAATCGACTCCCGATGCCCGACGGCGATGACCTGGCGCATGTAGTCGCCGACCGCCCGGCGGCGATGCAGGCGCTTGCGCATCCGATATCTGAAGAAAAGCGTGGAAAGCAGCGCCAGCGGCAGCATCGCCATCACGAAGCTCCGCGCGATCGCGGTCTGCGTGGCATATGCGCCGATGGCGACGGCGGCCATCAGTCCCACCCCGCCGTTGAACACCGCCTTGAACTCGTCCGTTCCCTCGCCGTTCGCGCGCTGGCGATACGCGCCGCCGACCCTGAGCGCCACCGGCCAGGCCGCCACCAGGGCGAATCCCAGCAGGAACTCCTCCGGCGGAATGTAGGCCCCGTAGATCAGCCGGACGCTCAGCACGCAGACGCATGCCAGTAATGCGCAGATCGTGTCCCCGGATAACAGAAGCCGTAGATACGCCCGTGTCCAGATGCTGGACGCATGGCGTGGCACGGCCTCGAGGAGCACGACAGCGGACTCCTCAGTCCCCACCCTCATAGCACCACCCAGAACTCATGTGCACCGCGTTAACGTGACGTTCCTTGAACCCCATGGGTTGACAACACCCCATGCACAATCAAGGGCGGCGGCCCCCACTAAAGAGTAAAGATCCAACTTGTAATGGGGAATATCGACTTTTGGCCACAATCGGACGGCCGGCGATCCGGCTCCAGGGCTTGACGGAACGGTCCACCAGTGATGCGGCACAGTTCGGGAAAATGCGAGGTTTATGCCGGTATTTCGGCAGGTGACAGGCTAGTCATACTCAAGATCGGGCAATGCGGACGGCGGATCGGGGCTCCGCCACACGACCACAACGCCGTCATGCGCCGAATCCGACGCCGTGGTCAACCTGTCGAGGTCGAAATCAGGAAGATAGCGGAGGCGCGCCAGAAAAGTGGCGTCGGTTGCCGAACGCGGCACCACGCACCCTTCGCCCTCCCGATCGAGCAAGATGTAGAGGACGTCGGCCTCCGGCTCGGTGGCCACACGGACCTCCACGACGTCCTCCCATGCGAGGGCCTCGACGCTCCCGTCCGCGTAGTGACGGGTGACGCCCTCCTCCGTGACATACACATAGGAGTCCGGCACTGGTTCGCCGTGCATGGCCGCGATTCTTGCGAGTTACGGGGCAGTCCCGCAAGGGTTCGCGCTGCTTTGGGAGTGACCCCACGAATGGCTGAGATGCGCCGCCACTGCCGCCCTGGCCGCCTCGGCGGGCCCTTCGGCGATGGCGTCGAGCAGTTCGCGATGCTCACGCACGAGCACGTCACGCTCCTCGTAGACCTGCCGCAGCCGCACCAGCCCGAGCCGGGTCTCGGCCGCCAGCGCCCCGTAGAGCCGCTCCAGCCGAGGGCTGCCGACCGCCTCGATCAGGGCCTCGTGCAGCGCCATGTGCTCGGCGACCGAATCCGACCAGGGCGCGTCGGCGGGCAGCGCCGCCATCCGCGCCAGCGCCGCGTCGGCCTCCGGCACCCGCCGCCCGGCCACGGCCGTGGCCATCAGGTCCTCCAGCGGCCTGCGCACGAACATCAGGTCGTCCAGGTCCGAAAGCGTCACCTCGGCGACATGCGCGCTGCGGTTGCGCTCGCGCCTGAGCAGCCCCTCGTGCACCAGCACGGCCAGCGCTTCGCGCACCGTCGGCCTGGCCACGCCGTAGGCCGCGGCGATCTCCTGCTCGGGCAGCGGCGTGCCCGGCTCGATCTCGCCGGAGAGCACCCGGCGGCGCAGCGCGTCAGCCAGCGCGCCGACAGCGGACACAGGCCGGATCGGCGACTGGGTCGGCTGGGTCGACTGGACCGGCTGGGTTGGCCGGACTGGATGGCCGGGCTGGGTGGGCGGCTGGGTGGGCGGCTGGGTGGGCGGCGTCACGCGTGCGACTCTAACGCGCCCCGGCGGGCGTTTTCTCCCGTACGTCCACCCGGGCCGGCCTCTCGGGCAGCGCCACGGCCACCAGGCTGACCCCCAGCAGCACCAGCCCGCCGATCGAGACCGGGGCCAGCCGCTCACCGAGCACCACCAGGCCCAGCAGCGCCGCGACAGCCGGCTCGGCCAGCGCCAGCGTGGCGGCCGTGGCCACCGGAGTGGTCCGCAGCCCGCGCCCGTACAGGAAGTAGGACAGCGCGGTGGTGCCCAGGCCCAGGTAGAGGACGGCGAGCAGGACGATCGGCTCGACCGGCCAGGAGGAGCCCGGCCCGAGCAGGCCGGAGCCCCGCCAGATCAGGACCGGCAGCATGATGACCGCCGCGCCGCCGAACAGCACGCCCATCACCGCGTTCGACGAGCTGCCGCCGCTGATGGCGCGGGCCGCGCTGACCGCGTAGAAGGCGTAGAGCAGGCCGCCCAGCAGCGCGAACAGCACACCGGACACCACCTGGCCACCGGCCTGCGCGCCGCCGCCCGCGATCAGCGCCGCGCACCCGGCCACCGCCGCCGCCGTCGCCGCCGCCCACCGGGCGCTCGGCCGCTGCCGGTGCATCAGCCAGGACAGCAGCCCGGTGAACACCGGCCCGCTGCCGATCGCCACCACCGTGCCGATGGCCACGCCGGTGCGGGCGACGGCGGCGTAGAAGCAGAGCTGGTACGCGGCGACGGCCACGGCGGCCAGCAGCAGACCGGGGCGCACCGCCTGCCGCAGCCCGCCCCGGGCGAGCAGGGCCAGCGCCGCGCCGCCGATGACGAGCCGGGCGGCGGCCAGCGCGACGGAGTCGTCCGAGACGAGCATGCCCGCGGTGCCGGCCGTGCCCCACAGCACGGCGGCGGCCACGACGGCGAGCGGTCCGTTCCTCATACAGACATTGTCTGACAACTAGACAATTTCGTCCAGTAGCTGGTCCAGCAGCCGGCCTGTGGGCTGCGCCACGTCCGCCACGTACTCGTCCAGGACCGCCAGGGCGTCGCCCAGCTCCACGGCGGTCCGGCGGGGAAGATCGAGCAGCGGCTCGCCGTCGAGAGTGACCGCGCCGTCGACCTGCAGCACGCCGCCGCCCGATGCGGCGATGGAGACCGCGACGGTGACCTCACGGCCGTCGGGCAGGGTGAACATGACGCCGGTACGGGCCCCGGCGGGCGGGAGGAAGGCGGCGAACGGCGCGCTGCGCACGAACGGGTGATGTAACTCGGCGAGGATTCCCGAGGCCCGGCTCAGGCCCGCCAGGAGCGCGGCCGCGGCCAGACTGTCGCTGTCCACCACAAAAGCGTAGATCACCCCGCCCCCAAATAACCAGGCGATCCCATTTACCCGCCGGATCCCAGAGATCCCACAGATCCCGCCAACTACCCCGCCCCCGGCGATCCCCTCAGCGCCCCGGATCCCCGAGCCCTGGAGCACCTCAGCTCCGATCCCCGGGAAGCCCGGGACCCCCGAATCCCCCAGCCTCCCCAGATCCCCCCCGCCCCCGTCCCTCCGTCCCGCCACCCCGGGGCGGGGCGGGCGCATCCGGAAGGCGCCCGCCGGTCGGTGGAGGACGCCGCATCCGGGAGGCACCGCCACTCAGCGGCGAGGCGCCCGCACCGGAAGGCGGCGTGTTCCGGAGGTGATGTCAGTCGGTGGCGAGGCGGGCGTGGCGTTCGACGTCGTAGCGGATCCCGTCGTAGTGAAGCTTCCCGCGCTCGACGCCCTCCGGGCGGAAGCCCGCCTTGGTGGCCACCCGGCACGAGGCCGGGTTGTCGGTGCGGTGCCCCAGCTCCAACCGGAACAGCCCGCGCTCCCCGAACGCCCATCGGGCCAGCTCGGCGGTGGCCGCCGAGGCGACGCCGCGCCCCCGCACCTCGGGCACCGTCCAGTAGGACACCCAGCCGTTGTCGTGCCTGTCGATCCCCGTCACCGCCACGTTGCCGACGACCCGCCCACCGAGCGTGACGGCGAACGCGTGGCCCACGCCGGTCCAGGAGGCGATCCAGCCGACCGCGTCCTGGAGCGTGACGACCGGCCAGGACGCCTGAGTGGCCATGTCCGGCGACCGGAAGGCACGCAGCACCGCCGGAGCGTCGTCCTCACGCCACTCTCTCAGCCCTATCTGTCCCATTACTGACCGATTTTATGGGCCTCCTCGAAAGCGGTGACGAGGTGCTTGGGCGCGGTCAGGCACCACGCCTCGGCGGTCAGCTCGAACAGCTCGTCCATCTCGATCCTGTCGAGGTGGACGACGACCCACCCGAACCGCCCGGCGGTGAACTGGATCTCGAACACCTCGGGCCGCTCGGCCACGAGCGCGAGCTGCTCCTCGATGGTGGACTTGAGCCCGACGGTCTCGGTCTCCTCCCACAGGTAGCCGAAGCCCTTGTCACGCACCTTGAGCGCGACCCAGCTCCCGCCGTCGCTCGTGCGCACCTCCGGCAGGCTGTCCAGCATGGTGAGGAATTCATCGACGGTCACACCCATGTGCTCCTGTGTAGCAAACGCCGCCGACAGTTCCTAAGGGATCAGCAGCCCCCAGTAGAAGGCCCACGGGACGAAGACCAGGCCGCCGGCCAGCAGCACGCCGAGCCGGACCTTCTCCCCTCCGGCCGACGTCCGCCGCCAGGCGAGCGCGGCGAGCACGGTGGCCGCGACGACCGCCACCGCCAGCACCTGGAGCGCCAGCCAGATCACCGGCCGCCCCGCCAGCAGGGGACCGGGTGAGGCAAGCTTCCCTCCGCTCATGACCACGCTGAACAGGTAGCCGAACCCGCCCAGCACCGCCACCAGCCCGCCCGCGCTGACCAGGCGCGCGGCCCGGCTGGCGGGGGCCCGCGACGCCCCGCGCAGCCGCCTGACCAGCGCGACCACCGGGTAGGCGAGGAACGCCACGACGAACAGCACCAGCGCGGCCGTCTGCACCGGGGCCGACTCCCACCAGGCAGGCGGCTCGACGGGCCGGGTGCGTGACGCCTGCTGCGGCTCGGGGCCTGACACGTCGGCCGTGGGCGCCTTGCCGGCGACGACCTGCTCGACCCAAGCGCCGACCGCGTCGGCGTAGCCTGGGGCGAGCTCGGGCAGCCGCGTCACGCCGCCGTCGGGGGTCCGGTGCGCGGCGTGGTCGGCGTCGGCGACGAAGCGGAACGCGTACTGCCGGTTGCCGCCCTTCTCCAGGGCGGCGGCCATCACGGGCGGGCTCTCCTGCGGCGGCGTCAGCAGGTCGTTCGTGCCCCAGATCGACAGCACCGGCTGGCGCACCGCCGCGAGGACCGCCTCGGCGTCGTGGTACGGCTCGGGGAACAGGCCGCCGTCGGCGATGGCTCGATACAGGTTGTGCTCGGCCCGGTCCACCAGCGACCCGGACACCCCGGCCTTGCGCAGCCCGGCGGCCACGGCCCAGGTCTGCTGGCGCAGCGGCTGCAGGGAGTTCGCGCCGACGAGCACCACGAACGCGATCTCCGGCGACCGCGACGCCGCGATCGGGGCGACCCAGCCGCCCTCGCTCAGGCCCCAGATGCCGACCTTGCCGACCCGGTCCTGCTCGCCGAGAGCGGCGACGGCGCCGAGCGCGTCCTCGGCCAGTTGCTCGTAGGAGCGCTCGAAGAGCGAGTAGCCCTCGGACCGCTTGTCGTAGATCAGCACGGCCATGCCGCGGCGGGCGAACTCGACGGCCTCGCCCATCAGCTTGGTCCTGGGCGTGCCCGTACCGGCTCCGTGCACGAGGACCATCCCGGGGCGCTCGCCGGGGGTGCGGGGGGACAGGACGGTGCCGTGCAGGGTGAGCCCGCCGCTGCCGCGGAAGCTCACCTCCGTGGCGGCCAGGTCGGACGGGACGGCCGGCTCCGGCTCGTCGGCGATGGCCGCCGCGGGTGTGGCGACCAGCGCCAGCACGACCGCCAATGCGGCGAAAAGTCGTCTCATATCGCCGAATATAATCTGCAGAGACTTATCGGCAGAGAGTTCTCTGCAAATCTCACTCGCACGGACTAGACTGATCGTCATGAAGGATGAGGAGCCCGAAGAGCCTTCCCTGCTCGACCCGGAGAGGCTCAAGGCCCTCGCGCATCCCATGCGCCGGCTGATGCTGCGCCACCTCGGCATCCACGGCCCCGCCACCTCCACCACCCTCGGCGAGCTGCTCGGCGCCAAGACCGGCACCACCAGCTATCACCTGCGCCAACTGGAGAAGCACGGCCTCATCGAGGAGATCCCCGAGCGCTCCGCCGGCAGGGAGCGCTGGTGGCGCAAGTCCGACAGCCCCCGCGACCTGCGCCTGCCGACGGCCGACCAGCTCGCGCCCGAGGACCGGCCGGTGCTGGCGGAGTTCCAGCGCATGGGCCTGGAGGAGGACCGCGAGCTGCTGGAGCGCTTCCCGGCCGCCTACTACCGCGACCCCGACTGGGCCAAGGCGTCGCGCGGCATGGGACGCATGACCAAGGAGGAGTTCGCCGAGTTCTTCGACGCCTACATCGCGCTGCTGCTGAAGTACAACCACCGGCCCGAGGAAGCCCCGCCCGGCGCCCGTCCCATCCACGTCCGCCTGTTCGCCCTCCCCGCCGACGAGGACTGACACGACCACGACGGAGCGGATCACCGGCCCCTTATGGGGCGCGATGCCGGCCCTCGTCGTCGCCTTGATGTTCGGCCGCTGATCAGGGGCGCGGCTGCGGGATCGTCACGACGCCGAGCGTGATCTGCCGCCGCCCCTCGGCCGGCTCCTTCTCCAGCAGCGGGCCGATCAGCTCGCGCAGCCCCGCGTGGATGCGCGCCACGTCGCCAGGGTCGGCCCACAGGTGCACCAGCGTGTACGTGAGCCCGTCGGCGACCGGATCGTCGGGCGGATTGCCCAGGTAGGCGTGCGCCTGCGCCATCAGCCCGGTCACGAACGCGGTCACCGCCCGGTCATGGTCGGCCGGGGTCAGCTCCCCCGGATCGGGCAGCGCGCCCTGGACCGCGCTCTCGTCCAGCTCGTAGGTGTGCTCGACCGCGCCGCGCACCTTGCGTTCGCCGGTGACGTGGACGACGCCCGCGTCGGTGAGCCACCGGATGTGCCGGTAGAGGCTGCTGTAGGGCACCTCGGGCAGCGCCTGGCGGAGCTGCGTGCCGGTGCGGGGGCCGAGCGCCAGGATCTGCACCACCCGGACCCGTACGGGGTGCAGCACACCTACATCGCTCACTGACGTCCTCCCGATCTCCCGACCCCGGAATCGTAGCGCGGCCGTGGTCATTGATTTCGTTTCTGGCTATAGTCTCAAAAATGAAGTCAATCGCTCCTGGAAGGACCCCCGCCATGCCCGATCTGCAAGAACGCCTCACCACGCTCGCCGAACGCCACCGCGTCCCCGGGGCCGTGATCGCCGTCCTGCACGACGACGCCGTCACCGAAGCCGCCACCGGCACCCTCAACCTGCGCACCGGCGTCCCGGCCACCACCGACTCCCTGTTCCAGGTCGGCTCCATCACCAAGACGTGGACGGCCACGCTGGTCATGCAACTCGTGGACGACGGCCTGCTCGACCTCGACCGGCCGATCCGCGACCGGCTGCCCGGCTTCACGCTGCCCGACGAGGACGCCGCCGCCGCCATCACCGCGCGCCACCTGCTGGCCCACACCGCCGGCTTCTCCGGCGAGGACCTCGACGACTACGGCCGCGGCGACGACGCCATCACCCGCCTCGTCGCCAACCTCTCCCGCGCCGCCCAGATCGTCCGCCCCGGCACCCTGTTCTCGTACAACAACGCCGGGTTCGTCGTCCTCGGCCGCCTGATCGAGGTGCTGACCGGCCAGAGCTGGAGCCAGGCCGTGCACCGGCGGCTCATCGCGCCCCTCGGCCTGCCGGCCACGGTCACCCTGCCCGAACAGGCGCTCCTCCACCGGGCCGCCGTCGGGCACGTCGAGGCAGGCGGCACGGTCCAGCCCGCGCCCGTGTGGTCGCTCCCCCGGGCGCTCGACCCGGCAGGCGGGCTCTGCATGTCCGCCGCCGACCTGCTGGAGTTCGCGCGCCTGCACCTCACGCTCGGCCTCGCCCGCGACGGCTCCCGCCTGCTCTCCACGGCCTCCGCCGAGGCGATCCGCACCCACCAGTCGTCCCCGCCGCCGCTGTCGGGGTTCCCGGCCTCGTACGGGCTCGGCATGGAGCTGTACGCGTGGGACGGCCGCGCGGTGATCGGCCACCACGGCGCCACCATCGGCCAGACGGCGTTCCTGCGCATGGTCCCCGACACCGGCACCGCCGTGGTGCTGCTGACCAACGGCGGCGCGCCCGCCGCACTCCACGACGAGCTGCTGCTCCCGCTGCTGGCCGAGCTCACCGGCGTCCGCCCGCCCGCCGCCGTGACGCCGCCCGCCGTCCCGGTCCCCTTCGACCCCGGCCGGTACGTGGGCGCGTACGACATGGGCCTGGCCACGATCCGCATCAGCCACGAGGGCGGCCCGTCGCTCACCATGACGATCGTCCCGCACGGCGCCATCGCCGAGGCCGTGGTCACCAACCCGGTCACCACGCTGGTGGCGCTCGACGACACGCACTTCGTCGAGACCGAGCCGGACGGCGGCCTGCACCGCGGCGTCGCCTTCCTGGACCCCGGCGCCGACGGGCGCTTCCGCATCCTGCACAACAGCCGGGCGCTCCCCCGCACGGCCTGACCGCCTCGGACAGCGCGAGCAGCCGGTACCCTTTCCCGACATTTCATGAAAGGACAGGTTCACCGGCATGCCGCTCACCGCCCGGCAGCTCAACCGGGCCACCCTCGACCGGCAACTGCTCCTGCGCCGCGCCCCGCTCGGCGTCAGCGACGGCATCCGCCGCATCGCCGCCCTGCAGGCCCAGGAAGCGGCCTCGCCCTACCTGGCCCTGTGGAACCGGCTGGCCGGCTTCGACCCGGCCGACCTCGACGCCGCCTTCGCCACCGGGACCGTCGTCAAGGCGACGCTGATGCGCATCACCCTGCACGCCGTGCACGCCGCCGACTACCCGGCCTTCCACGGCGCGATGCGGACCAACCTGCGCGCCGTCCGGCTGTACGACCGCCGCTTCACCTCGACCGGCCTGACCGCCGACGACGCCGACGCCCTGCTTCCCCACCTCGCCGCCTTCACTGCCGTCCCGCGCACCGCCGCCGAGATCGAAGCCCTCCTGGAGTCCCGTCTCGGCGAGCACGGCCGCCGCATGTGGTGGGCGCTGCGCACGTTCGCGCCCCTGCGCCACGCCCCCACCGGCGGCCCCTGGTCGTTCGCCGGCCGCGCCTTCGTCGCCTCGACCACGCCCCCGGCCCCGGAGGACGACTCCCTCCGCCACCTGGCCCTGCGCTACCTGGAGGCGTTCGGCCCCGCCACGGCGCCCGACCTCGCCCAGTTCACCCTGCTCGGCCGCCCGGTCGTCCGCCGCGTCCTCCAGTCACTCACCGGCCAGGTCGTCGAGCTCGACGGCCCCGGCGGTGTCACGCTGTACGACCTGGCCGGCGCCTCCCTGCCCGCCGCCGACACCCCCGCCCCGCCGCGCCTGCTCCCCATGTGGGACAGCATCCTGCTCGCCTACGCCGACCGCAGCCGCGTCATCCCGCCCGCCTACCGCCCCCTGGTCACCCGCCGCAACGGCGACGTCCTGCCCACCCTCCTGGTGGACGGCCACGTCGCCGGCGTCTGGCGCCCGGTCGACGACGGCATCGAGGCCACGGCCTTCCACCCGCTGGACGAGGAGACCTGGCAGTCCCTCGCCACTGAGGCCGCCGCCCTGGTGACCTTGCTGGCGGCCCGCGACCCGGCCACCTACCGCCGCTACGCCCACTGGTGGACCAAACCCCTCCCCGCCGCCCAGGTGCGCATCCTCGGATAGGAGACCTTCAGGAGCCCATGTTGTGGTGCATGTAGGACGGAAACGTGGAGCCGGAACACGGCAGGCGCATCCCGGTCGCCGTCAGAGCGTCCACGATGTTGCCGGCGCCCACGTCGTTGAGCTTCCCATCACGGCACGCCCGAGCCAGAATCCAAAGGGAGCCATGCACTTCCAGTCCGTGTGCTCTCCCTACCGCCACCGCCTCACGGTCGTCGGTGATGGCGATCCCGTGATGCAGTTCGGCGGCGGAGAACACGCTGGCCTCTCCCAGGTTCCGCTGCTCGGAACCGATACGCTGCACCCACTTGACGAAGCACTTGATCTCGTCCAGTTCGTCAAGTCTCGCCAGACCGAGCCAGTCGGCGTCGAGCACGGCTTGCAGGAGCGGGTGCGCCCCGCAGCCCGCCCGTATTTCTTCCCGCACCACGTGCGTTGTGAGACACGTGACCCCGGACAGCAGATCACGTAGGACGTCAAGTCGCTCGGCGCGCGAGAAGTGGCTGAGACACGTCGCGTCGAACACCAGGACAGGGTCCGGCTCCACGCTGCTCAAAGCTCGGGATCCGCATCGTCACGTAGCGGCAGGTCGGCTGCCACGATCTGACCTCGCATCAACTCGACCGCACGGTGGGCAGTGATGAGCGACTTCTTGTAGGACTCCACCACCGCGTGAGCGTAGCCGGGCGGAACTCGTACGGTCTCCAGGTCAGGTTGCGGAGTCCATCCGACCGCCTCCATCAGCTCCGCACGCGTCGGATTCCGGCGGCGCATCTCCTTCGCCGCGCCCCTGTCGATGGCTTGCGCTTCGACGGCTTGCCGTACGGTCAGCGACCATGAGGTCCTGAAGCGTGCGGCGAGAACCACCAGGTCCTCCCGCGTCGCCCGCCCGTCGCTCCGGGTGACCGTACCGAAGGCCTCCACCGGCAACAGAAGCTCTGCGGAGAAGGCGTCGATGATCGCCTCGCGTTCGTCCCTTGAGGCATGGATGCCCATGTCCGAGGAGTACTCGTCCCCGATGATCATGTGGCCGAGCTCGTGAGCCGCTGTCGACCTCCGGCGGCCCGGTTCGCCCGCCTTGCTGACGACCGCCACGGCGAGATCGCCGTCAATGAGGGAGGCGCCATCGCCTGGCGCCTCCACCACGGCGACCAGTTGCCCCAGCCGTTCGCAAACGCTCATGAGGGAATTGATGGGTCCTGTTTCGAGGGCGAGCCGAGCCCTCACCCAGTGAGCCGCACGGCGAGCACTGCGGACATCCTCGATCGCCTCCGGGTACTTTTCGCCGCGTGGCGGCGCATATTCACCGAGTTCCACAAGCTGGCGAATGTCGTCGAGCCAGGTGGAGAGTGCGATTTCCATGCCAAAGGACTGCCGGGCCGCGTCGGTCGCCGTGTCTTCAGCCAACTCGGTCCGGCGGGACACAACCTGTGGCGGCGGAGTGAGGAAGTAGTTCAGCGGAACCCTGAGCACCGTGGACAGGCGGGACAGCTCAAGCGCGTCGACACGACGGACTCCACGCTCGATCTTGGCAATCATCGTGCGATCGAGCTTCAGGGCCGACGCGAGCTGCTCTTGAGACATGTCCGCTGCTACACGGCATTCCCGGACACGCTCGCCAATATCGGCCCACTCCCCGGGCTCCTTCATAGTGCGATATTCGCACACGCCGATCCGAGGAACGAGGCATCCCCGATTCTTTTCGGCAATCGTTACCTCGAATGAAGCTCCCTGCTGACGGCGAACAAGTGCGGCATTCGGGGCATCCAACCTGGCATGTTGATCACGTTGCTCGCCGCCACGCTGGCGCTGTCGCCTGTCCAGGTGCCCGAGAACTTCCTGCTGACCGAGAAGGAAGCCCGTACCCCGCTGTCCGAGATGGAGAAGTCGGAGGTGTGGTGGAAGATCAGCGACAGGAAGACCGCGCCCCTCACCCTGAACCCGTGCGGCCGCAAGCGCGTCCCGGCGGCGGGCCGGGCGGCGGCGCGTACGATCACGCACGACACCAGCGCGCCCTCGCACTCCGCCGAGCAGCTCGTGATCCACCGGAGCGAGGCCGCCGCCAGGAGCGCCATGCGCGGCCTGCTCGCCGACGCCCGCCGCTGCCGCACGAAGCCGGACGGCAAGCCGTACTCGTGGTCCGGCGACGGGAGGACGCGCTGGGAGGTGGCGCGCACGCGGGTGGGCGACGAGGCGGCGGTGGTCCGGCTGATGATGTACGACAAGCTGAACAGGGAGTGGGCGCCCCTGATGTCGGGCATCGCGACGCGCAAGGGCCGGGCGCTGATCCTCTACACCGGCGACCTGGACACCCTCGGCCACTCGCGGAAGGGCGCGGTCAAGAAGCTGCGCGCGTCGGCCTCCCGCATGGCGGCCAAGGTGTGCTCGCTGCCTAAGGTGTGCTGACCGGCAGGTCGTTGGACAGGTTGATGCGGATCTCCGTATTGCGGTATCCGGCGCGCCGGAACGCGGCGGCCATCGGCGCGTTGCCCACGTCGGTGGTGGCGGTGACGCGCGGCTCCCCGTTCGCCGCGTGGAAGCGGGTGATCTCGGCCAGCACCTCGTCCACGTAGCCGCGCCCCCGCAGCTCGGGGACCACGCCGAGGTAGCCGACGTTCCGGTGGTACGGCGTCGCCGACGGGATGGCCAGCCCGCGACCTCGCCTTCCGGTGTGTACGCGAGCCGCCACCACGCACGCTCGCCCGGCGCGTCCAGGTAGAAGTCCATCTCCTCGCGGGCGGTCGCCTCGACGCCGTTGGCCGCCACGCTCACCCGGGTGTGCGCGTCCAGGCTGCCTTCGGCGATCCGCGCGAACACGGCCAGGAACTCCTCGTCGGACGCCTCGGCGAACCGCAGCGTGCCTGCCGTCGCGGGCGCGCCGTCGGCGGGCGTCCACTCGAACTGCAGCCGTTCGACCTCCCTGGTGAGGCCCGCGGCGTGCGCCGCCGCCCGCCGCCACGCCACGGCGGGGTCGTCGCGCCGGTCGCCGGCCACCTTGATCGCGTACTGCACCGGCTCCCCGAACCCGGCCAGCGCGGCCCGGACCAGCTCGGCGGCCACGGCGGCGCGATCACCGGCGGCGGGGTCGTCGGCGCTGATGCTGCGGAAGGAAATCACTTGCGCACCCTAACGGCGGACGCAACCGGGGAGCGGCCATCGGGATAGAGGGATATGTCAGCGTCTCGGACACGAGAGGAATCCATCATGGGGCTACGGCCGGCGTGGTGAGCCGACCCGCGGAGCAGCTCGACGACTCGGCGATCGTCGCCATCTCCTCGCACGACCCCGAAGCGTTCGGCGAGCTGTTCCGCCGCCACGCGCCGCGCCTGCACGCCTACGTCAAGCGCCGCCTCGGGCCCACGCTCGCCGACGACGTCGTGGCGGAGACGTTCGCCACGGCGTTCCGGCAGCGGGAACGGTTCGACGGGCGGGCGGAGTTCGCCGCCTGGCTGTGGGGCATCGCCGCCAACGCGATCGCCAGGCACCACAGGCAGGAGACCCGCATGTACAAGGCGTTCGCCCGCACGGGCGTGGACCCGGCCGAGGACGGCATCGCCGACCTGGTCGGCGACCGCGTGGCCGCCGCCGCGCACGCCCCCCGCCTGGCCAGGGCCCTCGCCACGCTGAACGCCCAGGACCGCAACGCCATCCTGCTGCTGGCCTGGGGCGAGCTGTCGTACGCCGAGATCGCGGCGGTCCTCGGCCTGCCCCTCGGCACCGTCAAGGCCAAGATCCACCGCGCCAGGGCCAAGCTCCGCAAGGCCATCCCGAGGGAGGACCACGATGGATGAACTGAACGCGCTCCGCCGGATGCGCGTCTCCCTGGCCGAGCAGGAGAGCCCGGAGACGCTCGCCCTGCGCGCCGACTGGCGCGCCACCCCGCCGCGCCGCCGCCGGGCGCCCGTGATGAGCATGCTGGCGGCTGCCGCCCTGGTCGCGGCCACGCTGGTCGCCGTCGCCCTGCCATCGTCGCGGGACGAATCGCCGCGTGACGACCGGCCCGCGCCCCTCCCGGAGAACGCCCTGCTGGTGGCCGCGGCCAACGTCCGCGCCGACCCGCCCGGCACGTACTGGCACACCACCCGCGTCAGCGGGAAGATCTACGCGGTCGGCACGAGCGCGGCGAACCACTACAAGGTCGATTCCAGGATGCGCTACGACCAGTGGACCGACCGGACCGGCGCGTCCTGCACCGCGCTCCGGGACCTGCCCGCCCGCCCCTGGACCGCCCGCGACCGGCGCAGATGGCAGCAGGCGGGCTCGCCCGCGAAGGTACGTGAGCCCGGCGGCGGCACCCTGTTCTTCGAGGCGTCCGGCCACGAGCCGGCCTGCCGCCGGATGAGCGACCCGCGCGTCCACGGCATGACGCCCCGCGACCTGGCCGCCCTGCCCACCGACCCGGAGCCGCTGAAAGAAGCCCTGCTCGACCTCGAAGGCAACTGGGAGCCCTACGCCCCGAAGGTGAAGAGGCAACCGATTCGCGCCCTCAACGGCGAGGCCCGCGTCCGAGCGCTCAGCGACGTGGCCGGCACCCTGCTGGCCCAGGCCCCCGCCCCACCGGCCGTCCGCGCCGCCGCGTACCGCATGCTCGCCACCCTGCCCGGCGTCACGATCGAGGGTCGCGCCCCCGACCCCCTGGGCCGCACCGGCGTGGTGATCTCCCTGCCGCTGGAGACGACCATCCCCCTCGGCACCTCGACCGCGCCGCAGCAGCTCGGCACCTACCGACGCCAGTGGATCATCGACCCCGCCGGCGGCACCCTGCTGGCCATGCGCGACCTCGTGGCGACACCCCCACGCGGCTCCCGCGCCCTCCCGCCCGGCGACGACGGCAAACCGCGCCGCCTGACCGCTGCCACCCAGCCCGAACGCTTCCACCAGCCGGGCGAGGTGTCCGCGTACGAGACGTACGAGGTGGAATGGACCGACACGCCACCGGAGAGCGGCCGGCCTGGCTAGCGGGCACCGCGCCGGACCACCCATTCAGCCACCACCACATTGATCACCCACCCGGCGCCGAGAAGCAGCGCCTTGGCCGACTCCCCCGGAACCCCCACCGCGGAAACCCACAGCGCCTGCGTGAATGCCTGGGTCCCCGCCCCCAGGCCGATGGCGTACCCCCGGATCATCCACGCCCGATGCCGGGCGACCTCCCGCCGCCGGATCGCGGCGAACCCGAGCACGATGCAGACGGCCATCGCCGTCCCGAACCCGACCCTGATGCCCACCAGCAGCCACCCGTCCTCAGGACGAACGGCCATCCACACCCCCGTGAACGCCGCGACCAGCCCGAACCCGACCAGCCCCCGCCCCACCCGCCGATGCCAGCCGTTCCCCCCACGCCCCCGTAACCTCGGGACGAACTGGAACGCCCCCAGCACGGTGTACGCGGTCACGCAGAGAATGTGCGACACCAGCGGCACCGGCATCCCGGAAGCCGCGCTCTCCGGCATGCCCACCGGCCCCCCGGCCAGCTCGACCATCCGCATGCCCCCCGCGACCAGCGGGACGACACCGAGCCCGATCAGCCCGGCCGGAACCCGCCACCCGCCACGCGTTGCCGCCTTCGCATCCCTCATGCCTCCGATGGTGACGACCGGCGCCCCGAACCACCTCAGCCATAAGATCCCGCCCCGAACCGTACTTTCGGCTGATGAGACAGTGACCAAGCATGGACACCACCGGGATGCTGCACCACGTCGAAATCTGGGTCCCCGACCTCCACCGGGCCCGGACCAGCTGGCAATGGCTGCTGGAATCGCTCGGCTACGTCGCGTTCCAGAGCTGGGCCGACGGCCGGAGCTGGCGCCTGGGAGCCACGTACATCGTCCTGGAGCAGTCCCCCGCACTCACCGCCGACCACCACGACCGCTCCCGCCCCGGCCTGAACCACCTCGCCTTCCACGCCGGCCCCCGCCCCCGCCTGGACGCGCTGGTCGAACGAGCCCCCTCCCACGGCTGGACCCTGATGTACGCCGACCGCCACCCGTACGCGGGCGGAAGGCAGCACTACGCCGCCTACCTGGAGAACGAGGACGGCTTCGAGGTCGAACTGGTCGCCACCACCGAGCCCTCTGAGCCCAGGTGACTCCTGCTGCCCGGCGAAATTGTCCTTCCCCTCCGCCATGATTGCTCCGCTCGCATCCGCTCACGTGATCCCGAGGGAGCCGTCATGACCGCCAACGCATCCGCCGGATGGTCCGATCTGGGGTGGCACTCCTGGGACGACCTCGCCCTCGTCCGCGCCAGGCTCGACGCCGGCGCCGACCCGAACGACGGGGCGTACCCGTACACGCGTCCCCTGCACGCCGCGGCGGAACGCGGCTCCCCGGAGGTGATCGCCGAACTGGCCGCCCGGGTCGACGACGTCGACGCGGAGTGTGAGGGCCGCACCGCGCTCTGGGATGCGGTCTTCAACAAGCGGCCCGGGATCGCCCGCGCCCTGGTCGCCGCCGGAGCCGACCCGTGGCGCCCCATGATGAACGGCTGGTCGCCCGGCCGCCTCAGCCTGGCCGGCCCCACCCCCGGCCTGTTCTTCCCCTTCCCCCAGGGTCACCCGAGCCTGACCGAGGCGGAGGCCGCCGCGGTCGCCGAGGCCGACCGCCTGATCGCCGTGCTGGACGAGCTGGAGGACGAGGACGGCTTCAGCCTGGCCTGCGTCCGCGGCATCACCGCCGCCGAAGCGGCACGCCGCCTGGCCGCCGAACCCGCCGACGAGGCAGAGGTGGACGAGATCCTCGAAGACCCCTTCCACGACGAGGCACTGCGGCTCATCGGCGTAACCGACGTCCCCGGCGGCTGCGTCGTCAGCCAGGCGTCCGGGTACATGGCCGACGCCCCCGGCGTCATGAAGGCCCTTTCCGCCGGCACGGTCGCGTACGGCATGTTCGCCAACCCCAAGAGCGGCAACCAGGGCTGCGTCTTCCGCGACGGCGAGGTCGTCGACTGGGACACCCACCCGGGCGGCGGCAACGTCTCCCCGGACGCCTCGGCCGAGGAGATCCTGCTCGAGTTCCTGTACGAGGGCCACGCCGAGGCCTACTGCTTCGCCGCCGCCGCCCTCCGCCCCACCGACACCCGCTCCCTCACCAGCCCCGACACCCACCTACGCCTACCAGAAGCCGACTACTGGCCCTGATCCGACCGCTTCGCAGCGGCCACCTCACCCAGAGGAGGGACGCCGCCGCCATCGCCACGGGCGGCTACCAGCCCGGAGGCAGATGGTTCGGCCTTCGAGTCCACCACCATCGGGTCTCGCGCCCCTCGGCGAGAGCCCGCCAGTACTGAGCGAGCTCACCCCCGCCGTCGTCGTACGTCACAGCGCGATAGCGGTCGTCGAGACGGCTCAGCCTGCTGACGACCCTGGCGCGAGCCGCCCCGCGCAGAGTCTCGCAGCAGTCCTCCAGAGCATCCCGACAGGTCAGATCATCGAGGTACTCATAGACCATGCAAGAGCCCTGACCAGGCCACCCCTCCATGTCCTCGATCAGCTCCTCCCACCGCCTGAGTGCCCAGAGAACGCCATGACCCAGCTCACCGGCCTGTGATTCACGTCCGGGCAACCTGCCCTCCTCAGGATCGAGCCTTACAGCCCGAAACCTCATGCGACAACAGCCGCCTACTCGGTGTCCTTAGGGTGTCGAGGTGCGTAGATCACCCAGACGGTACGAGCGTCGTCATCGATGACGTAGCGGACGCGTCCGCCGCTGGTGACCTCGAACTCCCACTGCTCCAGATCCTTGCTGTTGTGACGATGAATCGCGAGGTCGCCACGTAGCCGATGTTGTCGATCATGACCCGCGCCCGTTCGAGGATCAAGCCGCAGGATCTCGAAGCACCGACGCGTATTGGCCACAGCCTCACGCAGAAACCTGCACCGGCCCGAAATCACCGCTCGTTCCCTTACGCGCCTCGGCATAGTGAGCAGGATCCGCCTTGATCCTGGCAGTGGCCCGCCAGCCCGCAATGACCTCCTGGCTGGTGGCGTCGACGTCCGGCTCGGCCTCGTCGGAAAGTGCTCCGCCGAGCTCCAGCATGAAAGCACGAAGTTCGTCGGGAGCCAGGTGGCGAACCCACGGTTCACCCTCAGGCCGCAGGAGCACGTGGAAGGATCCGTACTTCCAGATCGGCGTCCAGAGCTCGGGCCAGGCGCTCGAGGACCGGCAACGTCGGAACGGTGCCTCCAGCCTCGAAACGAGCCACGGCCGACTGCGTCATGTCGGCAGCCCGGGCCAACTCGCTCTGGCTCCAGCCACGGGATTCCCTCATGCGCCGCACTGCCCGACCGAGTTCGAAGGCAAGACGAGTCGCATCGTAAGCCTCGGCCGCACCCGGCTCGGACAGCCGTCGATCCCGGAGATCGGCCCAATCGGTCCGCTCGGTCATCACCACTCCTCGTCTACCGAGTGCGCCTCGTCCCTACAGCGGTACAGCGCCCGCCGCGCCCGGTCAACTTCTCGATCTTCCCTCATTCGCGTTTTGCGGAAAACGGTCAGAAGGATGACCCGCCGCTGCGGTGCGATCCAGTAGCTGATCCGCATGGTCAGATCATCAAGGTAGAACCGTAGCTCGCGCAGCTTGCCATCAAGCTGTCGCGTGTATGGGTCCCCGAAGAGCGGACCCTCCGCCGCCAACAAGTCGATGTAAAAAGCCGCACGCGCGAACGACTCCGCCGATAGTTTCTCCAGCCACTCCCGAACCTCCGGCTCGAGCTCCACGGTACCCCAGGCCATAGCAACGATGCTATGGCCGCGCGAGCACAGCGTCCTGCGATTACCAGGATTCGGCTACTAAGAGTCACGTACCCGAGTCGCCCTGCAAACCGCTACGCCTCACCGGGCCTCAAGCCGCCCGGTCAGGCCGCGCCCTTGCCAGTGCCGCAGAAGGATGTCCCCCAGGCCCGCACCTCACCCACCAGAGTTCCGGCGCCGCGCGGTCGAGCTCGCACGCCAAGGCGACAAACCACTCGTCCAGCTCGCCAAGACCTGCGCGTCAGCCGGTCGCGCCTGCAGAACTGGCTACGACAGGCCGACGCCGACGACAACCGCGGTGCCGCCGACATCCGTGCGGCCCTCACGCAGCCTAGACAGCGACCACCTGCACTGCTTTCCCGCACAGCTTGCTCATGTCGTCCTCATCAGACGTCAGGACGACGGCAGGGCGCACCGAACGCAGCGCGGTGGCCGCGACCACGGCGTCAATGGCGTACTTGTGCCCATGCAGCCGGGCATCTCGAAGAAGCTCGATCGCTCGCGAGGAGATGTCCTCGGTCACCGGTTCGATCTTCAACCGGGACAGATACCACCTGAGACGATCCCCTTTGACCCGAACGTCTTGCGCCTCGATCGGCGTCATGGCGCTGACCACAACCCGAAAATCGTTGTCCTGCGCCTCCCTGACGAACGCCGTCACCCGCTGGTCGGCCTCGCACCACTTCACCAGCCCCTCGCAATCGAGGACGACGGTGCCCGCGCTCAACCGGCTTCGTGCGCGCGCCATGAGTCCTCCTCTTGGAGTTCGGGCGCGGACTTCACGTGGCGGAACAACTCCGCCGCCTCGTCACGCAAGTCCTGCGGGATAGGCCCGGAGGCGGCCTCGTTCACCTGCAGGGCTTCCTCCAGAAGGTCCCGCTCGATCTGACGCTCCACAGCGGCATCAACGTAGGCGGAAAACCCGCGGGCTCCGACCCGCTCTCGGACAGCGCGGATGTTGCCCGTTCTCAGAGACACACTGACCTTGGCAGCCGGACCGTCCCCCGGCCCGAAGTCTCGTTCTGGCATGCTCATGGCCTGAGTTTACTACTCGAAGTAGCAAAATGCTGACTCCGCCCTGGCTGCCGGTCAGCCGCACAGCACCTCCCCGCCGCCACACGTTGGGCAGCCCAGTGAGCCAGCAGTGAGCCAGCGCCGGGAAGCGAGGCATGAAAGAGCGACCCCCTCGTACTGGTACACCCTATTCGCAATAGAGGACGCTCCTTAACACACCCTAAGCTCTCTGTGAAGGAAGGCCCGGCTTACCAAATCGATGTACTTCACTTACCCCTATTTGCTCTCGGCGAGAAGTGTCGGATGTGCCATTTACCCTCGCACCATGGTTTCCGTACGATCCCACTTGCGGCGCCTCAGGAGCGGCAAGACCGTTCGAGTTAGGGCCCACACGCGACGCGGTTCCGCCGCCGTCGCTCCCGCGCCCGTCGTCGGTTCCGACGCCGGCATGTCCGGTGTGTTTTTGTTGGTGCTGTTGCTGCTCTTTCTCGGGCTGCTGTCCGGCGGGGTCACGGCCTTGGTGAACTCGTCGCCGGTCGCTTCCGAGACGAACAAGAAATCGCAGTCAGCGCCCCCCGAGCCGTCCAGGCTCCCCGAAGGCCCCGAAGGACGACTGGCCGCGCAACTTCGCGACATACGCGAGAAGGCCGGCCTTTCACGGGAAGAGGCCGCAGCCCAGTCGGGGATCGCGGAAGCGACGATCAACGACTTCGAACATGCGCTGGCCGTTCCGAGCGCCCAAACCCTAAAGGCGCTTTCTTCCGTCTACGAGATGTCGTTCGACGAATGGACGATGCTTGAGATCGCGCGCGCAGAACTTCACTAGCCGAACGACGGCTGATGCGGTGGGGCAAGACTGAGGAACGAAGCCCTGGAGCGTCGATCGCCCTCAGCCTCCATCGAGCATCAGCCGCTCTGGCAACCCGTGAAGCGATCTAAAATAGGGCGGCTGGGCCCGTATACCTGACTACGGGCGGCTTGGCCTCTCTCCGCCGGGACAGTCCCCAAGGCCGCACGCCCGGCGGGAAGGCGGCCGTGCTGCCGCCCGCGCTGGCGGCGCGCAGCCGTCGCCGCCACAACCTCGTAGTGAAGGCTGTACCCCAAGACAGCGCTGGCCCATCATCGACGCCGAACGTATCGGCGACCATGGGCCACGATCCAACTATCTCCCCCCAGGTCTACGCGTCGCCGGAGGTCAGCCCCGCAGGGCAGCTCACGCCTGTGCCGCCGATCCCGCAGTACCCGTCGGGCACCTTGAAGAGGTACTGCTGGTGGTAGTCCTCCGCGAAGTAGAACGGCCCCGCCGGTGCCACCTCTGTCGTGATGGCGCCGTAGCCCGCCTCCGTCAGCACCTTCTGGTACGCGTCGCGCGAGGTCTCGGCGGCCTTCTGCTGCTCCGGCGAGTGGTAGTAGACGGCCGACCGATACTGGGTGCCGACGTCGTTGCCCTGGCGCATGCCCTGGGTGGGGTCGTGCGCCTCCCAGAAGACCTTCAGCAGCTCCTCGTACGAGATCACGGCCGGGTCGAAGACGACGCGCACCACCTCGGTGTGTCCGGTGCGGCCGCTACAGACCTCTTCGTACGTCGGGTTGGGGGTGTAGCCGCCCTGGTAGCCGGCGGCCGTGGTGACGACGCCGGGCGTCTGCCAGAACTTGCGCTCCGCGCCCCAGAAGCAGCCCAGGCCGAAGTCCGCGACTTCCACGCCCGGCGGGTAGGGCGGGGCCAGCGGGGCGTCGAGGACGGCGTGGCGGGCGGGGACGGGGATCGGGTCGGGGCGGCCCGGCAGGGCGTCCTCGCGACTGACCATCGATGTCTTGGTTCCGAACAGCCAACCCATAGCGCACCTCCACGGTTCACTCTACAGAGGGCACAACGCTTAACACCTTCTACATAGTCCCGTATAGATGTGCACATTTGTGTTTAAGCATGGTAATGCCCGAAGATAGGGGACATGCCTGACTTGCGACGCGGTGTGCTGTTCGGGGTGGCCGCTTATGCCATGTGGGGACTGTTCCCCCTCTACTGGCCGCTGCTGAAGCCGTCCGGGGCGGTGGAGATCCTCGCGCACCGCATCGTCTGGTCGCTGGTCGCCGTCGTGGCGGTGCTGCTCGTGCGCCGGCACTGGTCGTGGGTCAAGGAGCTGGTACGGCAGCCGCGCAAGCTCGGGCTGCTGACCGTGGCCGCGGTGGTGATCACGGTCAACTGGGGCACGTACATCTACGCGGTCAACACCGGCCACGTGGTCGAGAGCGCGCTGGGCTACTTCATCAACCCGCTGGTCAGCGTGCTGTTCGGGGTGTTGCTGCTGAAGGAGCGGCTGCGGCCGTTGCAGTGGACGGCCGTGGGGTTCGGGGCGCTGGCGGTGCTGGTGCTGACCGTCAACTACGGGCGGCCGCCGTACATGGCGCTGGTGCTGGCGGTGAGCTTCGCGGTGTATGGGCTGGTCAAGAAGCAGGCGAACGTGGGGGCGGCCGAGAGCCTGACCGTGGAGACGCTCGTGCTGCTGGTGCCGGCGCTGGCGTATCTGACGTTCCTGCAGCAGCAGGGGCAGTCGACGTTCGGCACCCTGGGGGCGGGGCACGCCGCGCTGCTCGTGGGGGCGGGGGTGATCACGGCGCTGCCGCTGCTGGCGTTCACCGCCTCGGCGATCCGGGTGCCGCTCAGCACGATCGGGCTGCTTCAGTACATCGCGCCGGTGCTGCAGTTCCTGGTCGGGGTGCTGATCGCCAAGGAGACGATGCCGCCGAGCCGGTGGGCCGGCTTCGCCATCGTGTGGATCGCGCTGGCGATCTTCACGTACGACAGCTTCCGCGCGGCACGGGCGCGGCGGCCGAAGAAGAAGGCGTCAGCCCGACCGCTCGACCACGTAGTCACATAGCGCCAAAAAGGCGGACTTGGCCGGGATGTCAGGCAGGCCGGAGATGTCGTGCCGAGCCCGGTCCACCCACGCGTCCAGCTCGGCCCGCGCCTGAGCCATCGCCGGGTGCGCCCGCAGCAGCGTCAGCGCCTCGTCCAGGTCCGACTCGGCCACCGGCCCCGACAGCAGCTCGGCCAGCCGCGACGACGGGTCGGAGGCCAGCACGTAGAGCACCGGCAGCGTCTTGATGCCCTCGCGCAGGTCGGTGCCGGGCGTCTTGCCCGACTCGGTGGAGGTGGAGGCCACGTCCAGCAGGTCGTCGCCGAGCTGCCAGGCCACGCCGATCGCCTCGCAGGCCCGGCTCAGCCGCTCCTCCACGTCGGCGGGAGCACCGGACAGCAGCGCCCCGAAGCGGCCCGAGGCCGCGATGAGCGAGCCGGTCTTGTCGGCCAGCACGCTGATGTAGTGGGCCACCGGGTCGTCACCGGCCTGAGGGCCGATGGTCTCGCGGATCTGCCCCTGCACGAGGCGGGAGAACGTCTGCGCCTGGACCCGGATCAGCTCGGGGCCGAGGTCGGCGAGCAGATCGGAAGCCTGGGCGAACAGGTAGTCGCCGGTCAGGATGGCCACGGTGTTGTCCCACCGGGCGTTGGCCGACGGGGAGCCCCGGCGCACCGGGGCCTCGTCCATCACGTCGTCGTGGTAGAGCGACCCGAGATGGGTCAGCTCGATCACCACGGCGCCGGGCACCACGCCCGGCGCCGACGGGTCGCCGAACTGGGCCGCCAGCAGCACCATCAGCGTGCGGAAACGCTTGCCACCGGCCTCGATGAGGTGCTTGGACGCCTCCGTGACGAAGGCGTCCTCGCTCTCCACCGACGAGCGCAGCAGCTTCTCCACCGCGGCCAGCCCGTTGGACACGTCCTGCGCCAACCGCTCGTCCTCGATGGGAAGGTCAACAACGGGAGGCGCGGACATATGGGATCCCCTATCTAACGAAAAGGCCAGATGCAGCCTGCTGGGCAAGGTCGAGCACGGGCTCCGGGTACAGCCCGACTCCTACCGTAACCAGCAGCGAGACCGCGATGACCGCCACGGTCCCCGCACTGGGGATCGCGATGGCCGGGCCGTCGGCCGCGGGCTCGCTGAAGAACATCAGCACGATGACGCGGACGTAGAAGAACGCGGCGATCGCCGAGGCGATGACGCCGACCACGACCAGTCCGGTCATCCAGCCGCCCAGCGAGTCGCCGGCCTCGGAGGCGCTGCCCAGCGCCGCCGTGAAGACCGCGTACTTGCCGAAGAAGCCGCTCGTGAGCGGGATTCCAGCGAACGCCAGCAGGAAGAAGGCGAACACCCCGGCCAGGATCGGCGACCGCTTGCCCAGCCCCGCCCAGCGGGAGAGGTGGTTGGCCTCGCCGCCGGGATCGCGTACCAGCGTGACCACGGCGAACGCGCCGACCGTGGTGATGCCGTACACGAGCAGGTAGAACAGGATCGCCTGCAGCGACACCGCGTTGCCCTCGGCGGCCGAGTAGGTGGCCATGACGCCCACCAGCAGGAAGCCGGCGTGCGCGATCGAGGAGTAGGCGAGCATCCGCTTGATGTCCGTCTGCGTGATCGCCAGCACCGCGCCGACGATCATCGTCAGGGCCGCGATGACCCAGATGACCGGACGCCAGTTCCAGTCGAGGTTGCCCAGCGCCACCCAGAAGACGCGCAGCAGCGCGCCCACGGCGGCCACCAGCGTGCCGGAGGCCATGAGGGCGGTGATGGGCGTCGGGGCGCCCTGGTAGACGTCCGGCTTCCACGCCTGGAACGGCGCCGCGCCGATCTTGAACAGCAGGCCCACGCCGGCCAGCGCGAAGCCGATCAGCAGCAGCGGGTCCAGCGCGGCCCCGGTCGTCATGGCCTGGCCGATCCCGGCCAGCGACACGGTCCCGGCGTAGCCGTACAGCATCGCGATGCCGTACAGAAAGAACGCCGAGGAGAACGCGCCCAGCAGGAAGTACTTCAGCGAGGCTTCCTGCGAGAGCAGGCGGCGACGCCGGGCCAGGCCGCACAGCAGGTACAGCGGCAGCGACATGACCTCAAGGCCGACGAACATGGTCAGCAGGTCGTTCGCGGCGGGGAACATGAGCATGCCGCCCACCGCGAACAGCGCCAGCGGGTAGACCTCGGTGTGCGCGCTGCCGGCCCGCTCGGCCTCTTCCTCGTCGGCGCTGCCGGGCACCGACGCCGCCGAGGCGACGAAGTGACCCTCGTCGTTGATCAGCAGCACGCAGACGATGGACAGGACGAGGATGACGCCCCAGATGAACAGCGCCGGCCCGTCGACCGCGAGCGCCCCCATCGCGACCGGCTCGGTCGGCACGCCGCCGCCGACGACGGTCACGAGCACCAGCGCGAACGCGCCGACCAGGCTGAGCAGCGTCAGCGGCACCTGGATGGACCTGCGCAGGTAGCGGGGCGCGAACGCCTCCACCAGCACGCCGACGACGGCGGCCGCGAACACGAGCAGCAGCGGCGCCAGCGTGCCGTACTCGATCGTCGGCGCCTCGATGACGTTGTTCACTGACCGGCTCCCTTCTCAGCGATAGCCGGGTTGTCGACCTGCACGTTGGACAGCGTGCTGGTCACCGCGGGTGCGATCACGTCGAGCAGCGGCTTGGGGAAGAACCCGAAGCCGATGATCAGGGCGACCAGCGGCGCGAGCACCCACACCTCGCGCGCGTTCAGGTCCTTGAACGCCTTGACCGGCTCGGCGGTCGGCCCGTTGAGCGTCCGCTGCACCATCCACAGGATGTAGACGGCGGCCAGGATGACGGCCAGCGCGGAGACGATCGCCGCGACGGTGAGCGCCCCCGACCCGAACGCCGGGCTGGAGTAGGTGCCGATCATCACCATGAACTCGCTGACGAACGAGGACAGCCCCGGCAGCGAGAGCCCGGCCAGACCGGCGACCAGGAAGAAGCCGGCCAGCAGCGGCGTGACCTTCTGCGCGCCGCCGTAGTCGGCGATGTGCGGGGAGCCGCGCCTGGCGATGAGGAACCCGGCCGCCAGGAACAGCGCGCCGGTCGCGAAGCCGTGGTTGACCATGTAGAGGGCGGCGCCCTCCTGGGCCACCTGCGACATCGCGAACACGCCCATGACGATGAAGCCGAAGTGCGAGATCGACGTGTAGGCGATCAGGCGCTTCATGTCGGTCTGGCCGATGGCCACGATCGCGCCGTAGATGATGCTGATGACCGCCAGCACGATGATCGGCATGGTGAACGCCTTGGCGGCGTCGGGGAACAGCTCCAGGCAGAACCGGAGCATTCCGTACGTGCCGACCTTGTCCAGCACGCCGACCAGCAGCACCGCGGCGCCGGCCGGAGCCTGCGCGGCGGCGTCGGGCAGCCAGGTGTGCACCGGCCAGAGCGGCGCCTTGATGGCGAAGGCGATGAAGAAGCCCGCGAACAGCCACTTCTGCGTCACCGGGTCCTGGATGGCGCCGACGAGCTCGGGGAACATGAACGTCCCCTTGCCCGCGACGACGTACAGGCCGATGACCGCGACCAGCATGAGCAGGCCGCCGAAGAGCGAGTACAGCAGGAACTTGACCGCCGCGTAGGACCGCTGCGCCCCGCCATAGGACCCGATCATGAAGTACATCGGGATCAGCATGGCTTCGAAGAAGACGTAGAACAGGAAGATGTCGGTCGCCGCGAAGACGCCGATCATCATCGCTTCCAGCACGAGCAGCAGCGAGAAGTACGTCTTGACCGACCGCTTGGGCGCGACCACGGTGCCGTCGGCGGCCTTGACGCCGGAGGCGTCGTGCCACGAGGCGAGCACCACGATCGGCACCAGCACGGCCGACAGGGCGATCAGCACCAGCGCGATGCCGTCGACGCCCACCCCGAAGTGCACCCCGAAGCTCGGGATCCAGTCGTACGTGGCCGCGAACTTGAACCGGTCACCGGGGGCGCCGGTGAACTGGAACGCCATGACGAGCGTCAGCGCCAGCACGACCAGCGAGACCAGCAGCGTGACCTGCTTGGCCAGCTTGTCGCTGCCCTTGGGAAGCAGCGCTACCACGATGGCGCCCAGCACGGGCACCGCCATGAGTATCGGGAGCCAGAGTGACGACATCAGATGTTCCCAACGAGGAGCAGGGCGCCGGTCAGCAGGGCGGCGCCGATCAGGATGGACAACGCGTACGTTCTGGCGAAGCCCGTCTGGAGCCGCCGCAGGCGCCCTGAGCTCCCGCCGATGCCCGCGGCCAGGCCGTTGACCAGCCCGTCGATGCCGCGGTTGTCGAAGTACACCGCGATGCGGGTCAGCCACTGGCCGGGGCGCATGAACAGCGATTCGTTGAGCGCGTCGCCGTACAGGTCACGCCGGGCGAAGGTGGTGAGGAACGAGCCGCGCGGCTGCACGGCCGGCACCTGGGCGCGGCCGTACTTCATCCACGCGATCGCCGCGCCGACGGCCACCAGCGCCAGCGTGGACAGACCCACCGTGGTGGTGCTGAACACGTGCGGGACGGGCGCGTGCTCCGGCATGCCCACCGCGGGCGCCAGGAAGTGCATGAGCCTGTTGTCCATGATGAGGAAGTAGCCGAGCACGATCGAGCCGATCGACAGCAGGATCAGCGGCACGGTCATCACCGAGGGCGACTCGTGCGGGTGCGCGTCCTTCTCCCAGCGCTTCTCGCCGAAGAACGTCATGAAGATCATGCGGGACATGTAGAAGCCGGTGATGCCCGCGCCGAGGACGGCCAGCCAGCCCATCCAGGCGCCGTGCTCCATGGCCGTCTCGATGATCCCGTCCTTGGTGTAGAAGCCGGACAGGAACGGGAAGCCGATGATGGCCAGGTAGCCGACCATGAACGTGGCGAAGGTGATCGGCATGTACTTGCGGAGACCGCCGTACTTGCGCATGTCGACCTCGTCGTTCATGCCGTGCATGACCGAGCCGGCGCCGAGGAACATGTCGGCCTTGAAGAAGCCGTGCGCGATCAGGTGCGCGATGGCGAAGGCGTAGCCCGCCGGGCCGAGACCCGCGCCGAGCATCATGTAGCCGATCTGCGACATCGTCGAGCCGGCCAAGCCCTTCTTGATGTCGTCCTTGGCACAACCGATGATCGCACCGGCGAGCAGCGTGGCCACACCGACGATCGTGACGACCAGCGAGGCCACGTCGGACGCCTCGAAGAACGCGCCCGAGCGGACCACCAGGTAGACGCCGGCGGTGACCATGGTCGCGGCGTGGATGAGGGCCGAGACCGGGGTCGGGCCCTCCATCGCGTCCAGGAGCCACGACTGCAGCGGGAGCTGCGCCGACTTGCCGCACGCGCCGAGGAGCAGCAGCAGGCCGATGGCGGTCAGCGTGCCGTCGGAGGCGGTGCCGATCTGCTGGGCGCCCAGGTCCTTGAAGGCCAGCGAGCCGAACGACGTCCAGATGATGAACATGCCGACCAGCAGCCCGAAGTCACCGACGCGGTTGACGACGAACGCCTTCTTCGCCGCGACCGCCGCCGACGGCTTGAACTGCCAGAACCCGATGAGCAGGTACGAGGCCAGGCCGACGCCCTCCCAGCCGATGAACAGCCCGACGTAGTTGTCGGACAGCACCAGCAGGAGCATCGCGGCGACGAACAGGTTCAGGTAGGAGAAGAACCTGCGCCGGTCGGGGTCGTGCGACATGTAGCCGATCGAGTAGATGTGGATCAGCGATCCGACACCGGTGATCAGCAGCGCGAAGCTGACCGACAGGGGGTCGACGAGCAGCCCCATGTCGAGCTTCAGGCTGGGGATGAACTCGTACAGCCGCACGGCCCTGCGGCGCTGATCCTCGCCGAGTCCGAGCAACTCGACGAACGCCAGCACCGCCACGGCGAACGAGGCGAGGGACATGGCCACGCCCAGCAGATGGCCCCACCGGTTGGTGAACCGGTTGAACACCAGCAGGATGAACGCCCCCAGCAACGGGAGGGCGATCATCAGCCAGGACACGCCGATCGCGCCACCAGCGGTGTGCTGGATGATCTCAGCAGGAGATTCCACCAGTCACCTCTTAGTACTTCAGCAGGTTGGCGTCGTCGACCGACGCGGACCTGCGGGTTCGGAAGATCGTCACGATGATTGCCAGGCCGACCACGACCTCGGCCGCGGCCACCACCATCACGAAGAACGCGATGATCTGGCCTTCGAGGTTGCCGACCTGCCTGGCGAACGTGACGAACGCCAGGTTGCAGGCGTTGAGCATGAGCTCCACGCACATGAACACGACGATCGCGTTGCGCCGGATCAGCACGCCCATGGCGCCGATCGCGAACAGCAGGCCCGACAGGATGAGGTAATGCGTCGTCACTTGGACTCCTCCTCGGCCCGGTGCTTGATGGCCTCGGCGAGCTTGGGGTCCTCGGGCAGGTGCCCATGCTCCACGTCGTAGCGGGCGATGTAGCGGTTGACCGAGGACTCGGCCACGGACCCGTCGGGCAGCAGCGCCGGCATGTCGATGGCGTTGCCGGTCGCGTACGTGCCCGGGCCGGGCAGCGGCGACGGGCGGTCGCCGAGGAAGCGGGCCTTGGACAGGTCCTTCTGCGTGGCCTTCTTGGCCAGCCGCTCGCGGTGCGCCAGCACCATCGCGGCGAGCGCGGCGGTGATGAGCAGCGCCGAGGTGACCTCGAACGCGAAGACGTACTTGGTGAACAGCAGCAGCGCGATCGAGCGGATGTAGCCGCCCTGACCGGTGGCCATCGCCAGGCCCGTCTGCGGCGCGAAGATCGCGTTGCCCACGGCCAGGATGATCAGCGCGGCGAATCCGACGCCCGCGATGATCGCCCAGAACCGCTGGCCGCGGAGCGTCTCCACGAGCGAGTCGGAGGAGTCGACGCCGACCAGCATGAGCACGAACAGGAACAGCATCATGACGGCGCCGGTGTAGACGATGATCTGCACCGCGGCCAGGAAGGGCGCGTCCTGCACGGCGTAGAGGACCGCGAGGCAGAGCATCACGGTGCCGAGCATCAGCGCCGAGTAGACGGCCTTCCGGTTGAAGACCACGCCGAGCGCGGCGCCGACGGACACGACGGCGAGCACCCAGAAAGTGATGGTCTCACCCATTGGTCCGTCCCAGCCGGTAGTAGTCCTCTTCGGTCTCGCCGAGCCGCATGGGGTGCGGCGGCTGCTCCATGCCCTGGGTGAGCGGCGCGAGGAGCATCTCCTTGGTGTAGATGAGGCTCTCGCGGTTGCTGTCGGCGAGCTCGTACTCGTTGGTCATGGTGAGCGCCCGGGTCGGGCACGCCTCGATGCACAGGCCGCACAGGATGCACCGCAGATAGTTGATCTGGTAGGTGCGGCCGTAGCGCTCGCCCGGCGAGAAGCGCTCCTCGTCGGTGTTGTCCGCGCCCTCCACGTAGATGGCGTCGGCCGGACACGCCCACGCGCACAGCTCGCAGCCGACGCACTTCTCCAGCCCGTCAGGCCAGCGGTTGAGCTGGTGCCGCCCGTGGAAGCGCGGAGCCGTCGGCTTCTTCTCCTCCGGGTAGTTGGTCGTGACGGGCTTCTTGAACATCGTGTGGAAGGTGACCCCGAAGCCCTTGACGGGGTTCAGCCAATCAGTTAGTCCCACTGGGAATCTCCTTGTGCTGCACCCCGTGGTAGTGCGGCAGATCGAGCGGCGGCACAGGGAAGCCGCCTGCCGTCGGCTCGTTGGACAGCTCCTCGAACTCGGCTTCGACCTCCGCCTTCCTGGCTTCCTTGCGCCGCTGGTTCACGGTGTCGAACCGCATCCAGATGGCCAGCGCCCCGATGACGACGATCGCGCCGAGCCCGGCGGAGACGTAGATGCTCCCCTCGAACGTGCCGTTGTTCACGTAGATGATGTTGCGAACGGCGGCGACGAGAAGGATCCACGCCAGGTTGACCGGGATCAGGACCTTCCAGCCCAGCGACATCAGCTGGTCGTACCGGACACGCGGCAGCGAGGCGCGCACCCAGACGATGAAGCAGAACGTCAGCACGAACTTGATGAAGAACCAGAGCACCGGAACCCAGCCCGTGTGCGCCCACTCCCAGCTCATCGGGAGCGGTGCCCGCCAGCCGCCCATGAACAGCGTCACGGCGATGGCCGAGGCGGTGAAGGTGTGCAGGTATTCGCCCATCATGATCAGGGCGAACTTCAGCGACGAGGAGTATTCCGTCTGGAACCCGCCGACCAGCTCGCCTTCACCCTCGGGCAGGTCGAACGGGATGCGCGCGGCCTCGCCGAACATGCAGACCACGTAGACCAGGAACGACGGCAGCAACAGCACGGCGTACCAGGTCTGCTGCTGCGCGCCGACGATCTCCGAGGTGGACAGCGTCCCGGCGAACAGGAAGATCGCCACGAACGACAGGCCCATCGCGATCTCGTACGAGACCACCTGCGCCGCCGACCGGAGGCCGCCGAGCAGGGCGTACGGCGAGCGTGACGACCAGCCGGCCAGCACCACGCCGTAGACCGAGACGGCGCCCATGGCCAGCATGAACAGCACGGCCACCGGCAGGTCGACGAGCTGGAGCGGCGTCTGCACGCCGAACAGGTTCACCATCGGCCCGAACGGCACGATGGAGAAGGCCAGGAAGGCCGGGATCACCATGATGACCGGGGCCAGCAGGTAGAGCACCTTGTCCACGGTCCGCGGGAAGATGTCCTCCTTCAGGCCCATCTTCAGACCGTCGGCCACCGACTGGAGCAGGCCGAACTTGCCCGCCCGGTTGGGGCCGTAGCGGTTCTGCATCCGGGAGATGAGCTTGCGCTCGAACCAGACGCCGAACAGGATGCCCAGCATCAGGAAGGCGAACAGCATGACCGCCTTGATGATGGTGATCCAGAGCGGGTCCTTGCCGAAGTCTTCGACGGTCGGACTGGCCGCGAGAACGAAGGTCATGAGGCGCTCCCGATGGTGACGATGTCGCCGGCCACCGCGCCGAGGTCGCGCGTGACCGAGCAGCCGCCCGAGTTCGACGGCACCCAGACCACGCGGTCGGGCAGGTCGGCGATGCGGACGGGCAGCGTGACCGCGTTCGGGCCGGGCCCGCCGACGACGACCTTGTCACCGTCGGCGACGCCGATCTCCGCGGCCGTGCTCTCCGACAGCAGCGCCTCGGCGGCCCGCGCGGTGCCGGCCAGGTACGGCTCGCCGTCCTGGAGGCGGCCGTCGTCGAGCAGCAGGTGCCAGGTCGCCAGCACGGCCCCGCCGGCGGCGGGGGCGGCGGGCGAGCCGGCGCCGACGCTCGGCGCGGCGACGCGGGTGCCCCGGTAGGAGCCGATGCCCGACAGCTCGCGCCGGGCCGCCTTGGCGTCCGGCAGGCCCAGGTGCACGTCCATGCGGTCGGCCAGGTCGCCGACGACCGCGAGGTCGCTGCGCAGGCCGGGCACCTTGAGCGGGGCCTCGAACGAGCGGCCCCGGCCCTCCCAGTTGACGAACGTGCCGCTCTTCTCCTGCACGGTGGCGACCGGCAGCACCACGTCGGCCCGGTCGGTGACGGCGCTGGCGCGCGTCTCCAGGCTGACGATGAACGGCGTGTTCTCCAGCGCCTCCAGCGCGGCGACCGGGTTGGCCAGGTCGTAGGGGTCGACGCCGGCCACGACCAGCGCGTCGAGCTCCCCGTCACGGGCGGCGGCGAGCATCGCGTCGGTGTCGCGGCCCGGGGTGGCGGGCAGCGAGGACACGTTCCAGGCGCGGGCGATCTCGGCCCTGGCGCTCTCGTCGTCGACCGGGCGGCCGATCGGCAGCAGGTTGGGCAGCGCGCCCGCCTCGACCGCGCCGCGCTCGCCGGCCCTGCGCGGGACCCAGGCGATGCGGGCGTCGGAGGCGGCGCCCAGCCGGACCAGCGCCGACAGCGCGCCGGGGACGGTCGCCAGGCGCTCGCCGGCGAGCACGATCGTGCCCTCGGCCAGCGTGCCGACCAGGTCGCCGATCGCGTCGGCCTCCCCGCCCGGCGCGGTGCGGATGAGCGTGCCGCCCATCTTGGCCAGGCCGTTGGTGGCGAACGGGGCGATCGCGGTGACCTTGAGGCCGCGCTTCTGCCACGCCTTGCGCAGGCGCAGGAAGACGATCGGCGACTCCTCCTCGGGCTCGAACCCGACGAGCAGCACCGCGGGGGCGCTCTCCAGGTCGGCGTAGGAGACCTCGATCCCCTTGCCGGCGACCGCGTGCGCGAGGAAGCGGGCCTCCTCGGCGGAGTGCGGCCGGGCGCGGAAGTCGACGTCGTTCGTGCCGAGCGCGAGCCGGGCGAACTTGGCGTAGGCGTAGGCGTCCTCGACCGTGACCCGGCCGCCGACCAGCACGCCGGCCTTGCCGCGGGCGGCGGCCAGGCCCTGGGCGGCGACGCTCAGCGCCTCCGGCCAGGAGGCGGGCTCCAGCACGCCCTCCTCATTGCGGACCAGCGGCGTCCTGAGCCGGTCGGGCTGCGTGGCGTAGGTGAACGCCCAGCGGCCCTTGTCGCAGTTCCACTCCTCGTTGACCTGCGGGTCGTTGCCCGCCAGGCGGCGGGTGACGCGGCCGCGCCGGTGGTCGGTGCGCAGGCTGCACCCGGAGGCGCAGTGCTCGCACGCGCTCGGCGTGGACACCAGGTCGAACGGGCGGGCCCGGAACCGGTAGGCGGCGCCGGTCAGCGCGCCCACCGGGCAGATCTGCACCGTGTTGCCCGAGAAGTAGGACTGGAACGGCTCGCCGTCGGCGACGCCCACCTGCTCCTTGGCCCCGCGCTCGAAGAACTCGATGAACGGGTCACCGGCGATCTGGTCGGAGAAGCGGATGCAGCGCGCGCACTGCACGCAGCGCTCGCGGTCGAGCAGCACCTGGGTGGACAGCGGCAGCGGCTTGGCGAACGTCCGCTTCTGCTCCTGGAAGCGCGACTCGCCCTGGCCGTTGGACATGGCCTGGTTCTGCAGCGGGCACTCGCCGCCCTTGTCGCAGACCGGGCAGTCGAGCGGGTGGTTCAGGAGCAGGAACTCCATCGCCGCCCGCTGCGCCTTCTCCGCCACCGGCGAGGTCAGCTGGGTCTGCACGACCATGCCCTCGGCGACCTCGATCGCGCACGACGGCTGCGGCTTGGGGAAGCCGCGGCCGTTGCCGGCGTCGGGGATGTCGACGAGACACTGGCGGCAGTTGGCCGCCGGGTCGAGCAGCGGGTGGTCGCAGAACCTGGGGATCTGGATGCCCAGCAGCTCGGCCGCCCTGATGATCAGCGTGCCCTTGGGGACGCTGACCTGGAACCCGTCGATCGTGAGGGTCACCAGGGTGGTCTCAGTTTCTGTCACGGTCACTGGTCACCCCACAGAGTGGACTTCTTCGCGTCGAACGGGCAGCCGCCGACCTCGAAGTGCTTGAGGTACTCCTCGCGGAAGTACTTCACCGAGGAGTGGATCGGGCTGGTGGCGCCGTCGCCGAGCGCGCAGAACGAGCGGCCCAGGATGTTGTCGGCGATGTCGGTGATCGTCGACAGGTCCTCCTCGGTGCCCTGACCCTTCTCCAGGCGCTTGAGCACCTGCTTGAGCCAGTAGGTGCCCTCACGGCACGGCGTGCACTTGCCGCACGACTCGTGGGCGTAGAACTCGGTCCAGCGCAGCACCGTGCGGACCACGCAGGTGGTCTCGTCGAAGATCTGCAGCGCCCGGGTGCCGAGCATGGAGCCCTTCGCGCCGACCGCCTCGAAGTCGAGCGGCACGTCGAGGTGCTCGTCGGTGAAGATCGGCGTGGACGAGCCGCCCGGGGTCCAGAACTTGATCCGGTGCCCGGCGCGGATGCCGCCCGCCATGTCGAGCAGCTCGCGCAGCGTGATGCCGAGCGGAGCCTCGTACTGGCCCGGCCTGGTGACGTGGCCGCTCAGCGAGAAGATGCCGAAGCCCTTGGACTTCTCGGTGCCCATCCCGGCGAACCAGTCGGCCCCGTTGGCGATGATCGAGGGAACACTGGCCACGGACTCGACGTTGTTCACGACAGTAGGCGAGGCGTAAAGGCCCGCCACGGCCGGGAACGGAGGCTTGAGCCGCGGTTGACCCCTGAAGCCCTCCAGCGAGTCCAGCAGCGCCGTCTCCTCGCCGCAGATGTACGCCCCGGCGCCGCTGTGCACGACGAGCTCCAGGTCGTAGCCCGTGCCGAAGATGTCCTTGCCGAGATAGCCCTTCTCGTACGCCTCGCGCACGGCCGCGTGCAGCCGCCGGATGACGTGCAGCACCTCGCCGCGCACGTAGATGAAGGCGTGGTTGGCGCGGATCGCGAACGCCGTGATGATGACGCCCTCGACCAGCGAGTGCGGGTTGGCCATCATGAGCGGGATGTCCTTGCAGGTGCCCGGCTCCGACTCGTCGGCGTTGACGACGAGATAGTGCGGCTTGCCGTCACCCTGCGGGATGAAGCCCCACTTCATGCCGGTGGGGAAGCCGGCGCCGCCGCGGCCGCGCAGGCCCGAGTCCTTGACGGCCTGGATGACGGCGTCCGGGTCCATGCCCAGCGCCTTCTTGGCCGCCTCGTACGGCCCGTAGCCGTCGATGGTGAAGGAGTCGGGGCGGTCCCAGTTGGCGGTCAGGACCGGTGTCAGGGTCGTGCTCATGCCTCGGGGGCCTTCCATCCGTTGGCCTTGGCCAGCTTGAGGCCCTCCAGCGAGGGGCCGGCGGCCGAGGGGCCGTCGCCCGCCAGCTCGTCGGGCAGGCCGGAGAGCACCCGCGACGCCTCCTTGAACGTGCACAGCTTCTTCGGACCGCGGGTGGGCCGCACGTCCTTGCCGTCACGCAGGTCGTCGACGAGCTGCTTGGCCGATTCGGGCGTCTGGTTGTCGAAGAACTCCCAGTTGACCATCATGACCGGGGCGAAGTCGCAGGCCGCGTTGCACTCCAGGCGCTCCAGCGAGATCTTGCCGTCGCCGGTCGTCTCCTCGTGGCCGACGCCGACGTGCTCGGACAGCTCGTCCCAGATCTCGTCGCCGCCCATGACGGCGCAGAGCGCGTTGATGCAGACGCCGACGTGAAACTCGCCGGCGGGCTTGCGCTTGTACATGGTGTAGAAGGTCGAGACGCCGACGACCTCCGCCTTGCTCAGGCCCAGCATCTCCGCACAGAACTCGTGCCCGTCGTCGGAGACGTAGCCGTCCTCCGACTGCACCAGGTGCAGCAGCGGAAGCAGCGCCGACCGCGTCTTCGGGTAACGGCCGATGATCTCCTTGGCGTCGCGTTCGAGACGCTCGCGGACTTCCGGTGAATAAGTCACCGGTCCACACCTCCCATGACGGGGTCGATAGAAGCCACCGCGGCGATCACGTCGGCGACCTGGCCGCCCTCCGCCATGGCGGGGAAGCTTTGCAGGTTGCAGAACGACGGCTCGCGGAAGTGGACGCGGTAGGGCCGGGTGCCGCCGTCGCTGACGACGTGCGCGCCGAGCTCGCCCTTGGGCGACTCGATCGGCGCGTAGGCCTGGCCGGCCGGCACGCGGAAGCCCTCCGTCACCAGCTTGAAGTGGTGGATCAGGGCTTCCATGGAGCTGCCCATGATGTGCGCGATGTGGTCGGGGGAGTTGCCGAAGCCGTCGGGGCCGAGCGCGAGCTGCGCGGGCCAGCCGATCTTCTTGTCCTCGATCATCACCGGGTCGCCCTTGAGCGGGCCGGCGATCCGGTCCAGGGCCTGCTCGATGATCTTGAGGGACTCCTCCATCTCCTGCATGCGCACGAGGTAGCGGGAGTAGACGTCGCAGCCGCGCTGGGTCGCCACGTCGAACTCGTAGGTCTCGTAACCGCAGTAGGGCTGCGACTTGCGCAGGTCCCACGGCAGGCCGGCGGCCCGCAGGATGGGGCCGGTGATGCCGAGCGCCATGCAGCCGGTCAGGTCGAGGTAGGCGACGTCCTTGGTGCGGCGGACGTACACCGGGTTCTCGTCGAGAAGCTTGCGGATGTCCTTGATCCGCTTGGGCATCTCCTTGAGGAACTCGCCGACCTTGTCCACGGCTCCGGCGGGCAGGTCGACGCTGACGCCGCCCGGCCGCACGTAGGCGTGGTTCATGCGCAGTCCGGTGATGTACTCGAACAGCTCCATGACCATTTCGCGGTCACGGTAGCCGAACAGGAACGGCGTGGTCGCGCCGAGCTCCATGCCGAACGTGCCCATCGCGACCAGGTGCGAGGCGATCCGGTTGAGCTCCATCATCATGACGCGGATGGCCTGCGCCCGGTCCGGGATGCGGTCCTCGATGCCGAGCAGCTTCTCCACGCTCAGGCAGTAGGCCGTCTCGTTGAAGATCGGCGACAGGTAGTCCATGCGAGTGACGAACGTGGTGCCCTGCGTCCACGTCCGGTACTCCATGTTCTTCTCGATGCCGGTGTGCAGGTAGCCGATGACGCCGCGCGCCTCGGTGACCGTCTCACCGTCGAGGGTCAGGACCAGGCGGAGCACGCCGTGCGTGGACGGGTGCTGCGGGCCCATGTTGACGACCAGGCGCTCGTCGTCGGAGTCGCGGACCCCGCTGACGACCTCGTCCCAGTCGGCGCCGGTGACCGAGTAGACCTTGCCCTCGGTCGCCTCGTCATATGCGGTGCTCACGCGTGATCCTCCCTCCGGTCGTCAACGCGCTGCTCGAAGAACTCGCTCACGCGTACGACCTCCTTTGGTCGGGCGAGGGGATGGTCGCCCCGCGGTACTCGACCGGGATGCCGCCCAGCGGGTAGTCCTTGCGCTGGGGGTGCCCGTCCCAATCGTCCGGCATCATGATCCGGGTCAGGCCCGGGTGGCCGTCGTAGATGATCCCGAAGAAGTCGTACGCCTCGCGCTCGTGCCAGTCGTGGCCCGGGTAGACGCCGACGGTCGACGGGATGTGCGGGTCGGCGTCGGGGCAGCTCGTCTCGACGCGGACGCGCCGGTTGTGGGTGATCGAGCACAGGTGGATCACCGAGTGCAGCTCCTCGCCCGCCAGGTGCGGGTAGTGCACTCCGGTGACGCCCAGCGACAGCTCGAAGCGCAGCGCCGCGTCGTCGCGCAGCTTCTGGCAGACCTCGACCAGCCGCTCCCGCTTGACGTGCAGGGTCAGCTCGCCGCGGTCGACGACCACGCGCTCGATGGCGTCGTCGAGGCCGAGGGCGTCGACGAGCTCGTCGAAGTAGCCCCCGTACGGGCGCGGCGTGGAGATCTGCGGCGCGCGGCGGACGACGAGGCCGCCGTAGCCGGAGGTGTCGCCGGAGTCGGCGGCGCCGAACATGCCGCGCCGGGCGACGGGCGCCTCCGGGGTCTTGGCGACCTCGGGCACCTCGGCGCCGGGGACCTCGGGGAGGTTGTCAGGGGAGGTCACTTGGCGGCCCCTTGGTCGATCAGCGGCAGCGTGCGCAGCGCCTTGAGCTCGAGGTCCTCGATCTGCTTGGCCCGGTGCGCGCCGAACTTCATGTTCTGGATCTTGTCGTGCAGCTTGACGATCGCATCGATGAGCATCTCCGGGCGCGGCGGGCAGCCGGGCAGGTAGATGTCGACGGGCACGATGTGGTCGACGCCCTGCACGATGGCGTAGTTGTTGAACATGCCGCCGCTGGAGGCGCACACGCCCATGGCGATGACCCACTTGGGCTCGGCCATCTGGTCGTAGATCTGCCGCAGGACGGGAGCCATCTTCTGCGACACGCGACCGGCGACGATCATCAGGTCGGCCTGCCGGGGAGACGCCGAAGCGCGCTCCATGCCGAAGCGCGCCAGGTCGTAGTGGGGGCCACCGGTGGCCATCAGCTCGATGGCGCAACAGGCGAGCCCGAAGGTGGCGGGCCATACGGAGTTCTTGCGCGCCCAGCCCGCGGCCTGCTCGACCGTGCTGAGGATGAACCCGCTGGGGAGTTTCTCTTCAAGTCCCATTTTCAGTCCCAGTCCAGACCCTTGCGGCGCCACACGTACGCGTAGGCCACGAGCACGGTGACGATGAACAGCAGCATCTCGACGAGCGCGAACACCCCGAGGCCGGAGGAGATCACGCTGCCCGCGTCGTTGGTGAGCGGAGCGAACGAGACCGCCCACGGGTAGAGGAAGATGATCTCGATGTCGAAGACGATGAAGAGCATCGCCGTGATCATGTATTTGAGCGGGAACCGTCCGCCACCGACAGGCTGGGGCGTCGGCTCGATGCCGCATTCGTAGGCGTCAAGCTTCGCGCGGTTCCAGCGCTTGGGACCGGTGAAGGGGGCGATGGCGACCGAGAAGATCGCGAAGCCCCCCGCGAGAACGGCGAGCACCAGGATGGGCACGTACAGGTCCATCGCTACGCCTCCTCCGGAGTCGCCGCGCGCGCGGGCGCGCAGCCTGATCTATGGATGGGTGTGGGATTCATGCTCGTGGCGCGACCTTCGAGAGTGCGTTGATGATCTTGTCCGACGCATCGCCTCGCCGGTCGGTGAGATTACCAAGGAGTTTGAGCGCGAAGCGCATCAGCCTCGGGTGGGGAAGCCCGTGCCTGGTGCCGAAGCTCATCACACCCGGCTTCCCGATCGCCTGCACGAACAACCTGCCCAGCGTGAAATATCCGCCATAGGCGTCCTTCAACGTCTGAGGATACGTCCGCAGGACACGTTCTCGCTGCGCCGGGGTGGTGCCCTTGAGGGCCTTGGCGACGACCTCGGCGGCGATCTCGCCGGTCTCCATGGCGTAGGCGATGCCCTCGCCGTTGAACGGGTTGATCGAACCGCCGGAGTCGCCGGCGAGCAGGAGGCCGCGCGTATAGTGCGGCTGCCGGTTGAAGGCCATCGGGAGCGCGGCGCCGCGGATGGGGGCCGTCATGTTCTCCTCGGTGAAGCCCCACTCGGCGGGCATGGACCGGCACCACCGGCGCAGCAGGTCGCGGTAGTCGATGTTCTTGAAGTGGGTGCTGGTGTTGAGCAGGCCGAGCCCCACGTTCGCGGTGCCGTCGCCGACGCCGAACACCCAGCCGTAGCCGGGCAGCAGCGTCTGGTCGTCCCACAGCTCCAGCCACGTCTCCAGGTAGTCGTCGTCGTGGCGCGGGCTGGTGAAGTAGGTGCGCACGGCCACGCCCATCGGGCGGTCCTCGCGCCTTTGCAGCCCCATGCCGAGAGCCAGCCGGGTGCTGTTGCCGTCGGCGGCCACGACCAGCCGGCCGCGGTAGACCGTGCCGTCCTTCGTGGTGACGCCGGTGATGTGGCCGCTGCGGTCGTCGAGGACCGGCCCGGTGACGGTCACGCCCTCCATCAGGCGCGCGCCGGCCTTGACCGCGTGGGCGGCCAGGATCTCGTCGAAGTCCTGGCGGGTCCGTACGAGACCGAAGTCGGGGAAGCGCTCAAGCTTGGGCCAGTCGAGCTCGAAGCGCAGGCCGCCGCCGACGACGCGCAGGCCCTTGTTGCGCACCCAGCCGGGGGCGTCGACGTCGACGCCCATGTTGAGGAGCTGCTTGACGGCTCGCGGGGTCAGGCCGTCACCGCAGACCTTCTCCCGGGGGAAGCGGGTCTTCTCCAGGACCAGCACGTCGAGACCCGCCTGGGCCAGGTAGAAGGCGGTCGCGGATCCGGCGGGACCGGCGCCGACGACGATGACGTCAGCGTCAACTGCTGGCACGGTCACTGGACTGTCCTGTCCTACACGCTCGAAGGCCTGGCCTCGGGGTGTCTCGCCTTCGTTCCTTTGTGAACCCCTTCACAAACTTGTCGGCCCGCAGTCTAACCCTTTTCCTGGACAAAGTGGCAGCCGGGGGGCCGTCAGAGCCTAGTAGATCACGCGGCTTTGAACGCGCGGTGCATGGCCACGATCCCCAAGTCGAGGTTGCGCCAGGCGACCCGCCGCCATCCGGCGTCCTGGATGATGCGCGCCAGCGTCGCCTGGTCCGGCCAGTCACGGATCGACTCGGCCAGATATTCGTACGAATCGTCGTTGGAGCCGAAAATCTTGGCCACCTTCGGCAACAGCCGCATCAGATATTCGCGGTAGACCAGATCGAACGGCGCGAACGTCACGTGCGAGAACTCCAGGATCACCAGCCGGCCGCCCGGCTTGGTCACCCGCAGCATCTCGCGCAGCGCCTGACCGGTGTCCTGCACGTTGCGCAGCGCCACCGAGATCGTCACCGCGTCGAAGACGTCGTCGGCGAACGGCAGCCGCATCGCGTCGCCCGCGACGAACGGCACCCCCTCGCCCGTGAGCGCGTTGCGTCCGCGGCGGCGCACGCCGGTGCTCAGCATGCCGAGCGAGAAGTCGGAGGCGATCGCCCGCGCGCCCAGCGTCGTGAACGTGTCGGTCGAGGTGCCGGTGCCGGCTCCGAGGTCGAGCACGACCTCCCCGGGCCCGGCGTCGACGGCCGCGGCGACGGCCTTGCGCCACACCCTGACCTGGCCCATCGAGATCACGTCGTTGACGAGGTCGTAGCGCCGGGCGGTGCGATCGAACATCGCGGCGACCTCGTCCGGCTGCTTGTCCAACTGAGCGCGCGTCATGCGTAACAGCCTAGGGCCATTCCCGACAATCAACGGAAAGTAGCGGCACGACTACATTGCGTCTGCTAAGAATGGGCAAATGCTTGCCCGAGTCGCCCTTGCGGCGATCATCGCAGCGGCTCCCGCCGCGCACCCTCGCGTGGTCTCGGCCAACCCGGTCGACCACACCCCGCACGTTCTCGACGGCATCGTCAACGCCATCACGCTCGTCGGCGACACCGTGGTGGTCGGCGGCTCGTTCTCGGCGGTCGCCGACGCCACCAGGACCACCACCTACCGGCGCGACAACCTGTTCGCCTTCGACCTCACGACCGGGCGGGTGCTGCCCCGCTTCGCCCCCGGCGTGGGCGGGCCCGTGCACAGCCTGGCCGCCGGCGACGACGGCACCGTCTACGTCGGCGGCGACTTCCACGAGGTCGACGGCCACCGCGCCAGGTCGCTGGCGCAGGTGAGCCTGGCGACCGGCCGGCCGGTGCCCTCGTTCCGCCCGGCCGTCTCCGGAGGCGCGGTCGCGACCCTGGCCAGGCGCGGCGCCCACCTCTACGCCGGCGGCGACTTCACCCGCCCGCGCACCGCGCTGGCCCGGCTCGACGCCACGACCGGCCGCGCCGACCCCGCCTTCACCATCACGCCGGGCGATCCGCTGAGCCGGCGGGTCCGGGTGCACGCGATCGCCGCCACGGCCGACCGGCTGGCCGTCGACGGCAGCTTCACCACGCTCGACGGGCAGTCACGGCCGCAGCTCGGCCTCATCGACATCGGCGGCCCGGCGCCCAAGCTCGCCCCGTGGCGGACCGACGCGTACACGGGCAAGTGCATGGACGTCTTCCCGTGGTACGTGCGCGGCCTCGACTTCGCGCCCGACGGCCGCTATTTCGTGGTCGTCACCACCGGCGGGCCCAGGCGCGGGACGTGCGACAGCGCGGCCAGGTTCGAGACGTACGCCACCGGCAGGAACGTCAAGCCCACCTGGGTCAACAAGACAGGCGGCGACTCGCTCTACGCGGTGTCGGTCACGGGCAGCGCGGTCTACGTCGGAGGGCATCAGCGCTGGCTGGACAATCCGCAGGGCCATGACTCGGCCGGCCCGGGGGCGGTGCCGCGCGAGGGCATCGGGGCCATTCATCCACGGACGGGAAAGGCGCTCAGTTGGAATCCCGGCCGCGAGCGCGGGATCGGCGTCAAGGCTTTTCTGGCGAACAGGACAGGACTACTAGTCGGTAGCGACACAACCCGACTCGGGCGGGAGTACCATGCCCGGATTGGCATGTTCCCTCTGCCCTAGTCGTCCTGCGGCTTGGCGCGGTCGATCCTGCCGCTGATGCGCGCGCTCATGGCGTCGCGCTGCTTGGAGAGCAGGACATAGCTGGCGATGCCGCTGATCGCGAACGCGGCCACCAGCAGGACCAGCAGGTTCGGCACGCCGAGGAGCCAGAGCACCAAGAAGGCGATGCCGAACAGGCCGATCCTGGACAACGTGTAAACGAGAACGGGATGCACGGGTTCGAGATTACTCGGCCCATGCCTCCGGTCGCTCTTCGCATCGGGCACGAGCGCTGCTACTGTGCCCAGTAAGGGTGTTTCGTAAAGAAACACCCACGAGAGCCCCAAAGAGGCTCTATCATATAACAATCGGGCAGTCAGCTGATAACAACCCGTGATCTTTGCAGAAAACCACGGATAAATCAGGCTTCGCTCGACACACTGGTTACCTGTCCGCCCGCTGGCAGGAAGCGGGATGCGAGGGGGAGAGATTGGTGGAGAGTAGCAGCGAGCGTCTGCTGACCCCTGGAGAGGTTGCCGCCCTCTTCCGGGTAGACCCAAAGACGGTTACGCGCTGGGCTGCGGCAGGCCGCATCAGCAGTATCCGCACCCCCGGAGGGCACCGGCGCTTCCGTGAATCGGAAGTGCACGCCCTTCTTCGAGGCGAGGACGTTCTGACGGCCGACAGGCCGACAGGGGAGTCCCCGCGTGTTTGACGTACCGCCCAGTCGGTGATCCTGCCAGCCAGGATCACCGAGACGGCGTGCTCGCCGGCCCATCCGTAAGGCGAGCGCGGGAAGGCGCCATCCGCCGACCGTGGCTGGCGCCTTGGCGGAATCCTGCCTCTCAGTCGCCGTCCTGGTCGGCCTTGTACGCCAGGAACTCCCGCTCCAGCTCGTCGTTCTCCTCCGCCCAGCGGCGCCGCCGCTCGGCCGCCTCCTCCTCGGTCAACGACTCCTGCAACCACTCGTCGTAACCGGGCTCGCCGGGCTCCACCTCGACATACGCGTTCCCGATCAGGCGCCCGTCTTCGCTGGCCAGGCTCCTCGGCACCCGCAGGGTCCCGTCAGCGAGCCGGATGACGTACATGGCCGATCACCTAGATTCCGTAGCGCCGGTTGAAGAACAACATGACGTCGAGCGCCATCCGCGTGTTGCCGCCGAGCATGTCGACCAGCGCGGGGCGCTGCCGTGAGGCGATGGCGGCGAACGCGTCGGCGAAGAACTCCTTGCGGCCCAGCCCCCCGCCCTGGCGGTGGAACGACGATGCCAGCAGCGGCGTGACCCTCTCGAACAGTGCCACGAACTCCGGCGTGTCCGACACCCATACGCCGAACACCGAATCGATGTCGTCGATCGCGTGCCCGACCTCGTGCATCATCACGTCCGGCGTCGGCGAGGGCCGGTCCCCCACCACGACCTTCCGGTCCCCGTACGCGCCCGCGCACACGTCCCACGTGGCCCGGCCCGACGGCAGCGGCGCGCCGCGCAGATAGCCCATGTCGTCCAGGTCCGGCACGCCGCCCGGCCCGACGTAGATGCCCTCCAGCCCCTCGGCCAGCCGCTCCTTCAGCCGGTCGGGCAGCCTGGCCAGGCTCTCCACGGCCCGGACGAGATCGGGCGGCGGCGGCCCCAGCCGGGCGTCCCACTGGCGGTGCAGGATCGCCTCCAGCTTCCCGCAGTGCCGCAGCCCGTCGCCCAGCGGCGGCACGTCGGGCGGATGCGGCCGGGCCCGCGCGTGTGAACCGTCGAGCTCGAAGTCCTGCCACGTGTAGCGGGGCCGCTCCGGGGCCGTGGCGGGCGTCCGCTCCGGCCGCCGCCTCCCCTGCTCGTCCGGTCCCCCGCCCTCCCAGGGACGGCGGTCGGCGTCGGGCCGGCGCGCCGGCTGGTCACGGCGCTCGGCGTCGGGGCGGCGCGCCGGCTGGTCACGGCGCTCGCGCTCGCGCCGGCGGAAGCCCGGCGTCTCCGTGCCCTCCCCGGCGGCCCGGCCCACCTCACTGTGGCCTCGCCGATAGGCTCCCCGCGCGTTGGCCCAGAAGGACCGGTCCGCGTCGGGCGGAGCCTCGGTGCGGCGCGAAAAGAGGTACGACCCGCGCCGCCACCAGCGACCTCGCCGATGGCGCCCCTTGTCGTTGGAAATGGCCATCGCACCCCTCACCGCCCCGTGGCGCCGAATCGGGTTCCACGGTACGACGCTGATCTTCGCCAGTCATCCGAAATGCGACATCAGGTGGCACGAACACGCTGGAGATGGCTTACAGTTCGGGGCATGGCAGGTGTCATTGTCGGCCTGGCTCTGCTGGCCTTCTGGCTGTTCACGTTGTTCGACGTCATCACCACCCCCGAGGAAGAGGTCAGGCACTCCCCGAAAGCCGTGTGGCTCATCGTCGTCGCCGTGCTTCCCCTCATCGGCGGGCTGTTCTGGATGCTGCGCGGACGTCCCCGACCCATCCAGGAGTCCTGGCCGGTGCAGCCGCGTTCCACCGCGGGCATCCCCAAGGGCCCCGACGACGACCCCGATTTCCTTCGCGAACTCGACCGTCGCATGCGCGGCGAAGAGAAGTAACCGCCCCTCCGAAACGCCTGTCACCCACTCTTTCAGGTAAATCCTTTCCAGCGACCGCCTCCTGGGAGCGCCGCAGACGCCCCCAGCAGGCGGAGCGAGGCTCCGGGCAGAGGGAACCGCCCGGAGCGCCTCCACAGCGCTCTCAGCCTCAGGCGTAGCTGTGCAGGCCCTCGATGAAGATGTTGACGCCGACCAGGTTGAACAGCAGCGCCAGGAACGCCACGAGCTGCACGACGGTCGCCGCCCGGCCACGCCACCCAGCCGTCACGCGGGCGTGCAGGTAGGCCGCGTAGCCGACCCAGGTGATGAACGACCACACCTCCTTGGGGTCCCAGCCCCAGTAGCGGCCCCACGCCCGGTCCGCCCACAGCGCGCCCGCGATGACGGCGAACGTCCACAGCGGGAACGCCAGCACGATCGCCCGGTGCGCCGCCTTCTCCAGCTCGGCCTTGGCGGGCAGCCGCGACAGCCCGTCGCCGCGCACCAGGAAGAGCACCCCCGCCACGCCCGCGAGCACGAACAGCCCGCTGGCGATGATGGCGGCGGTGACGTGGATGGCGATCCAGTAGGAGTTGAGCGCGGGCACGACCGGCCCGGCCGAGGTGTAGAAGACCTTGGACGCGAGCCCCAGCCCCAGCGCCGCCGGCACCATGACGAACCCGCCGAGGAAGCGGATGTTGGTGCGCGTCTGGGTGATGAGGAACGCTGAGACGGCGGCGAAGCAGATGGCGACGATGAACTCGTACATGTTGCCCCACGGCCACCGGTCGACCGCGAGGCCGCGGGTGACGATGGCGCCGAGGTTGGCCGCCCAGCCGAGCCAGGCCAGGACGAGCCCGGCGATCCCGCCGCGCAGGGCGAACGCGGGGACGGGCTGCTGCGGCGCGTCGTCGGAGGGCGCGCCGGCCTCCGCCTCCGAGGAGGAGGCGGCGCCCACCGTCACGGGGGTGCGCGCGCGGCCCTTGACGGGCGCGTCGGCACGGGCGCGGCCGAAGGCCAGCTCTAGCGCGAAGCCCACCATCGCGAACAGATAGAGCAGCACTGCCGCGACCACGAACAGGTCGCTCAGCTCCGCGAGTGGTTCAGCGCTCATCCTTGTCTCCTGCTGCTAGAACCTTGACGATGTCGTCGAACTCCTCCGCGAACCCGGCCGCGGACCCTTCGGTGCGGGTCAGCCCGCCCACGTCGACGGTGCCGTCCTTGACCCGCACCCACACCCGCCGGCGCCGGATGACCAGCGAGAGCACGATGGCGACGGTGGCCGTCGAGGCGGCGAGCAGCGCGGGCAGCCGGCCGGGGTCGTAGGCGATCTGGAGCGTCATCCACTCCTTGACCTCGACGAACTCCAGCTTGCCCGCCCCGTCGGGCAGGTCGAGCGTTTGGCCGGGAGCCAGCGGCGCGGGCACGTCCTTGCCCATGACCAGCGGCTTGAGCTTCTTCATCAGCTCGGGCGGCGCCAGCTCGTAGACCGACCGGGGCTCCCCCGAGCGCATGCCGAGGTCGCCGGAGAACGCCCCCAGGACCTGCACTCCGGGCTGGATGGCCCCGGGGAAGGCCGAGGCGTAGCTGCCGTCGGTCAGCGGCACGCTGGTGGGCAGGAAGCGCATCAGGAAGCCGAGCGGCGTCGGCTGCGCGTCGGGGACCTTGACCACGCAGTCGGAGGTGAGCGTGGGCTTGTCGGCGATGATGCACGGCACCGGTCCCTCGAACGCGACGTGCCCCTTGGCGTCGGTGACGCGGAAGACGGGGGCGTAGCCGTGGCCGATGAGGTAGGTCTGGGTGCCGTTGACCTCCAGCGGCTCGTTGACCTTGAGCTCGTAGTCGCGCGGCGCGGCCCCGGGAGCGTCGGTGACCTTGAGGAAGGCGGAGTAGTCGAGCTCCTGCCCGCGCTTCTCCCCCTCGACCTGGTAGGTGGCCTGGAAGTCGGTCATCTCGAAGCTGAACGGCTCCAGCGACTCGGCCGACACCTGGGGGCCGGGGATGAACCGGTCGTAGGCGGCCACGGTGTTGGCGAACCCGTCGCCCTCGGCGACCAGCACGTTGCCCCGGTAGCCGTACAGGGAGCCGAAGCCGACGGCGACCAGCACGCCGAGCAGCGCGATGTGGAAGAGCAGGTTGCCGGTCTCGCGCAGGTAGCCCTTCTCGGCGGCGACCCAGCCGTCGCCGGTCTCGACGCGGAAGCGCAGCTTGCGCAGCCGCCTGGCGGCCTCGGTGACCGTGAGGTCGCCGTCGAAGGAGGCGGAGTGCGGGAGCCTGGTCAGGTTGCGCGGCGCGGCCGGCGGCTTGCGGCGCAGCTCGCGCAGGTAGGTGGCGGTGCGCGGGATGATGCAGCCGATCAGCGAGGTGAACAGCAACAGGTAGATGGCCGCGAACCAGACCGAGGTGAAGACGTCGAAGAGCTGGAAGCGGTCGTACCACTCGGCCAGCGCCGGGCTGTCCTTGTAGACCAGCGCGACCTTGTCGGGCTCGACGCTGCGCTGCGGGATCAGCGAGCCGGGCACGCTGGCCAGCGCGAACAGGAAGAGCAGGATGAGCGCGGTCTTCATCGAGGTGAGCGTGCGCCAGCACCAGCGCAGCCAGCCGGTCAGGCCCATGCCCGCGGGCTTGGCCGCGCGCTCCCTCTCCAGCTCGTCGACGCTCATCAGATCACCGGCCGGAAGTTGCCGATCAGGCCCTGCATGGTGGCGATCATCTCTCCCCAGAGGCCGGTGACCAGCGCGATGCCGACGGCCACCATCATGCCGCCGCCGATCCGGGTGATCAGGCGCGAGTGCTTGCGGATCGCCCGGAACGTGTGCAGCGCCTTGCTGTAGGCCAGGGCGGCGGCCACGAACGGCAGCCCGAGCCCGAGCGCGTAGGCCACGGCGAGCAGGGCGCCCCGCGAGGCGCTGCCCTCGTTGAGTCCGAGGGTGAGGACGACGGCCAGGGTGGGGCCGATGCACGGCGTCCAGCCGAGCCCGAACACCACGCCGAGCAGCGGCGCGCCGGCCAGCCCCGCGGAGGGCATCCTGTGGATGCGCACGTCGCGCATCAGCCCGGGGACCACGCCGAGGAACGCCAGCCCGAGCAGGATGGTGAGCACGCCGAGCACCCGCGTGATGATCTCGGCGTTGCCGAGCAGCGCCGCGCCGAGCCCGCCGAACAGCGCCCCGCTGACGACGAACACGGCGGCGAACCCCGCCACGAACAGCAGCGTGCCCAGCACCAGCCGCCCCCGCTTGGGGTCGGCGCTCATGCCCGTGACGTACGACAGGTAGCCGGGGACGAGCGGGAGCACGCACGGCGACAGGAACGAGACCACGCCGGCCAGCACCGCAATCGGCACCGCCAGCAGCAGCGAGCCGGACGCGACCACGTCACTCATCGCGCACCTTGGTCACCGTGTCCATCAGGTCGGTGTAGCGGACGGCGCCGAGCGCCCGGGCGGCGATCCGGCCCTGCTTGTCGATGATCAGCGTGGACGGGATGGCCGCGGGCGGCACCGTGCCCTGGAAGGCGAGCGCGATCTTGCCCGGCTGGTCGAAGATGCTCGGGTAGCCGGTCTTCTCGGTGCGTTCGAAGGCGAGCGCGTCGGCCTTGCGGTCCTTGAAGTCGATGCCGATGAACTCCACGCCGGTGCCCTTGGTCTTGGCCGCGACCTCCTTGAGCACGGGCGCCTCGGCCCGGCAGGGCCCGCACCAGGAGGCCCAGAAGTTGAGCACGACGACCTTGCCCTTGTGGGCGGCCAGGGAGGCGGTGCCGTCCTCCAGCGTGGGCCCCTCGACGGCGGGCGCCGGCTCGCGCTCGGCCGTCGCGAACACCTGCATCTTCCCGTCGCCGGCGACGAAGCGGGTGTCACCCGCCGCGGGCTGACCGCCCTGGTTGCCCGCGCAGCCCGCGGCCAGGACGGCGATGAGGGCCAGTGAGATTGACGTCGCGCGCACGGGAGGATGATCTCCTTGTACTACAAGCGGTAGAGCTTGCAACTCTACCGGCGCTGTCATGCGCCCGGGACGCTGGGTCCCCGGTCCAGCGACCCCGCCGGCTCGCTGTAGCCGACGCTGACGAGCCGGTTGCCGTCGAAGGTGAACGTGGTGAGGCTGGCCAGCGCGCACTGCCTGCGGCGAGGGTCGTGCCAGAGCCTGCGCCGGCCCTCGGCCGCCATCCGGATCGCCCAGATCGGGAGCTGGTGGCTGACGAGCACCGCCTCGTGCCCGCGCGCCGCCTCCCTGGCATCCTCGACCATCGACTTCATCCGCGCGACGATCACCGGGTAGGGCTCGCCCCACGAGGGCCGCATCGGGTTCCAGAAGTAGCGGTAGTTGCGCGGGCTGCGCAGCAACTGCAGGCCGGGCCCGGAGATCCGGCCCTCCAGCAGGTTGCCGGCCTCCAGCAGCCGGTCGTCGCTGACGATGTCGAGGCCGAGCGTGGCGGCCAGCGGCGCGGCGGTCTCCTGCGCACGCTCCAGCGGCGAGCTGTAGAGGGCGACGATGTCGCGCCCCGCCACGGACTTGGCGACGGTCTTGGCCATCAGCTGGCCGGTCTCGGACAGGTGGTAACCAGGGAGCCTGCCGTAGAGGATGCCGCCAGGGTTGTGCACCTCACCGTGGCGCAAAAGGTGAACGACAGTGGTTTCAGCCATGGTGGGCTTCAGCTTAGCCGCTCGCCGGGCCCGGCTCGCGGGTGGATGGAGTCTGGCCGGTCGGAAGGAGACCACCGGCTGCTGGCCGCGGGGGTCATCCTGGGCGGCCTGGTGGTCATCGCCCTGTCCTAGGTGACCGCCCAGGCGTTCTCGTGGCGGCTGCTGGAGCGTACGAGCGCCTCGACGGTGGCGCGGATCGCGGGGCGGCGGGCCGCGTCGGTGCGCCAGAGCGCGTAGATGCGGCGGCTCTGACCAGGACGGATCGGAATGAAGCGGATGCCGTCGGGCACCGGGTCGCGGCCCATCCTGGGCACGATCGCGCAGCCCAGCCCGGCGGCCACGAGGGCGAGGTGGGTCGGATACTCGTCGGCCATGCAGGCGATCTCCGGCTCGACCTCGGCGCTGCGCAGCGTGAACACCAGCCAGTCGTGGCAGATCGTGCCGGGCGTGGAGCTGATCCAGCGCTCGCCCTGGAGCGCCGACAGCGCGATCTCCTTGTGGCCGGCCAGCGGGTGGTCGGCCGGGACGGCCACGTCGGCCACGTCTTCGAGCAGCGACTTCCGGGACAGTCCTTCGGGGATGGCGATCGGCCGGTTGAGCCAGTCCTGGACGATGACCAGGTCGAGCTCGCCCCTGGCCACCTCGCGGATCACCCGCTCGGGCTCGCGCTCGTACAGCTGGATGAGCAGGTCGGGGTGGCGCTCGCGCAGCTCGGCGAGCGCGGCGGGCATCAGGCCGCGCGCGGCGGTGGGGAACGCGCCCACGTTGAGCCGGCCGACGACCTGGCCGCGCAGCGCCTCGAAGTCGGCCTCGGCGGTCTCGACCAGGGCCAGGATGCGCTCGGCGTGCTCGGCGAGCAGCCCGGCGGCGTCGGTCAGCCGCACGCCGCGCCCGTTGCGCTCGACCAGCCTGGCGCCGGTCTCGCGCTCCAGCTTGGCGATCTGCTGCGAGACGGCCGACGGCGTGACCATGAGCGCGTCGGCGGCGGCGCCGACCGAGCCGTAGACGTGCACGGCATGTAGGGCCTTGAGCCGGTTCAAGTCCAACATGTAAGCCAGTCTAAAGGGTTAAGCATAGAAAGTCTCGCTTGTCGTTAAAGGTGTAGCGTTGGAAAATATATGCATGCGAATCCTTAAGACGAAGAAGCAGACCCACCAGACCACCTCCTACCTGAAGGCCCTCGCCGAGCAGGCCCGCGAGCAGCGCATCCGCTACCGCAAGACGTCCGCCGCGTGAGACCTGGCCACCTGGCCCTCGCCGTCGGCCTCGCGGCCGTCTGGGGAGTGAACTTCGTCGTCATGCAGGTGGGGCTGGAGCACTTCCCGCCCCTGCTGTACGCGGGCCTGCGGTTCGCGCTGGCGGCGTTGCCCGCGCTGCTCCTCGTGGGGCGGCCCGGAGTTCCCTGGCGATGGGTCGGCGCGGTGGCTGCCACTCTCGGAGTCGGCCAGTTCGGGCTGTTGCTCATCGGCATGCGCGCCGGGATGCCGGCCGGGCTGACTTCCCTGGTCCTGCAGGCGCAGGTCCTGTTCACCATCGTGTTCGCGGTGACGCTCCTCGGCGAGCGGCTCACCGCCCGTCGCGTCGCCGGCCTGGCCGTCGCCTTCGGCGGCCTGGCCCTGGTCGCCGTCGACTTCGGCCTGTCCGGCCCGGCCGGCGCCTTCGCCCTCTGCGTGGCCGCGGCCGCCGCCTGGGGTCTCGGCAACGTCGCCCAGCGCAAGGCCGCCCCGCCCGACTCGCTGCGCTTCATGGTCTGGGTGAGCGCCCTGTCGGCGCCCCCGCTCCTGCTGCTGTCGCTGCTGGTCGAGGGCGTCCCGTCACTCGCAGCCCCGGCCGAGGGCTGGCTGTCGCTGGCGTACGTGGCGTTCGTCTCGACGCTCGGCGGCTTCGGCGTGTGGGGCTATCTGCTGCGCCGCTACGACGCCTCCACCGTGGCCCCGTACACGCTGCTCGTGCCGGTCTTCGGCATGTCGTCGGCCGCCCTCTTCACCGGTGAGCCGCTGACCTGGCTCAAGGCGGTGGCGGCCGTGCTCATCGTGGCCGGGGTGCTGTTCGCCAATCAGAGGACCGCGGCGGCCGCCTTGGCGGCGGCGGGCAGCGCGTCGGCGACCCGCTCCAGCGCCTCCTCGTCGTGCGCCGCCGACAGGAACCACGCCTCGTACGCCGACGGCGGCAGGTAGACGCCCCGGTCGAGCATCGCGTGGAAGAACGCCTTGTACGCGGCCGTGCTCTGCGTCTGGGCGTCGGCGAAGTTCGTCACCTGCCGGTCGGTGAAGAAGATCGAGAACAGGCTGCCCGCCGTCTGCAGCCGGTGCGGCACCCCCGCCTCCGACAGCGCCTCGGTGGCCGCTCGCGCCACCGCCGAAGCGGCCGCGCCAACCTTCGCGTAGGCGTCGGCGTCGAGCGTGCGCAGCGTGGTCAGCCCGGCCGCGCAGGCCAGCGGATTGCCCGACAGCGTGCCCGCCTGGTAGACGGGACCCTCAGGCGCCAGATGGGCCATCACCTCGGCCCGGCCGCCGAACGCCGCCGCCGGCAGTCCGCCGCCCATCACCTTGCCGAACGTCATCAGGTCGGCCTCCACCGGGTCCAGCCCGTACCAGCCCGACGGCGAGACGCGGAAGCCGGTCAGCACCTCGTCGACGATGAGCAGCGCCCCGTTGGCCGTGCACAGCTCGCGCAGCCGGGCGTTGAACCCGTCGAGCGGCGGCACGATGCCCATGTTGGCCGGGCACGCCTCGGTGATGACGCAGGCGATCTCGGCCGAGGCGAACGCCTCCTCCACCGCCTTGACGTCGTTGTAGGGCAGCACGATCGTGTCGGCCGCCGACGCCCCCGTCACCCCGGGCGTGTCCGGCAGCCCGAACGTCACGACACCCGACCCCGCCGAGGCCAGCAGCGCGTCGACGTGCCCGTGATAGCACCCGGCGAACTTGATCACCTTGGACCGTCCGGTGAACCCGCGCGCCAGCCGCACCGCGCTCATCGTCGCCTCGGTGCCGGAGCTCACCAGCCGCACCTTCGCCACCGGCGCGACCCGGCGGACGATCTCCTCCGCCAGCTCCACCTCGCCCGGCGTGGCCGTCCCGTACGAGAACCCGTGGGCCACCGCCTGCGACACGGCCTCCACCACGGCCGGATGCCGGTGCCCCAGGATCATCGGGCCCCACGAGCACACCAGGTCGACGTAGCGGTTGCCGTCGACGTCCGTGATGTACGGGCCCTGCCCGGAGGCCATGAAACGCGGAGTGCCGCCCACCGCCCCGAACGCGCGGACCGGCGAGTTGACACCCCCCGGCACGACGGCGCTGGCGCGGGCGAACAGGTCCTCGGAGATGCGTGTACGGCTCACCAGACCAGGTTAGTCCCCTAGTCGGCCAGCCATTCAAGCAGGCGGAGCGGGTCGGGCAGCGGCCGGCCGTCGGGCGGGCGCAGCCACGAGACCGGCTGTCCGGTGGGCAGCGTGGAGGGCGGGGCCAGCACGTAGCTGTCGCGGCAGTGCCAGCGCAGCCCCGGCGTGTCCTCGATCGTGGCCGGGTCGCAGTCGAGCTGGCACGACCACCACTCGTCCTCGTCCTCCGGGTTGCCGCGCGTGGCCACGTAGAACAAGACCCGGTCGCCGTTGGCGGCGACCGGGCCGGAGTCCGCGCCTGCGTTGTCGATCCGGGTGAGGGCCGACAGGCCGAGCGCGAGGGGCACGTCGAAGACGTCGAACACCCGCCCCGTGGGCAGGATGACGTTGGCCTCGGGCTCCCGCTGCCACCAGCGGGTGAGCTGGGTGGCGTCGGTGGTGGCCTGAATGCTCCAGGCGGGGGAGATGGGGTGCGCGCCCGGGTCGGGACAGCCGAGCCGGTCACAGGAACACGCTCGGGTGCCCCGCCGCAGCGGGAAGGCTCCCGGCACGCTCGGCCAGCCCAGTGCGGCGTAGCCCAGCACGGCGTCGATCCGCGTCGGCCGGGACCGTTTCCTGGTACGCCGAGCCAGAGGTACCCCCACCATTGGTGTCTCCCGTCGCTTCGGTGCCTGAGGAGGCCCCGGCTCTCCGGGCTCAATAGCCACGCGGGACACACCAGCACTTGTCATGGCACTCTAACGCACAGGTCCCAGGACCCGACGGGAAACCCCCTGTTAGAGGCGGCGTGCCACCTCGGTCGCCCAGTAGGTGAGGATCAGGTCGGCGCCGGCGCGCTTGATCGCCACCAGCGACTCCATGATCGTGCGCTCGCGGTCGATCCAGCCGTTGGCGGCGGCGGCCTCGACCATCGCGTACTCGCCGCTCACCTGGTAGGCGGCCACCGGCACGTCCACCTCGTCGCGGAAGGCGCGGATGACGTCGAGGTAGGCCAGCGCGGGCTTGACCATGACGGCGTCGGCGCCCTCGGCCAGGTCGAGCCGCACCTCGCGCAGCGCCTCCTCCAGCGGCCCGGCGGGGTCCTGCTGGTGGGTGCTGCGGTCGCCGAACTGCGGCGCGCACTCGGCGGCGTCGCGGAAGGGCCCGTAGAAGGCGGAGGCGTACTTGGCGGAGTAGGCGAGGATCGGCACCCCGGAGAAGCCCTCCGCGTCGAGCGCCGCCCGGATCACGCCCACCTGGCCGTCCATCATGCCGCTCGGCGCCACGACCTGGGAGCCCGCCCTGGCCTGCGCGACCGCGATCGAGGCGTAGCGCTCCAGCGTGAGGTCGTTGTCGACGTCGCCGGACTCGGTGAGGATCCCGCAGTGCCCGTGGTCGGTGAACTCGTCGAGGCAGGTGTCGGCCATCACCACGATGGCGTCGCCCACCTCGGCGCTCACCTCGCGCAGCGCCACCTGGAGGATGCCGTCGGGGTCGTCGCCCGCCGAGCCGCGCGCGTCCTTGACCGCCGGGATGCCGAACAGGATCAGCCCGCCGACCCCGGCCTCGGCGGCCTCGTGGGCGGCCTTGCGCAGCGAGTCGCGGGTGTGCTGGACGACGCCGGGCATCGACGCGACCGGGCTCGGCTCGTCGATGCCCTCCTTGACGAACATCGGCAGGATCAGGTCGGCGGGGTGCAGGCGGGTGCCGGCGACCATCCGGCGCAGCGCCGGGGAGCGGCGCAGCCGTCGCGGACGGGCGACGGGGAACTCGGCACTCACTTGGCTCTCCTCCTGGCTCCTCTGCGGTTCTGCGACGGCCTGCGCGGCGTGTCACCGGCGGCCAGCGCGGCGCTGCGCTGCTTGGCGCCGTACTCGGCGAGCGCGGCCGCCAGCGCCGACGCGGACGCCTTGTCGGCCATCACGTCGACGCGCAGCCCGAACTCCTCGGCCGTCTTGGCCGTCTGCGGCCCGATGACGGCGATCACGGTGACGTTGTGCGGCTTGCCCGCGATGCCCACCAGGTTGCGGACCGTGGAGGACGAGGTGAACAGCACCGCGTCGAAACCGCCGCCCTTGATGGCCTCGCGGATCGGCGCGGGCGGCGGCGCGGCCCGCACGGTGCGGTAGGCCGTCACGTCGTCGCACTCCCAGCCCAGCTCGGTCAGCCCGGCCACGAGCGTGTCGGTGGAGATGTCGGCGCGCGGCAGCAGCACCCGGTTGATCGGGTCGAGCATCGAGTCGTAGGGCGGCCACTCGGCCACCAGGCCCTCCGACGACTGCTCGCCCGACGGCAGCAGGTCGGGCTTGACGCCGAACTCGACCAGCGCCCGCGCGGTGGCGTCGCCCACGGCGGCCACCTTGAGCCCGGCGAACGCCCGCGCGTCGAGCCCGTACTCCTCGAACTTCTCGCGCACCGCCTTGACCGCGTTGGCGCTGGTGAAGGCCACCCACTCGTAGCGGCCGGTGACCAGGCCCTTGATCGCGCGGTCCATCTGCTGCGGGGTGCGCGGCGGCTCGACCGAGATGGTCGGCACCTCCTCGGGCACCGCGCCGTAGGAGGTGAGCTGCTCCGACAGGCTCTTGGACTGCTCCTTGGTGCGCGGCACCAGCACCCGCCAGCCGAACAGCGGCTTGGTCTCGAACCACGACAGCTTGTCGCGCAGCCCCACGGCCTCGCCGACGACGATCAGCGCCGGCTCGGTGAAGCCCGCGTGCTTGAGGTCGGCCTGCAGCCTGCCGAGCGAGGAGACGACCGTGTACTGCTCGGTGGTGGTGCCGCCGCTGCTGACGGCCACCGGGGTGCTGTCGGGCTTGCCGCCGGCGATCAGCGCCTTGCCGATCGCCACGGCCTCGGTGATGCCGTTGTAGATCACCAGCGTGCCGGGACAGGCCGCGTGCGAGGACCAGTCCTGGTCCTGCGCGGCGTCGACGACCCGGAACTCGGGCACCGACGACGCCGGCGGGATGCCCGCGTAGCCGAGCACGGCCGTCGCGGGCGGCACCCCGGGCACGATCTCGAAGTCCACCTCCGCCGCGGCGAGCGCCGCGGCCTCCTCGGTGATCGAGGAGAACAGCATCGGGTCGCCCTCGCACAGCCGCACCACGAGCCGGCCTGACTTGGCGTGCTTGACGAGGTCGTCGGCGGCGACCTCGACCCCGGGGCGGCAGTGCTTGAGCAGGGGGCCGTGCAGGTCCTCGTCGAGGATCACCACGTCGGCCTTGCCCAGCAGCTCGGCGCCGCGGAGCGTGAGAAGGTTCGGGTCGCCGGGCCCCGCGCCTACGAACGCGACGAAACCGGAGGTCGGACTATCGGAGCTCAATGGGAATGCTCCCCCATCAATCTGTCGGCCCCTTCGTGAAGCATCTCGGCCGCGAGCCGGCGACCCAGATCTTCCGCCTCCGAAGGAGAGCCGGCGGTGGACTTGCGCACCGCGCGGGCGCCGTCGATGGCGACGACCGCTGCGGTCAGGTTCAGAGTGTGCCCGTCATCGAGCGCGAACGCACCCACGGGCGCCGAGCAGCCTGCCTCCAGGGCGGCCAGCACCGACCGCTCGGCGGCCACCGCGGAGCGGGTCCGCGGGTCGTCGAGCTGCCCGAGGAAGGCGACCAGGTCGTCGCGGTCGGCCAGGCACTCCACGGCCAGCGAGCCCTGGCCGGGGGCCGGGAGCAGCTCCTCGACCTCGAAGATCTGGGCGATCTCGGCGGTCCGCCCGATCCGGGTGAGGCCGGCCGAGGCCAGCACGACGGCGTCGAGCTCGCCGGAGGTGACCTTGCCGATCCGGGTGTCGGCGTTGCCGCGGATCGGCACGTACTCCAGATCGGGGCGCATGGCCCGGAGCATGGCGACACGGCGCGGCGAGCCGGTGCCGACCTTGGCGCCGGCCGGGAGGTCGGCGAAGGAGCAGCGGCCGACCAGCGCGTCGCGGTGGTCGTGGCGGGCGGGCAGCGCGGCCAGCGCGATGCGCGGGTCGGGCTTGGTGGGCAGGTCCTTCAGCGAGTGGACGGCGAAGTCGACCTCGCCCTCGATCAGCTTGTCGCGCAGCGCGCTGACGAACACGCCGGTGCCGCCGAGCTGGGCCAGGTGGGCCTTGCTCACGTCGCCGAACGTGGTGACGCCGACCAGCTCGATCGCCCTGCCGGTGCGCTCGGTGTAGGCGTCGGCGACCATCTGGGACTGCGTCGTCGCCATCAGGCTGCGCCTCGTGCCGAGCCGCAGCGGCCCCGTCTGCGGAGTCACAGCTCCACCTCCCTCACGGCCTCGGGCATCTTCGGATCCAGGTCGAACAGCTCGCGCAGCGCCTCGGCATAATGATCGCCTCCGGGCGAGGTGGCGAGCCGCTTGACACGCACGGTCGGCTCGTGGAGCAGTTTGTCAACGACCCGTTGCACGGTGAGCGTCACCTCGTCCTTGATTTTGCCGTCAAGCTCGGGGACCCGCATCAGCAGGCGCCCCAACTCCGACTCGACCACGCCGGCCGCCTTGCTGCGCAGCGCCACCACGGTGGGGGTCACCCGGGCCGCCCGCTCGGCGTCGAGGTAGGCCGTCAGCTCCTCGGCGACCAGCGCGCGCACGGCCCTGACCGCGTCGCCCTCGCGCGAGCCGATGCCGGACTCCTGGATCGTCTCCAGGTCGACCAGCGTCACGCCGGGGACGGCGCGCACAGCCGGGTCGATGTCGTGCGGCAGCGCCAGGTCCAGCAGGAACGCGCCGCGCGTGACCATGTCGGCGGTGATCACGTGCTTGCCCGCGCCGGTGCAGGTGATCACCAGGTCGGCCTCGGCCAGCTCACCGGCGACCGCGGCGAACTCCACCGCCCGGCCGCCGACGGTCTCGGCCAGCCGCGCGCCGCGCGAGTACGTACGGTTGGCGATCACGATGTCGGTGACGCCGGCGCGCGCCAGCGTGGCGGCGGCCAGCGAGCTCATCGAGCCCGCGCCGACCACCAGGGCGCGCAGGCCGGTCAGGTCGCCCGCCAGCGCCAGCCCGGCGGTCACCAGGGAGGCGCCCGCCTGGTCGATGCCGGTGTCGGTGTGGGCGCGCTTGCCCACGCGCAGCGCCTGCTGCGCCAGCTCGTTGAGGGTCGCGCCGACCGTGCCCTGCTTCTGCGCCAGCTTGAGCGCCCGCCGGACCTGGCCGAGGATCTGGCCCTCGCCCACGACCATCGAGTCGAGGCCGCACACCAGCGAGAACAGGTGCTCGACGGCCCGCTCCTCGTAGTGCACGTAGAGGTGCGGGGTCAGCTCGTCGACCGGCACGCCCGAGTGGAGGCTGAGCATCCCGGTGACGGCGTTGACGGCGGCGTGGAAGCGGTCCACGGCGACGAAGACCTCGACCCGATTGCAGGTCGAGACCACGAAGGCCTCGGCCACGCAGGGGTCCTGCTGCACGTCGTGCAGGAGCTTGACGAGCGCGTCACCCGTTACGGAGACACGCTCCAGCAGGGCCACCGGCGCCGTGCGGTGGCTGAGCCCGATCGCCAGAACACTCATTGACTGTCCACTGCCATGAGTGGCCCCCCAGCTTTGCGTTGCTCGTGGAACGCAAGGATCTGCAGTTCGATGGATAGGTCGACTTTACGGACATCGACGCCGTCCGGAACGGTGAGCACGACCGGGGCGAAGTTGAGGATGCTGGTCACCCCGGCGGCCACCACACGATCGCATACTTCCTGTGCGGCCGCCGCCGGTGTCGCCAGAACCACGATCGAGACTCCACGCCGCTTGATCACGGCTTCCAGTTCGTCGATGTGCTCCACATTCAACCCCGCGATGTCGTCGCCCACGATTTCGGGGTCGGCGTCGAACACGGCGGCGATGCGGAATCCCCGCGACACGAACCCGCCGTAACCGGCGAGCGCGCGGCCCAGGTTGCCGACGCCGACGATGGCGACGGCCCAGTCCTGCGTGAGACCAAGCTCACGGGAGATCTGGTAGACGAGGTACTCGACGTCGTAGCCGACGCCACGGGTGCCGTAGGAGCCCAGATGTGACAGGTCCTTGCGGAGTTTGGCCGAGTTGACGCCGGCGGCCACGGCGAGGTCCTCCGAACTCACGGTCGCCACCCCGCGCTCGGCCATCCCGTGCAACGCCCGCAGGTAGAGCGGCAGCCGGGCGACCGTTGCCTCGGGAATGCCGCGATCACGGGGGTGGGACGGGCTCTTCACGTGCCGGAGCTCCAGGGGAACGGGCGGCCTCAGGCCGCGTGAGTGGATTAGAACCGTCTTTCAGGTTAATCCTTTTGTGAACCGATGCACAAAGTCACCTTCCAGCGAGCGCTACCGTGGAGGCCATGCACCGCATCACCCTGCTCGGCAAGCCCGGCTGCCACCTGTGTGACGACGCGCGCGAGATCATCGCCCGCGTGGCCGGCGAGCTGGGCGTGCCGTGGGAGGAAGTGAACATCGACTCCTCCGACGAGCTGCGCGAACGCTACTGGGAGATGATCCCGGTCACGTTGATCGACGGGGAGCAGCACGACTTCTGGCGGGTGTCCGAGGAGCGCCTGCGGGCGGCGCTCACCGGCTAGAACATGGCCGTCGGCAGCGGCACGACCTTGGCCGCGTTGACGTTGAGCTCGATGATGTTCGTGGCCAGCACCATCGACTGCCGGTCCGCGATGAAGCGCTCGATGTGCGGCTGCCGCTGGTGGTCGCGGTAGGCCACCTCGTCGCGGTAGAGCTCGTAGACGATGCGCTGCAGCGGCGCCGACTTGACCGAGTGGCAGGCGTAGACGAGCGTGTCGGGCTCGCCCCGGCGCACCGCCTCGACGGTCTGCTCGGCGAGCCGGTCGAAGGCCGCGCCCGAGCCGTCCATGAGCGTGAAGACGGTGAGCATGCCGTAGATGCTCGGCGAGAGCCTGCCCGTCTGCGGGGCGGGCTGCACGACCGGCTGGGGCACCGACTGGGGGCCGGTGCGCGGGGAGAACAGCTCGGCGCCCGAGAAGGCGGCGCCGGCGGCGGGCATCGAGCCGGTGGACGGCATCGTGGGGTCGGGCCGCTCGCTCGGCGCGGGCATGGCGTAGTCGGCACGCTCGCCGTTCATGATGTAGCCGGTCGACGGGCCAGGGTCGGACGGCGGCGACATGCGGGCGGCGTAGTCGACGTCGTCGGTGGCCCGGTATTCGGCCACCAGGTCGCCCAGCCCCGACTTGCGCGGCCGTACCGGCTCGGCGATCGGCTCCGGCGCCTCACGGCGGCCCACCGGCTCCTGGCGGTGCCCGGCCACCGGCCGGTCGTCGCGGTGCCCGGCCGCCCGCTCGGCGCGCCGGCTCTCCGCCGCCGCGAGCTCGTCGTCCTCGTCGTCGTCCTCGTACGGGGCGAGCGGGCGCAGCACGCAGTACCAGATCGCCGCGGCGGCGACAAGGAGCAGCACGATGATGAAGAACCCGTTGCTCAGGAACTGCATCGCGCCCATCAGCGCGAGCCCCGAGGGGGCGATGATGACGGTGGCGTGGAGGTTGTCGGTGTCGTACTCGTCGCCGTTGCGCCAGCGCAGCGCGGCGACCACCACCGCCGCCAGCATGATCAGCGCGGCGATCGCGTGCACGCCGGTCAGCAGCGACGACGGGATGAGCGCCCAGTGCGCCGACGCGTCGGGCAGCGACTTGCCCATCTCGTCGCTGACGAGCGGGTCGACGACCATGATGACCAAGGCGACGAACGTGTAGGCGATGCCGAACAGCCAGCCGAGGAACTTCGGCGGCGTCTTCTCCGCCAGGAGCTGGATCAGCCCGATCGCCAGCCAGAGCGGCGCCAGCAGCGATCCGGTGATCTGGACGAGCTTGAACGTGACGGTCCCGAACCCCATGAGGTGGCCGAATCCCGCCACGCCCAGCGCGAGGCAGAGCGCCGCCGCTGAAACGGTCCAGGCGATCAGCCAGCCCTCGGGCTCCTCACGCAACCGGCTGACCAGGGCGCCCGAGGCGACTCCTGCCAGGATGGCTCCGGCGAAGGCGATGACAGCAACGAGGATCTCCATGGTGACTCCAATGCTGCCGGACTACGCCTCTCAACCGGTAGCCGAAAAGGGAACGGGTGCGTCCACACCGTATCTGCCGATTGCGGGGAGTCTTACCAAGAGGATGCGGATTGTGGAATTTCCGGTTGATTTCTAGAGTGTTCGAGCACGCCGCACCCCTTCGCCCTAGGGATAACGGATGCCTGACTCGTGGCCGTTCGCCGGGCTGCTCGCGCCAGCAGTCGCTGGCCCCGCTCCGGCGACCGAGCCTGCCGTGCGCGAAGACCTCCCCGACGACCTGCGCACCCTCGTCCTGCACGCCAAGACCGGCGACTCGGACGCCTTTGGCACGCTCTACGACCGCTACGTGGACCTCGTCTACCGCTACATCTACTTCCGGGTCGGCTCCCACCCGCTCGCCGAGGACCTGACCAGCGAGACCTTCCTGCGGGCGCTGCGGCGCATCGCCGACTTCACCTGGCAGGGCCGCGACTTCGGCGCCTGGCTGGTGACCATCGCCAGAAACCTGGTGACCGACCACTTCAAGTCCGGACGCTACCGCCTGGAGGTCCCGACCGGCGAGGTGCTCGACGTCCCCCTGGACGGCTCGCACATCCCCGAGAACGCCGTGGTCACCGCCATCATCAACGACCGGGTGCTGCGCGCCGTCCGGGATCTCAACCCCGAACAGCAGGAGTGCGTCGTCCTGCGATTCCTGCACGGCCTGTCGCTCGCGGAAACCGCGCTGATCATGGGGAAGAAGAGTGGAGCGATCAAAGCGCTGCAGTTCCGTGCCGTCAGGGCGCTGGCCAGGGCGCTCAAACACGACCTTGCGTAACCTTTCGCCACGGAACGTCGTTAGGCAGGTATCACCACAGGACCGAGCCGCGGGGGCATCAGGGGGCCGCCATGAGTAGGGCGCGCAGATCGCAGGAGCGGGTGCTGGAGCATCTCGCCGAGCTCAGCAGGACCCCGCTGGGCGGCGGCCCGGACCCGGCCTTCCGCTCCCGCCTGCGCGACGAGCTCGCCGCCGCCCGCGCCGCGACCACCCCGGCGGCCACCACGGCAGCCACCGCCGGGGCCGCCGGGGTCGCGTCCCGGCCGCGCTCGGCGAGCCGGGCCGGCGGGCGTCACTCCCGCCGCAGGCCGCGCCCTCGGCGGCGCTCGCCCGCCTCCGCGCTGGTCTCGTTCGGGCTGGTGACCGCAATGATGCTGACCGCGGTCGTCACGTACGACTCGGTGCCCGGCGACGCCCTCTACCCGCTCAAGCGCGCCGCCGAGAGCACGCTGGTCCGCCTCAGCACCGACGACGTCGTACGGGGCGAGCGCGAGCTGGTGTCGGCCAAGACGCGCGCCGAGGAGGTCGCCCAGCTCCTCGGCTCGTCGGAGGCCGGCCCGCTCGTCAGCAGGACGCTCAAGGACATGGAGCGCGCGACCCGGGCCGGCATCAGCAGGCTCCGCCGCGCCGAGCCGCGCTCCCCCAAGATCGACAAGTTCGCCGAGGACCAGCGCAACATGGTCGGGCCGATGCTCGAACGCCTCGACGGCCCGCAGCAGGACCAGGCGGTCGGCTACCTGGACTACATCGAGGGGCTCGTCCCGCCTAGGTAAGCTGAGGCCCATGTGGCGCCTAATCCGACGACGACACGAGGTCGAGGCGGAGATCGCCGGTGAGGCCGCCGCGGCGGCCGCCGTCGTGGCGCCTCCCGCCGAGCCCGACCTCCAGGCCGCGGCCTTCTTCGACGTCGACAACACGATGATGCGCGGGGCGTCGATCTACCACTTCGCCAGGGGGCTGGCGACGCGGGGCATGTTCAACACCTCCGACCTGTTCAAGTTCGCCGTCGGGCAGGCCGTCTTCCGCATGCGCGGCAACGAGAACCCCGAGCACATCGCGGTGGCCCGCGAGACGGCGCTGGCGTTCGTCGCCGGGGCCAAGGTCGACGACGTCGTCAGGCTGGGCGAGGAGATCTACGACGAGGTCATGGCCGACCGCATCTGGGGCGGCACCAGGGCGCTCGCGCAGAGCCACCTCGACCAGGGGCAGCGCGTGTGGCTGGTGACGGCCACGCCGGTCGAGCTGGCCCGGGTGATCGCCCAGCGGCTGGGCCTGACCGGCGCGCTCGGCACGGTGGCGGAGACCAGCGAGGGCATCTACACCGGCCGCCTGGTCGGCGACCTGCTGCACGGCCCGGCCAAGGCCGAGGCGGTGCGCGCGCTGGCCCGCCGCGAGGGCCTCGACCTGACCCGGTGCACCGCCTACAGCGACTCCTCCAACGACCTGCCCATGCTGTCGCTGGTCGGGCAGGCGGTGGCCATCAACCCCGACAGCGAGCTGCGCGAGCACGCCAGGAAGCACGACTGGCCGATCAAGGACTTCCGCACCGGCCGCAAGGCCACGATGACGGCGCTGCCGATCGCCGCCGGGGTCGGCGCCGTGGCGGGAGGAGTGGCCGCCGGCCTGGCCCTGCGCCGCCACTACCGCTCCTCCCGCTGACCCCCGCGCTCGCCGGTCCGTCAGCGGAAGCGGGCGAAGAGCCGGTCGGCGTCCGGCTGCTGCCAGGCCACCCGATTCGGGTCCTCCGGGTGGGGGCGCCAAGGGACCGTCACGAGGCTGACCTTGCTCCCCCGCACCGCGCCGGCCAGCTCGATCAGCGTGTCCACGTTCAGCCCCGCGTCCGTCCTGACCGCCCGTGACGCCGCCGTCACGAACTCCCGCAGCCGGTCCGGGTCGGCCAGCTCGCTCTTCGCCTTCTTCAGCATGGCCATCACCACCGCGTGCTGGCGCTTGATGCGGGCGATGTCGGAGCCGTCGCCGACGTGACGCAGCCGCATGTAGCCGACGGCCTGCTCACCGTCGAGCTCTTGCCGGCCCGCGGGCAGGCGCAGCTTGGCGGCCCGGTCGTCCACCGCCTGCGGCAGCTTGACCTCGACGCCGCCGAGCGCGTCCACCAGGGCGGCGAACCCGGAGAAGTCCACCTCGACCGTGTGGTCGACCCGCACCTCGGTCAGCGACTCGACGGTCTTGACCGCGCACGCCATCCCGCCGGTGTCGTAGGCGGAGTTGATCATTCCCTCCCGCGCCGGCTTGCCGCCGCACGACGGGATCTTCACCAGCGAGTCGCGGGGGATGCTGAGGACCGTGACCTTCTCGCGGTCGGCGGTCAGGTGGACGAGCATCATCGCGTCGGTACGCGCGCCGTTGCGGAAGCGCTCGGTGCCCGCCTGGCTGTCGGTGCCGACCAGCAGCACGTTGAGCGCGCCGGTCGCCTTCGCCCCGAGCGGCCCCGTGGCGACGCCCGCCGTGTTGTGGCCGCCGACCAGCAGCGCGGGCACGGCCACGGCCAGCGCGGTGGCGACCGCGACCAGCCCGGCCGTCATCCAGCCGAGCCTGCGCCGCCCCGGCCCGCGGGTCCCCGACCGCAGCAGGCGGTCACGCTGGCGGACCAGCGTGGGAGGCGGCTCGTGCTCCAGTTGCCGGCCGAAGTCACGCAGCAGCTTCAGATCGTCCATCGTCACTCCTCCCCCAGCAGCGGATTGGTGTCGCCGAGCGCCGCGCGTACCTTCCGCCTGCCCCGGTTGAGGCGGGAGCGCACGGTCCCGATCGGGATGCCGAGCGCCCGCGCGGCCTCCTCGTACGTGAGATCGCCCCAGGCGATGAGCAGCAGGACGTCGCGGTCCTTGGCGGGCAGCGCGGCCAGCGCGCTGGCGAGGCCGGGACCGGCCGCCTGCGCGCTCACGCCGGCGGCCACCCGGTCGGCGGGCGACTCCACGTCCCGGTCGGCGGCGACGCGCATCAGCGCGCGGTAGCGGGCGGCCTCGGTGCGGCGGTGCCGGGAGATGAGCTTGGTGAGGATGCCGAACAGCCACGGCCTGGCGTCGGGGCAGCTCAGGTCGTAGCTGGTGCGGCGGGAGAAGGCCACCAGGAACGTCTCCCCGACGACGTCCTCGGCGGGCTCGGGGCCCAGACGCCGGGAGGCGTACCGGTAGAGCATGGCGGAGTAGCGGTCGAACAGGTTGGCGAACGCTTCGGGTTCGGTCAGCGAAGCGTTGATCAGTTCGGCGTCCGCACCCCTGGCGACGGCGGGTTGTGTGATCATCTCCGCCCTTCTGCGCGGGAATCGGTCGAAGATATCTCGCCACAACCCGCCGCCGGGGTTCACGCGGGCGGCCTACAGCTCCTTGAGGAAGCCGCCGTCCACGGCGAAGTCGGCGCCCGTGGTGCTGGCCGACCGCGGCGAGGCGAGCAGCGCCACCGCGTCGGCGATCTCCTGCGGGTGCACCAGGCGGCCGGTGACCAGGCGCATCATCTCGGGAGCCGCCTTGGTGATCACGCTGCCCTTGTCGGCGCCGACGAACCCGGCGATGACGTCGGCGGCTCCGCCGTCCTTGGTCCACCAGTCGGTCAGCACCGGGCCGGGCGAGACGGTGTTGACCCGGATGCCGCGCGGGCCGTACTCCTCGGACAGGGCCTTGCTGATGTGGTTCATGGCGGACTTGGCGGCGCCGTAGTCGACGTTCATCGCGCCGGGCTGCCGGGCCGAGCCGGAGGAGACGTTGACGATGGCGCCGCCACCGCGCTCCAGCATGACGGGCAGCGTGGCGCGGATCAGGCGGACCACGGCGAACAGGTTGAACTCGAACATCGCCTGCCAGTCGCCGTCGTCCGGCGTCAGGAAGCCGACGCGCGGCAGCGTCACGCCGGGGGGCGGCCCGCCCGCGTTGTTGACCAGGATGTCCACGCCGCCGAACGCCTCCACGGCCCGGGCGACGATCTCGGCGGGGGCCGCCGGGTCCATCAGGTCCACGGGCACGTGCAGCGCCTGCTCGGGCAGGTCGTCGCCGCGGGTGCGGGAGACGGCCACGACGTGGACGCCCTCCTCGGCCAGGGTGCGGGTGACGGCCAGGCCGATCCCCTTGGAGGCGCCGGTGACGACCGCGACGCGGCCGGAAAGCTGCAGATCCATGACATGTCCCTTTCGGTGTTCTCTATCGGTCGTAAGAACACCGGCCGGACCGGAGCGGTTGCACTTTCTAGAGGAACGGCGGGAAAGCGTGGCCGCGACGCAGCCTGAGCTGGTCGAGCAGCTGCTGGATGACCTCGCGGACGTGGTCGGTCAGGTTGAAGACGAGCATCGGGTCGTCGGCCGCGCCCGGCTCGTACTCGTCGGTCCGGATCGGCTCGCCGAACTCGATCATCCACTTCGACGGCAGCGGCACCAGCCCGAGCGGCCCGAGCAGCGGGAAGAACGGCGTGATCGGCAAGTAGGGCAGCCCGAGCAGCCGGGCCAGCGAGGGCAGGTCGCCGATCTTCGGGTAGATCTCCTCCGAGCCCACGATCGCGGTCGGCACGATCGGCACCCCGGCGCGGATGGCCGAGGCGACGAAGCCGCCGCGGCCGAACCGCTGCAGCTTGTAGCGCTCGGAGAACGGCTTGCCGACGCCCTTGAAGCCCTCGGGGAACACTCCGACCAGCTCGCCCTTCCGCAGCAGCCGGTCGGCGTCCTCGGGGCAGGCCAGCGTGTGGCCGGTCTTGCGTGACAGGTGGCCGAGCACCGGGAGCTGGTAGACCAGGTCGGCCCCGAGCAGGCGCAGCGCCCGGCCCGCCTCGTCGTGCAGCGCCACCTGCATCATGAGCGCGTCGACGGGCAGCGTGCCGGCGTGGTTGGCGACGACGAGCGCGCCGCCCTCGTCGGGGATGTGCTTGAGCTCGGCGGTCTCGACCCGGAACCAGTGCCGGTAGAGCGGCCGCAGCAGCTCCAGCAGCACCTTGTCGGTCAGCTCGGCGTCGTAGCCGAACTCGTCGACCTCGTAGTCGCCGGTGAGCCGCCTGCGCAGGAACGCCAGCAGCTCGGCCGTCCGGTCGGCTGCGGGGTCGGCTGTGCCGTCCGCTACGGGGTCGGCCGTCACAGGTGCGCACCTCCCACGAGCGGGCGCAGCTCGCGCGAGCGCAGGAAGTCGTCGAACGCCGCCCCGGTGCTGAACTTGGGCTTCCAGCCCAGCTCGGCCTCCAGGTCGGCGGTGTCGACGGCCCGGCCGTGGCTCATCAGCCGCAGCTGCTCGGGCGAGTAGTCGACCAGCCCGGCGCGGCGCACGGCGGTGCCGAGGAGCCGGAAGGCGGGCGAGGGCAGGGGCAGCGACAGCCGCCCGGCCCGGCGCACGCACTGCGACAGCAGCAGCACGCCCGCCCCGGCCACGTTGTACGTGCCGGGGTGATCCTCGGTCGCCATCCGGCGCAGCACCTCGACCGCGTCGTCCTCGTGGACGAACTGCAGCCTCGGGTCGAAGCCGAACACGGTCGGCAGCACCGGCTGGGTGAAGTAACGGGTGAGCGGCGAATCGACGCCCGGCCCGAGAAAGTTGGCGAAACGCAGCAGCGACACGGTGACGTCGGGCCGGCGGCGCGCGAAACCGCGCACGTAGCCCTCGACCTCCACCGCGTCCTTGGCGTAACCGTGGCTGGGGCCGTCGTGCGGCTCCAGGTCCTCGGTGAAGACCGCCGGGTCCCTGGGCGAGGAACCGTAGACGGCGGTGGTGGAACGGACGACCACGCGGCGCACCGTCGCCGACCGCTGGCAGGCGCCGAGCAACTGCATGGTGCCGATGACGTTGTGCTCTTTCATGGCCGCCCGGCCGGTGCTCCGCGAGGGAGCGCTCACCAGGCTCATGTGCACGACGGTGTCGATGTCGGCGGCCGCGATCACCTGAGCGATGTCAGGGCTGCGCAGATCGACCCGTACGTACTCGATCCGGCCGGCTGTGCCGTCGTCCCGGTTGCCCGGGGGAGGCGACAGCCCATCGGACGCAACATCGGACCCTGCGTCGGACACAGAATCGGGTCCTGCGTCGGACACAGCGTCCACTCCGATGACGCGGCTGATGTCCGGGTCGGCCGCGAGAACACTCGCCACCCGGGCGCCGATGTGGCGCGAGACCCCGGTGACGAGCACGGTGTGGGTCATCAGCGCCTCGCAGCTGCGTCGTCTTACTTCTTGTTACGCCGCTGGATGCGCGTCTTCTTGAGCAGCTTGCGGTGCTTCTTCTTGGCCATCCGCTTGCGGCGCTTCTTGATCACAGAGCCCACGGGACCCCCAGGTACTGATAGCAAGTCTGAATCGATGTGCGAGCGCACACCGGGTGACAGACTACCGGCGATCGGCGGTGGATCGCCCCTCGGGGTGAGGGCCCGGCACCGCAATCGGCGACCGGGCCTCTCCCGCGACCGTATTCACGGCGCGCCCGGCGCGCCGCTACGCCTGTCTCACCCTGCTTCGATGTAGGCTTCGCGAAGATAATCGTGCACCGCCTGCTCGGGCACTCTGAACGAGCGGCCGACCCGGATGGCCGGCAACTCGCCAGAGTGCACCAGCCGGTAGACGGTCATCTTCGACACTCGCATGACCGTGGCCACCTCGGCCACCGTCAGGAACTTCACCTCGCTGAGAGGTCTTTCGCCTGCAGCCATCGGACGCCTCTTCCGCACGTGTTTCCGGGTTATCCCCACTGGTGCCATTGCTCACGCACGTGTACTGCCGTCAGCGTAAGTCGGGACTCCGAGCGCGCAAACCCCCTAGTTTCTCAGTCTCCGCAGCCGCCTGTCAGCCGAACCCGCAAAGCCGCTGGCCAGACATCGCACCGAGCACTCAATCGGACGTTGGAACTGTCCAATTTGTCACCTATAAGAGTCGCCCGGGCTCCATCAAAAGTTGGCAAAGGGACGGCGAGCCTCTGGGAATGCAGGCGCGAAAAGACGGTATGGGGATGACCGATTTCAACTCATAGGGCTCGTGAGACTCGAGTGACGAGTCGTTCGGTCAACGGCGCGTAGTAGCGCGGTAGCACATTGTCATCAAGCGGCACCACCACATCGATCTTGCCCTCGGCCTCTCCGACGAAGAGCCCGGGATCGTTGCTGTCGGCGAAAGCCACAGTGGGCACTCCCGCCTCTCCCGCTGCCCCTGCCCACCCGTGGTCGGCGATAACCAGGTCGGGCCGGTCGTCGCCCAGCTCGGCCAGCATGTGCTCCATCGGCGCGGCGTCGTGGGTGTGGACGAACGCGCCCTTGTCGTCGAGCATCGCCACGTCGCCGAGATAGCGGATGCGGCGCGGTCGCCCGAACCCGGAGCCGGAGTAGGTCCAGCCCTCGGCGGGCGACAGCAGCACGGCCCCGCGTTCGGCGGCGAGCCTGGCCAGCGGCAGGTGGACGGCGAGCAGGCCGGTCGGGTGCCCGGTGGCGAACAGCACGCGCGGGCTCTCCTGCGACAGCGCCGCGGCGATGCGGTCGGCCATGGCGTCGAGCGCGTCGATGGTCCGCTCGGGGTCGATGGTGTCCTGTCCCCAGCGGTGGCCCGGGTCGGCGACCACGCCCGCGGCCTTGGCCATCAGGGCCAGCACGTCGCGGTAGGTCCACGGCTGGTCGAACGTCAGCCCCAGCATGTAGTAGGGATCACGGTTGGCCAGCGAGCTGTAGTGATCCAGGTTGTTCTCGCGCGGGGTCGCGACGTCGCCGGCGATGCGGCTCATGATCAGGTGCTCGCGGAGTTCGTCGCGGGTCAGCACTGCGTGTCCTTAGGGCATCGGGTCGAGGCCGTGCAGGGGGAACACCGCGTGCCGGGTCGCCATGACCGCACGGTCGATGGGGTCCGCTGGGTCATAACCATGTGAGATGTCCTGAAATTCCGGGTCTCGGCCGTCTGTCATGGTGAGCGGGGCCGTCTCGCCAGTACGTTCCCGTACCAGCCGTTGCCAGGCCTCGCCCGTCGGGGTGGAGGGGGCGAGCGGGTGGCCCGACAGCTCCGCGATCAGGTGGGTCCACGCCCGCGGCACCACCTGGACCAGCTCGTAGCCGCCCCCGCCGGTGGCGATCCAGCGCCCGCCGGCGGTCTCGTGCGCCAGCCGGTGCAGGGCCGCGTAGGCGGTCCGCTGGCCGTCGAGGCTGAGCATCAGGTGGGCGAGCGGGTCGAGCGCGTGGCTGTCGCAGCCGTGCTGGGTCACCAGGACCTCCGGCGCGAACTCGCGCAGCAGCGGCGGCACCACCGCGTGGAAGGCCCGCAGCCAGCCGGAGTCGCCGCACCCGGCGGGCAGCGCCACGTTGACCGCGGTGCCCTCGGCGCCGGTCTCCCCCGGCCTGCCGGTGCCGGGGAACAGCGTCAGCGGGCTCTCGTGCAGGCTGATCGTCAGCACCCGCGGGTCGTCGTAGAAGGCCGCCTGCACCCCGTCACCGTGGTGCACGTCGACGTCCACGTACGCGACCCGCCTGGCGCCCTGGCGCAGCAGCCAGGCGATGGCCAGCGCCGGGTCGTTGTAGACGCAGAAGCCGCTGGCCGAGGCCGCCATCGCGTGGTGCAGCCCGCCCGCGACGTTGACCGCGTGCTCCGCCTCGCCCTCCCAGACGGCCCGGGCGGCGGCCAGCGACGCGCCCGCGATCAGCGCGGACGCCTCGTGCACGCCCGCGAACGCCGGGTTGTCGCTGCTGCCGAGCCCCACCGACAGGTCGGGGGCCCCGGTCGCGGAGACGCGCTTGACCGCCTCGACGTAACCGGGGTCGTGCACCATCGCCAGCTCGGCGTCCGTGGCCGGGTCGCAGCCTGCCAGGTCCACCTTGTCGAGCACCCCGAGCGCCCTGGCCAGCTCCATCGTGAGCGCCACCCGGACGGGAGCCAGCGGATGGCCGGGGCCGAAGTCGTAGGAGGTGAGGGCGTCGTCCCAGATGACCCGTGCCGACTGGCTCATGCATGCTCCCGTTTCCCGCGCCTTGAGGTGACGTTACCGCAGCGTCAACGGCACCGGTCCAGCCGGATCGCCCGGTCGCACGGGAGTTTCGTGACGTAATCTCGATCCCATGCGCATCGTGCGACGCGTCAAGGCCGCATGGCGGTTCTTCCGGCGTCCGCGGGTCTTCGACATCACGCTCGTGATCGCGCTCCTCCTGCCGGGGATCATCGGCGGGCTGGCCGTCCTGTCCCAGGGCCAGCCGATGACCTTCAGCCTGCACTACCTGCTGACCGTGCCGCCGCTGCTGATGCGGCGCAACCGGCCGGTGCTGACGGCGGCGCTGATCACGGCGCTCGACGTCGTCGCCGTCTCCGCCGACATCGTCTCCCCCGGCAGCCCGGTCACCATGATCGCCGCCTACAGCCTGGGCCGCTACACCTCCGGCCGCACGGTCTGGATCGCCGCCGGGCTGATCTCCCTCCTCTACGCGACCGCGAACGAGCTCGCCACCCGCTTCCAGCCCGGCCCGCAGCCTCAGGGCGCGTGGCTGACCGGCCTGACCCTCATCGCCATCCCCGTCGTTCTGGGCCAGTTCAACCGCGTACGGGCCGAGCTGCGCGAGCGCGGCAAGCGGGAGGCCGCCGAGAGCGCGGTGCGGGCCGAGCGGCGGCGGATCGCCCGCGAGCTGCACGACGTGGTCTCCCACCACCTGAGCGTCATCAACGCGCTGGTCGGCGGGGCGCGGGCGACGCTCGCGCCGGGCCAGGAGGTGACCCGCGAGGCGCTGTCCGGGGCCGAGCAGAGCGCCCGCCAGGCGCTGTCGGAGATGCGCGAGCTGCTCGACGTGCTGCGGGCCGACGACGGCGGCGGCTCCGACGCCGCGACCGGGGTGGGCGCGTCCCGGCTGCCCGCGCTGGTCGAGGAGGTCAGGAGCGCCGGGCTGCCCGCGAGCCTGGTCGTGACCGGCGAGCCCGTCCCGCTGCCCACGACCGTCGACCACGCCGTCTACCGGATCGTCCAGGAGGCGCTGACCAACACCCGCAAGCACGCCGAAGGCGCGCGGGCCAGCGTCCGCCTGGTCTACGATCCGGGTGCCATCGAGGTCGAGGTGCTCGACGACGGCGCCCCCAAGCACCCGATGGCGGCGGGGTTCGGGCTGGGCGGGATGGCCGAGCGCGTCGCCCTCTGCGGCGGGCAGTTATGGACCGGTCCCCGGCTGGAAGGCGGTTTCCGCGTGCACGCGCGCATCCCCCTGGAGAAGACGTGATCTCGGTGTTGCTGGTGGACGACCACGCGCTGGTCCGCAAGGGCTTCCGGCTGATGCTCGACGCCCAGCCCGACCTGACGGTGGTCGGCGAGGCCGCCGACGGTGACGAGGCGGTCGACCTCGCCACCCGGCTCAGGCCCGACGTGGTGCTGATGGACCTGCACATGCCCGGCCTCGACGGGGTGCGCGCCACCGAGCGGATCACCGGCGGCGTGCCGGGCGTGCGGGTGCTCGCGCTGAGCACGTTCGACCTGGACGAGAACGTGGTGGCGGCGCTGCGGGCGGGCGCCGACGGGTTCCTGCCCAAGGACGTCTCCCCCGAGGAACTGGTCGAGGGCGTACGGATCGTGCACCGGGGCGAGGCGGCCGTGGCCCCCCGGCTGCTCACCCGCCTGATCGGCGCCTACGTGCGGGCGCCCCGGCCGCAACGGCACACGGCGCCCCTGCACCGGGCCGGGCTGACCGGCCTGACCGACCGCGAACGGCAGATCCTGGTGCTGATCGCGCGCGGCAGGTCCAACGCGGAGATCGCGGCCGAGCTGGGCGTGTCCGCCTCGACGGTGAAGAACCACGTGACGAGCGTGTTCGCCAAGATCGGCGTGAGGGACCGGGCCCAGGCGGTGATCGCCGCCTACGAGGCGGGGCTGATCAACCCAGGAGAGTAGGACCACGCTCCTACCGGCCCGCCCGCAGGACTGTCCCGCAGCAGGAAGATTCGGCCCGCGCCGCCGATCATCCTGAACATATGACCGCGATTCGGGCAACGAACCTGAGCAAGCATTACGGGAAGACCGCGGCCGTGACCGATCTGTCCTTCGACGTCGAGCCCGGCCAGGTGACCGGCTTCCTCGGCCCGAACGGCGCCGGGAAGTCGACCACCATGCGCATGATCCTCGGACTCGACCGCCCCACCGGCGGCGGCGTGCTCGTGGACGGCAAGCCGTACGGGGAGCTCAGGCACCCGCTGCGCAAGGTGGGCGCGCTGCTGGACGCCAAGGCGGTGCACGGCGGGCGCAGCGCCCGCAACCACCTGCTGGCCATCGCGCAGAGCAACGCGATCCCGGCCGCCCGGGTCGAGGAGGTGCTGGAGCTGGTCGGCCTGAGCACGGTGGCCAAGCGGCGCATCGGCGGCTTCTCGCTCGGCATGTCGCAGCGCCTCGGCATCGCCGCCGCGCTGCTCGGCGACCCGGAGATCCTGCTGTTCGACGAGCCGGTCAACGGCCTGGACCCGGACGGCATCCTGTGGATCCGCACGCTGATGCGCAAGCTGGCCGCCGATGGGCGCGCGGTGTTCGTCTCCAGCCACCTGATGAGCGAGATGGCGCAGACCGCCGACCACCTGGTGGTGATCGGCAAGGGCCGGCTGATCGCCGACACGAGCGTGCAGGAGTTCATCGGCCGCAGCTCCCAGGGGTACGTGCGCGTACGGTCGCCGCGGCTGGCCGAGGTCGCCGAGCTGATCAAGGGCGCCGAGCTGCACCCGGACCACCTGCGGGTGACCGGGGTGGAGCCGCTGGAGATCGGCACCGCGACCGCGCGGGCCGGACTGCCGCTGGAGGAGCTGACGTTCGTGCGGCCCTCGCTGGAGGCCGCGTACATGGAGCTGACCAAGGACAGCCTGGAGTTCTCGTCATGATGGACGTCATCCGGTCCGAATGGACCAAGATCCGCTCGGTGCGCTCCACGATGTGGACGCTGGCCTGCGCCGGGCTGCTGCTGATCGGGTTCAGCATCCTGCTGACCGTGTCGATCGCCAACTCGGCGGGCGAGCCGCCCACGGGGATCGAGGCCGCCAGGGTCACCCTGTCGGGCACGCTGTTCGCGCAGCTCGCGCTCGCCACGTTCGGGGTGCTGGTGATCTCGAGCGAGTATCGGACGGGGTCCATCAGGACGACGTTCATGGCCGTGCCGCAGCGGCTGCGGGTGCTGTCGGCCAAGATCGTCGTGTTCACCGTCGTGACGCTGGTGGTCTCGGCGGTCTCCGCCCTGGCGGCGTTCCTGGTGGGCGGACCGCTCATCCTCGGGACGGCGGCGCTCGGAGACCCGGGCGTCGCGCAGGTGGTGGTCGGCACCTCGCTCTACCTGACCGCGAGCGGGCTGTTCGGGCTGGCCCTGGGCGCGCTGATCCGGCACACGCCGGGCGCGGTCGTGTCGGTGATCGCGCTGATCCTGGTGCTGCCGCAGGTCACGTCCATGCTGCCGGGCGACCTGGGCAGGACGGTGCACCACCACTTCACCTCGAACGCCGGCCTGCAGGTGATAGCACCGAACCCGGACAACCCGCTGGGCCCGTGGTCCGGCTACGGCGTCTATCTCGCCTGGATCGCGGTCACGCTGGTCGTGGCGGCCGTGCTGATGCGGCGGCGCGACGCCTGACCCCATGACTCGCCGGCTGGGGACGACCGTGTCGAGGCGGTCTCCTCAGCCGGCGGCGAGCTCGCGGCCCCGGTCGCGGGCCGCCTCGATCGCGGCCAGGAAGGCGGCGCGCACGCTGTGGCGCTCCAGCTCGGCGATGGCGGCGATCGTGGTGCCGCCCGGCGAGGTGACCGCCTCGCGCAGGATCACCGGATGCTCGCCCGAGTCGCGCAGCATGACGGCCGCCCCGACGATCGACTGGGTGACCATGTCGAGCGCGGCGGCGCGCGGCATGCCGAGCAGGATGCCCGCGTCGACCATGGCCTCGACCAGGTAGAAGAAGTAGGCGGGCCCGCTGCCCGACAGCGCGGTCGCGGCGTCCTGCTGCGACTCGGGGATGCGCAGCACCTTGCCGACCGGCCTGAGCAGGTCCTCGGTGAGCCTGAGGTGCTCCTCGCCGGCGTGGGACCCGGCCGAGATCACGCTCATCGCCTCGTCGAAGCGGATGGGCGTGTTGGACATGACCCGGACCACCGGCGCGTCGACGCCGAGGCGCTGCTCGACGAAGGCCGTGGTGATGCCGGCGGCGGCGGTGATGACCAGCCGGTCGGCGGGCACGCAGGGGGCGATCTCGGCCAGCAGCGCCGCCATGTCCTGCGGCTTGACCGCGAGGATGAGCGTGTCGGCGGACTTGGCGGCCTCGGTGTTGGACACCGTGCGGACCCCGTAGGTCTCGCGCAGCGCCTGGGCGCGCTCGGCGCGGCGCGCGGTGGCCAGCACGTCGCCGGGCTTGAAGCCCGCCCGCAGCAGCCCGGACAGCAGCGCCTCGCCCATCTTGCCGGTGCCGAGAATCGCAATCATGTGCGCAGCCTACCGGCGGCTATCGGCGTGACAGGAGCGTGCGCGCGAAGAAGGCGGGCCGCTCGGCGAGGCGACGCATCAGGTACGGATACCAGCCGGCGCCGTAGGGGACGTGGACGCGCACCCGCGCGCCCTGCCCGGCCAGGCGCCGCTGCTCGTCGGGGCGGACCCCGTACAGCATCTGGTATTCGAACCCGGCGGGTTCGAGCCCTTCGAGGACGGCCAGGGCGGCCGTGACGCGCAGCAGCCGGGGGTCGTGGGTGGCGATCATCGGGTAGCCGGCGCCGGACATCAGCACCCGCAGGCAGCGCGCGAAGGCGCGGTCGACCTCGGCGGGCGCGGTGCGGGGGCCCTTGACGAGCCGGACGCGGGCGCCGTCGAGGCGGGCGCAGCGCTCGGCGGAGCCGGGCTCGCCGGCGCGCACCACGACGCCCACGGCGGGGTGCTCCTTGCGCAGGGTGGCGTGGATGGAGTGCAGGCCGGTGGCGGCGCCGGGCCCGCTCGCGTCGAGCGTGAGCGTGACGCCGCGCTCGGCGGCGCTCTCGCAGAGGGTGGCCGCGTTGTCGAGCGCGAGCTGCTCCGACAGGCGCAGCCCGAGCGCGGTGAGGTCGACCGACACGTCGGCGTCGGCGGGCAGGCTCTCGACGAGCCGCTGGTGCGCCAGGACATTGCCCTCGGCCTCGGCCCGGTCGCCGGCCTCGGCGACGAGGCTGCCGACGGTGACGAGCAGGCCCCTGCGGGTCAGCTCCGTCACGGCGGCCCCGACGTCGTCGGCGACGTAACGCCTGACCATGGTGCCGGTGAGCGGCGAGGCGGACACGACGCGCTCGGCGCGGTCGCTCCGGGATGCGGCGAGCAGGGCCTGACGAAGCACGCCACAACCCTAGCTTCGCCGACGCTGAACCGGTGGCCGATCTGATCCGTCGTAGAGGTATGCGCACTGTGACGACGACTCTCGTGGCCGGATGCCTGCTGCTCGCGACCGGGTGCGGCTCGGCCACGCCGCAGGAGCGGCCGCTGTCCAAGGCGCCCGGCGCGCCCGTGACCAGCGCCTCGGTGGCCACGACCACGCCGCCCGACGCCAAGCCCAAGCCGGTCAAGCCGACCGGCGACGCGCTCAACACGCGCAAGGTCCGCTGGACGAAGGCCAAGGCGGTGTCCAAGGGCCACAAGGTGCAGCTCAGGTGGTGGTCGGGCGTGGAGCCCTGCACGGTCCTGGACCGCGTCAAGGTCAAGGAGACGAGGAAGCGGGTCACGATCACGCTGTACGAGGGCACCTCGCCCAAGGCGAAGGGCGTGTCCTGCATCATGATGGCCGTGGAGAAGACGACCACGGTCAAGCTCAAGGCCCCGGTCGGCAAGCGGAAGATCGTGGACGGCGCCAAATCCTGACATGTCCACATGCGGACAACCCCAGTGACATTTGATCGATTTGTTGCGATACATCGATCAAGGCACCTAAGGCGCGGGGGCGCCCCGGTGATGGTGTGCGTGACTGGGGGAACCCGTGAAGCGGCTCGTTCGTGCCCTGCTGCCCGTCATCCTCATGACCACCGGACTGATCGGGCTGGCCGCGCCGCCCGCGCAGGCCCTGCCGGAACGCTTCGAGAAACAGACGATCTTCAGCGGGCTGACCAGCCCCACCAACGTCGAGTTCGCCGCTGACGGGCGGGTGTTCGTGGCCGAGAAGGGCGGCTACGTCAAGGTCTTCGACTCGCTCACGGACACCACGCCCACCGTCTACGCCGACCTGCGCACCAAGGTGCACGACTTCTGGGACCGCGGCCTGCTCGGCCTGGCCCTGCACCCGGACTTCCCGCAGGACCCCCGCGTGTACGTGCTCTACTCCTACGACGCCGAGCCCGGGGGCGGCGCGCCGCGCTGGGGGCAGGCGAACGACGACTTCGACGAGTGCCCCTCGCCGCCCGGCCCGACCGGGGACGGCTGCCGCATCACCGGCCGCCTGTCGGTCATCTCCCCCACCGGCGCCGAGACGCCCCTGATCACCGACTGGTGCCAGCAGTACCCCAGCCACTCCATCGGCGACCTGCAGTTCGGCCCCGACGGCATGCTCTACGCCTCGGCGGGCGACGGGGCCAGCTTCCAGTTCGCCGACTACGGGCAGGACAACCTGCCGGGTTCGGACGTCGTACCGGACAACCCGTGCGGCGACCCGCCGACGGCGGTGGGCACCTCGCCCACCCCGCCCGCGGCCGAGGGCGGCGCGCTGCGCTCCCAGGACGTGCGCACCGGCGGCGACCCGGCCACGCTGGCCGGCAGCATCATCCGCATCGACCCCGACACCGGCGCCGGCGCCGCCGCCCCCGGCAACCCGAACGCCGGCGCCGCCGACCCGAACGTGGCCAGGATCGTCGCCCACGGCCTGCGCAACCCGTTCCGCATCACCAACCGGCCGGGCACCGGCGAGATCTGGGCGGGCGAGGTCGGCTGGGGCTCCTTCGAGGAGATCAACCGCGTGGCCGACCCCACGGGCGGCGTGGCCAACTTCGGCTGGCCCTGCTACGAGGGCGCGCCCCGCGAGGACGGCTACGACGCGCTCAACCTGACCCTGTGCGAGAACCTGTACGCCGAGGGCGCGGCGGCCCACACCAAGCCGCACTTCGCCTGGAACCACGGCCAGCGCCTCTACCCGGGCGACCCGTGCGCCCCCGGCGGCCAGTCGTCCTCCAGCGGCGTCGCCTTCTACCCAGGTGGGCCCTACCCGCAGGCGTACGACGGCGCGCTGTTCTTCTCCGACTACAGCCGCAGGTGCGTCTGGGTGATGACCGAGGGCGCGAACGGGCTGCCGGACCCGGCGACGGTGACCGCGTTCGACACCGGGATCGGCACGGTCGAGCTGGAGAGCGGGCCGAACGGCGACCTGTTCGCCGTCGACCACGACGGCGGCGCGGTCGTGCGCTACATCTACGACAACGCCCCGCCCACCGCGGTGATCGACGCGACACCGACCTCCGGCGCGGCCCCGCTGGCCGTGACGTTCTCCGGCACGGGCTCCAGCGACGCCGACGGCGACCCGCTCACCTACGCGTGGGACCTCGACGGCGACGGCGAGCTGGACGACTCGACCTCCGCCACCCCGTCCCGCACCTACGCGCAGAACGGGTCCTACCAGGTCAGGTTACGGGTGAACGACGGCAAGGGCGGGCAGGGCGACGCCACCGTCACCATCAACGTCGGCAACAGCGCGCCCACGGCCGCCATCACCACCCCGGCGGCCACCACGACCTGGGCGGTCGGCGACACGATCGGCTTCTCGGGCACCGGGACCGACGCCGAGGACGGCGCGATCCCCGGCTCCCGCATGACCTGGACGCTGATCATGCACCACTGCCCCGGCGCCTGTCACGAGCACGAGATCACCCGCTACACCGGCGCGTCCGGCTCCTTCCAGGCCCCCGACCACGAGTATCCGTCGCACCTGGAGCTGCGGCTCACCGTCGAGGACGGGCACGGCCTGACCGACACCGCGAGCGTCCTGCTCCAGCCCAGGACCGTCGAGCTGACCTTCAGGACGGACCCGCCGGGGCTGCGGCTCGGGTTCAACCAGGAGCAGACGATCGCGCCGTTCACCCGGACCGTGATCGCCGGGTCGAGCAACTCCGTCACCGCGCCGTCGCCGCAGGGCGACCAGGCGTTCGACGCCTGGTCCGACGGCGGCGCGGCCACGCACAACATCACCGCCCCGGCGTCGGCGGCCACCTACACGGCGACGTTCGAGACCTCGCACTCCCCGGCGGGCCTGGTGGCCGCGTACGCGATGAACGAGGGCTCGGGCACCGCCGTCGGCGACGCCTCCCCGGCCGGCAACCCCGGCACGGCGGCGAACACGACCTGGGCGGCGACCGGCAAGTTCGGCAAGGCGCTGGCCTTCGACGGCTCGTCGAGCTGGGTCACGGTCGCCGACTCGGCCAGCCTGCGCCTCACCACCGGCATGACGCTGGAAGCCTGGATCAGGCCGGAGACGGTGACGAGCTGGCGCACGGTGATCATGAAGCAGTACGGGACCGACCTGGCCTACACGCTGTCGGCCGGGAGCTACACCGACCGCCCGCACGCCGTCATCCACACCACCGGCGAGGTCGGCGCGGGCGGCACGGCCTCGCTCCCGCTGAACACCTGGAGCCATCTGGCCGCCACCTACGACGGCGCCACGCTGCGCCTGTACGTCAACGGCACGCAGGCCGCCGAGCGCGCCGCGGGCGGCCCGATCCGCACCGACGGCGGCGTGCTGCGCATCGGCGGCAACAGCCTGTGGGGCGAGTTCTTCGACGGCCTGATCGACGAGGTCAGGATCTACGACCGGGCGCTCACCCCGGCCCAGATCCAGCTCGACATGACCACCCCGATCGGCGCCGCGCCCGAGCCGGACACCACGCCGCCGAGCACCCCCGGCTCCCTCGCCGCCACCGGCGGGCCCGGCCACGCGCAGCTCGCCTGGACCGCGTCCACGGACGACAGGGGCGTCGAGGGCTACACCGTCCACCGTTCCGCCACCTCCGGCTTCACCCCGTCGGGGGCCAACCAGGTCGGCTCGTCGCAGACCACCGCGTTCACCGACCCGGGGCTGGCCGAGGGCACGTACTACTACCGCGTGGTGGCCTTCGACGCGGCGGGCAACACCAGCACGCCGTCCGCCGAGGACCCGGCCGCCGTCACCGCGCCGCCCAGCAGCCAGGGCCTGGTGGCGGCGCTCGGCATGAACGAGGGCGCCGGGACCACCACGGCCGACTCCTCCGGCCTGGGCAACGCCGGCACGCTGAAGGACGCCACCTGGACGGCCTCCGGCAGGTACGGCCAGGCGCTGTCGTTCAACGGCTCGTCGAGCTGGGTCACGGTCGCCGACTCGGCCGGCCTGCGCCTCACCACCGGCATGACGCTGGAAGCCTGGGTCAAGCCGTCGACCGTGACGAGCTGGCGTACGGTGATCATGAAGGAGTACGCGGGCGACCTGGCGTACGTCCTGTCGGCCGGGAGCTACACCGACCGGCCGCACGCCGTCATCCACACCACCGGCGAGGTCGGCGCGGGCGGCACGGCCTCGCTCCCCCTCGGCGTCTGGAGCCACCTGGCCGCCACCTACGACGGCGCCACGCTGCGGCTGTACGTCAACGGCACGCAGGTGAGCCAGCAGGCCGCCGGAGGGCCGATCCGCGCCGACGGAGGAGCCCTGCGCATCGGCGGCAACAGCCTGTGGGGCGAGCACTTCGACGGCCTGATCGACGAGGTCCGCGTCTACAGCGAGCCCCTGACCGCCGCCCGGATCCAGTCGGACATGAACACGCCCGTCTGAGCCCTCGAGCCGTCTCCCGGGAGTCCCCTCCTCGCCCCCTCTCCCGGGAGACTCGGGGGCTTTTTCGCGCACCGGGGGTTGAGCCGAGTAGGCTCAAGTCGTTTGACAAAGACGGCACACATTCGTAGGTTGAGTCCAACCAACTCAACTTTGACCACAAGGACGTACTCATGGCACGTGCGGTAGGTATCGACCTTGGGACGACCAACTCCGTCGTCTCGATCCTCGAGGGCGGTGAGCCCACCGTCATCGCCAACGCGCAGGGCTCGCGGACCACGCCGTCCGTGGTCGCCTTCGCGAAGAACGGCGAGGTCCTGGTCGGCGAGGTCGCCAAGCGGCAGGCCGTCACCAACGTGGACCGGACGATCCGCTCGGTCAAGCGCGAGATCGGCACCAACTGGTCCCAGGAGATCGACGGCAAGAAGTTCTCCCCGCAGCAGATCAGCGCCTTCGTGCTGCAGAAGCTCAAGCAGGACGCCGAGGCCTACCTGGGCGAGAAGATCACCGACGCGGTGGTCACCGTCCCGGCCTACTTCAACGACGCCCAGCGCCAGGCCACCAAGGAGGCCGGCACCGTCGCGGGCCTCAACGTGCTGCGCATCATCAACGAGCCGACCGCGGCCGCCCTGGCCTACGGGCTCGACAAGGAGGAGGACCAGACGATCCTGGTCTTCGACCTCGGCGGCGGCACCTTCGACGTGTCCCTGCTCGACGTCGGCCAGGAGGACGGCCACGGCTTCGTCGAGGTCAAGGCCACCTCGGGCGACAACCACCTCGGTGGTGACGACTGGGACCAGCGCGTCGTCGACGAGCTCGTCAAGCGCTTCCAGAACGCCCACGGCGTCGACCTGGCCAAGGACAAGATGGCGCTCCAGCGTCTGCGCGAGGCGGCCGAGAAGGCCAAGATCGAGCTGTCCAGCCAGTCCGAGACCAACATCAACCTGCCCTACATCACGGCCTCCTCCGAGGGCCCGCTGCACCTGGACGAGAAGCTCACCCGCAGCGAGTTCCAGCGGCTGACGGCCGACCTGCTCGAGCGGACCAAGGGCCCGTTCAACCAGGTCATCAAGGACGCCGGCATCAAGGTCTCCGACATCGCCCACGTGGTGCTCGTCGGCGGCTCGACCCGCATGCCCGCCGTCTCCGAGCTCGTCAAGGAGCTGACCGGCGGCAAGGAGCCCAACAAGGGCGTCAACCCGGACGAGGTCGTCGCCATCGGGGCCGCTCTGCAGGCCGGCGTGCTCAAGGGCGAGGTCAAGGACGTCCTGCTGCTCGACGTGACCCCGCTGTCGCTGGGCATCGAGACCAAGGGCGGGATCTTCACCAAGATCATCGAGCGCAACACCACGATCCCGACCAAGCGCTCCGAGGTCTTCACCACGGCCGAGGACAACCAGCCGTCGGTGCAGATCCAGGTCTACCAGGGCGAGCGCGAGATCGCTTCCTACAACAAGAAGCTGGCCACGTTCGAGCTGACCGGCATCGCCCCGGCGCCGCGCGGCATCCCGCAGATCGAGGTCACCTTCGACATCGACGCCAACGGCATCGTCAACGTCTCCGCCAAGGACCTGGGCACGGGCAAGGAGCAGACGATGACGATCACCGGCGGCTCCGCGCTGCCGAAGGACGACATCGAGCGGATGATGCGCGAGGCCGAGTCCTACGCCGAGGAGGACAAGAAGCGCCGCGAGGAGGCCGAGGTCCGCAACAACGCCGACGGCCTGGCCTACCAGACGGAGAAGTTCCTCCGCGAGAACGACGACAAGGTCCCCGGCGACATCAAGACCGAGGTCAACGACGCGCTCGCCGAGCTGAAGAAGGCTCTGGAGGGCACCGACACCGACGTCATCCGCACCTCGGCCGAGAAGCTCGCCACGGTCAGCCAGAAGATGGGTTCGGCGATCTACGCCCAGGGCCAGCAGGCCGCCGGCGGCGAGGGCGCCCCGCAGGACGCCTCCGCCCCTGGTCAGGAGCAGAAGGCCGACGAAGACGTCGTCGAGGCCGAGATCGTGGACGACGAGCCGAAGAAGGACAAGTGATCAAGTGATGCCGCCGCGTGACAACGGGCACGATGAGCCGGTGATCCGCGACAATCGCAAGATCGACCCGGAGACCGGGGAGGTGCGGACGCAGGCCGAGGAGACAGAGGAGGCCGAGCAGCCGCCCGCGCCGGCCGCCGGAAGCGCCGCGGACGGCGCCGTCGACGGCGAGCTGCAGACGCAGCTCGCCGAGCGGACCGCCGACCTCCAGCGTCTTCAGGCCGAATACACCAACTACCGCCGCCGGGTGGAGCGCGACCGCGTCGCGGTCCGCGAGCTGGCCGTGGCGGGAGTGCTCACCGAGCTGCTGCCCGTGCTCGACGACATCGGCCGGGCCCGCGATCACGGTGAGCTCACCGGAGGCTTCGCGAAGGTGGCAGAGTCTCTGGAATCGGTGCTCACCAAGCTCGGCCTCAGCCCCTACGGCCAGAAGGGCGACCCCTTCGACCCGACGGTGCACGAGGCCCTGATGCACAGCTACTCGCCGGAGGTGACCGAGCCGACCGCCGTCGAGGTGCTGCAGCTGGGCTACCGCATGGGCGAGCGGGTGCTGCGCCCCGCGCGGGTCGCGGTCGCCGAGCCCGGGGACGCCCCCTCGGCGTCCGATGACGAAGACAACTGACGAGGACGAAGGGCGTTAGATGAGCACCAAGGACTACCTGGAGAAGGACTACTACGCCGTCCTTGGTGTGCCCAAGTCCGCCAGCGCCGAAGACATCAAGAAGGCCTATCGCAAGCTGGCCCGCCAGTATCACCCCGACACCAACCAGGGTGACCCGTCCAAGGAGACCAAGTTCAAGGAGGTCTCCGAGGCGTACGACATCCTGTCCGACAGCAAGCGCCGCAAGGAGTACGACGACGCGCGCACGCTGTTCGGGTCGGGGGTGGGCGGCCAGCGCGCGGGCGGCGGCTTCCCGTTCGACTTCGGCGACCTGTTCGGGGGGACGGCCGGGCAGCAGCAGCCCGGCCAGGGCGCCGGGGAGCGCTTCAGCGACCTGTTCGGCGGCCTGTTCAACCGGGGCGGCGCGGGCACCCGCAGCACCGGCGCGACCAGGCCGCGGCGTGGGCAGGACATCGAGTCCGAGGTCACGCTCTCGTTCACCGAGGCGGTCGAGGGCGCCACGGTCTCGCTCCGGCTGACCAGCTCGGCGGCGTGCACCGGGTGCAGCGGCACGGGGGCCAAGGCCGGCACCACCCCGCGGGTCTGCCCGACCTGCGAGGGCACCGGCGCGGCAAGCCGCAACCTGGGCAACTTCGCCTTCTCCGAGCCCTGCCGCGACTGCAAGGGCCGCGGCCTCCTCGTGGACGACCCCTGCCCCGTGTGCGAGGGCAGCGGCCGGGCCAAGAGCACCCGCACGATCCAGGCGCGCATCCCCGCGGGGGTCGCCGACGGGCAGCGGGTCAAGCTCAAGGGCAAGGGCGCACCGGGCGAGAACGGCGGCCCGGCGGGCGACCTGTACATCCAGACGCACGTCAAGCCGCACGCCGTGTTCGGCAGGTCGGGCGACAACCTGACCATCACCGTGCCGGTGACGTTCACCGAGGCCGCTCTGGGCGCCGAGATCAAGGTGCCCATCCTCAAGGGCATGCCCGTTACACTGCGCATCCCGCCGGGCACGCCCAACGGGCGCACGTTCCGGGTCCGCGGCCGGGGCGCCGCCCGCAAGGACGGCACCAAGGGAGACCTGCTCGCCAGCGTCGAGGTCGTCGTGCCCAAGACGCTGGACGACAAGTCACGCGAACTCCTGACGGAGTTCAACACCGCGACCGCGGCCGAGGACCCGCGGGCTGATCTCATACAGAGAGCCAGAAGCGAGTAGCCGATGGACGCCAACTATTTCGATCTCTCAGACGACACACCCGTCTACGTGATCTCGGTGGCCGCGCAGCTGTCGGGGCTGCACCCGCAGACCCTGCGGCAGTACGACCGGCTCGGGCTCGTGTGCCCGGGCCGCACCGCGGGGCGCGGCCGCCTCTACTCCACACGCGACATCGTCCAGCTGCGCGAGGTCCAGCGGCTCTCCCAGGAGGAGGGCATCAACCTCGCCGGCATCAAGCGGATCCTGGAGCTGGAGAACGAAGCGCTGCGACTGCGCGAGGAGGTTCACCGGCTGCGCGCCGAGATGCAGATGGTCAGGGCGCTGATCCGCTACGAGCTGCCACCGGGGGCCTAGAAAGCAATGGACTACAAGCTCACCCAGAAGAGCCAGGAGGCTCTCGCGGGTGCCATGAGGCGCGCCGCCGCCGAGGGCAACCCCGAGATCGCCCCGGCTCACCTGCTCACCACGCTGCTCGGCCAGACGGGCGGCACCGCCGTGCCGCTGCTCGACGTCGTCGGCGCCGACTGGCGCACACTGCGCGCCAAGGCGGAGGAGCAGCTCGCGACGCTGCCCAAGGCGCAGGGCGCCACCGTCGGCGCCCCGTCGAGCTCCCGTCACCTCCTCAAGGTGATGAACACCGCCGCCCAGCACGCCAACCGTCTCGAAGACCTCTACGTCTCCACCGAGCACCTGCTCGTCGGCCTCGCGGCCGACGGCGGCCCGGTCGCCGACCTGCTCAAGGCGCAGGGCGCGACCCCGCAGGCGCTGCTCGACGCGTTCGAGAAGGTACGGGGCAACGCCCGCGTGACCAGCGAGACCCCCGAGGACACCTACCAGGCGCTGCAGAAGTACGGCGTCGACCTGACCGAGCGCGCCCGCGCGGGCAAGCTCGACCCGGTCATCGGCCGCGACTCCGAGATCCGCCGCGTCGTCCAGGTGCTCAGCCGCCGCACCAAGAACAACCCGGTGCTGATCGGCGAGCCCGGCGTCGGCAAGACCGCCGTCGTCGAGGGCCTGGCCCAGCGCATCGTGGCCGGCGACGTGCCCGAGTCGCTGCGCAACAAGCGGCTCATCTCGCTCGACCTGGGCGCGATGGTGGCCGGCGCCAAATACCGGGGCGAGTTCGAGGAGCGGCTCAAGGCCGTGCTCTCCGAGATCAAGGAGAGCGAGGGGCAGATCGTCACGTTCATCGACGAGCTGCACACCGTCGTCGGCGCGGGGGCCGCCGAGGGCGCCATGGACGCGGGCAACATGCTCAAGCCGATGCTGGCCCGCGGCGAGCTGCGCATGATCGGCGCCACGACGCTCGACGAATACCGCGAGCGCATCGAGAAGGACCCGGCGCTGGAGCGGCGCTTCCAGCAGGTCTACGTGGGCGAGCCCACGGTCGAGGACACGATCGCGATCCTGCGCGGCCTCAAGGGCCGTTACGAGGGCCACCACCAGGTCCAGATCGCCGACGGCGCCCTCGTGGCCGCCGCCGCACTGTCCGACCGCTACATCACCAACCGCTTCCTGCCCGACAAGGCCATCGACCTGGTCGACGAGGCCGCCTCGCGGCTGCGCATGGAGATCGACTCCCGGCCTGTGGAGATCGACCAGCTCCAGCGCAACGTCGACCGGATGAAGATGGAGGAGCTCGCGCTCTCCAAGGAGACCGACGACGCCTCCGTACAGCGCCTCGAACGGCTCCGCCAGGAGCTCGCCGACCGCCAGGAGGAGCTCAACGCGCTCGTCGGCCGCTGGGAGAACGAGAAGGCCGGCCTCAACAAGGTCGGCGAGCTGAAGAAGCAGCTCGACGAGGCGCGCGGCACCGCCGAGCGGGCCCAGCGCGACGGCGACTTCGAGACCGCGTCCAAGATCATGTACGCCGAGGTGCCCCGGCTGGAGCAGGCCATCAAGGCCGCCTCCGAGGCCGCGCCGCCCGACAACGCCATGGTCAAGGAGGAGGTCGGGGCCGACGACATCGCCGAGGTGATCTCGTCCTGGACCGGCATCCCGGCGGGCCGCCTGCTGGAGGCGGAGACGGCCAAGCTGCTCCGGATGGAGGAAGAGCTGGGCCGGCGCCTGATCGGCCAGCAGCAGGCCGTACAGGCCGTCTCCGACGCCGTCAGGCGCAGCCGGGCCGGCATCGCCGACCCTGACAGGCCGACGGGCTCATTCCTGTTCCTCGGGCCGACCGGCGTCGGCAAGACCGAGCTGGCCAAGGCGCTGGCCGAGTTCCTGTTCGACGACGAGCGGGCGATGACCCGCATCGACATGAGCGAGTACGCCGAGAAGCACAGCGTCGCCCGGCTCGTCGGCGCGCCTCCCGGCTACGTCGGCTACGAGGAGGGCGGCCAGCTCACCGAGACCGTCCGGCGGCGCCCCTACACGGTCGTGCTGCTCGACGAGGTGGAGAAGGCCCATCCCGAGGTCTTCGACGTGCTGCTCCAGGTGCTCGACGACGGCCGGCTCACCGACGGGCAGGGCCGCACCGTCGACTTCCGCAACACGATCCTGATCCTCACCTCCAACCTGGGCTCGCAGTTCCTCGTCGACCCCCAGCTTGAGAACGGCGCCAAGCGCGAGGCCGTCATGACCGCCGTACGGGCCGCGTTCAAGCCCGAGTTCCTCAACCGGCTCGACGACGTCATCCTGTTCGACGCGCTCGGCTCCGAAGAGCTGACCAGGATCGTCGACCTCCAGGTCGACCGGCTCGCCCGCCGGCTGGCCGACCGCAGGCTCGTCCTGGACGTCACCCCGGCGGCCCGCGAATGGCTGGCGCTCACCGGCTACGACCCGCTGTACGGCGCCCGGCCGCTGCGCCGGCTCGTCCAGTCGGCCATCGGCGACAAGCTCGCCAGGGCCGTCCTCGCCGGTGACGTCGTCGACGGCGACAAGGTCCTCGTCGATCTCGGCGACGACGAGCTCACCGTCCAGCGCGGCTGACCACAGCCCGCACGCAGCGCCCGGAGGCCGGTCGGCCCCCGGGCGCACGCGTTCCACGCCCCGGTCATCGGCGCCCCGCGTGCGTAAGGATCGGCCCAGCCTTCGGGCAAGCCGCCCACCCCGTGCCGCGGGCCTGGCTAGCTTCAGCGTTCGTCAGATCACCGAGCACGATCAGGGGGACGTGAAATGTCATCTCGGAGCATCCGAAGCATCCTTGCCATGGTCACTCTGACCGCGGGGGTCACCTGGCTGGGGGCGGGCGCCGCCGAGGCTGCCGCTCCGTGCCAAGAGCGGTCGGCGACCGTACGCGCCCAGCGAACCGTCACCACGATGTGCGACGGCGTCACCCGGTTCGGGGTGGACGACCCCACCGGCACCGCCGAGCTCGTCGAGTCCGAGACCTCCCGCCTGGCCCACAGCGCCGCCCGGCTCGCCCAGCGCATCGGCCTGACCGGTCTCGGCTCCGTCCGCGCCATGGGCCTCTCCGACCTCGGCGGCTTCGCCGCCTCCTCCGCAATGCCCGCGCTCTCCCAGGGCGTCCCCCTCTCCGGCGCGCTGCCCAGCCTCACCCGGCTGCCCGAAGTGCCGGACCTGCCCAACCTGCCCACCATCCCCGGCATCCGCGACCTGCCCGTCGGCGCCAGCGTCGGCAAGCTGCCCGACCCCGCCAAGGTCGCCGCCGAGGGCTTCAAGGCGCCCCTCAACCTGCCCCAGCCGGTCAACAAGCTCAAGGACGAGCTCGTCAACAAGATGCTGCCGCAGGTCCCGGCGGCCGTCGGCGGCATCAACGACGCCACCCGGCTCCCGGACGCGCACACCTCCCTCACGGGCCTGCTGGACGCCCTCGACCTGAGCTGACCACCGGGCCTGCCTTCCCCGGCCGCCCACCGACCGCACCGGCGCGGCGCCCCGGGAGCACGCCCCCCGCGAACCGTGGCGCGGGCCGCGCCACCCGCCCACGGTCCCCTGAGGGGCCGCGACCCCGCCGTCGCGGCCCCTCAGCACGTACGCGCCCGACAGGGCCCAGCGCAGGACGGCGAGGGCAACGCAGGACGGCGGAGCGTCGGCCCGTCTTACCGGCCCTCGGCCCGTCTTGCGGGGCGCCGGCCCGTCTTACGGGGCGCCGGCGGGCAGGGGGCAGCGCGGCGCCGCGCAGGTCGCCCCCGGGAGGCCGCTCGCAGATGGCCACGGCCGGGGGCGGCTCCCTCCTCGCGGAGGGCGTCGGCCCCGGGCGGGGTCAGGAGATCAGGGCGTCGAGGTCGTCTTCCGGCAGGCCGAGGTCGACCCGGATGCGGTAGCGGGTGCGGAGCATCGCCTTGTGCTCCGGGTCGTCCTCGTCACAGGCCAGCACCGCCTGGGTCACCCACTCGAGCCCGCCCTGGAGGTCACCGTAGGCGACCAGGGTCTCGGCGACGGTGTGGGCGGTGGCCGCCGAGGCGGCTCCTTCGGCGCGGATCGTCTCGATGACCTCCCTGGCCTCGTCGTGCCGGTCGAGCTCGAACAGCGTGTCGGCGATGCCGGCACGCGGGTCGAAGCTGACCTCGCCGCCGTCTTCGAGCGCGCGCTGGAAGCATTCCAGGGCACGCGCGGGCTGCCCGGCGGCTCTCCACTCCTCGGCGGCTTGAACCAGGATGGACGCCCTGGAAACGTCGCCGGTGGAATAGCTGAGCGCCACGTCGTACAGCCGCCTGGCCAGCGAGCTGTGGTCGTCGGCCAGCAGCGCCTGCTCGAGCAGGCGATCAAGGTGCTCACGGGTCACATGCGCCACAACGCGAGACTACCGAGCGCGCTGCGGTTTCGCCCGGTCAATGCGTATCGCGGATGACGATCGGCTATGGCAACGCGTTGGCCAAGGCTGCCCATGCCGTGCGTATCACCGCACGTCAACGGGCAGGTACGGAGTGTGCCTCCGCGACGGAAGGGGCTGACGATGGGCAGGTCCAGGCAGTTGACCTTCACGTTGGCCTGTGCCGTGGTGCTGTCGGCGCTGGTGCCGGGGGTGTCCGGCTACCTGTCGGCCCGGCTGGAGGCGATCGAGTCGGCGGAGCGCAACCTGCGGGCGCTGGAGGCGAGGCTCGACGCCCGGCAGGCGCGTCACGTCCGTCCGGTGTCGTTCCCGGCGCCGTGCGACCTGCCGGGCCGGCGTCCTGACTGGCTGCCGGAGTTGCTGGAAGCGCTGAAGGGTCAGGGCCGGCCGGCGGTCGCCGATCGTCCGGGGCACGGCTGACGGGTCAGCCGGCCTGCCGGGCCCAGGAGGCGAGCTGGCGGGACAGGAAGCCGCAGACGAGCTGTTTCGCGGCTTCGATGATCTCCGGTGAGCCGTCGGGGTCGCGCCGGAAGGCGAGCTTGAGCACGGCGTCACCGGCCTCGACGGCGACCAGGACGGCCACGTCGAGCTGGTGGCTGTCGGCCAGCCCGAACTCCTTGAGCAGCAGCCCGCGCAGCCGCCCGGCGATCACGGTGTTGTTGTCGGAGTCGGAGTCGAGCAGGTTGAGGTCGACGACGTCGCCGAAGTGGAGGCTCTTGAAGCCGGCGACGGACCGGTGCATGGAGACGTACTCGTCGATGATCGCCTCGACGGCCTCCCACCAGCCCCGGTAGTCCTCCTCCATGAACCTGCGCCCGACCCTCGTGACGAACTGCTCCACGTTGCGCCGGGTGAGCTCCTGGGTGATGGCGCGCTTGTCGGGGAAGAACTGGTAGACGGAGCCGATCGCGACCCCGGCCCGTTCGGCGATGCGGGTCGTCGACAGGGCCTCGTAGCCGATCTCGTCGAGGAGCTCGGCACAGGCGTCGAGCATCCGCTCGACCCGGCGGGCGCTGCGGCGCTGGGTGGGCTGGCGGCGCAGCGGCTTCGGTGACGCACAGTCATCTTCTGCTAGCGGCGAGGACACAGGAAACATCTTCCCCCCATGGGGCCGATCGTTACCTGCGATTCTGCGGATTTCCTGGGGGCCGGTCCCGTCAGCGTTCGGCGGACAGCCCGGCGCAGGAGCGCAGGGCCTTCCAGTCGGCGATGGCGCCGGTCCGCGCGGTGCCGGTCATGGGCACCGGGACGCCGCCCTGGATGGTGGCGGGGGTCCAGGAGTCCTTGAGCACCTTGCGGCCGTTGATCGTCAGCGTGAGCACGCCGGTCCGGCCGGTGGTGGCCGGGTTGGAGTTGTAGAAGACGAAGTTGCCGAGCCCGTAGCTGACGTAGGCGTTGTCCAGGTAGCCGGAGCCGAGCAGGATGTGCGCGTGCCCGCCGACGATCACGTCGGCGCCCGCCTTGATCAGCTTGGGGGCGAGGGAGAGCTGCGCCTGGTTGGGGCACTTCTGCATCTCGGTGCCCCAGTGCAGGTGGACGATCACGGTGTCGGAGTTGCGGCGCGCCTGCCGTACCGCCTTGATCAGGCGGGGCTCGTTCTTCGCGGAGGCCAGCCCGCCCTTGTCCGGCGTGGCCGTCCACGCCTGGATGAACTCGTCGTCGAGCACCTGCGTCGCGCCGATGATCGACACGCGGTTGCCGTTGACGACCTTCCGGTACGGCTTGTACGCCTGGGCCTCGTCGGCGCCGATGCCGACGACGGGGAACCTCGACCGCTTGACGGCGGCCAGCGAGTCCTGGAGGCCGCTGTCCATGTAGTCCATGCCGTGGTTGTTGGCCATCGACGCCACGTCCACGCCGGCGGCCTTGAGCGCGGTGAGCGCGCTGGCCGGGGCGCGGAAGGTGAACTGCTTGCCGGGGGCGGGGGTGCCGCCGGTGGTGATCGCCGTCTCCAGGTTGACCATGGCCAGGTCGGCCTTGCGCAGCACCTTGGCGATGGGGCCGAGGGCGGTGCGGGGGTCGTTCAGCCGCGGCCTGAGGATGCCCTCGAAGTGCACGTCCCCGCCGAAGGCGATGGTATACGGCTTGCGCTGCGGCTTGGGGGGAGCGGTCGGCTCGGCGGACGTCTTGCCCGCGAGCTGCTCACGTCCGGGGGCGGCGGGTTCGGCTGATGAGCAGGCGACGAGGGACGCGACGACGACGGCTAACGCCGGGAGGACGCGGGGGAGGTTCATCGGTCGCCATTTCCGCTCGATTCAGACTTTCAGGGATGAGCATGCCATGTGCGGATGTTCCCCGCGCGGCTCGGCATCCCAGTCGAGAGCAGACCGTGACCAGTCAAACTGGATTCGTTCTCAAAGTTGAATGATTCAGGTTTAGGGCATAGCCTGGGCCGCATGAGGGACGATGACCTGCTGCGTCAGGCCGGACTCCGCGTCACGGCGGCCCGCCTGGCGATCATGCACACCGTGCGCGCCGGCGACCATCTCGACGTGGACGCCGTCTGCCGCGGGGTGCGCGAGCGCGTGGGTCAGGTGTCCCTCCAGGCCGTCTACGACTCGCTGCACGCGATGCACGGGGCCGGTCTTCTGCGGAAGATCGAGCCGATGGGCAGCCCGGCCCGCTACGAGGCCAGGGTGGGCGACAACCACCATCACCTCGTGTGCCGGCAGTGCGGATCGGTCACGGACGTCGACTGCGTCGCGGGGGCCGCCCCCTGCCTCGACCCGGTCGACTCCGCCGGTTACGTCGTGGACGAAGCCGATGTCACGTTCTGGGGCGTGTGCCCGAGCTGTCAATGATGATGATTCCGGAGGATCACGCGATGCCGACCAGGCCTCTCACCACCGACGACGCGGGCGTTCCCGCGCCGAGCGACGACCATTCGCTCTCCGTCGGCGCGAACGGCCCCCTGCTTCTTCAGGACCACTACCTGATCCAGAAGATGGCGCACTTCAACCGTGAGCGCGTGCCCGAGCGCGTGGTCCACGCCAAGGGCGGCGGCGCGCACGGCCGGCTGCGGATCACCGAGGACGTCAGCCAGTTCACCCGCGCCGGGCTCTTCCAGAAGGGCAAGGAGACGCCGCTCTTCCTGCGCTTCTCCACCGTCGCCGGCGAGCTCGGCAGCGCCGACACCGCCCGCGACCCGCGCGGCTTCGCGATCAAGTTCTACACCGACGAGGGCAACTACGACATCGTCGGCAACAACACGCCGATCTTCTTCATCCGCGACCCGCAGAAGTTCTCCGACTTCATCCACAGCCAGAAGCGGCGCGCCGACAACCACCTGCACGACCACAACATGCAGTGGGACTTCTGGACCCTGCACCCCGAGTCGGCCCACCAGGTGTCGTTCCTCATGACCGACCGCGGCACGCCCGCCTCCTGGCGGCACATGCACGGCTTCGGCTCGCACACCTTCCTGTGGTACAACGCCGCGGGCGAGAAGTTCTGGGTCAAGTATCACTTCAAGACCGACCAGGGCATCCGCAACTTCACCGCCGCCGAGGCCGACGCGCTCGTCGCGACCGACCCCGACTACCACATCCGCGACCTGTACGACTCGATCAAGCGCGGCGACCACCCGTCGTGGACGGTCAACGTGCAGATCATGCCGTTCGAGGACGCCGCCGACTACCGGTTCAACCCGTTCGACCTGACCAAGGTGTGGCCGCACAGCGACTACCCCGAGATCACGATCGGCAGCTTCACCCTCGACCGCAACCCGGACAACTACTTCGCCGAGGTGGAGCAGGCGGGCTTCGAGCCGGCCAACCTGGTGCCGGGCATCGGCCCGTCGCCGGACAAGATGCTGCAGGGCCGCCTGTTCTCCTACCCCGACGCGCACCGCTACCGCATCGGGCCCAACTACCTGCAGCTTCCGGTCAACCAGCCGAAGTCGCCGGTCAACTCCTACAACTTCGACGGCCCGATGACGTTCCGGAACCCGCAGGACCCGGTCTACGCGCCCAACAGCTACGGCGGCCCGGCGGCCGACCCGTCGCTGTACGAGGGCTCGCACTACAGCGTCACCGGCGAGATCGTCCGCTCGGCCTACACCAAGCACGCCGAGGACGACGACTTCACCCAGCCGCGCGCGCTGTGGGAGAACGTGCTGTCCGACACCGACCGCGCCCACATGGTGTCCAACATCATCGGCCACGCCTCCAAGCCGGAGGTCACGGGCGAGATGAAGAAGCGGGTCGTGGACTACTGGACCAACGTCCACAAGGACCTCGGCCAGGGCGTCGCCCAGGGCCTCGGCCTGCTCTGACCTGACGGATCCGGCGGCGCGTCCCTCCCCGGAGGCACGCGCCGCTCCCGTGCGGGGGAAGTTCGCACTCGGGGAGCGGGGGCGCGGTACGAATGGCCGTGTCGCGGGTGATCTTGGGGCGGGTGCTGTGCCAGGATGTGGCTCCTGCGAACGGCCCTGCGGGTTGCTGCGACCAACACGCCAGGGCCGTTCGTCACGCTCCGGCCGTCAGGGCCTCCAGGTCGAACTCACCGTCGCGGACGCCGGCGGTGAAGGCCGCCCATTCGGCCGGGGTGAAGACCAGGATGGGGCCGTCCTGCTCCTTGCTGTCCCGCAGCGCGACGTTGCCGTCGGCCAGGGGGGCGACTTCGACGCAGCTGCTCGCGCCGTTGCAGAAGCTGCTCTTCTGCCATGCCGCCATCATGGGTTGGGTGCGCATTTTCTCCCCAAATGGGTAAAGGGGCGCCATTGCCCCTTGATGTTGTTCTTTTCGCTAGCCCCGCCACATCATGGCCTTGCGCTGGATGAGCACGCGTGATTCGTCCTCGTCAAGCGCCTGCGACCTGATGTGCTCGAAGGCGGTCTCGTAACCAGCCACCCGTTCGAGATCTTCGACGAAGTGTGCAGTATAGAGCTGCTCCAGGTAGACCACATCGTCGAACTCCGCGAACTTCAGGTGAATGAACGCCCCGGTGTTGACCGGATGGAGCGCGTCCATCGGCAGCACCTGGACACTCACGTGCGGCAGCAGGGACAGCTCCAGAAGGTGCTCCATCTGCTCCCGCATCACCGAGGGCTCGCCGAATCGGCGCATCAGGGCCGGCTCGTCGAGCACGAAGCGCATCTGGCAGGGATCCGCCCGGTGCATGACCAGCCGCTGACGGTCGAGGCGGGCCTCGACCCGGCTCCGGACACCGCTGTGCGTGATGCGCACGATGCCGCGGACGGCCAGGATGACCTCTCGCGCGTAGTCCTCGGTCTGTAGGAGGCCAGGCACGATCTGGGGTTCCCAGTTGCGCTGAAAAGTGGCCTCCGCCTCCAACCCGAGGAATCTTGTGTATTCCTCAGGCAGAGCGTCTTCGTAATCCTCCCACCACCCACGCTGGTCCGCGTCTCGCAACAAGCCGAAGAGTTCTTCAAGTTTGTCGCCGTCGGCACCGTAGAGCTTGGCCATCGCCTTGACGTCTTCGGTGCTGGGCATGGTCTTGGCCGCTTCGATGCGGCTGATCTTGCTGGGCGACCAGCCGAGCTCGTGGGCGGCCTTGGAGCCGGTCAAACTGCGCCGCTCGCGCAGGAGGCGCAGCTCCTGGCCGAGTCTCAGCCTGCGGACGGTGGGGCTGCCCTGCTTCGATGGCACCGTCGACTCTCCTTGCCGGGAATGAAGGTGTAGCCGGAAGGGATCGTTTCGAGCCCGCCGTTCTGGGCCGTTCTCTTAATCTTACACTGCAACTTGCACGAGTACTGCCGCGAGGCCTTGCCAGAAGGCTGACATGGGTAGAGCGTAGAGGCAAGCAACGCTCCTCAGGGGAAAGGAGCCGGGGGCCGTGTTCGCCGTGTTCGTCAACCCATTCCGCGCCTCTATACGCCCGCGCTTATTGCGTGCAAGTTGCATTGACCTGTGCACCGCAAGTCGTCGCACAATCTGCGAAGAAATTCCAATCTTTCTTGCGAAAGGTATTGCAGCAGGGCAGGGGCGGGAGGACGATCGTCCCAGGAAGGTTCACCTTCTCGCTGAAAGCGGCTCAGGCCGCCACACCGGCAACGTCGCCGTCCCGGATTCGAATCACCGCCCCAGGGAGGCCGCCTGCCGGAGGGATCTCGCACTCGCCTGAAGAATCGCCGCCGTCATCGCTCATCAGAGCACAGCGAATGCCGGACCGAGGCCAACGTACGCGCCCGCCGCATCAAGGGCTGCCACCCTGCGACGCGGCCGTCATCGGCCTGCAGTCCGGCGGAAAGAAGCCACCTCGAGTAATGCCGCGAAAGGGGTCTTCTATGTACTCACAAGGTACCAAGGGACTCGGTCGAATCAAGTCCCGGCTCCTGGAACACATCGCCTGGGCCGACAGGGAGATCTGCTGGGAGCCCGACGAGTTCGCCATGCGCAGGGGCTGGACCGTGACCAGGACCGGCTTCGGCGCCCGTCGCTACCGCGACCCACGCTTCGACCAGCTCAGGATCGCGCTCAAAGTGCCGGAGGAGGTGTCCTGACATGCCGAGGAACCCGCGCAACCAGATCTTCCCGGCCAACGAGGACCTGCCGGCCGCGCGCGGCGCGGGGCCGCTGGTGCGGCTCTGGCGCGCCCGCAGCGAGCTGCTGCTGGCCGCCGCGCTCGCGCTGTTCGCGCTGACCGTGCTGGGAGCCGCGCAGGAGGGCAGCTGGCTGCCGTTCATCCTGCTGACCAGCGCCGTCTCCATGCCGGCTGCCACGAGGGCCGGCCGGAGCTGGCTGACCGCGCACTTCTGGTGCGTGGTTTCCCGGCACCGGCTGCAGCGCACCTGCCTGGAGACCACCATGCACACCAGGGCGGGCCGGATCCCCCTGGTGCTGTGGATCACCCCGACCACCACAGGTGAGAAGGCGCTGATCCTGACCAGGGCCGGCATCAGCGCCGAGGAGTTCGGGGCGTACGCGGAGGAGATCGCCGCCGCCTGCTGGGCCAGGAGCGTCACTGTGCACCGGCACCGGGAGCGGGCCAACCTGGTGATCGTGGAGATCGTCCGGCGGGACGAGCTGCCGGGCGCCGTCTCCCCCGGGCTCGACCGGCTCTTCGGCCGCAGCGCGTGGGAAGCGCTCCGGCCCGGCCTCCGCGGCGACGTGCGCGAGGTGGAGGAGCCGCCCGATCTGAGCCGGCGGCTGGCGCTGCCGCAGCCGGGCTGAGGCTCCGGCGTCCGCCCGGGGCCAAGGGGCGGACGCCGGTACGAGGCCCCGGGGACCGCGGGGGCTCCGGGGCTTCCCAACACCCTCTGCACCGGACGAGCATGCGGAACGGGCCTTCCCCGCGGAGGGCGTACGGGTGAAGATGAGTTCAGATGACGAACTCAGGAGTGGCGATGACCTCGACCGTCCACCGGACCTGCCCGCTGTGCGAAGCCGTCTGCGGGCTCACGCTCACCCTCGACGACGGCGGCCGGGTCACGAGCGTGCGCGGCGACCGCGACGACCCCTTCAGCAAGGGCTTCATCTGCCCCAAGGGCGCCAGTCTCGGCAAGCTGGACGAGGACCCGGACCGGCTGAGCAGGCCGCTGATCCGCGAGGGCGACGTGTGGCGCGAGGCGGGCTGGGACGAGGCGTTCGCCGCCGTGAAGCAGGGTTTCGACCGGGTGGTGGCGGCGCACGGCCGCCAGGCGACGGGCGTCTACCTGGGCAATCCGAACGCGCACACGATGGCCGGGACGCTCTACGGCACGCCGCTGATCAAGGCGCTGGGCACCCGCAACGTGTTCTCCGCCAGCACCGCGGACCAGATGCCCAAGCACGTGGCCAGCGGGCTGATGTTCGGCCATCCGATGACCGTCGCGGTGCCGGACCTGGACCGCACCGGCTACCTGCTCATGCTGGGCGCCAACCCGCTGGAGTCCAACGGCTCGCTCTGCACCGCGCCCGACTTCCCCGGCCGGCTCAAGGCCCTGCGGGCCAGGGGCGGGCGGCTGGTCGTGGTCGATCCGCGCCGCACCAGGACCGCCGCGCTGGCCGACGAGCACGTGTTCGTCCGGCCGGGCTCCGACGCGTATCTGCTGGCCGGCATCGCCCACACGCTGTTCGCCGAGGGCCTGACGGACGTGCGGCAGCGGGTCGCCGGGCTGGCCGAGGCGCGCGACGCGGTCAAGCACTTCCCGCCCGAGGCCGTCTCCCGCCGCACCGGCGTGCCGGCCGAGGTGATCGTACGGCTGGCCAGGGAGCTGGCCTCGGCCCCGGCCGCGGCCGTCTACGCCAGGATCGGCACCTGCACGGCCGAGTTCGGCACCCTGGCGCAGTGGCTGGTGGACGTGCTGAACGTGCTCACCGGCAACCTCGACAGGCCGGGCGGCGCGATGTTCCCCAAGCCCGCCACGGGTTCGGCGGGCCGGCGCAGGACGTACACGGTGGGCCGGTGGCGGAGCCGGGTGCGGGGGCTGCCGGAGGCGAACGGCGAGCTGCCGGTGGCCACGCTCGCCGACGAGATCGAGACGCCGGGCGAGGGGCAGATCCGGTTCCTGGTCACGGTGGCGGGCAACCCGGTGCTGTCCGCACCGCACGGCTCCCGGCTGGACGAGGCGCTCGCCGGGCTCGACTTCATGGTGAGCGTGGACCCGTACCTGAACGAGACCACCCGGCACGCGCACGTCATCCTGCCGCCGCCGCGCGTGCTGCAGTCGGGGCACTACGACTTCGCGCTGCTGGGGTTCGCGGTGCGCAACTACGCGCGTTACTCGCCGCCGGCGCTGCCGCTGGACGGGCGGCCGTCCGAGGCGGAGATCCTGGCCAGGCTGACCATGATCGCCTCGGGGCTGGAGGGCGATCTGGACGAGTTCGTGATCGGGCAGACGCTGGCCAGGGCGGTCGGCACGCCGGGCTCCGGGGTCGAGGGGCGCGACGTGGCGGAGCTGCGGGCCGCGCTGGACGGCGACACGGGCGCGGAGCTGCGACTGGACCTCATGCTCAGGCTCGGGCCCTACGGCGAGTGGTCGGGCGAGGGGGACCTGTCGCTGCGCAAGCTGCTGGACCATCCGCACGGGCTGGATCTCGGGCCGCTGGAGCCGCGCCTGGACGAGCTGCTCAACACCGCGTCGGGGCTGGTCGAGCTGGCCCCGCCCGAGATTCTCGGGGACGTGGAGCGGCTGCGTGCCGGGCTGGAGTCGGAGCCGCCCGACCTGGTGCTGATCGGGCGGCGGCACCTGCGCTCCAACAACAGCTGGATGCACAACGTGAGCCCGCTGGTGGGCGGCAGCAACACGTGCACGCTGCAGATCAACCCGGCCGACGTGGCCCGGCTCGGGCTGGGCGACGAGGCCGAGGTGCGCTCGGCGACGGGCCGGCTGACGGTGACGCTGGAGCCGACCGACACGATCATGCCGGGGGTGGTGAGCCTGCCGCACGGCTGGGGGCACACGGCGGGCGGCCAGCGCGTGGCGGCCGAGCACGCCGGGGTCAGCGCCAACGTGCTGACCGACGCGTCCACCCTGGATATTCTGTCCGGTAACGCAGTGTTCAACGGAGTTCCGGTAAGTATTTTGCCAACTGGGGTGATCACCGCACATTAGGGTGTCGCGCGTGACTATCGCACCAGAAGAGGACCGCCTGAACACACAGATCGCCTTCGCCGTCGAGATCGACAAGTTGAAGCGGATCATCCGCCGCAACCTGCTCATGGACGGCTCCCGGCGGGAGAACGACGCAGAGCACTCCTGGTACGTGGCCACGCTAGCCATGGTCCTGGGCGAGCACGCCCCGCCCGGGACCGACCTGCAGCGCGTGACGGCGATGCTGCTCGTGCACGACCTGGTCGAGATCGACGCGGGTGACACGTTCATCTACGACCCCGTCGCGGTGGCCGCGCAGGCGGAGGCCGAGCGGCAGGCCGCCGACCGGATCTTCGCGCTGCTGCCCGGCGACCAGGGGGCGCGGCTGCGCGAGCTGTGGGACGAGTTCGAGGCCAGGGAGACGCCCGAGGCGAGGTTCGCCAAGGCGCTCGACAGGTTCGCGCCGATCCTGGCCAACCATCACACCGAGGGCGGCACCTGGCAGCTGTTCAAGGTGACCTCGGCGATGGTGCTGGAGAAGGTCCGGATCATCGAGGAAGGCGCGCCCACGCTGGGCGCGTACGCCCGCGAGCTGGTCGAGCTCTCCGTCGCCCGGGGCCACCTGCCCGAGTGATGCCGGTAAGGCTGGGGTAGGGGAATGTCGTGAAAGAGACAGTTCGGGCGAGACGTCGGCAGTTGCGGCGTTTCGTGGGGCCGATCGACCTGACCGATCGGCTCGAGAGGTCCAAGTCCATGGACAGGCCGATCAGAGGGCTGGCCAAGGCCGTGCGCGCGCGCATCCGCCCGGGGCTGTTGCGTGACCTGCTGCACGGGGTGCCGACGGGCAAACCCGTGCATCCCCCGCTGGCCACGGTCACGCTGGGCTGCTGGATGTCCGCCACCCTGCTCGACGCGGCGAAGGCCGATCCCCGGGCGGTGCGGCTGCTGCTGGCCACCGGGATCGCCACCTCCCTGCCGACGGCGGCGGCGGGCATGACCGACTGGTCGTCGCTGCACATCGAGCAGCAGCGCGTCGGCTTCATCCACATGCTGGCGAACGTGACCACGCTGGGCCTGTTCTCCGCCTCGCTGCTCGCCAGGATGCGCGGACGCGAGCAGGCCGGCCGGGCGCTGTCGTACGCCGGGCTCGGGATGGGGGCGCTGGGCGGCTATCTGGGCGGGCACCTGGCCTACCGGCTCGCCGCCGGGGCCAACCACGCCCCGCAGGTCACCCACCTGGTGCCGCTGGGCTGGCATGATCTGTGCCTGCTGACCGACCTCCCGGAGGGCAGGCCCGTCTCGCGGCGGCTGGGTTACATCGAGCTGTTCGTGCTGCGCCGCAACGACGCCGTCACCGTGCTGGTCGACCGGTGCCCGCATCTGGCCGGGCCGCTGCACCAGGGCAGGATCGTCATGGACGGCGACGAGCCGTGCGTGGTGTGCCCGTGGCACGGCAGCACGTTCCGGCTGGACGACGGCTCGGTGCGGCACGGGCCCGCGACGGCGCCCGCGCCGATGTTCGACAGCCGCGTACGCCGTGACGGCACCGTGCAGGTGCGGCCGAGCTTGACCTGAAGTCCACTTGGGGTTTTATCGTCGGCCGCATGATTCTGGTAACCGGTGCGACCGGCAACGTGGGCGGACATGTGGTGGCGCAACTCGCGGGAGCGGGCCTGCGGGTACGCGCTCTCGTGCGTGATCCTGGGCGGGCGGATCTGCCCGAGGGCGTGGAGGCGGTCAAGGGCGATCTCACCGCCCCGGAGACCCTGGCGCCGGCGCTCACCGGCGTGGAGAGCGTGTTCCTGGTGTGGCCCGGCTTCTCCGGCGAGGCGGCCAGGCCCGTGGTGGACCTCGTCGCCGCGCACGCCCGCCGCGTGGTCTACCTGTCGGCGAACGCCCCCGCCGGCACGCCCACCTTCCACGCCGACGTCGAGCGGCTGATCAGGGGCTCGGGGATCAACTGGACGTTCCTGCGGCCCGGCGGGTTCGCCGCCAACACGCTCGGCTGGGCCGACCAGATCAGGACCGGCGTCGTGCGCTGGCCGTACGGGCAGGCGTCCAGGTCGCTGATCCACGAGAAGGACATCGCGGCGGTCGCCGTGCACGTGCTGACCTCCGCCGGCCACAACGGGGCCGCCTACACGCTGAGCGGGCCGGCCAGGCTGACGCAGGCCGAGCAGGTGGCGGTCATCGGGCGGGCGGTCGGGCGCGAGGTGCGGTGGGAGGACCAGGAGCCGCAGGAGGCCCGCGAGGCGCTGCTGACGGCCTGGGGCGACGCCGCGTTCGTCGACGGCGCGCTGAAGGCGTGGGGGCGGCTGGTGGACGAGCCCGAGGAGGTCACGCCCACCGTGGAGCGGCTGATCGGCCGGCCGGCGCTGCCGTTCGAGCAGTGGGCGGCCGATCACGTGGCGGACTTCCGCTGACGCTACTGCTCGTCGGCGGGGTGCTCCACCAGGGCAAGGATGCGGCTGGACATGAACCGCGCCGTGCGGATGGCCGTGCCGCTGCGGGTGACCTCGCTCACCTCGACGAGCCCCCGCCGCGTGGCCACCTCCACCCGGCGGCCCGCCCGGGTGGCGGCGACCTCGTAGGTACGCGGGGTGCCGCCCGCGTCGATGACGATCTCCACCCGATCACCCTTCATGTACGGATTTATACCCACAAAGCCCGAAATTTATCCGTACACCAGTTTGACAATCGCCACGACTCCCACCACCACGATCACCCCGCGCAGCACCGGGGCCGGGATGCGGCGGCCCACCTTGGCACCCAGGAAGCCGCCCAGCATCGCGCCCAGCGCGACCGCCAGCACCGCCCACCAGTCGACCTCGGCGATCAGCGTGAACAGGACGGCGGCGGTGCCGTTCACGATCAGCGACAGCACGTTCTTGGCCGCGTTCACCCGTTGCAGGCCCTCGTCCAGGAACGCGCCGAGCAGCCCGATCAGCAGCACGCCCTGGGCCGCGCCGAAGTAGCCGCCGTACATGCCCGCGCCCAGCACGCCCAGCCAGAGCGCCATCCCGCCGTGCGGGTGCGCGTGCTCGCGCCGGGCCGCCAGCCAGCCGTTCAGCTTCGGCTGGAGCACCACCAGCACGCACGCCAGGCCGATGAGCACCGGCACGACGACCTTGAACACGTCCGGGTCCAGGTAGAGCAGCAGCACGCCGCCGGCCGCCGCGCCGACGGCGGACGCCACGCCCAGCCGCGCCAGCCTGGCCCGCTGCCCACGCAGCTCTGCACGGTAGCCGTAGGCGCCGGTGAACGAGCCGGGGACGAGCCCGACGTTGTTGGACACGTTCGCCACGATCGGGTCGATCCCGACCGCCACCAGCGTGGGGAACGTGATCAGCGACCCGGACCCGACGACCGCGTTGATCGCACCGGCCGCCACCCCGGCCGCCCACACGGCGACCACTTCCCACACTGTCACGCTGACCCTCCAGACCCGGCCGTTGGTGCCACCAGAGCCTAGAGGGGCGCCTTCCTGGGACAACGCCCGAGGGTGGGGCTCAGGCGGGCTTGTCGGGGTCGCGGGGGGAGAACAGGCCGCCCAGGCCCTCCAGCACCTTGCCCATCTCGGAGGGGACGATCCACAGCTTGTTCGCGTCGCCCTTGGCGATCTCCGGCAGGGTCTGCAGGTACTGGTAGGCGAGCAGGTGCTGGTCCGGGTTGCCCTCGTGGATGGCCTTGAACACCATGCCGATCGCGTCCGCCTGCCCCTTGGCCCGCATCGCCTCCGCCTCGGCCTCGGCCTGGGCGCGCAGCACGGCGGCCTCGGCGTCGCCGCGTGCCCGCAGGACGGCCGCCTGCTTGTCGCCCTCGGCGGCGAGGATGGCGGCCTGGCGCTGCCCTTCGGCGGTGAGCACGGCGGCGCGCTTGTCCCGGTCGGCCCGCATCTGCTTCTCCATCGAGTCCTGGATGGAGGCGGGCGGGTCGATGGCCTTGAGCTCGACCCGGTTGACCCGGATGCCCCACTTGCCGGTGGCCTCGTCGAGGGAGCCGCGCAGCTCGGTGTTGATCTCCTCGCGGGAGGTGAGCGTGCGTTCCAGGTCCATCCCGCCGACGACGTTGCGCAGGGTCGTGACGGTCAGCTGCTCGACGCCCACGAGGAAGTTGGCGATCTCGTACGTGGCGGCCCTGGGGTTGGTGACCTGGAAGTAGATGACGGTGTCGATGGAGACGACGAGGTTGTCGGAGGTGATCACCGGCTGCGGCGGGAACGAGACCACCTGCTCGCGCAGGTCGATCAGGTCCTTGATGCGGTCGATGAACGGCACCACCAGGTTGAGCCCCGGGGTCAGCGTGCGGTGGTAGCGGCCCAGGCGCTCGATGACGGCGGCCGTGGCCTGGGGGATGATGCGGATCGTCCGGGCGAGACCGAAGCCCACCACCGCGACCACGACGAGGGCGACGATGAGCTGCTGCGTGGTCATGGCGACGCTCCGAAGCCGATATAGCGCGACTCGGTTGATGATATTTGGTTTCGCCGTTCCGTGACCGTTTTGATCGATTCCGGTTGACCATACTTCGCGAGCCGAAGTATGGTCCTGCGTCATGGCTGAAGGATCACGTGGGCTCAGCGAGCCCGCGTACTTCGTGCTCGCGGCGCTGCTCGACGGCCCCAAGCACGGGCACGCGATCATCAAGACGGTCCTGGCGCTCTCCGAGCACCGGGTCAAGCTCCCCGTGGGCACGCTCTACGGCGCGCTGGACCGGCTGGCGGCCGGCGGCCTGGTCGTCCTGGACCGGGAGGAGACCGTCGACGGCCGCAGGCGCCGCTACTTCCGGCTCACCGAGGAAGGCGGCACGCAGCTCCGTGCCGAGGCCCTGCGCCTGCGCCAGGCGGCCTCGATCGTCATCGGGACGGTCCTGGCATGACGACGCTGGAACGCCAGTACCGGCTGCTGCTGCGCGCCTACCCGCACAACTACCGGTCCGACCACGGCGGCGAGCTGCTGGACGTGCTGCTGGAGAGCACCGAGCCGGGCCGCCGGCTGCCCCCGGCGCGGGAGGCGGTCGCCCTGCTCGTCGCCGGCGCCCGCACCCGGCTCACGCAGGCCGCCCGGGGACGCGCCTGGCCGGACGGGCTGCACCTGGGCGTCACCGTGCTCACCCTCATCCAGCTCGCGACGCTCGTCCCGTACGTGGGGCGCGTCCCGCTGTGGGTGGGCATCTCTGCCGCCGCCTTCCTGGCCGTGCTGCGCGGCCGGGTGCTGCTCGCGCTCCCCCTCGTCGCCGCCGCCGGGGTCAAGGTCTGGGGCATCACCCACGGCCGTCCGGTGCTGGACCACACGATCCTGCCCGTCTACGCCGATCCGCTCTGGGACGCCCCCGCGCTGTACGGCACCGGCGGCCCGATCGCCCCGGCCGTCTCGTACCTGGTGGCGGTCGCCGGGCTGGCGGTCCTGGCACTGCGGCGGGAGCCGGTGCGCGCCAGGTCGTGGGCCTGGGTGGCGGCGGCGCCGGTGCTCGCGGGCGCGGACCCCGCCTGGCTCGACGTGGGCGGCGGGCTGGGCGGCGGGTCCATGCCCGTCGTGGCCCGGGTGGCCCTGGAGTCCGCCCTGCTCGCGGGGGCTGCCTGGGCGGGCCGGCTCACGGGCGACCACCGGTGGGCGATCGCCGCCGGCGCCTACCTGCTGCCCGCCCTCGCGATCCTCTTCGAGAACCTGGCCGCGCAGACCCGCCAGGACGCCGTCCACTGGATCGTGCTCCTCACGCTGACCCTGGTCGCCGCCGCGATGCCGCATCGCGGGCGCCGTCACGCCGTGCTCTGACCCCCTCCACTCCCCCCGGCGGCGTCGCTCCCGCGACGCGCGCCCGGTTCGCCATGCCCTCGAACGCAAGGAGCTCACCGTGCACCGACGACTCGCCGCCGCCGCCCTGCTGACCCTGGCGCTCGCCGCCTGCGGAAGCACGCCCACCGCACAGCCGGAGGCGGCCCAGCCGTCGTCCCAGGACCGTCAGCGTCAGCTCCAGACCGTGCTGGCCGACTGCATGAAGCAGAAGGGCTTCGAGTACGTCCCCTACGTCCCCCCGGCCGCCACGGTGACCGACGAGGAACGCAGGCGGGACTCGGGCGACTACGAGGCCACGAAGGCGCACCGGGCCAAGTACGGCTTCGGCGTCTGGTCGAGCATCGTCTACCCGAACGGCCCCGGCACGATGCCCCGAGACGCGGGGCCCTCGAACCCCAACGACAAGATCGTCAGCTCGCTGTCGGAAACCCAGACCGGCGCCTACTACGCGGCCCTGGACCCCTGCTACTCCAAGGCGGCCAAGCAGGCCCTCGGCAAGGACGTGAAGAGCAAGATGGACCTGTTCAAGCAGGGCGCCCAGACGGTCAAGCGCAACGTGGCCCGCGAGATCGACGGCGACCCCGGCCTGGTGGACCTGGCCGCCGCCATGGGCGACTGCCTCAAGGGCAAGGGCTACGCGGTCGCCTCGGCCAAGCCCTCGGCCCTGGCCCGGCGGGGGCCTGACCGGTTCCAGGACGAGATGACCGAGATCGGCCGCGAGCAGCAGCCGGGCATGGCCGGGTCCAAGAACGAGAACGCGATCATCATCCCGGAGATGACCGCCGACCAGGCCAGGCCGCACCTGGACAAGGAGATCAAGGCGGCACTGGACGACCTGGAGTGCGGCAAGGACTTCTACGCGGCCTACCAGCCGAGGAAGACCGAGATCGACCGCCGCATGCTGGAGGAGTTCGCCCTGGAGCGGTCGTGACCCGGCGTCCCCGGCGGGTGCTGGGCGGCGTCCTGGCCGGCGTGCTCGTCATCGCGGGCGCCGGCTGGGCGGTGGGCTCCCGGCTGCGCTCCCCCGCCGACGAGGCCGCCGCCCGCCAGGCGCCCGCGCCGTCGCTGGTGACCGCGCCGGTGCGGCGGCAGAAGCTGACCAGCACCGTCGCGGTCAGCGGCACCCTGGAGTACGGCTCGCCGCTGCCCGTCACGCTCGCCGGGGCGGTCGGCGGCACGGCAGAGGCGCAGCGCGTCACCCGCGCCCCGCGTCCCGGCCGGCTCGCCGAGGGAGCGGTCCTGATGGAGGTCAACGGCCGGCCGGTGTTCGCGCTCGAAGGCAGGGTGCCGATGCACCGGACGATCGCCCCCGGCACCGAGGGCGCCGACGTCAGGCAGCTCCAGCGGGCGCTGCGGCGCTTCGGCCACGGCACGGCGGCCACCGGGGTGTTCGACGCGGCCACCGCCTCCGCCGTCCGGCGCTGGTACGCCAGGAAGGGCTACCGGGCCCAGGAACCCGACCTGACCGCCCGGCAGACGCTCGACCAGCTCCGCCAGGCCGTACAGACCGCCGAGGAGACGCTGCTGACCGACCGCAAGGCGCTGGAGGCGGGCCGCGAGGTGCGGCCGCTCAAGGTCGCGCTCGACCACGCCCGCCAGGATCTGGCCGAGGCCGAGAGCGCGCTCGCCGAGGCAGAGCAGGCGGAGACGACCCCCGCGGACGAGGGCAGGCTCGACGCCCTGCACCAGGCCGTACGCGCCGCCGAGGAGGAGCTGCTGGCCGCCCGCCAGGCGCTCGCCGCGGCCAAGCCCGAGGACGACAGGCGGCTGCTGGAGCTCAAGGCGGCCAACGCCGAGCGGGACCTGGAGTCGGCGCAGCGGGCCGTGGACCTCTTCCTGGAGGAGGCCGCGACCACCAGGGACGCGCGCCTGGCGGAGCTCCGCAAGGCCGTCAGGACCGCCGAGGAGGCCGTGCTCACCGCCGGCCAGGCGCTGAAGCGCGCCAAGGAGACCTCGCCGCTGCGCCTGAAGATCGCCAACGGGCGCCGGAACGTGGCGAGCGCGCGGGCCACACTGGCCGAGTACCGCAGGACGTACGGGGTCAGCGTCCCGCCCGGCGAGATCGTGTTCCTCCCGAAACTGCCCGCCCGGCTGCACAAGGCCGAGGCGCGGGCCGGCGAACGGGTCGAGGACGAGGTGGCCACCGTCACCAACACCGCGTTCATGGTCACCGGCTCCGTCGGCGAGGCCGAAGGCAGGCTGCTCAAGCCCGGCATGGCCGCGGTGGTCGAGCTGTCCGACGGCCGCACGTACCGGGCGCGGCTGACCGCCAAGGGCCCCGGCGCGCGGGTGGACAGGGCCGCGGACGCCGAGCCCGGCGTGGGCACGGTGCCCGTCCTCATCACGCCCGCCGCCGCGAAGGGCCTGCGCGCCGCCGTGGGCGCGCCGGTGACCGTGAAGATCTCCGTGGGCTCGACCAGGAGCGCGGTGCTGACCGTCCCCGTCACGGCGGTGGTCACCTCGGCCGACGGCCGGGCGCGGGTGCGCGTGGAGAGCGCCCCCGACCGCGCCCAGGACGTCGAGGTGCGCACCGGGCTCACCGCGCACGGAACCGTCCAGATCACCCCGGTACGGGCGGCCGCGCTCAAGGAGGGCGACCGGGTGGTGGTCAGCGATGGATGACCCGGTCATCCGGCTCACCGACGTCAGCCGGGAGTTCCCCGCCGACCCGCCCGTGCGGGCGCTGCACCGGGTGTCGCTGAGCGTGGCGAAGGGCGACTACGTGGCCGTCGTGGGCCCGTCGGGCTCCGGCAAGTCCACGCTGCTCAACACGCTGGGCCTGCTCGACCGGCCCACCTCGGGGTCGTACCGGCTGGACGGGATCGAGACGACCACGCTGAAGGACGGCGCGCGGACCCGGGTGCGCGGCAGCCGGATCGGCTTCGTGTTCCAGGCGTTCCACCTGCTCCCGCACCGGACCGTGCTGGAGAACGTGGCCCTGGCCGAGGTGTACGGCGGCGACCGGCGCAACCGGTGGCGGCGCGCCGAACGGGCGCTGGAGCGGGTGGGGATGACGCACCGCGCCGGGTTCATGCCCGGACGCCTGTCGGGCGGCGAGAGACAGCGCGCCGCCATCGCCCGCGCGCTCATGGGGCGGCCCTCGCTGCTGCTGTGCGACGAGCCCACCGGCAACCTCGACAGCCGCAACACCGCCCTGGTCCTCGACCTGCTCGACGAGCTGCGCGAGCAGGGGCACACGATCGTGGTCATCACCCACGAGGACGAGGTGAGCGCGCGTGCCGGACGGCGGGTGCGCATCACCGACGGCATCCTGACGGAGGAGTGAACGGGTGGATCCGCGCGATCTCTGGACGGAGGCCCTCGCCGGCGTGCTGGCCCGCCCGCTGCGCTCGGCCCTGACGACGCTCGGCACCGTGATCGGCATCGCCACGCTGGTCGTCACGCTGGGCGTCGCCGGCACGGCGGGCAACCAGATCGTCGGCCGGTTCGACGAGCTGAGCGCGACCGCGCTCACCGTCGAGGTGCCGCGGGACGACGACCCGCTGGTCACCTGGGAGGCCGCCGATGAGCTCACCCGGCTGCGCGGCGTCGCCGCCGTCACCGCGATCGCCCAGACGGAGGAGAGCTCCAACCTGACGGTGACCGCCAACGCCCTGGTGGACCCCACCCGGATCACCGGCCAGTCGCTCGCCGTCGTGGCCGCCACGCCGAGCCTGCCGCAGGCCGCCCGGGGCCGGATGGTCCGGGGCCGCTTCTTCGACGCCGGGCACGTGCGGCGCGGCGACCGCGTGGCCGTGCTCGGCGAGCAGGCTGCGCGGATGCTCGGCATCGGCGGCCTGGACGGACAGCCCGCGATCTTCGTCGGCGGCCGCCCCTACAGCGTCATCGGCGTCGTCGGCGACCTGAAACGGGAGCGCATCCTGACCGGCGCCGTCATCGTGCCGCCCACGGCCGGCGCCGAGTTCGGGCTGCGCGACGTCACCCGCGTGCTGGTCGCCACCGACCTCGGGGCCGCCGACCTGGTCGCCCGCCAGGCCCCGCTCGCGCTCAGCCCCGCCGACCACGCCCTGCTCCAGGTCGTCAAGCCGCCCAGCCCCGAGCGGGCCCGCGACGGCGTCCAGAACGACCTCAACGGCCTGTTCCTCATCCTCGGCCTGGTGTCGCTGGTGGTCGGCGCGGTCGGCATCGCCAACGTCACGCTCGTCACCGTGATGGAACGGGTGCCCGAGATCGGGCTGCGCCGGGCGCTCGGCGCTGCCCGCAGGCACGTCGCCGGCCAGTTCCTGCTGGAGTCGACGCTGGTCGGGCTGGCCGGCGGGGTGATCGGGACCAGCGTGGGCGTCGTCGCCGTCGTCGCCGTGTCGGCCGTCCAGCGCTGGACGCCGCTGCTCGACGTCCGCCTCGCCCTGGCCGCGCCGGTCGCGGGCGCGCTGGTCGGCCTGCTGGCCGGGCTCTACCCGGCGCTGCGGGCGGCCCGGCTGGAGCCGGTCGAGGCGCTGCGCTAGTACGGCCTGACGTACCAGCGGCCCTGGGCGCTGCGGTCGAGGGCGAGCGGCACGCCGAACGTCTGCGACAGGTTGTCGGCCGTCATCACGTGCTCCAGCGGCCCCTGAGCCACCACCGAGCCGTGACGCAGCAGCAGCCCGTGCGTGAACCCGGCCGGGATCTCCTCCACGTGATGCGTCACCAGCACCAGCGCGGGCGAGCGGTAGTCGCCCGCGAGCACCGACAGCCGCCGCACCAGGTCCTCCCGCCCGCCCACGTCGAGCCCGGCCGCCGGCTCGTCGAGCAGCAGCATCTCCGGGTCGGGCATGAGCGCGCGGGCGATCTGCACCCGCTTGCGCTCACCCTCCGACAACGAGGCGAACCGCCGCCGGATCAGGTGGGCGGCGCCCATCATGTCGATCAGCTCGACGGCCCGCGTGACGTCGTTGGAGTCGTACTCCTCCGTCCACCGCCCCAGCAGCGCGTAGGAGGCGGTGAGCACCAGGTCGATGACCTTCTCGTCCGGCGGGATGCGCTCGGCCAGCGCGGAGCTGGCCAGCCCGATGCGCGGGCGCAGGTCGAACACGTCGGCCACGCCGATGCGCTCCCCCAGCACCTCGGCCACCCCGTCGCTGGGATGCAGCAGCGTGGCCGCCACCTGCAGCAACGTCGTCTTCCCCGCCCCGTTCGGCCCGAGCACGACCCAGCGTTCGTCCTCCTCGACCGTCCAGTCGATGCCGCGTAGCAGGGTCGCCCCGTCGCGCCTGTAGGCGACATCCTGGAACCGCAGCACCTGACCACCCATCCCCGTTCCTCCTCCAGGAGTGACCCTTGGGACAAACCTATTGCAGGGCGAGCGCTTATCGTGGATCGGTGCACCCTGAATCGCCTGTCTGTGCCGCGCTCGTCGCCTGGGGGAACGCCTGGCTCGCCGGTCATGTCGGTCTTGACGAGGCCGTCGACCACGTCGAAGCCGTCGGCGGGCCCACCGTCGCCGGCGAGGTGCCGCTGCGCCGCTACCTGGCAAACCTGCGTGCCGACCGGCTCGCCGAGCTCCGCCTGGCGCTCCCGGCGCCCGGCGACCCGCTCGGGCTGTCCGGGCCGCCGTCGTTCAACTCCGCCGCGGTCGACGCCGGGCAGGCCGTCATCGCGGTGCTGCCCGACCGGTGTCTCGGCCTGGTCCCGTCGCTCGATCTGCGCGGGTCGTCCTATGTCGGCGTACGGCTGGACGTACAGGAAACCGGGCCCGCCCGACAGGACCTGCCGTCGGTGGCCGAGGCGGAGCGGGAGCTGTCGGAGGCCATGCGGTCGGCCACGCAGGCGCTCACGTCCGTCGGCGGGCCCGCGCAGAGCCGCCCCGAACACGTCGGGCAGGGCGGCGAGCTCGCCCCCGGCTATCCGGGGCGCGCCCACCGCGTGTCGGCGCTCGCCACGCGGCTCGGCGCGGTGCTGCGGCTGGCCGAGGAGCGCGGGCTCACCGCGGGCCAGCTCGCCGACGCCGGGGCCGCCCTGCGCGAGCTGGACCGCGCCGTGCGCCGCGCCGTCGTGGCCGCGCACCACGCGATCTTCGAGCCGGTCAGGAACGAGCAGGGACGCTGATCAGGTCAGGCCGTGCCGGACCGCGTAGAGCGCGGCCTGGGTCCGGTCCTGCACCCCCAGCTTCATCAGCACGTTCGACACGTGCGTCTTGACCGTCTTCTCCGCGACCGCCAGGCTGCGGGCGATCTCCCGGTTGGACCGGCCCGCCGCGATCAGCGCCAGCACCTCCCGCTCGCGCTCGGTCAGCGGCACCGACGTGGGCACGCCCGAGCCGCCGCCGTTGAGCATCGCCTCCGCCGCCTCCGGCGCCAGCAGCACCTGGCCCTCGTGCACGGCGCGCACGGCCTGCACGAGCGCGGTCGGGTCGACGTCCTTGTAGAGGAACCCCGACGCGCCCGCGCGCATCGCCGGCCCCACGTCGGACCGGTCGCTCACCGAGGTCAGCACCAGTACCCGGGTCGCCGAGCCGGTCAGCCTGCCGAGCGCGCCGAGGCCGTCGAGCACCGGCATCCTCAGGTCGAGCAGCAGCACGTCGGGCGCGAGCTCGCCGACCAGGGCGACGGCCTGCTCCCCGTCGGCCGCCTCGCCCACCACCGTGATGTCGTCCTGCAGGTCGAGGAAGGTGCGCAGGCCCTGCCGCACCACCGGATGGTCGTCGGCGATCAGCACCCGGATCACACGTCCACCTCCACGCGTACGGTCGTCCCACGGCCAGGGGCGGACTCGACGCTCATCCGCCCGCCCACCGACTCGGCCCTGTCACGCATCGACACCAGGCCGAGCCCCCGGGTCTCGCCGTGCTCGAAACCGCTGCCGTTGTCGTGCACGGTCAGCACCAGCCTGCCGCCCTCGTGCGACAGCTTGGCGGCCACCTCGGAGGCGCCGGAGTGCCTGAGCGCGTTGTGCAGCGCCTCCTGCGCCACCCGCAGCACCACCACCTCCGACTCCGAGCCCAGCGGCGGCACCTCGGCGCACTCGTAGCTGACCGAGGCCGGGTGCAGCCGGTCGAGCATGCGCACGTGCTTGCGCAGCGTCTCCGACAGCCCGTGCCGGTCGAGCTCCGCCGGGCGCAGCTCCACGATCACCGCGCGCAGCTCCGCCAGCGCCTCGCCGGCCAGCCGCTGCACCCGCTCCAGCTCGGCGGCGGCCTTGTCCGGCGCGCTCTCCACCAGCGCGGCGGCGGCCTGCGCGGTGAGCCGGAGCGAGAACAGCTTCTGCGTGACGGCGTCGTGCAGCTCGCGCGCCATCCGGTTGCGCTCCTCCAGCATGGCCAGCTCGCGGCCCCGCTCGTACAGCCGCGCGTTGGTCAGCGCGATGGCGGCGTGCGCGGCGAACAGCGTCAGCAGCTCCTGGTCGGCCTGGGTGAAACCGCCGGGCGTGCGCTTGTTGGCCAGGAAGATGATGCCGAGCGTCTGGCGGCCGTCGAGGATGGGGACCCCGAGGAAGTCCTTCATCACCGGATGCGCCTTCGGCCAGTATTCGAACCGCTCGTCCTCGCGCAGGTCGGGCAGCCGGACCGGGACCCCGTCGCGGAGCATCGCGCCGAGCATGCCATGCTGGCGGGGCAGCGGGCCGATCGCGTCCCACTGCTTGTCGGTGATGCCCTCGGCGACGAACTCGGCGAACGAGCCGTCGTCATCGGGCACGCCGAGAGCCGCGTAGCGGGCGTCCAGCAGCCGCTGCGCCGAGCGCACGATGACCTGCAGCACCTCCCGCACCGACAGGTGCCGGGTGACCGCGAGCACGGCGGAGCTCACCGCCTGCAGGATCTCGTCTCGGTCCGCCGTCACGCGGTCCACTCTAAGGTCCTAGGACGAAGTGCCCAGCCGCGGGCGGGGCCAGCGACCGATGTGCCCGCGTCCGCCGGTTCCTACCGTCGAGTCATGACGAACACCGCACTCATCACCGGCGCCTCCCGCGGTCTCGGCCTCGCCCTGGCCAGGTCCCTGGCGGGCGCCGGCTGGAACCTCGTGCTCACCGCCAGAGGAGCGGCCGACCTCGACCGGGCCGCCGCCGAGCTGGGCGCCACCGCGCTGCCCGGCGACGTGCGCGATCCCGCCCACGTCGCCCGCCTCGCGGCGGCCGTACCCGAGCTGGACCTGCTGGTGAACAACGCCAGCGGGCTCGGCGCGACCCCGCTGCCGCCGCTGGCCGCGTATCCGCTGGCCGAGTTCAGGGAGCTGCTGGAGACGAACGTGACCGCGCCCCTGGCGCTCGTCCAGGCCACGCTGCCCGCGCTGCGCGCCCGGCGCGGCGCCGTCGTGAACGTCTCCTCCGACGCCGCCACCGGCGCCTACCCGGGCTGGGGCGGCTACGGCGCCACGAAGGCCGCGCTCGACCAGCTCTCCAACGTGCTCGCCGCCGAGGAGCCCGGCCTGGCCGTCTGGTGGGTCGACCCCGGCGAGATGAACACCCGCATGCTGGCCGACGCCGTGGGCGCCGACGAGGCCGCCGCCGCGGGCGACCCCGCCAAGGTCGCCGCCACGCTGCACGACCTGATCAGGACCCGGCCCGCGAGCGGCAGGGTGAGCCTGCAATGAGCACGGCACTCGACTTCGCGCTCCCGCCCGCGCTGTCCGCCCACGAGCCGCCCGAGGCGCGCGGGCTGACCAGGGACGGGGTGCGGCTGCTGGTCTCCCCCGGCGCGGGCGAGCCCCTGCACCGGCGCTTCACCGACCTGCCCGGCCTGCTCTCTCCCGGCGACCTGATCGTGGTCAACAACTCCGCGACCCTGCCGGCCGCCGTCCGGCTGGACCGGCTCGCGGTGCACTTCTCCACCGCCCGCGACGACGGCACCTGGCTGGTCGAGCTGCGCCGCCGTACGTCCACCGCGTCGGAGCCGTACCTGGGCGGCGAGGCAGGCGAGTGGCTGCCGCTGCCGGGACGCGCCACGCTGCGGCTGCTCGGCCGGGAGACGCCGCGCCTGTGGCGGGCCTCCCTCGACCGCGACGTGCCCGCCTACCTGCGCGAGCACGGCGCCCCCATCCGCTACTCGTACGTGGAGCGCGACTGGCCGCTGGACGCCTACCAGACCGTGTTCGCGACCGTGCCGGGCAGCGCCGAGATGCCCAGCGCCGGGCGGCCGTTCTCCGCCGAGCTGGTGACCGCGCTGGTGGCCGGCGGCATCGGCATCGCGCCCATCACCCTGCACACCGGCGTGGCCTCACCCGAGAAGGACGAGCCCCCGTACGCCGAGCGCTACGAGGTGCCCGAGTCCACCGCCCGGCTGGTCAACCTGGCCAGGCGGAGCGGCGGCCGGGTGGTGGCGGCGGGCACGACCGTGGTGCGCGCGCTGGAGACCGCCGCGGGCGCCGACGGGCGGGTGTCGGCCTCGACCGGCTGGACCACCCGCGTCGTCACGCCCGACGACGGCGTCCGCGCGGTCACCGGGCTGATCACCGGCCTGCACGAGCCGCGCTCCAGCCACCTGCAGATGCTCACCGCCATCGCCGGCGAGGAGCCGCTCAGGCGGGCCTACGAGGCGGCGATACGGGAGCGGTACCTGTGGCACGAGTTCGGCGACACCCACCTGATCCTCTCGGCATAGGAGGGCACCTGGTACGCGAGCACACGAACGGGCGCAGTACCGTGGCTGAATGTGGACCAGCGCACCCTCCTGATCACATTTACCGGCCCTGACCGCCCGGGCGTTACTTCGAGACTTTTCTCCGTCCTGTCTGGTTTTCCGGTGACCGTGGCCGACATCGAGCAGGTCGTCATCCGCGGCAGGCTCACCCTCGGCGTGCTCGTCGCCTACGCCGGCGGCCCCTCCACCGGCACCGGCACCACGCTCGGCGCCATGTGGACCGCCGTCGAGCAGATCGCCGAGGACCTCGGCATGGAGGTCGAGCTCTCCACCGGCTCCACGGCCAAGGAACAGCGCCGCCGCGGCCGGCTGTCGGTCAGCGTCCTCGGCCCCACCCTCCAGCCCGCCGCCATCGCCGGCATCGCCGGGCGCATCGCCGCCGCCGGCGCCAACATCGACCGCATCGAACGCCTTGCCCAGTGGCCCGTCACCTGCATCGAGCTGTCCGTCTCCGGCGCCAACCCCGACGCCCTGCGCATCGAGCTCGCCGCCGAGGCCGCCCTCCAGCAGGTTGACGTCGCCGTGCAGCGCACCGGGCTGTCCCGGCGGGCCAAGCGGCTCATCGTCATGGACGTCGACTCCACCCTCATCCAGGGCGAGGTCATCGAGCTGCTCGCCGCCCACGCCGGCTGCCTCGACGAGGTCGCCCGCGTCACCGAGGAGGCCATGCGCGGCGAACTCGACTTCGCCGAATCGCTGCGCCGCCGCGTCGCCCTCCTCGAAGGGCTGCCCGCCGAGGTGTTCGAGCAGGTGCGCAAGGAAGTCGTGCTCACCCCCGGCGCCCGTACCCTCGTCCGCACCCTCAAGCGGCTCGACTACCGCTTCGCCATCGTCAGCGGCGGCTTCACCCAGATCACCGACGCGCTCGTCGACGACCTCGGCATCGACTACTCCGCCGCCAACGTGCTCGAAGTCGTCGACGGCAAGCTCACCGGCCGCGTCGTCGGCGAGATCGTCGACCGCCCCGGCAAGGCCAGGGCCCTGGAGCGGTTCGCCAAGGAGGCCGGGCTGCCCATCAGCCAGACCGTCGCCATCGGCGACGGCGCCAACGACCTCGACATGATCGCCACCGCCGGGCTCGGCGTCGCCTTCAACGCCAAACCCGTCGTCCGGCAGGCCGCCGACACCGCCGTCAACACGCCCTACCTCGACTCCATCCTCTACCTGCTCGGCATCTCCCGGGACGAGGTCGAGGCCGCCGACGCCGAGGACGCGCTGCTCACGGCTCCTTGGGGTCCCACAGCGTGACCAGGCGGCCGCCGCCCGGCCACAGCTCCGCCCACGCCGACTCCACCTCCATCACCGCGAACGCCCCCGGCCGGAAGCCGAAATCGCCGCCCGTGAGCTGCATCGCCAGATCCAGGGCGCCCGGATTGTGCCCGCACAGCACCACCGTCCGGCGCTCCGGATCCGCCCTGCGCACGATCTCCAGCAGCTCCTCCGGCCAGGCGCCGTAGACGTCCCGCTGGTAGTCGACCTCGACGCCCGGGAAGGCCAGCTCTGCGGTGCGCGTGGTGCGCCGGCTCGGCGAGCAGATCACCAGGTCGGGCTCCAGGCCCAGCGCCCTGATCTCCGCCCCCGCCCGCACCGCGTCACGCTCGCCCCGCTCCGTCAGCGGCCGCTCCCGGTCCGGGACGCCGGCGTCCTGGGCGGCCTTGGCGTGCCGCAGCACGATCAACGTACGCGGCCCCGTCATCTCGACGCCCACACGGCCAGCCCTACGAGCACCGCCAGGATCGCCAGCATCGCGAGCAGGATGATGGCCAGCGTCTTCCCGCCGTTGGGCGGCTTCTCGTCCATCCGCCCAGTTTCCCACCGGGGCCGCCCGCCCGGCGAACACCCCTCCCGGATGACCACGGCCGCACCGTAACGCCCGGGGGGATCGCGGACGGGTCAGGAGGGGGCGGGGCCGGTCGGGAGGCTACGGGGCGGGGCGCTCACAGGCCGGTCGGGAGGCTACGGGGAGTGCTCACCGGGGCAGGCACTGCGAACGCCCGCCCCCAGGCTCGGGAGCGGGCGTTCGCGGGCGGGTCAGGAGGCCACGGGCTCCTGCTCGCGGTGGTTGTCGTTGTTGGCCGGCTCGGCGTTCACCGAGCGGCGCTTGGAGACGATGATGGCCACGACCACCACGCCCACGGCCACCACGGTCATCCCGATGCGCAGCATCGCGTTGTCCGCGTACAGCACCACGGCCGGCGCGACCAGGAGCGCCACCAGGTTCATCACCTTGATCAGCGGGTTGATGGCCGGACCGGCGGTGTCCTTGAACGGGTCGCCGACGGTGTCGCCGATGACCGTGGCCGCGTGGGCCTCGGACCCCTTGCCGCCGTGGTGACCGTCCTCGACGAGCTTCTTGGCGTTGTCCCAGGCGCCGCCCGAGTTGGACAGGAACACCGCCATGAGCGTGCCGCACGCGATGGCCCCGGCGAGGAACGCGCCCAGCGGCGCGTAACCCATCGCGAAGCCGACCGCGATCGGCGTCATGACCGCCAGCAGGCCGGGCGTGGCCAGCTCGCGCAGCGAGTCGCGGGTGCAGATGTCGACGACGCGCCCGTACTCGGGCTTCACGCTGCCGTCCATGATGCCCGGGTTGTTGCGGAACTGGTCGCGTACCTCGAAGACCACGCGCATCGCGGCGCGGCCGACGGCCGAGATCGCCAGTCCGGAGAACAGGAACACCACCGCGGCGCCGATGATGAGGCCCACCAGCACGTTCGGCGCGTCGATGCCCAGGTTGAACACGGCGCCCTGCGGCAGCTCGCTCTCCACTGCCGTCCGGAACGCCCCGAACAGCGCGGTGGCCGCGAGCACCGCCGTGGCGATCGCGATGCCCTTGGTGATGGCCTTGGTGGTGTTGCCGACCGCGTCGAGGCTGGTGAGGACGCGGGCGCCCTCGCCCTCGACGTCGCCGGACATCTCGGCGATGCCCTGCGCGTTGTCGGAGACCGGGCCGAAGGTGTCCATGGAGACGATGACGCCGACGGTGGTCAGCAGCCCGGTGCCGGCGAGCGCGACGGCGAACAGCGCGACCGTCACGTTGCCGAACCCGAGCAGGAACGCGCCGTAGACCGCGCCGCCGATGATCAGCGCCGAGTAGACGGCCGACTCCAGGCCGACGCTGATGCCGGCCAGGATGACGGTCGCCGGGCCGGTCGCCGAGCTCTCGCCGATCTCGCGCACCGGGCGGCGGTTGGTCTCGGTGAAGTAGCCGGTGAGCAGCTGGATGGCGCTGGCCAGGACCAGTCCGATGAGCACCGCGCCGATGGCGATGATCCGCGGGTCGGCGTCGGACTGCACCTGCGCGCCGCTCAGGCCGCTGAAGCTGCTGGGCAGGTACCAGAACGCGGCGGCGGCGACCAGCACCGCCGAGATCGCCGCGGAGATGAAGAAGCTGCGGTTGATCGCGGCCATGCCGTTGCGGTCGCGGTCGCGCATGCGGGTGACGAAGATGCCGATGATCGCGGTGAGCACGCCGATCATCGGGACGATCAGCGGGAAGATCAGCCCTTCCTCGCCGAAGGCCACCCGGCCCAGGATGAGGCTCGCGACGAGCATGACGGCGTAGGACTCGAACAGGTCGGCCGCCATGCCGGCGCAGTCGCCGACGTTGTCGCCCACGTTGTCGGCGATGGTCGCGGCGTTGCGCGGGTCGTCCTCAGGGATGCCCTGCTCGACCTTGCCGACCAGGTCGGCGCCCACGTCGGCGGCCTTGGTGAAGATGCCGCCGCCGACACGCATGAACATCGCGAGCAGCGCGGCGCCGAAGCCGAAGCCTTCGAGCACGCCCGGCGCGTTGCCCTGGTAGAAGAAGACGACGACGGCCGCGCCCAGCAGGCCGAGGCCCACCGTGAACATGCCGGCCACGCCGCCGGTGCGGAACGCGATGCGCATCGCGCGCTTCTCGCCCGATTCGCGGGCGGCCGCGGCGACGCGCACGTTGCCGCGCACGGCCAGCCACATGCCCATGAACCCGGTCAGCGCGGAGAAAACCGCCCCGACCACGAAGAAGATCGAGCGGCCGACACGTACGTCGGTCTCGCCCGGAAGCAGCAGCAACAGGAAGGGGATCACGACGACGAAGATCGCCAGCGTACGGAACTGCCGCGTCAGATATGCGGCTGCCCCTTCCTGCACGGCACGGGCGATGTTCTGCATGCGCTCCGTGCCCTGGTCAGCGGCCAGCACCTCGCGCACCAGACCGCCGGCGACGGCTAGCGCGATCAGCGCGACCGCGGCGACCACGATCACAATGGTGAGATTGCTCGAACTCAGGGCCAGATTGGACGCTGGCTCCAGTGCCAGCAGATGGCTTGACATCGTTCTCCTCGGCAAGACCGGTCGTCCTGCCCGGGCGGTGCTGCAATATCGGCGGGCGGTGCGGCACCATCCGGGTTGTGGGTGCCGCTTCCGGTTGAATCCGCAGTGTGCGCCGGATCACCTTGGCCGGTGCCGGGAGTCTACGCAGGGGATTCGCAGATATGAAGGCTCTGAGGGCGGGCATTTGCGCGCCTGTCCAGTAAGCCCCAGACAGGACGGCGATTCGCGAAGTAGAAGATGATATTTCCGGCACTTTACGGGCGTGACTACTGCGAGAAAAGTGCTGACCGAAAATGCCGCCCGGGCGTTTCGCCGATCTTCCCCATTGCCGGGCCCGAGCCACGTCGCAGCCCCGCGCCGCTCATCGGCCACCGGTCAGAGGCGGGTGCACTGGCGGTAGCAGCTCCAGGTTCGCCCGAAGGCCCCCAGAAGCTCGTACGTGCACGCACCGCCCCCGGACCGCGCAACTGCCCTCAACCGGCCGCACGGACGCTTGTGACGGCCCTACAGCGCCCCCGACGCCCCGTCGAGCCGGCGAAGACCAGACACCGAGCTCTCACCGAGCGGCCCTGGCCCCCCAAACCCTCCCACATCAACCCCAAGGGCTCCGCACCATCCCCCAGCACCCCCACCGATCGCCCAAGCCCTCGGCTGATGACCCCGCCGGCCACCTCGCACGCCGAACCCATCGGCCGTCTCGCTTGGCCCCCCACCGGCCGTCCCACAAGCTGACCCCGCCGCCACCTCGCGTGGCCACTCCACCGGCCGTCTCGCAGGCCGACCCCGCCAGCCACCTCGCATGGCCACCCCCGGCCGTCTCGCAGGCCGACCCCGCCAGCCACCTCGCGTGGCCACCCCACCGGCTGCCCAGTCCGGGCGGCGGGCTAGCCACAACGCCCGTTCACTCGCTTCGCAGGTGTCACGCCCTTGCGGCAGCCTCCTGCGCCCGTCCCCGTTCACCGCCTTCGCCGGATCGGCACGGAGCCCGCCTTCGCCTCTCCCCTGCGGTTCGCGGCGGCCCCGACCGCATGGCACCCGTACCGACGCTCCTGCACAGCCCACGGCAGGGCGCGGGCAGGAGGGCGGGAGCAGGAGGGCCGGTGGCTTCGGGCCAAGGGCCGGGGCCGGGGGCCGGGGCCGGGGCCGGGGGCCGGGGGCCGGGGCCGGGGGCCGGGGGCCGGAGGGTCGGAGGGTCGGAGGGTCGGAGGGTCGGAGGGCCGGAGGGCCGGAGGCGGAGGGTCGAGGCATCGGACGCCCACGCACCGCCTGCCTGGCTCCGATACCCCGTACATCGCGCCGTACATCACAGGCGGGACCGTACGCCGCTCAGGCCGGGCGGAGGGCGGAGGGCGCGGGAGAGCACCCCGCCCATCCCCACGCGGGAGAGGGCCGAAGGACGGCCTCAAGTGCCACGGGAGGCCGGCAAGCACGGCGATGCGATCCCGGCAGACATGGGGGCCGGGCTGGAATCGATGAACGCCCTGCCCCTCCCTCGCGTTGGGGGTGCGCGGGAGGGGGTGGGTGGTCAGCCGGTTCGGCCGTTGGCCACGGCGGGCCAGCTCATGCGGATGCGCATGCCCTTGGGGCTGGGGAAGACCTCGACGTCGTCCGCCAGGCCCGCGATGACCGCGATGCCGAAGCCGGACATGAACGAGTCGGAGAGCATGCCCAGATCGAGGGGTTGTTCCTGTTTGATCTCGTCGCTGGGCGCCTGGTCGCTGACCGTGACCTCGAAACGCCCGGAATCGTCTCGGAGCTCGATGCGGATGGGCTCGCCCGGGCAGTGGACGCGATGCGCCTCGACCGCCCGGGAACACGCCTCACCCACGGCGAGCCTGACTTCGTCCAGCAGGGACTCCTCCACGCCGGTGCGCCGGGCTATCGCGGTCGCGACCAGCCGGGCGGTCCGCACATGCGCGGGAAGAGCGCTGAACGTCAGCTCGACAGTGGCCATCTACTTGTCTTTGCCGTGAGCTTCCTTGGCCTCGTCGACCGAAGCGTAGATCCCGAAGACCTTGGTCAGACCGGTGATCCGGAAGATCTTGAGGATGCGCTCCTGGGTGCACACCAGCTCAAGGGAGCCGTCGTGGGCGCGGACTCGCTTGAGCCCGCCGACCAGGACGCCAAGACCGGTCGAGTCGAGGAAGTCGACCTTCTCCATGTTGACGAGAAGGTGGAAGTTGCCCTTGTTCACCAGGTCGATGAGAAGCTCACGCAATCTCGGCGCCGTGTAGACATCGATCTCACCCTCGACCTCGACGATGGTGAGTCGGTCCTCGTTGTGGTGATCCAACTTCAGATCCACAGATCCTCCAGCGCCTCGCCTGCGAAAGTACTCTTGCGGGCCTGGCAGTCTGGAGCGGGGCTCCCGACTGTCGGACCCTGACGCGCGGCATTCAACCACGCGTCTGGCTTGTGTCTATACGAAATCACGATTCCCGGCGACTTTGCCCACGGACGCAGACTGGAAACAGTGACTTCCTCCGCTTCCTCCCCACACCGAACGGGTCCACTCCTCCAACACCTGCTCGGAGTTCCCGCACGTCATGAGCGTGTCACCCATGTGGAGCATGTTCCAGCACGTCAAGCGGGTCAAGTGGGATGGCCGAAATGGGCGCCGGAAGTCCTGGTTACGCGCTTGGCGAACCGGGGCGTGGCGGGGCTCTGGTCACATCAGTACGAAGCAGCCGACCTGGCTCACCGTGGCCTAAACGTGATCATCTCCACAGGAACAGCGTCCGGGAAGTCGCTCGCGTACCTCACCCCGGCGGTCGCCTCATGTCTCGACGGCGGCACCGTCCTCTATCTCACGCCGACCAAGGCGCTGGCCGCCGACCAGCTCCGCAGTCTCCGCGACCTGCGCATCACCCAGGTGCGCGCGGCCTGCTTCGACGGCGACACGCCGTTCGAGGAACGTACGTGGGTGCGCAAGCACGCCAACTACGTCCTGACCAATCCCGACATGCTGCACCGGAGCATCCTGCCCCGGCATGCGCAGTGGTCGTCGTTCTTCCGGCGGCTGCGGCTCGTGGTCGTCGACGAGTGCCACGGCTACAGGGGCGTGTTCGGCTCCCACGTCGCGCAGATCCTGCGCCGCCTGCGCCGCATCGCGGCCCGCTACGGTAGCCGCCCGGCGTTCCTGCTCGCCTCGGCGACGGCCAGCGAGCCCGGAACGTTCGCCAAGCGGCTCACGGGGCTCGACATGGCCGAGGTGACCGAGGACGGCTCGCCCAAGGGCGCGACCACCATCGCGCTGTGGGAGCCGCCCCTGACGGAGCTGCGCGGCGAGGGCGGCGCCCCCGTCCGCCGCACCGCCACGGCCGAGGCCGCGGACCTGCTGGCGGACCTGGTCCTCGCCGACGTCCGCACCCTCGCCTTCGTCCGTTCGCGACGCGGCGCCGAAACGGTCGCCCTCACGGCCCGCGCCAAACTCGCCGACGTAGCCTTCTCCCTCTCCGCCACCCACCCCCACCTCGCCACCAGCCCCGGCACCCCTAACACCGCCGCCCACACCGGACGTGAGCCCACCCCCGCCAACGACCCCACCCCCGCTCCCGCCCCCGACCGAGGCCCCGACCCCTCCCCTGGCTTCAGCGCCACCCCGGGCCAGAGCGCCACCTCTACTCCCGACCTCGACCAGAGCCACGACACCAGCCGTGAGTTCAACGCCAGGCCCGAGGAGCGGCCAGGACCCGGCGCCAGCGCCCACGAGGGCCAGCACGCGGACCAAGCTCCGGACGGATACGCGCCGGCGTGCCGGGACCAGGACGCGGACCAGGCCCGGGACCAGGACGGATACCGGGACCGGGACAAAAATCGAAACCAGGAGCAGGACGGACACCAGGACCGATCCCCGAATCCGGACCGGGTAGCGGCGCCTTCGGACACGTTGTCTTGGGCGCTTCCCGAGACCACCGACTGGGCCGCTCTTCCCGAGAAGGTCGCCGCGTACCGGGCGGGATACCTGGCCGAGGACCGCAGGCTCCTGGAGAAGGCCCTGCGCTCCGGGACCCTCATGGGCCTGGCCACCACGAACGCCCTGGAGCTGGGCGTGGACGTGTCCGGCCTGGACGCGGTGCTGATCGCCGGGTGGCCGGGCACCCGGGCTTCCCTGTGGCAGCAGGCGGGCCGGGCCGGGCGCGACGGCAGAGACGCGCTCGCCGTGCTCATCGCGCGCGACGACCCCCTCGACACCTACCTCGTCCACCACCCCCAAGCCCTGTTCGGCCAGCCCGTCGAGGCGATCGTGCTGGACCCTGGCAACCCGTACGTCCTCGGCCCTCACCTGTGCGCGGCCGCCGCCGAGATCCCGCTCACGGACGACGACCTATCGCTGTTCGGCGACACCACGGCGGACGTCCTCGACACCCTGGTCTCCGACGGGCTGCTGCGCCGCCGGCCCGCCGGATGGTTCTGGACCAAGCGCGAGCGCGCCACCGACCTGGCCGACATCCGGGGCGGCGGCGGTGCGCCGATCCACGTGGTGGAGTCGTCGACCGGCCGCCTGCTGGGCAGCGTGGACGAGCCGTCCTCGCACACCACCGTCCACACCGGCGCCATCTATCTCCACCAGGGCGAGACGTACCTGGTGGAGCTCCTGGACCTGGAAGCCGGCGTGGCGCTGGTCTCGCGCTCCGAACCTGACTACTCCACGTTCGCCCGCGACATTACGGACATCTCCATCCTCGCCACGCTGCGCTCCCAGCCACTCGGGCCCGGCACCCTTCACTTCGGCGACGTGGAGGTGACCCGGCAGGTCGTCTCCTATCTCAAGCGCCGCCTCCAATCCGGCGAGATGCTCGGCGACGAGCCCCTCGACCTGCCGCCGCGCACGCTGCGCACCCGCGCGGTCTGGTGGACGCTTCCCGCCTCCGTGGTGACCACCCTGGCCGAGGACGGCTTCGACCTGGGCGGCGCCGCCCATGCCGCCGAACACGCCGCCATCGGCCTCCTCCCCCTCTTCGCCACCTGCGACCGCTGGGACATCGGCGGCGTCTCCACCGAACTGCACGCCGACACCGGCCTGCTCACCGTGTTCGTGTACGACGGGCACGAGGGCGGCGCCGGTTTCGCCGAACGCGGTTTCGCCCGCGCCACCGATTGGCTCACTGCCACCCGTGAAGCCATCGCCTCCTGCGAATGCGAACGCGGCTGCCCGTCGTGCATCCAATCCCCCAAGTGCGGCAACGGCAACGACCCCTTGGACAAACGCGGCGCCCTCCGCCTCCTCGGCACCCTCCTCAGTTCCTGACTCGGAGTACGTATTGCGGGCGAGGCGCGTAGCGGCTTAATCGTCCCTTGAACGATAAGCTCCGCGGCCTCCCGTCATCGTGTGACTATGAGTTACCAAGAGCCCGCTCCGCCACGCTCCAACGGGCGGTGTTGGGGAGCAGTGAATAGGCCGCATGAAGCGCTGGATATAACAAACACCTGAACCGGACGACTTTTGCGATCTTCCATAATTCGAGAGATTTTGGGGCGCAGAAATAGCCAAATCGCTAGGCCGAAATACCTGGCCGAAGCCCGCACGCTCTGGCAGCGCCGGATAAGGCTCTAAGGACGCGGGGGCGCGTAAGCGACGGATTCATGGGGCGGGGCCTGCTCTGGCTCTGCCGGTGAGGGTGCGGGGGCCGAGGGCGGGGAGCGTGATCTGGAGTGAGGTCCAGACGTCCGCCACCTGGCCGGTGATCGTGCAGTTCGCCAGGTGGACGCCGTTCTGGGAGGCCACCGTCTCGGCGTGGGTGCAGGCGGATTCGGGGTCGATCAGGGCGAGCTTGGCCGCCGCCAGGGCGCTCAGGTCGGCGGCGGCGTTGACGCGGTGGCGGGCAACGCGGGCGGCGCCCACTATGGCGAAGGCGGTGGCCACGGCCATCAGGAGGGCCATGAGGGCCACACCCCAGAGCGTGGCTGAGCCTCGGTCGGCGCGTTGGGCGGGCATGTCGTCCTTCCTCCCTGCTGGGGCGATGGGGCGAGGGTCAGGGTTCTGTGGCGGCTGTGGCTGATGCCGTTACGGGGACCGCCGGGAGGGCGGGGCCCCACGGGGGGCGTACGTCCACCGAGATCTTCACGGAGGTCTGGTCTGCGTTGCGCGTTATGTCTACGAGGGCTGAGGGGCGGACAGCCGAGTGGACGAGGGCGCGTACCTGGTCGAGTGGCTCGCCTCGGGCAGCGGCCCTGGCTGCCGTACGGGCGGCGTCGACGCACTCCAGGTGGACGGTGACCGCGTGGATGGCCCACAGTGCGGCGGCCAGGACGATCATGAGGGCCGGCAGCATCGCGGCGGTCTCGGCGGTGACCGAGCCGCGCGATGCTGACCGGCTCCCACGGTTGGAGGCGGACCTGGTCATCCGTTGGTGTTGAGCGCCTGGTCTATGAGCTTGGAGAGCATTTCTTGCACTTCGGGGCTGCTGACCACCTTGAACAAGAGTGCGGCGAACGCGCAGGCGGCGATCGTGCCGACGGCGTACTCGGCCGTGGACATGCCCCGGTCTCGTAGAGGGCCGGTGCAGCGGGACCAGCGGCTGGCCCACCATCCGGAGTTGCTGTGGTCAGTGGTGGTGATGGGGGCGGTCTCTGGGGTCTCGTCGGGAGTGGGGACGCGCATTTTGCCTCCAGGTGCTCGGTGCCGGAGTGAGGTGGGACCGGCGTTGCCGGGTGCAAGCGTCGCTCAGGAGGGGCCTGCGATTGCGGGCCGAATGGCGTTCTGGGGATTGCCGGAGATTCGGTTGTCCCGGGCTGTGGATATCGCGCGCCCGGCGTGTAACTGGGCCGACAGGGAGCTCCAGCGGGACGGTTAGGGCGATTTGAGTGGTCCGTAGTCCGTTGGCCAAGGCGTGGAGATACGCGGGAAGTTAAGCTCAAAAGGCGGCCCGGCCTTGGCGACGGAAGGAAGCGCCCGATGTCAGATGACTCGCATCTTTCGGTCAGGGCTTCTGATGCCGAGCGTGATTCGGTTATCGACCTGTTGAGCGAGCAGGCCGCGCAGGGTCGTTTGACGCTGGCGGAGCTGGAAGAACGCATCGAGCACGCCCACTCCGCCAGGACCATGGGCGAACTGCAGACGCTCACCCGCGATCTGCCGACCGGCACCGACCAGCCGCCGGCGCGCAGGAAGGCGACGCGGTGGCTCGTATCCGTGATGGGCAGCTTCGCCAAGGTGGGCCGATGGCGAGCGGGACGCCGCGTCACGGCGCTGTCCCTGATGGGCAGCGGCGACATCGACCTGCGCGGCGCGGAGATCGAAGGCGAAGAGGTCACGTTGACCGCCATCGCCGTCATGGGAGGCTTCGACATCTACGTGCCGGACAGCATCGACCTGGAGGTCACCGGGTTCTCGCTGATGGGCGGGCACGACCAGCGGGGCAGCCGCCAGCCGCCGCGCACGGGAGCGCCGCTCGTACGGGTGCGCGTCTACGCCCTCATGGGTGGTACGGACATCTGGCGGGTTCCGGCCGAGATGGAAGCGGCGTCGTTGAAGCGGTTGAGAAAGGCCGCCAAGGCGCTGGAGAAGTGATCCTTCCGTCCCGGCGTCGAAACCTCCGGCCAACAGGTCGGAATGTACGCCGACCGTGGCGGGGCCACCCGTTGCACGCCTGGCTCATGCCCGCTGCCACGGCTTCGGACCGCCCCATCGCCGGGTGGCGCAAGAGCGACGGACTGTGGGGATGCCGGTGGTTGTCGTGTGCTGGGTCATCAGGGGAGGACGATGCTGGTCGCGAGGCCGGCTACGACGGGGATGATGCCCAGCAGGACGAAGGCCGGTAGGAAGCAGAGGCCCAGGGGCGCCACTGCCTTGACGCCGACCCTGCGGGCCGCGGCCACCGAGGCGGCTCGGGATGATTCGCGGGCGTCGTCGGCGAGGCGGGTCAGTACGTCGGCCACCGGGGCGCCGCTCTGGGCGGCTCGGCTCATCGCCCTGGAGAGTTGCGCCGTGGCCGGATCGCGGGCGAGGAAGGCCCAGGTGGGTTCGGGGTCTGCGCCGAGGCGCAGCTGAACGCTCACCCAGGTCAGGCGGTCTCCCAGTGGGCCGCCTATCGCGGTGGCGGCGATCTCCGTGGCGGCGCTGACCGGTTGACCCGCGAGCAGGCACGACGCCATGAGGTCGGCCGCGAACGGCAGGTCGATGGCTATGCGGTGGCGGTCTCGTTGGAGCTCTGGGGGTTCCTTTCGGTGGAGTACGGCGGCGGCCACCGGGGTGACGAGCGCTGCCGTCAGGATGCCTGGGATGCCGCCGACCAGCAGGGCTGTGAGCAGACCCAGGCAGGCGGCGGAGGTGAGGGTGCGGCCGGTCAGGGGGCGTTTGGGGAGGGTGGGGGTCAGCCAGGAAGGGGTTGGGGGCTCGTCCGGGGGCGGGTGGGCTTGGTGGGGATTGGCGGGTTCGGGGAGGAGGGTGGCCAGGCGTTGGGTGGTGGTCGTTGGTGCGGTCCACAGCCAGGCGGCTGAGGCGGCGCAGCAGGCGGCGAGGAGCTCCAGCATCTACGTCCTCACTGTGTCGGGCTCAGGAGTCGGCTGCTCGGGTGGCCATGCGGTGGGTCCACCACAGGCCGCAGGCGTCCAGGGCGACGCCGGCTGCCAGGCAGAGCAGGCCGGGGATGCCGCCGAGGAGGAAATCGAGGGGGTGCATGCCCAGGGCAACGCCCATGAGGAGGCCCAGGGCGGGGAGGACTGCCAGCATTCTGGCCGTGGCGCGGGGGCCGGCGAGTTGGGCCGCCACGTCCTGACGGTGGGCTTGGGCGGTGCGCAGGGTGGCGGCGACGCGTTCGACGAGGGCGGTCAGGCCGGCGCCCACGGTGATGCTGACGTCCCAGCAGGCGGCCAGGCGGCGCAGGCCCTCACCGCCCTGGGCGGGGGCTGCTGACAACAGGGCCGCCGATACGTCGCCGCCGTCTCTCGCGGCGGCGAGAACCGGGCGGAAGGGCTCGGGGTCGGGGAGGTCGACCGCGGTGATGGCTCGGGTCAGGGCCTCACCGGGGGTACGGCCGGCCGACAGTTCGGCGGAGAGGGCATGGCAGAGCTCTATGGAGGCGCGCCGCCAGGCGTCGGCGCGGCGGGCTTGGCTGGTGCGGCGCAGGAGTTGGCCGAGCGGTGGTCGCCCGGGGTTCGTCTGTGGGGTGGTGAGCCTGGTCAGGCGGAGGGTGGCGACGTCGGGGCCGGTCCACAGCCAGACGGCCGTGGCTATCAGGGACGCCGCCACCAGAGCGGCCGTCATCGCGATCTCCAGAGCGGGGCTTCGGCGACGGGTTCAAAGGCGGCGATGGGTTCGCTTGCGGCGATGCGCGGCGCGGTGTTGCAGCCGGGGGTGCTGTCCTCGGACGTGGGTGCACCGGCGGTGGACGGGGAGGGGGAGGTGGGCGCTTCGATCATGGGCGCGCTGCTTGCGGGGGTTGCCTTGGAGGGGGGCATGCCGGTCATCCCTGCGCCGGTCCTGGTGCCGGTTCCGGTTGAGAGGCCGGTCCTGGGGCCGGCGCCTGCTCCGCGGCCCGTCCTGGAGCTGGTGCCAGCCGTGTCGCCGGTTCTGGGGCCGGTGCCTGCCGTGTGGCCGGTTCTGGGGCCGGTGCCTGTTGGGAGGCCGTTTCTGGTTCTGGTTGGAGGGTGGGGGGTCATGTGGATGGTGGGGTGGTCAGGGCGGGGTAGCCGGGGCCTGGGTGAGGGCGGCCGTCGGGGGTGAAGGTCACTGCAGGGATGGCTTCGACCAGGCCGTTCGGGGACCTGGACAGCAGGCAGATTTCCGAGACGCGGCGTTTGCCGTCGCCTCGGCCGCGGGTGAGGTGGATGACGACGTCGAGGGCCGCGGCCAGTTGGCTGTGTACGGCTTCCCGGGTGAGGCCCGCCGCGCAGCCGAGCGCTTCGAGCCGGGGTGGGACGTCGGCCGCTCTGTTGGCGTGGAGGGTGCCGCAGCCGCCCTCGTGGCCGGTGTTGAGGGCGGCCAGCAGGTCGACGACTTCGGCACCCCGTACCTCTCCTACAACCAGGCGGTCGGGGCGCATGCGGAGGGCCTGGCGGACGAGGTCGCGCAGGCCGACACCGCCGGCGCCTTCGAGGTTGGCCGGTCTGGATTCGAGGCGCAGCACGTGCGAGTGAAGGGGGCGGAGCTCGGCCGAGTCTTCGACGAGGAGGAGGCGTTCGCCGGGGTCGGCCAGGGAGAGGAGGGCGGACAGGAGGGTGGTCTTGCCGGTGCCGGTGCCGCCGGTGACGAGGAAGGCGCGTCTGGTCGACACCAAGGTGGTGAGCAGGGGGACGGCCTCGGGGGTGATCGTGCCGGCCGACACCAGGTCGTCGAGGGTGAAGGTGCGGCGGGGCGGCAGCCGTAGGGAAATGCTGGTGCCGCCGGAGGCAATCGGCGGGAGGACGGCGTGCAGGCGTACGCCGCCGGTCAGGCGGGCGTCGACGTACGGTGAGGCGTCGTCTAGGCGGCGGCCCGCGGCGGCGGCGAGGCGCTGGGCGAGCCTGCGGACGGCGCCGTCGTCGGTGAACGTGACCGAGGTGAGGCGCAGGCCTTTGCCGTCGTCGACCCAGACCTCGCGGGGGCCGTTGACCAGGACGTCCGTCACGTCGGGCTCGGTCAGGAGGGGCTCCAGGGGGCCTGCGCCGATGAGGTCGGCGCACAGGGCGCGGGCGACGGCGAGGATTTCGGCGTCACCGTAGACGGACTTCTCGGCGCGTAGGGCGACGGCCACCTGGGCGGCGGTTGGTTCCACGCCGGCGCGGGCGAGGCGGACCCGGACGGCTTCGACGAGGTCGGGAGAGACGGCGCGGGGCAGGTCGCGGGCGTCTCCGGAGGAGGTGCGGGGCATGTCCCGGGAGACGGCGTGAGGCAGCTCCCGGGAGGCGGTGCGGGGTATGTCGCTGGTCACCGCGCGGGGCATTTCCCGGGAGGTGGTGCGGGGCACGTCGCTGGTCACCGCGCGGGGCAGATCGCGGGGTTTGTCGGGGGGCGTGGCCGGAGTCATGCGGCGTCCTCGTTCCTGGGGGTCGGGAGGAGGTCGTGGAGGAGGGCTGTGCAGAGGGTGCCCAGGGCGGTGCGGGGGCCGAGTTTGGGGAGTTCGCCGCGGTTGAGGGTGGTGGTCAGGCGGGGCTGGTCGGGCAGGCGGCCGGCCAGGGGGATGCCGAGGGAGGCGGTGGCCGTGGCGTCGTCGACCACGCCGGGGCGGATGACGGCGCGGATGTCGGCCGTGTGGCGACGGGTCTGGCCGAGCACCTGGGCGGCGGCCAGGATGCCGCGCACGTCGGCGGGGGTCAGCAGGAGGGTGCGATCGGATCTGCCGAGGGCTTCCACGGCGGACGGGTCGAGGTGGCGCGGGAGGTCGACGACCACGAGGTCGAAGCCGCGGCGTCCGGCTTCGAGGACCGAGCGCATGGCTTCGGCCGGGATGGGGCGGATCTCGCCCCGGTGGAACGAGAGCACGGCCAGGTCGCCGAAGGCGGGCAGCGCGGCGCGCAGGGCGCGGGGGCTGATGCGACCCTGCCGGGCGACGAGGTCGGCCCAGCGGGCTCCCGGGGTCTCCTCCTGGCCGAGGACCGCGTCGAGGCCGCCGCCCAGCGGGTCGGCATCGACGAGCAGGGTGCGCAGGTGGTCGTGGGAGGCGCGCAGGGCCAGGCAGGCGGCCAGGACGCTGGTGCCCGCGCCGCCCCTGCCGCCGATCAGCGACACGACGGCACCGGCGCGAGGCTCGGGCTCCATCGCGTCGGCGAACCGGTCGACCAGGTGGCGCTCGTCGGCGGGGAGGGCGACGACGGCCTGGGCTCCGGCGGCTACGCAGCGCCGCCAGGTGTCGGGGTCGTCCGGGTCGCGGGTGACGAGGAGGACCTGGTCGCGGGCCGGGGGTGAGGCGGCGGCCACGGCTTCGGCGAGGTCGGCGCCGATGACCACGAGCGGGGCCTGGCTCCAGAACGGGCGAGCGTGGGACGGGACGTGGGCGACGTCGAGCTGGGCGCCGGCTGCGGCGGCTATGCGGACCAGGTCGTCGAGCAGGTCGCGGTCTTCGGAGATGACCAGTGGGCGGGGCATCGGGCCTCCCTGTCGGTTCGGGGAGGACCCACCTTGCGCCCGGCGGGGGTGGCCGCGCGGAGGCGAACGCGGTTCTGGGGATAACGGGCGACGACGGTGCACAGCCTGGGGATAACCAGCAGCTGGGGGTAGCCGGGGGCTGGGGATGGCTGGCTGGCCGAGGACGACCGGCGAGCCGGGCGCGACGGGCAAGCCGGGCGCTGCGGACGGGCCGAGCGGCCGGGCGGGGCCGAGCGGCCCGGACGGGTCGGGCGCGACAGGCGGGGGAGCAAGCCGGGCGCGACGACGTGACGGGAGGCCGGGCGTGACAGCGCGGCGGGCGGACGGGGGGACCCTCGGCGGGCTGGGCGCCCAGCGGGCCGATGGCGACAGGCCGCACCGGTGCACAGGCTGGGGATGGCCACGGTCGCGGCGTGCACAGGTCGGGATGACAGCGCGCCGACCGGGCGGGGATGGGGAGGAAAAGAGGCGACCCCCGCCGGGGGGGAGAGCGGGGGTCGCCGTACCGGTCCGGCTCCGGGGGGGTAGAGCCGGGCCCGTTTCAGAAGAAAGCTTTCATCACTTGACCAGAGCATGGCAAGGCATTGGAAACCAATCCCGTGCACAGCCGAGCAAGTTTCTGGTGATACCACCGTATGCTGCCCGATGGACTCGAGTTTCGTCGAGGAGCAATCTCGCATTTTCGCCAAGTTTTTTCGCCACGACATAACGATCACATAAAGGAGATCACTCAGAGTGATCGTCACGGCTTGGTAACCGGACGGTCGAGGCGGGATGACCGGCGAGGGCGCGCCGGGAGCCTCAGGTCCGAGTAAAGGTCTTGGACCGAGGGCTTCCCATCAGGGGGGATCCGACGTACAAAGGTGTCACGGACCACTTGTCCGGGTGCATCAGCCGGGCACCCACGCGCGACCAGCCGCGGGAGGCGTGTCGAGACGGGCTTGACCCGATCCGACGAATTCAGGTGCACGCTTGGTAACCCGGTGTGATGCACGGCAGACGGCGTCTCATGACTGGGACGCCGTCAGCTATGTCAGCCTCGCTGCATGGCCTCGCAGACGGCGGTCGTCTCGCGTACGCCCAGGGTGACCGCGGAGGCACACTGCTGTATCCACTGCGACACCCCCTCCTGCGTCCCGGTCAGATAGGCGCGCAGGGCGTCGGCGTACGGCTGGTCCAGGTGTCCCACCTCGACGGCGACCAGGGATTTCGGGTCGAGCCCGTACTCCACGAGCGTGAGTCGTTCGGCGGCGCGGGCGACGACGCCGTCGGCCGAGCCGAACGGGCGCAGGACGGCGAGCTCGGCGTGCACGACGGCGGCGAGCACCAGCGCGGGGGCCTTGGTGGGGCCGGCGAGCAGGTCGAAGAGGCTGTCCATCCGGACGACGGCAGCGGCGGCGCTCGGGGCGGGACCGAGGCCGAGCGGGTCGGGGGCGTCGTCGCCGGGGCGCGGGCGGCCGAGCTCGTCGGAGGTCAGGCCGGCGGCGGCGACGGTGTGCAGCCGGGCCAGCACCTGCCGGGGCGCGGTGCGCCAGGTGGGGCCGAGGCGGCCGAGCTCTGCGGAGGCGCGCAGCGCGCCCTGGACGACGGGGTCGTGCACCTCGTCCTTGCGCAGGGCGTCGAGCGGAACGTCGACGCCTTCGAGTGCGGCGGAGGCGCGGGCGCCGCGCAGCGACGACTCGGCGGAGACCGCCGGGCTGGCCCGCCGCAGGACGCGGTGGCGGTAGAGCCGGTCGACGGCCTGGCGGGCGGCGTCGACGGCTTCGGGCACGCCGGGGAACCCCGCGATGACGGCCAATGGGTCACTCACGGAACCCGACACTACCCGTGGCTGCCGGGCGTCGTTCTAAGAGGGGGACCCATAAACCCTGGGCCGTGTCCCGTTCCATAATTTACGGATTTCGAGATGACAACGTTTCAGTTGCTATTGTCACGCGCGAAGATAAAAATCCATCCGACGGTACGGACCTGTCTAGACCTCTTGTGGTAGGTGGGCGTGAGCTGGTGAAGTGGGACACGACCTAACCAATCTGGCCATAGAAGGAGCACGAGGTGGCCCCGGAAACCCCTGGCAACGAGCCCCAGGCGCTGTCCAACCTGCTGCAGGAGAACCGCCGGTTCGCACCACCGGCCGACCTGGCAGCGGCCGCTAACGTGACCGCCGCCGCCTATGCCGAGGCGGCGGCCGACCGCCTCGGGTTCTGGGAGCGTGCTGCCGAGCGGCTGACCTGGGCCAAGCGGTGGGACACCACGCTGGAGTGGGAGCCCCCGTTCGCCAAATGGTTCGTCGGCGGTGAGCTCAACGTCGCGTACAACTGCGTCGACCGTCACGTCGAGGCGGGGCGCGGCGACAAGGTCGCCTACCACTGGGAGGGCGAGCCTGAGGGCGACTCCCGCACGCTGACCTACGCCGACCTGCAGCGGGAGGTCTCCAAGGCGGCCAACGCGCTGCAGGAGCTGGGCGTGGGCAAGGGCGACCGGGTGGCCGTCTACCTGCCGATGATCCCCGAGCTGCCGATCACGATGCTGGCGTGCGCGCGCATCGGCGCGATCCACTCGGTGGTGTTCGGCGGCTTCTCCTCGGCGGCGCTGAAGAGCCGTATCCACGACGCCGACGCCAAGCTGGTGGTCACCGCCGACGGCGGCTACCGCCGTGGCGCGCCGTCGGCGCTCAAGCCGACGGTGGACGAGGCCGTGGCCGAGTGCCCGCAGGTGGAGAACGTCCTGGTGGTGCGCCGCACCGGCGAGGAGGTCGCGTTCAACGAGCGCGACAAGTGGTGGCACGACGTCGTCGACCGTCAGAGCGACCAGCACACGCCGGTCCCGCATGATGCCGAGGACCCGCTGTACATCCTCTACACCAGCGGCACGACCGGCAAGCCGAAGGGCATCCTGCACACGACGGGCGGCTACCTGACGCAGACGGCGTGGACCCACGACGCCTGCTTCGACCTCAAGCCCGAGACCGACATCTACTGGTGCACGGCCGACATCGGCTGGGTGACCGGGCACTCCTACATCGTGTACGGCCCGCTCGCCAACGGCGCGACGAGCGTGATCTACGAGGGCACGCCCGACACCCCGCACCGCGGCCGGTTCTGGGAGATCGTCCAGAAGTACAAGGTCACGATCCTCTACACCGCGCCGACGGCGATCCGGACGTTCATGAAGTGGGGCGACGAGATCCCCGCCAAGTTCGACATGTCCAGCCTGCGCGTGCTGGGCTCGGTGGGCGAGCCGATCAACCCCGAGGCGTACGTGTGGTACCGCGAGCACATCGGCGGCGACCGCTGCCCGGTCGTCGACACGTGGTGGCAGACGGAGACGGGCGCGATCATGATCAGCCCGCTGCCGGGCGTCACCGCGGCCAAGCCCGGCGCGGCGATGCGCCCGCTGCCGGGCATCAGCGCCGACGTGGTGGACGACCAGGGCAACAGCGTGCCCGACGGCGGTGGCGGCTTCCTGGTCGTACGTGAGCCGTGGCCGGCCATGCTCCGCACGATCTGGGGCGACGACCAGCGTTACATCGACACCTACTGGAGCCGGTTCGACGGGATGTACTTCCCCGGCGACGGCGCCAAGAAGGACGAGGACGGCGACCTGTGGCTGCTGGGCCGCGTCGACGACGTCATGCTCGTCTCGGGCCACAACATCTCCACCACCGAGGTGGAGAGCGCGCTGGTCAGCCACCCGAAGGTGGCCGAGGCCGCGGTGGTGGGCGCGACCGACCCGGTGACCGGCCAGGCCATCGTGTCGTTCGTGATCCTGCGCGGCAGCGTCGAGGAGAACGACGACATCGCCGCCGAGCTGCGCAACCACGTGGCCAGGACGCTCGGCCCGATCGCCAAGCCGCGCCAGATCCTGGTGGTGCCCGAGCTGCCGAAGACCCGCTCGGGCAAGATCATGCGCCGGCTGCTGCGTGACGTGGCGGAGAACCGGAGCATCGGCGACGTCACGACGCTCGCCGACAGCACGGTGATGAACCTCATCTCGGAGAAGCTCCCGTCCGCAAAATCTGAGGACTAATCACCCGTATGGCCACATGTCCCGAAATTTCGGGACATGTGGCCGGGTAGGGTGGGTGTCTGGTGTGCCGGGAAGTCGGGTCGGCGTCATGGGGAGCCGTTCCCCCTGACCTGACCTTCGAGAGGGCTTTCACGTGCGCCGTGCCACCGATATGTGGCCTTTCACACCCACCATCCGCTATGCCCGCACCCTGACCGAGGCGCTCCGCACCGAGACGCTGGGCGGCATCGTCATGCTGGCCGCCACGGTCGCCGCACTGGTGTGGGCCAACGTCTCCCTCGACTCCTACACCGGCCTGGTCAAGACCGAGATCGCCGGGATGGAGATCTACAAGTGGGCCCAGCACGGCCTGCTGACGATCTTCTTCTTCGTCGCCGGGCTGGAGGTCAAGGAGGAGTTCGTCCACGGCGAGCTGGCCAGCCCGCGCAAGGCCGCGCTGCCCGTGCTCGCCGCCGTGGCCGGCATGGTCGTCCCCGCCGCGATCTACCTGCTGGTGAGCTGGGGTGCTCCCGGTGCGGGGCGGGGCTGGGCCATTCCCACAGCCACCGACATCGCCTTCGCGCTCGCCGTGCTCGCCGTCACGGCCAGCGCCATGCCCGCCGCGCTGCGCGCGTTCCTGCTGACCTGCGCCGTGGTGGACGACCTCGGCGCGATCACCATCATCGCGGCCTTCTACACCGACCATCTCGACCTGCCCATGCTGCTGGCCGGAGCGGCGCTGATCGGCGTGTACGGCGTCCTGCAACGGCGCGGCGTACGCACGCCCTGGATCCACCTGCCGCTGGCCGTGGCCGCCTGGTACGCCGTCGAGCAGAGCGGCGTGCACGCGACCGTCGCCGGGGTCGCGCTCGGCCTGCTGACCCGGGTGCACGCCCGCGACAGCGAGGAGCGCTCCCCCGCCGAGGCCGCCGACCACTACATCCGGCCGATCTCGGCGGGCCTGGCCGTGCCGGTGTTCGCGTTCGTGTCGGCAGGGGTGAAGCTCGACGCCGAGAGCCTCGGCGCTATGTTCTCCGATCGGGTAGTTCTGGGAGTGATTGCGGGGCTCGTGGTGGGCAAGTTCCTGGGGGTGTTCGGCGGTGCCTGGCTGGCAGTGCGGCTGGGGCTGGCGAGGCTGTCGCAGGAGCTGCGCTGGCGGGACATGGCGGCGGTGTCGTTGCTTGCCGGGATCGGGTTCACGGTGTCGCTGCTGATCGGCGATCTGGCCTATGGTGCCGATCAGGAACGGGCAACCGCCGTGACCACCGGGATCCTCGCGGCCAGCGTCATCGCCTCCGTCCTGGCAGCGGTGCTGCTGCACACCCGGGTGCGCGAGCGCCGCAGCGCACTGGATGATGATTGACACGGCCACCAGGCCTCGATAGGAGACGTTCATGCCGCAGACTCCCGAGGAAGAATCCCTGGGCTCGCTGGTCGCCCAGGCGAGCAACCACATCTCGACCCTGGTCCGATCCGAGATCGAGCTGGCCAAGGCCGAGTTCCGGTTCGACGCCAAGCGGGTGGGCATGGCGGGCGGGCTGTTCGCGGCCGCCGCGTTCATGGCACACCTGTGCCTGATCCTCGCCTCGTTCACGATCGCCTACGTGCTGGAGCAGTGGCTGCCCAAGTGGGCGGCGTTCCTCATCGTGACCGTGTTCTACCTGCTCGTGGCGGGGCTGCTGGTGTTCATCGGGGTGCGCCGGCTCAAGGGCCTGGCCGGCATGAAGCGGACCGCCAGATCGCTCAAGGGACTGAAGGAGATCGCCTCACCGGAGGAGCTGCCGGCGGGGAGCCGAGATGGCACCTGACGAGGCGGTCGTCCGGATCGAGGGGCCGTGGAAGCACCGGGCGGTCCACGCGGGCGGCACCAGGTTCCACGTCGTGGAGGCCGGTGACGGGCCGCTGGTGCTGCTTCTGCACGGGTTCCCGCAGTTCTGGTGGACGTGGCGGCACCAGCTGGCGTCGCTGCCCGCCGCGGGTTACCGCGCCGTCGCGGTCGACCTGCGCGGCTACGGCGGCAGCGACAAGCCGCCGCGCGGCTACGACCTGCCGACGCTGGCCGCCGACGCGACCGGGCTGATCCGGGCGCTGGGCGAGACCGGCGCGATCGTCGTCGGGCACGACTGGGGCGGGCTGCTGGCCTGGACGATGGCGGTGCTCGACCCGAAGTGCGTGCGCCGGCTCGTCACGGTGTCGGCGCCGCATCCGCTGCGGCTGCGCAACTCGCTGCTCACCGACCCGTTCGGCCAGCTCAGGTCGAGCCGGGTGCTCGGCTTCCAGCTTCCGCTGCTGCCCGAGCGCAGGCTGACCCGCAAGAAGGCGGCGCTGGTCGGCAGCCTCCTCGACGGCTGGTCGGGGCCGAACTGGCCCGACGCCAACGTCTCGCGGACCTACCGCGAGGCGTTCCGGATCCCGGCCGTGGCCCACTGCGCGCTGGAGTATCACCGCTGGTTCGGCCGCTCGCAGCTACGGCCCGACGGCCTGCGTTACGCGCGTGCCATGCGGACCGAGATCGAGGCCCCCACCCTGCAGTTGCACGGCGCGCTCGACCGGTGCATCCTGCCGCGGACGGCGCAGGGGTCGAGCCGTTACGTGGCGGCCCCGTACCGGTGGCGGCTGCTCGAAGGGGCGGGCCACTTCCCCCACGAGGAGATTCCCGACGTGTTCGACACGGAGTTGCTCGGCTGGCTGGCCGATCCGGAGCCCGACCGATGAGAGACCGCGACCCCGAGGGCCGGCCGCGCAACGCCAGGCCGCGCGACGAGTACGGCAGGCCGCTCCCCTACGGCTCGCCCGGCGTGGCCCGGGTGCCCGACGACTACGCGCCGAGCACGGAGCAGGCGCTGGCCGACGGCCGCCGGTTCCTGGCCGAGGGGCTGCCGTTCAACGCGCACGAGGTGTTCGAGGGGCGCTGGAAGTGCGCGCCTGAGGAGGAGCGCGAGCTGTGGCAGGGGCTGGCGCAGATCTGCGTGGGCCTGACCCATCTGCAGCGGGGCAACGGCCGGGGTGCGCTGACGCTGTTCGCCCGCGGCGCGGCGCGCGTGCAGGGCTTCGGCGAGCCGTACGACGCGGTGGGCCGGGCGGCGTCGGGCCTGGGCCACGACAGCGACCCGGCGGCGGCCGTCAGCCTGATCCTGGAGTCGTTGCCGGGCCGGTGAGCGCCGCGCGCCCGGCCAGCAGGGCGAGCGTGGCGTCGGCGGCCCGGTCGACGGCGATGCCGACGGCCTCGTCGCCGGTGCCGAACATGCCCAGCCGCAGCAGCCCGGCGTAGCCGTGGGCGACGGCGGCCACGGCGACGCCGAGCGTCTCGGCGGTGGGCCGGTCGCCGCCCGACAGGGCGAGCGCGGCGTCGTGGAACGCCTCCTTGACGGGCCGGGCGGCGTGCTCCAGCTCGGGGGCGGCGACGGCGGAGAAGGTCGGCCCGGCCAGCGCCTCGAACAGTGCGGGGTGCCCGGCGGCGAAGCGCACGTAGCCCCTGGCGACGCCGACGAGCCGCTGCTCCGGCGTGGTGCCGCGACTCTCGGCGGTGACGGCGGCGACCAGCCGCTCGCCCGCGCGCACGCCCACGGCCAGCAGCAGCTCGTCGCGGTCGGCGAAGTGGCGGTAGGGGGCGCTGGGGGCGACCCCGAGCCGCCTGCTCGCCTCGGCCAGGGAGAAGCCCTGGACACCGTGCTCGGCGATGAGCTCGACCGCGGTGTCGATCAGCGCGGCGCGCAGGTCGCCGTGGTGGTAGCGGTCGCGTTTGGTGGTCCGGGGCATCCCCTCAGGTTAGCGGCCGGGACAGTTCGTCCAGGAGGTCGCGTTCGGCCCGGTCCAGTTCGAAGGCCATCGCGCCGGCGGCCTCGGCGGCCTGGGCGGGCCTGGAGGCGCCCGGGATCGCGACCACGGTCTCGCCGTAGTGGGTGATCAGCCAGTTGAGCGCCACCTGGGCGGGTGAGACGCCGTGGGCGCGGCCGAGGTCCTTCATCGCGGCGATGAGCGGCGCGGTGCGCGCCAGGCCCTTGGCGGTGAGCCGGCTGTGGCCGAACACCCTGCGCATCGGCGGCAGGTCCCTGACCCGGGCGGGGTCGTCGTGGAAGCGGCCGGTGAGGATCCCGCCTTCCAGGGGCGAGTAGGCGATGAGCGTGACGCCGAGGCGGCGGGCCGTGTCGAGCACGCCGTCGCGCTCGACGTTGCGGTGCAGCAGGTTGATCCGCACCTGGTTTGCGGCCAGCGTGACGCCTTCCTGGGCGAGGACCCGGTGGGCGAGCTCCATCTGCCGGGCGGAGAAGTTGCTGACGCCGACGTGGCGGACCTTGCCGGCGCGTTGCAGCGCTGCCATGGCCCTGAGCTGGGCGGGGATGCTCGACAGGCTGCCGGTGGGCATGTGGATCTGGTACAGGTGGATCGGGTGGCCGCCGAGGTGGCGCAGGCGGCTGCCGATGCTGCGGCCGATGTGCCCGGCGGTGCGGCCGAGGGGCGGCCACTTGGTGGCGACGGTGACCTCGCCGGGGGCGATGCCGCACTCCTTGAGCGCGGTGGCCAGCATGCGCTCCGACTGGCCGCCGCCGTACATCTCGGCGGTGTCGAACCAGGTGACGCCGCCGTCGAGGGCGGCGCCGACGACGGCGGTGACGGTCTCCTGGCCGATGTCGCGGACGATGTACTTCGCCACGGACCGGCCGCCGGTGAACTGCATGCACCCCAGGCCGATGGGGCTGATCTCGATGCCGGTCGTGCCGAGCGTACGTGTCTTCATGCCGACCCCCATGTGATGGACATTCACAATGTGATGGACATTAACATGAGGGCATGCCGAACGAAAGCCCCGGCGGGGAGCAGGGGTCAGTCGCAGCTCTGGGTGTTGGCCGGCGAGGTGTCGGTGCGGCCCTGGTCGGCGTCGGGCTTGACCTCGGCGGCGGTCAGCGCGTAGCCGGTCTCCTCCTGGCTGATCGCGGCCGCGAAGATCACGCCGAAGACCCGGCCGTCGGCCGTGAGCAGCGGCCCGCCGGAGTTGCCCGGCAGCACCTTGCCGCGCACCGCGTAGACCGACCGGGTGACGTTGGAGGAGCGGTAGATGTCGGGCCCCTCGGCGTCGAGCTGGTTGCGGATGCGGGCCGCCTCGGCGGTGAAGCCCTTGCCCTTGGGATAGCCGGCGATGATGGCGTTGTCGCCCTTCTCGGCGGTGCCGTCGAAGGCGAGCTGCGGCAGGTTGAGCCCCGGCACGTACAGGACCGCGATGTCGCGGCTCGGGTTGTAGCGCACCACGGTCGCCTTGTGCCGCCGCGACCGGTGGTCGATCACCTGGAGGTCGCGCGTGACGCCGGCGACCACGTGCGCGTTGGTCATGATCCGGTCGCGGGCGTAGACGAAGCCGGTGCCCTCGATGTGCTTGTTGCAGCTCTCGGCGTTGCCCTGCACCTTGACGATGGCCCGCTGGGCGCGCGCCAGCCGCTCGCCCTGCAGCACGCTCTGCGCGGGCGGCGGCACGTCCACGAACGAGCCCGCCCCGATGGCGTCGAAGACCGGCGGGAACTCCGAACGGTCGATGAGCTTCTTGAACGGCTGCTGCCAGTTGCGCGCCGACTGCGGGATGGCGTCGTCGATGGTGGTGAGCAGCAGTGACTGCCTGACCTGGTCGACCAGCGGCGTGAAGGAGGTGGAGACGACCAGCGACCCGATCAGCCAGGCGATGACCAGCACCGACAGCGCGCTGGCGAACGTGCCGCCGACCGCGTCGGCGACCCTGGCGGGCTCCCAGGTGACGTGGCTGCGCACCACGGCCCCGATGGTCGAGGAGGCGAACTGCCCGATCGTCGCGGCGAGGAAGACGATCACGATGGCGAGCAGCGCCTGCGGGGTGTCGCCGTCGACGATCGCCTTGGAGATCGGCGGCGCGATGAACACCCCGAGCAGCGCCCCGCCCACGAACCCGACGAAGCTGGTGACGCCTATGATGAAGCCCTGCCGGTAGCCCGAGACGCCGAAGGCGATCACGAGGCCAATCAATATGAGGTCAAGCAGATCGCCGCGCACCCTTCAAAGCTAACCAGGGATACGGTCAAGTGTGCACGTCTTCCGCCAGGACGGCGTCACCCTGCGGGTTACCTTGATCCCTATGCCGCCGGTCAGAGATCTCATCGACGCAGCTCTCGACGACCCCGACCCCGACGGGCAGGTGCGCTGGCAGGTGATCTCCGCCCTTCGGGAGCGGGGCGACCTGGAGTGCTTCATCGAGGCGCGGCGGCTGTGTGCGGCCGACTCCGTCACCGAGCGGCTGCTCGGCGTCGACATCCTCGGCATGCTCGCCGCGTACGTGGACCGCACGCTGCCCGTGCTGCGCTTCCTGGCGGCGGGCGAGGACGACGTCATGGTGCTCTACTCGGTGCTGATCGCGTTCGGCCACCTCGCGGACCCGCGCTCGCTGCCGTCGGTGATCGACCTGGCCGGGCACCACGACCCGCGCGTCAGGTACGGCGCGGCCTACGCGCTCCAGCACGTGCTGGGCGACCCGCCGGACCGGACCGGGCTCGACACGCTGCGCCGGCTGACCGCCGACAGCGATGCCGACGTGGCGGGCTGGGCCGCGCTCGGCTTCGCGCTAACCACGGGCCGTGAGGTTTAGCACCTCCGGCGGGATGTCCTCCACGCGCGTCGCGTCCCACGGCCGCTCCAGGCCGCCCACGCGCAGCACCGAGTCGAGCACCACCGCGGTGAACCCCCACACGAGCATCCCGCGCACCCGGAACGCCGGGCCGGCCATCTCCTGCGAGAGCCGCATCGTGAGCCGGTTGCCCGGGTCGACCAGCTCGGCGACGGGCACCCGCTCGACGGAGTCGACCTCGTCGGGAGAGGCGGCGTGCACCGCCGACGGGGTGTGCCACCAGCCGAGCACCGGGGTCACCCGGTTGTCGCTGTGGGACAGGTAGAGCTCGGGCATCGTGCACAGCACGCGCACGCCGCGCGGGTCGAGCCCGGTCTCCTCCTCGGCCTCGCGCAGGGCCGCGCCGACCGGGCCGCCGTCGCCAGGGTCGACGCCGCCGCCGGGGAAGGCCGGCTGGCCCGCGTGCCTGCGCCCGCGCATGCTGCGCTGGATGAGCAGCACGTCGGGGCCGAGCGGGCCCTCGCCGAACAGCATCAACACCGCCGCCTCACGCCCGCCCTCGCCCGGCGGGCGCATCCGCTCGGGCACAGGGGTGCGTACGGCCTTGGCCGCGAGGTGGTCCAGCCATGCGGGGACGTGGGTCACGCAACCTCCAACACACCGAGCCTCCGGGGACTTCCCGGTCAGGAGAACGGGCCGGGCCGGACGAGCTTCTGGGCCTCCTCGGCGCTGGTGGGGCCGGTGCCGTAGGAGGGGCAGAGCGCGGCGAGCGGGCAGACGCCGCAGGCCGGGCGGCGGGCGATGCAGATGCGGCGGCCGTGCCAGATGATCCGGTGCGAGAAGACCGTCCACTCCCGCTTGGGGATCAGCTCGCCCACGACGTGCTCGATCTTGACCGGGTCGGTCTCCTCGGTCCACCCGAACCGCCTGACCAGCCGCTGGAAGTGGGTGTCGACGGTGAGCCCCGGCACCCCGAACGGCTCGCCGGTCTCGGGGTCGACGGCGTTGCCGAGCACCACGTTGGCGGTCTTGCGGCCCACGCCCGGCAGCGTGACGAGGTCGTCGAGCTTCTTCGGCACCTTGCCGCCGAACCTGTCGCGCAGCCCGGCCGACAGCCCGAGCAGCGAACGCGCCTTCGCCCGGTAGAAGCCGGTCGGCTTGATGATCGCCTCCAGGTCCTCCGGGTCGGCCGCCGCGAGGTCGTCGGCCGTCGGGTACTTGGCGAACAGCGCGGGCGTCGTCAGGTTGACCCGCACGTCGGTGGTCTGCGCCGACAGCACGGTGGCGACCAGGAGCTGGAAGGGGTTGTCGAAGTCGAGCTCGCAGTGGGCGTCGGGGTAGGTCTCGGCGAGGATCCGGTTCATCCGGCGGGCCCTGCGCACCAGGCCCAGTCGTGTCTCGGGCCTGCGCCTGCGGGCACCCGCCACATTCGTCGCCATGCCGGAAAGGGTATGTCTCCGCGACACCGCCGCGTGCCGGTACGCCCAGGACGGGCTCGGGAGAGCTGACGATGGTGATAGATCCCCTCTTTTGGGGATAAGCCCGCGTCTGTGCCTGAATGCAGCCGAAGGTCAGGCGCACGAAAGGGTACGAGTAACCTATGTGTGCCGCATGCAGTGGGGTGAGTCACAATGGCAGCAGAGGAGGACGCGTGAACACGGAAGAAGTGCTGGGCAAAGCCCCTCTGTTCGCCGCGCTCGACCGCGAGAGCGCAGCGGCGTTGCGGACGAGCATCACCGAGGTGCAGCTGTCCAAGGGGCAGACGCTCTTCCACGAGAACGAGACGGGCGACCGGCTCTATGTCGTCCTCGACGGCAAGATCAAGCTGTCCCGCACCTCCCCCGACGGGCGCGAGAACCTGCTGAGCGTGCTCGGCCCGAGCGAGATGTTCGGCGAGCTGTCGCTGTTCGACCCGCGCCCGCGCACCGCCACCGCGACCGCGCTGACCGACGTCCGGCTGGCCGGGCTCGGCCACGACGACCTGCGGCCCTGGCTGACCGGCCGCCCCGAGGTGGCGCTCCACCTGCTGCGCGCGCTCGCCCAGCGGCTTCGGCGCACCAACGACGTGCTGGCCGACCTGGTCTTCACCGACGTGCCCGGCCGGGTGGCCAAGCAGCTCCTCGACCTGGCCGAGCGGTTCGGCACCAAGACCGACGACGGTCTGCGCGTCCACCACGACCTCACGCAGGAGGAGCTGGCCCAGCTCGTCGGCGCCTCACGTGAGACGGTCAACAAGGCGCTGGCCGACTTCGCGCAGCGCGGCTGGCTGCGCATCGAGGCCAAGGCCGTGGTGATCCTCGACATGGACCGGCTCTACAACCGCTCCAGATAGTCGAGCTGGGCCCGCACCGACAGCTCGGCGGCGGGCCACAGCGACCGGTCGACGTTCGCGTACACGATCTTCACGATCTCCCTCGGCGTGCGCGCGCCCTGCTCCCGCGCCTGCCTGATCTGGTCCAGGCGTTCGCGCCGGTGCGCGATGTAGCCGTCGAGCGCGCCGATCGGGTCCGGCAGCACCGGCCCGTGGCCCGGCAGCAGCGCCCGCGCCTCCAGGCTCTCCGCCACCGCCCTGAGCCTGTCGAGGCTGCGCAGGTAGTCGGCCAGCCCGCCGTCGCCCGCGATGATCGTGGTGCCCCGGCCCAGCACGGTGTCGCCGGTCAGCATCGCCCGGTCGGCCGGCAGCCAGAAGCACAGCGAGTCGAACGAGTGCCCCGGCGTCCCGTACACGTGGATCTCCAGCCCGGCCACGGTCACCACGTCGCCGTCGGCCAGGCCCTCCTCGCCCAGCCTGTGGCGGGGGTCGAGGGCGCGTACGGGAGCCCTGACGAGCTCGGCGAAGCGCCGGGCGCCGCCGCTGTGGTCGAAATGGCCGTGGGTGAGCAGGATCTCCCGTACCCGGCGCCCGCCCAGGTGGTCGCGGACGCGCAACAGGTGACCCTCGTCGCCGGGGCCCGGGTCGACGACCACGACCTCGTCCTGGCCGCCGATGACCCACGTGTTGGTGCCGTCGAGCGTCATCGCCGACGGGTTGGGCGCGAGCAGGTTCTCGGCGTGGTCCGTACGGGATCCGTCGGGGCCGCCGATCGGGATGTGCAGGCCGCTCATCCGGTCACCAGCCGCCACTCGCCGTCGACCTCCACGACCTTCGGCATGATCGTGACGATCTCCCGCTTCTCGGCCAGCACCGACTCCACGCCGTCGTGCCCGGCCAGCTCGGCGAGCGTCTGGCGGGTGGGCGGCATCAGGAAGATCTCTCCCCGGTCGGCCAGCGCGACCGCGTCGGCGGGGCGCTGCCAGACCACCTGGTCCGCCTCGCCGCCTACGTCGCGGGTGCGCTGGCCCTCCGGGAGCACGGCGACGAAGAAGCGGGTGTCGAAGCGCCGGGTCTCGACCTCCGGCGTGATCCAGTGCGCCCACGGCTTGAGCAGGTCGGAGCGCAGCACCAGGCCGCGCCGGTCGAGGAAGTCGGCGAAGGACAGGCTGCGGTCGATGAGCGCCAGCCGGTCGGCCTCCCACCCGTCACCGGTCGTGTCGGCGACCACCGAATCGGGCCCGGCGCCCGCGAGCAGCACGCCCGACTCCTCGAACGTCTCCCGCACGGCGGCGCACACCAGCCCTCTGGCCACCGCCTCGCCGGCTCCGAAGATCCGCCCCCACTCGGCGGGCGACGGCCCGGCCCAGGCCACGGCCTGGTCGGTGTCGCGCGGATCGACGGAGCCGCCGGGGAAGACGTACGCCCCGGCGGCGAAGGCCATCGTGGCCTTGCGGCGCAGCAGGTAGGCCTGGACGCCGTCGGGCCGGCCCGGGCGCAGGATCGCCACCGTGGCGGCGTCCCGCGCCGGGGCCGGGTCGACCTGCCCGGCGATGATGCCCCGTGCCCGCTCGGCGAGCTCGTCGGGGAGCCGAAGTCCAGCCACATGACCTCCTTCTAGAACATCACTCGGTCATGGTGGCATATCGGACCTTCAGGACACCTCCGCGATCAGCTCCACTTCCACCGGAGCGTCGAGGGGCAGCGCGGCCACGCCGACGGCGCTGCGCGCGTGCTTGCCGGCCTCGCCGAAGATCTCGGCCAGCAGCTCGCTCGCGCCGTTGGCCACCTGCGGCTGCTGGGTGAAGTCGGGCGCGCTGGCCACGAAGACCACGGCCTTGACGATCCGCTTCACCCGCGACAGCTCGCCGACCTCGGCCTTGAGCGCGGCGACGGCGTTGAGCGCGCAGATGCGGGCCTGCTCGCGGCCCTCGTCGACGCCCAGGTCGACGCCCAGCTTGCCGGTCTGGTGCAGCTTGCCCTCGACCATCGGGACCTGGCCCGAGGTGTAGACGAGCTGACCGGTGCGCACGGTCGGCACGTAGGCCGCCAGCGGGGCCACGACCTCGGGGAGCGTCAGGCCCAGCTCCTCGATCTTCTGCTCGGGACTCATGCCTTCTCCCTCTTGAAGTACGCGACCAGCTGCTCGGGCGTCGCGCCCTGCACGATCTGGACCAGCTCCCAGCCGTCGGCGCCGAAGTTGTCGAGGATCATCTTGGTGTTGTGTATCAGCACCGGGGCGGTGAGGTACTCCCATTTCTTCATGGGGCTCAGCGTAGTGTGAGCAATCTCAAACGGTGGTCGCGGGCTTTCGACAAGTGACCGTTCGGTAGCCTCGAAGTCGTGGACTCTCCGGACACGGACTGGGACGGCGTGCGACTGCACGTCGTCACCGGCAAGGGCGGCACGGGCAAGACGACGGTCGCCGCGGCCCTCGCCCTCGCCCTCGCCGCAGGCGGCCGCAAGGTGCTGCTCGTGGAGGTGGAGGGCCGCCAGGGCATCGCGCAGATCTTCGACCTGCCGCCGCTGCCGTACGAGGAGCGCCGGATCGCCGTGGCGCCCTCGGGCGGTGACGTGTTCGCGCTGGCCATCGACCCCGAAGACGCCATGCTCGAATACATGGAGATGTTCTACGGGATGCGCCGGGCGGGTCGCGCGCTGACCAAGATGGGTCTCGTCGACTTCGCCACCACCGTGGCCCCCGGCTTCCGGGACGTGCTGGTCACCGGCAAGACCACCGAGGCCGTGCGCCGGCGCGGGCGTGACGGCAAGCGGGTCTACGACGCCGTGGTGCTCGACGCGCCGCCCACGGGCCGCATCACGCGGTTCCTGAACGTCACCCAGGAGGTCGCCGGGCTGGCCAAGGTGGGCCCGATCAAGAGCCACTCCGACCTCGTCCACGGCGTCGTGAAAAGTCCGGAAACGGCTGTGCATTTCGTGACGCTGCTGGAAGAGATGCCCGTCCAGGAAACACTCGACGGAATCGCCGAACTCGCCGGCGCGGGACTGCCCACCGGTGGCATCTTCATCAACATGGTGCGCGAATCCCTCCTCCCGCAGGCCGCCCTTGACAGGGCTGTCAAGGGCGGATTCGACGCCGGAGAGCTCACGCTCGGCCTCAAGGCCGCCGGGCTCGCCGACGGGTCCGACGCCGGCGCCCTGGCCGAGGCGCTCGCCGAAGAGGTCGTCGAGCACGCCCGCCGCACCGACCTCGAACGCGCCGAACGCGAATCGCTGGCCGCCTCCACGCTGCCGCGCTACGAGCTGCCGCTGCTCACCGACGGGGTGGACCTGGCAGGGCTGTACGAGCTGGCCGAGAGCATCCGCAAGCAGGGAGCAGCGTGAAGAAGCCCGCCACCCTCGACATCGACGCCATCCTCGACGACCGGGGCACCCGGATCATCGTCTGCTGCGGCTCGGGCGGCGTCGGCAAGACCACCACGGCCGCCGCGCTGGGCCTGCGCGCCGCCGAACGCGGCAGGTGTGCCGTCGTGCTCACCGTCGACCCGGCCCGCCGCCTGGCCCAGTCGATGGGCCTCACCGAGCTCGACAACACCCCGCGCCTGGTCACCGAGAGCGAGGACGGCGGCCAGCTCTACGCGATGATGCTCGACATGAAGCGCACGTTCGACGAGATCATCGAGGCGCACGCCGATCCCGAACGGGCCCGCCAGATCCTGTCGAACCCCTTCTACCAGTCGCTGTCGTCCAGCTTCTCCGGCACCCAGGAGTACATGGCGATGGAGAAGCTGGGCCAGCTCCGCCGCTCCGACGAGTGGGACCTGATCATCGTCGACACGCCGCCGTCACGCTCGGCGCTCGACTTCCTCGACGCGCCGGAACGGCTCGGCCGCTTCCTCGACGGCAGGTTCATCAAGCTGCTCACCGCACCCGCCAAGGCCGGCGGGCGCAGCGCGTTCAAGCTGCTCAACGCCGGGTTCGGGATCGTCGCCGGAGCCATGACCAAGCTGCTGGGCGCGCAGGTGATCAAGGACCTGCAGACGTTCGTGTCGGCCCTGGACGCGGTGTTCGGCGGTTTCAGGCAGCGCGCCGACCAGACGTACAAGCTGCTCCAGGCACCCGGCACCGCCTTCATCGTGGTCGCCGCGCCGGAGCGCGACGCGATGCGCGAGGCTTCCTACTTCGTCGAGCGGCTGGCCGAGGAGCGGATGCCGCTCGCCGGCCTGGTCGTCAACCGGGTCCACGAGTCGCCGGCGGCGACGCTCTCGGGGGTGAGAAGCGCCGCCGCGGCCGAAGACCTGGAATCGCGGGGCGAGCACGAGCTGACCGCGGCCGTGTTGCGGCTACACACGGGCCGGATGCAGCTCGCCGCTCGCGAGCACCGGGAGCAGGACCACTTCGTCAGCGCCCATCCCACGGTGCCCATCGCCAAGGTGGCGGCCATGACCGAGGACGTGCACGACCTGGATGGCCTGCGACGCGTCGGAGAGCTCCTGGCGAACGGCTGAGAGCACGGCCGGGGTCGGCCGCGCTCTCGGGCCGGCTCAGCCGGCGATCAGCTCGTTGGTCCGCTCGTACTCTTCTTTGGCCGACTCGAGCAGCTCGCGCCACGAGTCGACGTCCGGTCGCCGCCGAAGCAGCGCTCGCCGCTCCCGCTCGGTCATACCGCCCCACACCCCGAACTCGATGCGGTTGTCGAGCGCATCGGCGAGGCATTCGGTACGGACAGGGCATCCTCGGCAGATGAGCTTCGCCCTGTTCTGGGCGGCTCCCTGGACGAACAGAGCGTCAGGATCCGCACCTTTACAGGCGGCACGGGAGGTCCAATCCGTGATCCACATTTTCGACCCCACTCCCCTTAGGTGGTCAGTCGTCAGTTGGGGCCGACGGGCGCGGGCGCCGAGCCTCCGTATTCAGTTGCCGCAGGGAGAACGTACGCAAGAAGACCTTCGGGCCGACAGACCCCAGAGGACCAAATTCTCGCTGGAGTCTTGACCGGGAATGACTAGTCACCCCCGTCAGTCAAGGCGAAATGCAGGCGTGTTACCGATAAGGTCACCCTTTCGACGTACCCTTGGTACTGTGCAAGCTCAGGGCAAAGATCGTTCCTCGCCGATCCTGAACGTCATCAAGCTGATCGCAGCTGGGTCGGCCGCAGGCGTGCTGGCGGCAGCCGTGGCGCTGCCCGCGGTCGGCGGCGCGGGCGTCTCCGCCAAGAGCGGCATGGAGATGCTCGACCTCAAGCCCGAGGACCTGGCCGAACCGCCGCTGTCCGAGCGCACAGTGCTGCTCGACGCCAACGGCGACCAGATCGCGCAGTTCTACTTCGAGAACCGCCAGTCGGTGACCCTCGACAAGGTCGCGCCCATCATGCAGAAGGCCCTGATCGCGATCGAGGACTTCCGCTTCTACCAGCACGGACCGATCGACATCGAGGGCACCACCCGGGCGCTGATCAAGAACCTTACCACCGGCGGCGTGACGCAGGGCGGTTCTTCGATCACACAGCAGTACGTGAAGCAGGTGCTGGTCAACTCGGCCGAGACGCCCGAGGAGCAGGCGGCGGCCATCGCCCCCACGATCTCCCGCAAACTGGCCGAACTGCGCTACGCGATGGCGATCGAGAAGAAGTACACCAAGGACCAGATCCTCGAGCGCTACCTGAACATCGCCTACTTCGGCGCCGGAGCCCACGGCATCCAGGCAGCCGCCAAGCGCTTCTTCGACAAGCCCGCTTCCAAGCTCACCCTGGCCCAGGCCGCCACCCTCGCCGGCGCCGTCCAGAACCCCGCCAGGACCGACCCCAACGTCGGCCCCAAGTCGCGGGCGCTGCTGCTGGAGCGGCGCAACGTGGTGCTCGACCGGATGGCCGAGATCGGCACCATCACCAAGGCCGAGGCCGCCGACGCCAAGGCCAAGAAGCTCGGCTGGAAGGACGTCCCGTTCCCCGGCGGGTGCGAGGAGAGCGAATACCCGTACTTCTGCCTCTACGTGCAGAACGAGATCCTGCTCAACGCCGACTTCGGCAAGACCGCCAAGGACCGGCTCAAGCTGCTCCAGCGCGGCGGCCTGACCATCAAGACCACGATCGACCCGAAGATGCAGAAGGCGTCCGAAAAGGCGATCAAGAAGTACGTGAGCCCCAAGGACAAGCCCGTCGCCGCCCAGGCGATGATCGTCCCGGGCACCGGCGAGATCAAGGCCATGGCCGCCTCCCGCAAGTACGGCAACAACAAGAAGAAGAACGAGATCAGCTACAACCTCGTCGCCGACATGGCACACGGCGGCGGCCCCGGCTTCCAGCAGGGCTCAACCGCCAAGGCCTACACGCTGGCCACGGCGCTCGAAGAGGGGCTGAAGTTCAACGACGGCTTCCCCTCCCCCGCCGGCTACACCGCCTCCGGCTACAGCGCGTTCAAGAACTGCAAGGGCAAGAACGTCGGCGACCCCAGCCACGAGGTGCGCAACTCCAGCGAGGGCGGCGGCGGCTTCAAGACCCTGCAGACCGGCACCTGGGGCTCGGTCAACACGTTCTTCATGCGGCTGGAGCAGGAAGTCGGCCTCTGCAAGGTGGTCAAGCTGTCCAAGCGCCTCGGGCTCAAGCGGGCCGACGGCGACGACCTGCGCGAGTTCGAGACCTTCACGCTCGGCATCAACGAGGTCGACCCGGTCACCGTGGCCAACTCCTACGCCGTCTTCGGCGCGCGCGGCAAGTACTGCCAGCCGCTCGCCGTGACCGAGGTCAAGGACCGCTACGGCGAGGTCATGCGGTTCAAGCCCAAGTGCTCGCAGGTCATGGACGAGGAGGTGGCCGACGCCGTCAGCGCCGTGCTGGAAGGCGTCTTCACCAAGGGCACCATGACCGGCGTCGGCGGCATCGGCCGTGACGCCGCCGGCAAGACCGGCACCACCGACGGCTACACCGCCGCCTGGTTCGCCGGCTACACCCCGAACCTCGCCTCCGCCGTCAGCCTCGGCGACCCGCGCGGCGCCTTCGCCCACGACCTCGTCGGCGTCACCATCGGCGGGCAGTACTACGGGTACGTCTACGGCGCGTCGATCTCCGGGCCGATCTGGAAGGACTCGATGATGGCCGCGCTCAAGGGCGTCGAGGCGGCCAAGTTCCATCCCGTCGACCAGTCACGCTTCGGCGGCTGCACCGACGAGTGCGCGCCCAAGCCCAAGAAGAAGAAGGACAAGGGCGACGACGGCGACGAAGGCGGTCCCGACGTCGGCGACCCGTCCGACCTGGCCGACTGGTTCGACGACCGGCGCGGCGACGGCAACGGCGACGACCGGGGCCAGAACGGCGACTGGGGCGACAACCCGCTCCTGCCCGCCCGCGACTAGCCCGCGGGCCTCCGGCCCCGCCAGAGGCCCGCCACAGCCCTCAGGACGCCAGCCGCGCCCGCACGGCCGCGGCCACCCGGCCGCCCTCGGCGCGCCCGGCCACCTTCGGGTTGACGACCTTCATGACCTGGCCCATGGCCTGCGGCCCCGACGCGCCGGTCTCGGCCACCGCCTCGTCGACCAGCCTGGCCAGCTCCTCGTCGGAGAGCTGCGCCGGCAGATACTCCTCCAGCACCGCCTGCTCGTCCAGCTCCGCCTGCGCCTGCTCGGCGCGCCCGGCGTTGCCGAAAGCCTCCGCCGCCTCCCGCCGCTTCTTCGCCTCACGGGTCAGCACCTTGACGATCTCCGCGTCGGAGAGCTCCCTGGCCTCCTTGCCGGCGACCTCCTCCACGTTCACCGCGGCCAGTGCCATCCGAATGGTCCGGAGCCGAACCTCGTCCCGGGCCTTGAGTGAGGCCGTCAGATCGGCCTTCAGCTTGTCCTTCAATGCGCTCATGCGGTCCATCTTGCCGCGTGCGCGAACGCCCCGTGCCGGATGTCGGGCATCATGAAGAGGTGAGGAAAGCAGTCGCGGTGCCCCTGTCAGTGCTCGGCCTCGGCCTGGCCGGGCTCGGATACGCCTCGGTCGTGGAGCGCAACTCGTTCCGGCTGCGGCGCTTCGACGTGCCGGTGCTCGCCCCCGGTCAGCGGCCGGTGCGCATCCTGCACCTGTCCGACCTCCACCTGACGCCCCGCCGCACCATGCTGATCAACTGGGTGCGCTCCCTCGGCTCGCTGGAGCCCGACCTCGTCGTCAACACCGGCGACTCCATCGCCCACCCCGACGCCGTCCCGTCGCTCCTGCACGCCCTGGAGCCGCTGCTCGCCCGGCCCGGCCTGTTCGTGTACGGCTCCAACGACCTGTACGCCCCCCAGCCGAAGAACCCGGCCCGCTACCTGTGGCGCACCTCCCGCAACGAACGCCGCCAGCACATCCCCAACCTCCCCTGGGAAGAGCTCGGCGCCGGCATGGCCGCCGAAGGCTGGCTCGACATGAACAACACCACCGCCCGCCTCAAGGTCGGCGACCTCGACGTCGCCGTGGCCGGCATCCACGACTCCCACATCTCCCGCGACCGCTACGACCTCGTCGCCGGCCCCGCCCCCGCGGACGCCGACCTGCGCCTCGGCGTCATGCACTCCCCCGAGCCGCGCAACATGACCGCCTTCGCCGCCGACGGCTACCAGCTCCTGCTCGCCGGCCACACCCACGGCGGCCAGCTCTGCGTCCCCTTCTACGGCGCCCTCGTCACCAACTGCGGCATCGACCGCGCCCGCGTCAAGGGCCTCAGCCGCCACGACTCCGCCTGGCTCCACGTCTCCGCCGGCCTCGGGACCAGCCCGTACGCCCCCGTCCGCTTCGCGTGTTTCCCGGAGGCGTCGCTGCTCACGCTGGTTCCCCGACGGTGACGGTCACAAGCACGCCCGAAGTCGGCTAGACTTTCCCAGGCACGAGCAAGACGGCGTGCACCGGGGTGTAGCGCAGCTTGGCAGCGCGCTTCGTTCGGGACGAAGAGGTCGTGGGTTCAAATCCCGCCACCCCGACGCTTTTTGACCAGGTAAAGGGCTTGATCCGCATAGCGGGTCAGGTCCTTTTCTGCTTCTGGAAGTCGATAGGAGCCAATCGGGGAGCCACCTCACTTCGACTCAACCCGTCGGCTTGTCACCGAAGATTGTGTTCATGGTGTGGGCGCCCTTGGTGATCACCGGCTTGAGCTGGTGCCGGTAGACCGCTTCCGTGACGCTGGTGCCCGCGTGCCCGACGAGATCGGCGATGGTCTCGATGGGTACGCCCTGGTCACTCATGATCGAGACGAATGAGTGACGCAGTTCGCGGGGTGTCCAGTCGGTTCCGATCCCCGCGTTCTTGGTGATGTGCCGGAACGCTCGCCGTACGTTCGCCGCGTCGAGCGGGGTGCCGACGTTCGTACAGAACACCAGGTTGTGATCTTGCCATGCCTCGCCCGCCTTGAGCTTGTGGGCGGCCTGGCGCGTGTGGTGGTGCCGGAGTGCCTCAGCGGCGAGCTTGGGCAGTTCCAGCGTCCGACGTGACTTGCGGGTCTTGGTGTCACCTCCTACTCGGTCGGCTCGCCATACGTAGATGGCGAACCTCTTGTGCTTGAACCCGGCCTCGGTCACCGGATGCCACGCCTTGAGGCTGGGGATCCAGGCGACGACGTGGTCCCAGCGCAGTGCGCGGGCTTCCTCGGTACGGACGCCCGTGGTGAGGCTCAGCACCACGTAGGCGTGTAGTTCGGACGACTCCGCCGCTTTGAGCATCGCGTCCGCCTGGTGCCGGGTGAGGGCCTTGCTGGGCCGGCCGTCCTTGCCCGTAGGTGTGGTGACCAGTTCGGCGGCGTTCCTCAGCACCAGGTCGCGTGCTTGCGCTTGCCGGGTGGCTCGCTTCAGCACGCTGTGAACATCTCGTAGTGTTCGGGTGGCCAGGTCAGTTGAGAGCTCGTCAAGCCATTCATCCACGTGATCTGCCCGTAGCTGCTGGAGCTTGAGTTTCCCCAGCCTGGGGATAACGTGCGTCTCCGCGAGGATGCGTAGCTTGGTGACGGTGTTCTCGGATCGGCCCTTGAGGCCCTTGCTGAGCCAGTCGTTGACGGCATCACGCACGGTGTAGGTCTCCGACGCGGTGACGCCGGACTCAAGCGCTTTGACGGCCTTGATCAGCTTGTCCTTGACCACGGCCTTGGTCTTGCCCTTGCGCTTGAGGCGCTGACGTTTGCCGTCGGGGCCGAACCCGAGGGAGATGGCTCCGGTGTAGCCGTCCCCCTCGGGATAGATGGTCGCTTCGTACTTGCCGATCAGGATCTTGGCCAAGGGATCACCCCTTCTCGTGACGGTTGAGGTACTCCTCGATCGCCTTCCTGATCACCCACGACACATCTCGTTCCTGCGACTCGGCGTACTTGCGGAGACGGTCTTTGAGTTCCGTGTCCACGCGTACGGGAGGCAGGGTTGTTCGGTCGCTCGTCATAGACGGCTTCCTTTCGTGTCATGCAGTTATCAAGAGGCGCTCGCCGGGTTGTGCGTCGGGTGACGCACAACCCGGCTCTGTAGAACGTTGTAGCACGTTGCTCTACGCCTCGTCCACGGCTTCCAGCGAAGAGACGAACTCGGCAAGGTGGCGATCGGTGATCCGGCGAAGCTTGCCGATCTTGATGCTCTTGAGCTGGCCGGTACGTAGAAGGAAGTAGACCTTGTCACGTCCGACGCTCAGCATCTCCGCGACTTGTTCGACGGTGTATGCCTGCATGTGCATCCCCCCTCTCGGTCGTCGGGGTGTGCGGCTCTCTCGCGGTCATCGGTAACGGAATGTGATTGTTCGTCCGTTCGTCCGTCCGCGTCTGCCACGCCCTTTACACGCGCAGACGCGCGGACGGATGCGGACGGCGGACGCGGACGATTACGGATCGTGTACCTCTGGGAGTGCGCGCCAGCGCCCCCGAGAGACCTGTTCGACCTGACGGGCACGGCTCAGGTCCTGGAGGCGTTGGTAGACCCACGTGCGACGCATGCCGGTCTCGCGCATGAGATCGCCGATGCTCACCCCGTCGCTCGGGGCCTGTCTCAGCGTGGCTGTCAGGGTCTCCTCAGCCGTTCGTACGGTGCTGTCGCGCGCGTGTCTGGGCGACGGTCGGGCGGTGGGCTGGGCGGGTACTGCGGGCATCTCAGCCGCGCGTTCCAGGGCTTGGGCCGAAACCTCGTCGAGGGGTGGACGGTGTTCGGCGTGCCGTTCGGCGGTGGCCTGTACGCCCTCATCGTCGAGAAGGTAGCTGCGGGCGCGGCGGGGGATGTCGTGTTCCGGGGAGCTGATCAGGAACTTGCCCGGAGCATCCAGCTTGTGCGGGTGCCATCCGGCCTTGACCATGCCCTGCCCCAGGACGAGATCCCCATCACGGGCTTCCCGGACGCGGAAGCACAGCCGGACGTCCATCTGGGAGCGGACCGCGCTCTTGCCCATCGCGTCCTTGGACGGGCGTTGGGTGGCGGCGATCAGGTTGACCGCCGGCGCGCGGCCACGTCGGGCGATGGAGTCGGCGTAGTCGATCGCGCGTGGGGCTTCGCTGGCCAGTTCGGCGTATTCGTCGATGACGATGATCAGTGCCGGTCTGTCCGGTGATGGCTCCCAGACGCGTTCGCCTCGCCTGGTGAGGTCGTCGGCGCGGCCGTCGAGGATGACCACGGCATCGGCGAGCAGGGTTTCTGCCTCCTGTGGGGTGGTGGCGATGCGACCGATACACGATGCCCAGGGCAGCAGTTCCATGCCGCGCTTGAGGTCGACGGCCCAGAGGATCACGTCCTGGCAGGCGGTCAGGTCGCCGAGCAGGACGTTGACGCCTCCGGACTTGCCAGCCCCCGACATGCCCGCGAACAGCGCATGTCGCCTGAGCAGCGGGACACGGACGGGCGCGCCGTCCTCGAACAGCCCCAGCTTGGCCGGTTGCGTGATGGAGGTGATGGACGGGCCTGGCCAGGTGATGGCGTCGGCGTGCGGGTCGGTCTCGATCACCCGCACGTCGGCGCGGTTGGCCTTCTTGCTGGCCACGGGTTGGACGCGGATGCCGCCGCGTGTGGTGCCGAGCGCTGATTCCAGACGGGGGACGGCGTTGATGGCGTCTTCGACGGTCTGGCCGACTCCCAGTCCGAGGCGGAAGCGGTAGCCCCACAGGTCCACCATGGCTGACTGGATGCGGGATCCGGCCAGGCCGACGGCTTGGGCGATGTCCGGCCAGGCTGCCAGCGTGCGCTCTACCCGTACGCGGGCACGCCTGCGGCGGTGCGCCCACCAGGGCACGGCCAGCACGATGGTGCCGATGCCCAGGACGGCGGGCAGAGGGTCCGTGAACGGCCCGAAGTGGGTGGCCAAGGTGAGCCAGGCTCCGGCGAACACCGTGGTGACGGCAGCGTAGCCGCGTTCGATCGGGCGTGGCAGGTTGACCCACCGGCCCCAGAGGGCCAGCGCGCCCGCCACGAGGACGGTGGCGATGATCAGGGTGGGCCACCATTCGGGGAACCAGTGCCGCATGGCGAGGCTCCCGGCCAGGACGGACGCGACCACGGTGAGCGGAGCGAGTTCGGACCGGTACCGCCAGGCCAGACGGGCGATACCGGCGATGGCCAGGGGCGCGAACTCCAGGTCCTCGATCCCGGCAACGGGTTGGACGCCATAGCGTCGCATCCGGCGCGCGTTGCGGCGTATCTGGTGACGTGAGGCGCGGTGCCGGCTCATCGGCCCTCACCGGCCGTCTGGTCGGGATAGGTCTGGGCGTGCAGCTCGTCGCGCACGTAGTACAGGGGGTCGTCGTCACCGTCACGGTCAGCCGCCAGGGTGGCGCGGATGGCGGCGAGCAGGTTAGCGCGCTGGTAGCGGATGCTGGCCAGCTCAGCGCGCAGGCCGGTGACCTCGTCGATCAGGGTCTCGATGTCGCCGAGCGCTGCGATCACGTACGCCCGGACGGAGGGCAGGGAGGTCGGGGTGAGTGCCGCCAGGAGTTGGGCGGCGGTGGTGTTGCGGTGGGCAACCTCCTGAAGATCGGTGTGGGGGTAGGGGTGGCGATGGGTCATCAGGCATCACGTCCTTCGGTCGGGAACGGGGGTCAGTGGCTGGTGAGCCAGCTCAAAGCGGCGCGCATGATGGCGCGGATGTCGGGTGCGAGCGTGGTGGCGGCCAGCAGGAAGCCGAACAGCAGCGTGATCAGCGCGTGCCACCAGCGCAGTCCCAGGTAACGCCAGGCGATGAACACCAGAGCGCCGAACACGAACACCAGTGGGACAGTGACGGTCATGGGCTTCACCTCCTCTCGCAGACGGGTTCGACGGTCGAGACGGGGACGGGTGGGTCAGATGCCGTCGTGGCGGGACTTACGGCGGTGCCAGCGCCAGCGGGCGCGGCACTTGCGGCACCGCTGGTTGCCGGGCGTTGCGGGGGCGCCGCACGGGCACCGGCCAGGCATGAACGGGAACGTGCGCATCAGGGCTTCACCTCCTCCCGGCATAGGCGGTCGGCCGCCCGCGGTGGGCGTAGGTGCCCAGCAGGCGGCGGCTCAGGGTTCAGGTGGGGGCGTGGCGGCGGTCCTCAGCGCGGATCACGGCGACCGCCACCGCGAACAGCGTCAGCGTGGCGATCGACAGGGCCAGGGCCAGGAACACGACGAACAGTCCGATGTCCACTGCTCACGCCCCCTCGATCTCGTCGAGGGCGATCACGTCGCGGTAGGAGTTCCGCGCGGCGCGGCGCTCCATCGCTGCTTGGGTGACCAGGATGGCTTCGTAGCGGACGCTGCTGAAGGCGATGCCGGCGACGTGGTGTCCGTTCTCGGTGATGGGTGTGGTGCCCAGTAGGGTGGCGATGCGCCCGACTTCGTTGATGGCCTCGGCCTCGGTGGAGGCGTCGGTGTCGTAGTTGGTGTGCACCGACACCCGGACGGGTCCGTACCTGGGAACGGGCACCTGCGGGTGGCTGTCCAGGAAGACTGCCAGGGCGCGCAACCCGCTGATCAGTTCGCGGCGGTGGTGGCGCTGAGCTGGGCTCATCTAGATCACATCCCTTCCGTTTCCGGTGACCTACGAGGTGAAGGTAGGTTTCGGGGAAGGGGTGAACCCATCGCGCGATGTGATCATGCAGTGAGATCAAAAACATCCGGCGATGAGATGGATCAGATCCCGTGGTGAGATAACTCCCAGCTCACGGCAGGTGCCGGCGCGAAGGGACCCCCGACAGCGTCCTTGGGAACTGGCGCTCGCGTGAGCGCAGAGGACTCTGCCGGGGGCGTTGACGCGACGATGCGGGACACGGTGGCAAGGTGTGAGCGAGCCAGTCAACCGCACCGTCGCGCGTCTGTGGGGCCTTCCTCAGGGGTGATCGGGTACGGCCTGCATCCCGTGCAGCTCGACTACCTGGGCGGTGGCGAGCGCGTAGGGGTGGTGCTGGAAGTCGTCCCAGGCAACGAACACGTTGTGAGCCGTGGGCATGACGGTGTCGAGCAGACCGGGACGGTACAGGTCGGCCAGCACGCCGACGCTGCGGGCGGTGGTCACGGTGAAGACGGTGAAGTCCTCACGCAGCATGGGGCACTCTTCCAACGCCTTGGGAATGCAACGCCAGCACGTCGGCGGGGCGTTGGTGCGTCCGCTGTGCAGTCCGGTGGGCTCGAATACCGTCTTGGTCAGCGGCCACGGGATCAGACCCGACGCGGAATCGGTCGCTGGGGTGCCGCACACCTGGCACAGCAGCTTGTCCATGCACCTCCACTGCCTGCGCGTGTGCAGCTTGCGCATGCGCTCTGTGCCGCGCGTGGCCGGATGGTCGCGAAGGTTGCGGATGCGGGCGCGCAGGATGCTTCCCTTGCTGCGTACCTTGGTTGTGTGCAGGCTCACCCAGTCGCCGGGCCGTGACGGCAGATAGGCCAGCCGCAACCTGCCCGCATGCGGTACGAACCCGATCGGGTCGTTCACCAGCTCGTTGGCGAACGCGATGGTGTACGGGATCGTTGAGTAGCCGGTCACGCCGGACCGCCCTTCCGGGGCGGCATCTTGCCGGATGGAGCCGGTGTGGGCTGGGGATGCACGGGCGTGGCCGATCGCAGGTCTCCGACGCGCGCGGCTATGCGCCGTGCTGCTCTCTGCGGATCCGCCGTTGGGTGCCAGGCGTAGACGGGCCGGTCTCGTCGATCGTTCCAGCCCGAACACCACCAGAAGAGATCACCGTTCGTCCACACCACGAGACCGCGTGACACTGACACCACGGCCAATCCGTAGCCGTCGTTCACATCGGTCGTGATCCCATGGGCGGCCAGCTCTCGTTGCAGCCGGTCAGCCACGGCAACGGCGGTAATGGGAGCGAGACGAGTCGTCTCTTGCTCCGGAGTCATGTGCCGGCCTCCCACAATCCGCTCACCGAGCAATGGATGGCGAAAGCCAGACAAATGCGGATCTTCGAAACCACTCAGATCGGCTCTGACCTGCGCCACGGACTGATGTGAGGTTTCCAAGCGAAGCGGTTCCGCATAATCTCACCGTGATATCTCACGGTGTGATGGACTGGAACAGCTCCACTACTCCCGAAAGGCTGCGCTACCAGGGGAACGGAACGCCGCCATGACGATGGACCAAGAGCGAGTTCGCCATGTCCTTGAGACTGTTTTCGCACGTCAGGACGTGGAAGATGTGTGCAAAAAGCGTGATCTCGGCGGAGTTATCCGCATTCTGACCAAGTACGGCATCACCCAGGGCCAGATCGCGAACCTCACCGGGATCCCTCAAGGGCGCGTCAGCGAGTACAAGAGCGGCAAGCGCGTCCCGACCGCAAAGCATACATTTGAGTCGTTTGCTGACGGTTTGGGCATGCCTGGCCACTTGCGGCGCCATCTGGGCTTGGCGTCCTCCGGTGGCGGGGGCGGTGTGCGAGTCGTCAGCGATGGGGTCCAGATCCCTACGGACACATTCGACTTGCAGCTCTTCGCTGAAGCGATCGGGAAAAGGGGCGAGCCGTTGAAGCGCCGCGAACTACTGGCCATGGTCGGACAACTCGGTGCCCAGTCAGCTCTGGCTCAAAGTGAGGCATGGGAGAAGGTTGCATTCGCTCTGTCCAGGCCCAGCGCCCTTGATGAAGCAGTGGTCCGAGAGATGGAGGCGAGAGCCGCCGGTTTCCACCGCCTCGAAGAGATGCTTCCCGCTCATACGATCTTCAAGGGCCTGGCCGCTCACCTGAACGAGGTCGGAACCATCCTGAACGGCACAGCCACGGATCCCAAGGATGAGCTTCGCAGACGCTTGATCGTGGTCGCCGGCGAGAGCAGCGTGCTTGCCGGCTGGATCGCAACAGACCTCGGCAACATCTCTGCGGCACGGAACTTCTACGACACCGCCGAGAAGGCATCGAAGGAAGCCGGTGACCCGGCTATCGTCGCATGCGCGTTCGGATACAGAAGCTACATACCGAGCGGCAAGGGTAACCACGGCAGAGCCCGAGCCCTCCTGACAACCGCTCTCCAGCACTTGCCCAAGGACACCTCCCCTGGAACCACATCATGGCTTGCCGCTAGACATGCGGAAGAAAGCGCGGCACTCGGAGAAAGCGAAGCAGCCCTTCAGTCGTGGGAAGAGGCACGCGAAGCGTTCAACATCGCCGACCCGGAGGAAGACCGCGTCTGGACCCGCTTCCTGGACAGGGATCGCTTCGACTCCTTCGCCATCTCCACTTACGCCCAGATCGGCCGACTGGACGAAGCCGAAGCAGTCGCACACGAGGTCATAGCACGCCTGTCCGACGTGGAGAGAAAGCGGGCAGGCATCATCCTCGGAGACATCGCCACCGCCCACATCGTGCACGGCTCGGTAAAAGAAGCAGCCAAAGCAGCGAGAGACGGTCTCGCCGTCATCCGCGAAACCGAATCTGGCATCTGGCTACCACGATTCATCGTCATCGGAGAAGCACTCCGACGCTGGCAAACCCAACCGTCAGTCCGCGCCTTTCTCGAAGACCTGGCCATCACGAAGCGTCAGTTCTCCGCGTCTCCGCGCTAATCCAGTCGGATGACCAGCAGTTATTTCCGGGCGACCTGGGCCAGTACGCGATCTCCACGACGTCAATACATTGAGCTTATCCACCGGATATTACTGGACATACTTTCCAGATAGGTGTCCTGTCTCCCGAGAAGTCGACAATGGGGGTAGGCTGACTTAGCGGATCAGACGCCTTCTTGCAAATCTGCCGATCAGTAACGTCTGCAGCCTGGACGTAATGAAGGGCGCGATCGCCGTCAACCAGAATGGCATGCCATCCGTCCTTAACGGCAATGGAGTACCCGACGTACCTAAACGTCTTCGTTTCTATAACTTCCAATGGGAGCCACGGTTTGCGTACGGTCTCTTTGATAGTTGAATAGTCATAGGGCACATGATATATGTGAGTAATAGAGGCGAAAGTAAATACCGATAGGACTGCGGCGAACATGCCTTTGATGAGTGCTTCGAAGCTATGACCAACAAACGCCCCGACTTTTGTGGGTAGGGGTTGGTCTACCTCGCCTTCAGAAGCGCTTCCTTGTTCGTTTTCCGCATCGTTCCCTTCGCCTTGGCGCTCCTCTCTGATTTGATCCACCCACAGAAAGTTCGCTCGTACACGCTCACGCCAGCCCGAGAAGCGGTCAAATACTAAAAACGTGACGACGAGGCCGGCAAAGATAAGCGTTGGCCATACGGATGGCCAGACTAACGCCCTTTTGCCTGGTGTAAACAATACATGCCAAAGGTTAGCGGCGGACTCCCAACCCACTCTGAGCGATTCCAGAATGCCTGCATATGCAGGCACGGCGACCGCCATCGCCAGCAATCCAACAAGGAAGCTTTTCCACGCACGCAGCAGAAATAAACCTATCACCAATAATGGAAAGAAGGGCGGAATGAGGGGAACCAGCGTTCCGAGCAACGTACCTGTAACTCCACCCAAAGATGCGATGGCCCCTGCCACAGATGGATCGTAATCGGAGATTACTAGCAACCGGATTGCCGATCCAAAGAGCAGAACAATAGGAGAAAGTACGAAGACCTTTATGGTATTCGTAATTCTTCGACTTGGGAGCTCTTGGCTTGTGCCCGTCACAACCGTCTCCTACCGCTCATCGTCACCAGCGCAATCTCGCAGCTCTTCGCAGCCGGGTGCGCGGTGACGGGCTTCGCATCGGGATTTCCCCGCTTGTAGAGCGTACGCCACTCCGCTGACACTTCGCGGCAAGTTTTCTAGAGAGCCCCCGACCAGCTCTCATCAACGCTCACAGAGTCCCACGCAGACGCCAAGCCAGACTCAACCCCACCAGTGCACGGATCCCCGGAATGGTGGCCTGTTACGAAGCGTCAGTTCTCTGCGTCTCCGTACGAATCCAGTCTAGGTAGTCGTCGCTCCCGGCAGCAATTTCCATTGCGATGATTTCCGGCGTCACGTAGCTATGGTTGGCTTTGATGTGGTTCTCAAGTGCGGCGAATAGAGCATGTGTAGTCTTGATGACCAACTGCCATTCCTGCTCGTCACGCAAAGAGCCCCGCCACCAGTACAAGGACCGGATCGGCCCGATGATCTGTACGCCAGCGGCCAGGCGTTGCGAGGTAATGCTTCGCGCCAGGGCAGCCCCCTCATCAGCGCTCGGCACGGTAGTCAGGACCTGCATATAACCCTTCACAACCCAGCTCCCCTTGAGCCGAAGGTACTGATCACTTAGGTGTCACATTACGCCCATAGCCCCACCTCCTCCACGTGTGGGGATCGGACTGGCGAAGCAGTTCGCTAGGTATCTAGAAAGTCCCATTCGCTTCCTAGGACCCACCGGAGGGCCGAGAGCTTGCCATGCACAAAACCCCAACCCCAGTCATCCCAGGGGCCTACATTGTCTGCACCGTACCGATCCTCAATACGTCGCATAGCGGCTTCCCTCTGGGAAGCCAGATCTTCCGGCACCAGGTCAACTTCACCGCGCTCTTCCCTCTCCTGTCGAATTAAGCTGCGCACGTACCAAACCTTGTCGAAGTACTCACGCTCCGCTTCGAGGATCTCAACGAGAGTGCGAGGCTCCTCCTGGACTAGCTCCACTTCCTCGACAAGCTCTTCGAATTCTTCGCCGAAGTGTTCTCTTAGCCCGGAAGCAAGGCCCTCCAGCCCCATCAGGTAATGGGCGCGCTGGTCGGTGAAGATGTCATCGAAGTCAGGATGAGGTTTTCTGCGATCGCCGTTCTGAAGAGAAAAGTCTTGGTGATTGGAAGTGGCGAATAAGCAGATATCCGATGCCCGGCTCCTTTTAAGCACACTCCGGAAGACTTCAATTAGGAGAGCATCGGCGACACTGTTCTTTGCCAGATGAAACGGGGCCTTCTTATCCAACGCTCTCTGGACTACCGAGGCCCGTTGGCGGACAGTGGGCTCTACCGCAGTTGGATGGTCCAACAAATCCTTAATTTCTTTGAAGTTTCTGAGCGACAGGGCCGAGAGTAGCGGCAAGCGGTGGCTCATCTCCTCAAGCCACTGCTCTCGTTGGTTCCCGCCGTATTCCTTTAGATCGTTCTTAAGCTGACGGATACGCTCTGCGACACTTGCTGAGACAGACGCCTCGACCCGAGGTCGATTCCGCTCAAACTCGTCAACAATCAACGAAGGTACGATCAATTGGAGACGCTTCTGAAAGCAGAGCACGCGGATGGGCACAATCAGCTTTTGACCATCGCGATGTTTCGCCATGTCGAGCCAGACTGATGTATCGACCAGCAACCGGAGCACACGTAAAGCGTACTCGCGCCCTTCACGAGACGGTGGGACCACATCGGTTGCCTTGGAGTTCCGTACGTGAACAAGCACACAGGCCACCGCCAGCGGGTGGCGGTGGCCTGTCTGCCAAGGGTCAGCCGTGCTCTGCCTCGTTTCGCACACGCTGCCACACATGCATGCAGACGGCACGGATCTCGGTCGCGTCGCGGAAGCAAGCGGGGTAGAGCAGGTTCTCCGGAGCGTCGCCGTTGGGCACGCTGGGGTCAGGTATGGCCAGAGCGGGCACCTCGACGACTATCCGCCACTCGTCGGGACCGCACTGGGCCAGGATGATGCCAGGTAGCCACGGCCACAGGTCGCGATCGTTGTTCCGGTCATCGTGTAGGGGATATCTGACAAGAACGGGGGTGCCCTCAGGGAAACGCCCGTCATTGTCGTCGGGAAGGTACTCGTTGATCATGGGTTCCTCTCCCATTCCGGGGAGGAGCCACGGGAGCCAAGTTTGGGAGCCACCGCCTTGCGGCTCCCTCAGACTTCCCGCGTCCTCTCCGGAGTGTTCTCTAAGGTGAGAGGCACCCCGATCGACTCAAATCGACACTCCCAGACTCCCCGGTCTTCCTTCGGGACGAAGAGGTCGTGGGTTCAAATCCCGCCACCCCGACAGTATTGCCACAGGTAGAAGGCCGCTTCCGAAGATCGGAAGCGGCCTCTCTTGTCTTCTGAGCGACTACGCCCTCCTCTACCGCTGAGAGGCCCCAAGGAGTTCCGCATCCCGCCCTCTGGCTCGCGAGCCATGACCTTCACGGGCGTGCCCAACTCCTCACGGATGTTGGTACGCCTGCACATACAGGTCCTCCGCTCGGTCAGTATCAGTGAGAGCGGGCTCCCCGGCAGCATGCCCTTTATAGGCGGCCTCGGAGAAGGACCACGTTCCGCTCACCTCGGGCTGGGAATGCCTCCGCACAAGTAGGTGGACTCTTCCAGCAGTTGCGGTCTCAGCGTGATCCCGGTGAGACTCTCGGCCAAGAGGAACGCCGGCCCTTCGTGTGGGTAGGTGTGTGGTGGAAAGACGGAGTCGATCCGCTGCATGGTCTCCGCGAGTTCGTCCGGCATCTCCTCTGAGTAGCGCTCCGGGTATGGAAACTCAAGCTGAATCTTTCCGTCTTTGATCCAGTGGGAGTAGCCGTCCTGGTTCATGTACTCGAACCGGATTTTTCCGTCTTCGATCCAGTAGAAGTAGTCCATGCACTTGATGTCGAGGTAGTACTGGGAGACGAGGCGGGTCCTCGCCGACAGCGGCAGGATGATCTCCTCGGTGACGCCGAGCGAGCCGAGGGGCTCGACGAGGAGTACCCAGTCTTCGATGGCGACGGCACCGAAGAACATGTTCTTCCCGTCGTAACGGGAGTAGGCGACCCCGGCCAGTTCCTCGAGCGTCATAGGCGTGAACTCCCCTAACCAGCCACCGAGCCGGGTCGCCACTTCCTCGAGCGCCAAGCCGCGGACATAGGTGAAGCAGTAGCCGTCCCCCATGGCAGAGCTCACATCGGAGAACCGGGTGTTGTCGTCAGGAGTAGCGATCATGTCGTCATGCTCGCAGCACCTACCGACACAATGAGCATCGTCAACTCTGGAGGAGCAGCGCTTTCATTGCACGATGGTGGTGGCGTGGTGCGGGCAGCGCCTATCGACTTGGTCGATCTCTGGCGGGAAAGACATGTCACACGGGCGCGGGAGGACTCCACCGAATGTGACGGCGTACAGGGTGCGGACCTGGCGCCGATCTTCCCGCGTAGGGCGCGGCAGGAGCACAAGAGTGCGCACCACCTCAACGACCTGCACGGATGAATCATCGACGTCCAGAGGATGGCATCGTCGGCAGGCGCAGTCTGGCTGGTCGGGGCCCCGCTCGATGCCGCACCGACATCACTCGTCTTCCGGCGGCCGGTGACCGTTCTGTCGGGGTAGATCGTGGTCGGATGCGGTGCTGAGCGAGACCGGGCGCCACAGGTCGAGCTCCTGAGCCACGTGCTCGAGTTTGGCTTCGACGTGAGCAACGGCGTCGGCACCGAGCTGCAGCCGCAACGGAGGATCGTCGACGGTCAGGAGGTCGAGGATCGCGACAGCCGCCTTGCGTGGATCTCCAGGCAAGAGTGAGCCGCGATCAAAGACCGGCGGGAGGGTGGCGAAACGGCCGAGTTCGACGACGGTCACGCAGACGCCGAACTCCTCCAGTTCAGCGCGGAGGGTCTCGCACAGCGCCTCGACGGCCGCCATGGAGGCGCCATACAGACCCGAACCGGCCGGGGCCGAGAAGCCGGCAGCCGAGCCTACGACGATGATCCGGCCGGCCTGCTGCGCGCTCAGTACCGGCAGCACGGCGCGGGCCATGGCGAGCATACCGACGACGTTGATGTCGAACAGGGCCCGAGCCTGCGCGTCGGTCGTCTCCCGCAGGGGGGCGCGGACGGTCCTGGCCACATCGTGGACGAGCACGTCGATCCGGCCGAAGCGGCGCATCGACTGCTCGACCGCCGCCGTCGGCGCCTGCGGCCGCATCAGATCCAGCTCCAGGGGGAGCACTTCACCACCCATCCCGGCGAAGGCTTCCGTAACCGCCGCCAGGTCACGGTCAGTGGCAACCACCCGGTGTCCTCGCCGCAGCGCTTCGCGGGCTACGCGGTGCCCGATGCCTCGTACCGCGCCCGTGATGAACCAGACAGCCATGCATATCCACCCGATGTCGGCCTCCCCCAGCAGGAGGCGGTGAAGACACCGTGCCGGTAAAAGCAACAGGGCACATCGCACGAATGTACGAGGACCGTCAGGTGCGCCGCGTCCAGCCAGTGGCCTGTCACCGATCGCTGGACGGGTCATTGATCTCGGGCGGTGAACCCACGGCCCACGCCAAGCGCGGGGGAGAGCCCTCTTGACCTGGACGATGGCGGTCCTGTCTCGATCCCGCTGTCACGGATCCGGGGGGCGCCCGGTCTACGTGGGCGAGGCAACCCGAAAAGCCCGCCTTCCCGAAGGCCTGCGCGGACAACGCGCACGGAGCCTGCAAGGTCCGAACGAAAATCACGATGAAGCGGTGACTTCCCCATGAACGACAACATCCTTGAGCCTGCGGCGCAGGAACTCGCCGAAGCGACCTCCAAGCCTCACCCGGCGCCCCCGGGGCCGGCTGGCGCGCCGTCGGCGACCATCCGGCACCCTTCGCGCCTGCCACCCCGCGCGCTTCCCACCTCATTCGTCGGTGAGGCGAACCTGTCTACGCAAGCCTTTGGTGGAGGGATGAGCTGCCCCACCGATGAAAGTGATTTCCTGCACGAGCTCAAGGTCGTGGTCGCGATCGAACTGCACACGGCCGACCTGTGTCACTCGCAGCACCCCCGCGATCTGCCGGTCACCGAGTGGCTGGTCGATCCCACCGAGACCGAGCGCGAGCAGGTGGGGCTGCGCGGCATTCTGGCCGCGATCACGGAGCTGGAGAACGGCTCCCTGTTCCCGCTCGCCACCGAAGACGGGCGCATGTGACCGCCACGAACCTGTCGATCCGCCACAGAAAGCTGCAACTGTGACCGACCCACGAACACCCCTTGAACGTGAAGCGCGAAGCCGACGGACTGGACGTCGACCGGACCAGGACCCGGGGGCGGCGATGATCGACGACGACGCTGCGGCGTTCATAGCGGCCAGGACCGCGCCTCATCAGCCCTCGATCCAGCCGCGCTCCGTGGACGGGGCGGTCGACGACGTGCCCACCGACGCAACCGCGTACGTGCACCGGCATCAGAACACGCTGGTCATCGCCTCGGGATTCCTTCCGCGACTCGACGCGTCCGGCAAGCGCCGGCCGGTCGGTTCGGCGGAGCCTGCGTCTGGAACAGGATCTTCCATGCCCCCTGAGGCCGGCGTTTCCGGATCTACACCGCTCCCGGCACACCAGCGACAGGCGCCGGCACGACGGGTTCATGGTGAGCGTACGGTCTCCTCTCTGCGGCCCGACCTTTCGGCCGTAACCGAGAGAGCTGCCACCACGTCGCTGACGCTGAGGCATCGGCACCTTCCCGGGACGAGCGTGATCGCGGTTGGCGGTGAGATCGATCTCGCCAACAGCGGCCAACTGGCCTGCTACGTCAAGAGGGTCCGCCGGCCCGGCGACCACGTGGTCTTCGACCTGACCGAGGTGTCCTTCCTGGACTGCTCAGGCCTGCGGGTGCTGATATCCAGCCACCGCCAGGCCACCGCCGACAACGCGGGCGTACGGCTGGCCGGGGTTCGTGGCGTCCCCGCCCGGCTGCTCCAACTCGTCCGGCTACAAGCGCTTCTGCCGGTTCACAGCACGGTCGAGCAGGCCCTCGCCACCATCCTGACCACCTGAAACACCCCGGCCATGCCGACCCATCGTTCGAGGTAGATCATGGCTGTTCATCAGTTCCATCAGCGCCGAGAGGCCCGATCCCCTCTGCCAGACCTGTCCCGTACGAGCGTCCTGCCTCGGCTGGGCCCTGCGCACCCCCCGCCAACGGCTGGCTACGGCCTGACAGCGCCGGATGCAGACTGGTGAATGGCGGCAGCCGGTGGCGGGAAATGCGTTAGCGCGGGCCGGGTGAGCGGATGCTGGTGCCCGATGACGACGCCACCCTGGGCAAGATCCCCGCCGCGGCCGGATCGACACCCCTTGTACAGTCTGCGGCGGACTGTCGAGCCACGCACGCGACGCTACCCGGAGGCCGTCGAGGAGATACCGTGCCTGGCGCTTCTGACCTTCCCGACCCCGACCCGGCCGGGTGGCAGGAGCGCAATCACTACCCCGCGTACCGGGGCTCCCCTGGCAGCCAAGCAATCGGACCATACCGGGCGTACATGCTGAAGGCGGGAACCGACCCCGGTTCCCGCCCTCTCCTTGTTCAACGTGCGGTGGTGAACAGGAACGCGCAGTCCTCTACAGCCTCCATGCGGTGGCGGCGTTCCGGCATGACCAGCAGGTCGCCGGGCAGCCCGTCCCATGAGTCAGGCCCGGCGACAAGCCGCACCCGCCCGCGCAGCACGTGCACCGTGACCTCGCCGGGATGCTCGCTCTCGTGAATGTGCTCGCCCTGCCGCAACGCCATGACGGTCTGCCGCAGCGAACGATCGTGTCCACCGTGGACAGTGATGGCACTGCGACCCCTGTTCGCCTCGCGAGCGTGCGTGAGCAGCTGGTGGACGAGTGCGGTCAGCGACACCTTGGTCATGACTGCGGTGCGCGACGGTCTCGCCGAGCTTCCAACTCCTCGGAGCTGACCGGCGTCAGCATCGGCTGCCCAGGCGCGCAGAACATCGTCACCACGAACGCCGACTCCTCATCAGCCAGGTGGTTGCCGTCCTGGTAATGAATCACGTCCCCACCTGGCTCCCAGAACGCCTCACCGGCCCGGACAACCCGCACAGGTTCGCCTTCGAGCTCGAAATTGATGGCTCCCTTGATCACGTACCCATAGGCGGGCCCGGAGTGCCGGTGAGGCGGCGCGCCGGGGCTGTTCGGCGGCAGTGTGACCAGGATCGTCATCGCCTCGGCGCCCTCCGGCGCGGGCGGCGCTCCCGCTACGGTGGCGACCACGTCGATCTTCGGTGGCGGCCCGCTCGTGTCGGGGCTCTCAAGGTGGTGAGCGTGAGCGTGATCGATGCTCATCAGGCGTCCCTTCGCGAAACCGTGGCCGGCTCGTTCCGGCCGATCAGTAGCTCAGACCAGACAACGGCCCCGATATGTGACACCGTCGTGAACAGCGCTCCTGCTGGGGCGCCTCAGCGCCCAGCTCGCTTGACGCCGATGCCCGGCCCCAGGTCGGCGGATGGCGCGGACTGTCGTCGCGTCACAGCGCCAGCGCCGCCATGAAGGTCATGTCGGCCGCCATTCCGGCCGAGCACACGTCCTGGTCGAGCCTCTTTCGCTCCGCTCCCCGCACCGGCAGGACGCGGATGAGCCGAGCGCAGGTCCAGGTCAGGCCGATGACCAGGGCCACCGTGGCCGTCGACCCTCCTCCATGCGCGTGCCCGGACGAAGCGCCGGTGAGAGCAGGCCCGCCGGACGCCGTCAGCACCATGAGGATCGGCATGAACACGAAGTCCTGGATGTGATGACCGGTCTCCGCGCGGCGTATGGGGGAGCCGCAGAGCCAGCCGGCGGTCAGCAGCGCGAGCACCGCGGCGCAGAGGAACCAGCCACCAAGATGCCCGGCCGCCATGCCGAGCGCCATCACGATGTACGGCCACCTTCTCGCGGAACGTACGGAGGGCAGCAGGATCGGGGCGAGTGCCACGGCGCATCCGGCCAGAACGCCCACCGTGTGGAGGAGGGCATGCATTACACCGTCTCCGCTTCCGCCCGCCGGAGACGCGTGGAGGACGCGCTCCTCGCCGTTGTTGCGATCACGCCCTTTGACCGGACGACCCGGCGAGTTGTGACAGAAAGGCGGAGGAGGTTAGTTTTCGCCTGTCTCCTCAAGTTTCTTGACCACATCAGCCGCCTGCGCGTCGTCGCCGTCCTCCTCGAACAGCCGTGCCGCCTCCGCCAATGCCTGGCGGGCCTCCTCGACCCGGCCCAACTCCCGCAGCGCGATGCCCAGGCCGCGATGGGTGTAGGCCAGGGCAGGGGGAATGGAGTGGCTGTTAAGCACGGGCACCGCCTGATGGAAGGCGTCGACCGCCTCCGTCCAGCGTTCGAGCGCGACGTAGGTGAGGCCGAGATGGCTCAAGGCGGCTCCGAGACTGTAGGCGACGATGGCCGGGGAACCGCCGTACGAGGGGTCACGCAACGCGGCCACCAGCGCCAGACTGCGCCGCAGGGCCTCCTGCGTCTGGCCCGCTCGCCGCAGGTTGAGAATGTGGGTCATCCTGGCCTGGGGGTAGCCCTCCAGGTCCGCCGCCCGCAGGAGGAGGTCGGCCGCTCGCCGGCTGTAGTCCACCTCGCGCTCGAGTTTCGCCGGATCGCCGTAGTCAGGCCAGCCGGCGTAGAACAGCGCCCACCCCTGCTGGCGCAGGTCACCGACCTCGCCGGCCAGCTCGAACGCCCGCAACGCCGTCCTCTCCGACTCCTCCATCCGGCCTTCGCACACGGACAGGGCCCAGGACAGATAGTTGAGATGCACCGCCTCCTGCAGCCGGTCCCCCATCGCCCGTGCCGCACCGGAGGACAGCTCGAACACCTCGCGCCAGTGCCCCCATCTCCTCACCTGGTCCGAGAACCAGTGCATGGACTCGGCCACCTCGACCACCGTCCCGTGCTCGTGACGCCGGGCCGCCGAGCGCAGTGCCTCCAGCCAGGCCACGCCCTCCGCCTGCAGCCACTCGCCCGCCGCCTCCCGGCTGTCGAGCGTGACGGCGGAACGCCATTCGGGCGGCGGCGCCCCGTACCCGGGCTCGAACCAGCGCCCGGCGACCACCGCGACCTCCAGCAGCCAGGTCTCCATCCTCCACCGCGCCGCTTCCCGCGCCTCGACCGGATCCTCCTGCTCCAATTGGGCACGGGCGTACAAGCGGACCAGGTCGTGGTAGACGTAGCGGCCGGCGTACGGCGAGGTGAGCAGCCCCAGCTCAACCAGCTCTTCCAGCGCGTCCTCGGCCTCGAACGGGTCCGCCTGCAGCACGATCGCGGCCAACGGTATGCCGAAGTCCGATCCGGCCGCCAGCGCCAGACGCCGGAACGCGATCCTCGCCAGCCCGGACACTTGCTGATATGACAACGTGAACGCAGCGGTGACCGCCAGATCACCTACCGCCAGGGCCTCCAGTCGGCGTCCCTCGTCCTCCAGACGTCCGGCAAGCTGGCCGATCGTCCACCCCGGCCGGCTCTGCAACCGGTTCCCGGCGATCCGTACCGCCAGCGGCAGATTCCCGCACAGCCGGGCCAACTCGGCTGCGCTGTCCGGGTCCGCCTCGATCCGCTGCTTCCCCACGATGGATTCCAGCAGCCCGGCCGCCTCCTCGTTGGAAAGCTCGCTCAACGGGACCTGCCGCACTCCCGCCAGTCCGGTCAGCGAGCGCCGGCTGGTGATGATCGTCATCCCCGGTCCGGACGCCGGCAGCAACGGCTGCACCTGCACCTCATCGGCGGCGTTGTCCAGCACGATCAGACATCGGCGATCGATCAGCAGCTCCCTGTACAGCCTGGCCCGCTCCTCGTCATCACCCGGAATCCGCTGCTCGGCCACACCCAACGCCTTCAACAGCCGCGACAGCACTGCGCCGGGGGCCTGCGGAGCGCTGTCCATGCCCCGCAGGTCCACGTAGAAGCGGCCGTCCGAGAACAGCTCGGCCAGGTGCCGGGCGGCGTGCACGGCCAAGGCCGTCTTCCCGATTCCTGCGGTGCCGGAGATGGTGGCCACCACCGCGGCTTCCCCGGTCCCGGCCTGCTCGGCCAGGTGCCGCAGCAGCTCCAGCTCCCGCGCCCGGCCGGTGAAATCCCCCGCTTCACGCGGCAGCTCGCACGCGCCGGCCACCGGGCCGCTCGGTCGCGGCCGGCCCGCCCGCGCGGCCTCGATCAGCTCCACCCGCCGGGCGTCATCCAGCTGCAACGCTTCGGCCAACGCTCCCACCGTGCGCTTCTGCGGACCGCGGCTGACACCGCGCTCCATGTCGCCGATGGCCCGCACGCTCACACCGGACGCGTGCGACAGTTCCTCGATCGTCAACTGCGCGGCTTGCCGCAGGCTCCGCAGAAGCAGGCCGAACGAGCTGCTCATCCATCCTCCTTGAAACGGCCCGAACCCCGGGCCATCGAACGGCATGATCCAAACAACTCAGCGCCGAGTGAGCCGCCGGCTGCGCCCGTGTCCTGCCGAGGGAGCCACGGACACCTTTGTCGCCCGTCCGCCATCGAGGTGGAGTCCGTCGGCACATGCGCATCCGGCCACGGACGAAGGATCGGACTCCACTTCGCCGTGCCGGCCGGACAGGCCGTGGCGGCGGGCTCGGCGGACCTGCATCGGCGCGGCTACCAGGTCTGATCGCCGGCTCGGACCAGCATCCCGTTGACGGCGACCCGCCGCGCCCGCGTGACGATATAGCTGATCGCATCCGCGACGTCATCCGGGCGCAACCCTTCAACGCCGTCGATCGGGCGCCGAGCCGCACCCCGGGCGGAGTCCCCGAGACGGTTCTCCTGTCCGTCGTCCACCGCGCCCGGCTCCACCACGCTGACCCGGACCCGTTCGCCGAGCAGCTCCTGGCGAAGCGATTCGGTGAACGCGTTCAGGCCCGACTTGGTCAGGCCATAGACACTGCTTCCCGGACGGGCGACCCGCTCGGCCGCCGAGCCGACGTTCACCAGATCCGCCACCTGCCGGGGGGACGTCGTCGCCGCGTAGATCAGGTGCGGAAGAGCGGCGTGCGTGACGTGGGCCAGACCCGCCACGTTGAGCGAGATCATCTGATCCCACTCCTCGATGGTGGCGTGCAGCGCTGAGCCGAGCAGCCTGATCTCGGCGTTGTTGACCAGAATGTCCAGGCGCCCGAACCGATCCAGCGCGTCCTGCACCATGTCGTCGGCGCGGTCAGCTTCGGTGATATCGGCCTCCAGCGCGACCGCCTCTCCTCCCTGCCGTGCGATGTCGCTCGCGACCCGCACCACACGGTCGCGCCGGTGGGCGACCAGGGTGACGGCCGCACCGTCACCTGCGAGGCGGCGCGCGGTCGCGGCGCCGATTCCGCTGCCGGCGCCCGTGACGAGCGCGACGGCTCCGGCCAACGGCCGATCGTGCATGACTGCCTCATTCCCTCGTCGAGGGCGACACGGAAGCCGCCGTTCCGCCCCGCTCCTCCCGTGCTCGGACGACACGCCGATGCTCGCGTGGCCGGGTTGCGTGTCGCACCACGGAAAGTCACTGGTCTGACGAGACCAGGGTGTCGTGGACGCGTAGCATGCGCGTGCGCGCCCGGGCGGCGGGGCGGGCTACGGCGCCGGGAGGCTCCTGCCCAGCGGCTTCACCGTGTGCCGGGTTCGTACGCGCCGCTGGACAGCGCGTCGCCGACCTGCCTTCGGGAGGTGATCTCGAGTTTGGCGAAGACCTTGCGGAGGTGCCATTCGACCGTACGCGGGCTCAGGAAGAGACGGGCCGCGACCTCCGGGTTGGACAGGCCGTCCCGCACCAGCAGGGCGATCTGCCTCTCCTGCGCGGTCAGCTCCGCGCTCTCCGGATCCTCGGTCCCCCGCTTGCGGCGGATGTTCTCCCCTGTGGCTTGAAGCTCGCGACGGGCACGCTCGGCGAAGGCGTGCATGCCGATCGACACGAACATCTCGTACGCGGTCCGCAGGTGAACGCGCGCCTCGGCCCCCTGACGGTTCCGGCGCAACCACTCGCCGTACAGGAGGTGGGCGCGTGCGAATTCAGGACGCAGAGTCGTGCGGCCCAGCCGCTCGATCGCCTCCCGATAAAGATCGTCCGCGGTGTCGTCGTCGGTCAGCAGCGCCCGGCAGCGCGCCAGGATTCCCTGGGCCCAGTCGGTGTCGCACGGTTCCGCCGCGTCCGCCAGCCCTTCGAGCGCCCCGCGGGCGGCCGTGGAATCCCCGACGCGCGCCGCCGCCTCGACGAGCTCGGGCAGCGCCCACTGGGAGACGATCACGTTGGCGCTCTGGGTGGTGGCCTGGGCCGCCGGCAGCGCCAGCCCGTGGCGGGCCAGGCCGTTGTAGAGGACCGCGGCCGCCAACTGGGCCGACGCGACACCGTTCAACTGGCCGCCGGCGCCGGCCTCCTCGATCGTGGCCTCGATCAGCGGCGCGGCCTCGGTCTCCTTGCCCCGCATCGCCACCAGCAGGAGCTGGGTGTGCTGCGTCATCGGCACGCCCGTCGCTTCTGCGACGGCTTCGGATTCGGCGACGAGCGCCGCCGCGGCGGCGAAGTCGCCTCTCAGCGAGCGCGGTACCCCCAACGAGTGGAGATAGAGGGGAAGCTCGGACAGGGCCCCGGCCGCGCGCACCGCCTCGAGCGCCCTGGTGGGGACGTCGGGCATGATCCGGTCCTCCCACAGGAGAGCGCTCACGCCGCAGGCCGCCCAGCCCCATTTCAGCAGGTCCTGCACGGGGTGGTCGGCGATCGCCGTCTTCGCTCGTTGCAACGTGGGCAGCGCGGCCCTCCGGCCGTCGGTGATGAGCAGTGCGTAACCCTCGAGGACGAGGTCGAGGGCGCGCGGGCGACCTCCGGGAGAGGGCAGTTCCCTCATCGCCTGCGAGATGGCCAGGAGGCTGTCCCGGTTGGCGGCGCCGAACGACGCCGAAGCCCAGGCGATGAAGTACGTCTCCCGCGCCAGGTCCATGGCGATGGGCTCCAGCCGCCGCGCGGCCTCCAGCAACATCACCGGCGCCTCGTTGTCGAAGCCGGCCGCGAACGTGATGTGACCGCGTGTCAGCAGGGCTCGCACGCGCTGGAACTCGCTCTGCGCATCCTGGTCGGCGCGGTCGGCGAACTCGCGGGCGGTAGCGATGTCCCCGGCCGAAAGGCTGGCTGCCGCGGCCATCAGGGCCCGTTCGGCGCGCCGCGAGGTGTCGACGGTCAGTGCCATGGAGCGCTGCAGAAAGGCGGCCGCGGCGGCCGGCCCACCGCGTGCCTGTGCCCGGCCGGCGGAGCGTTCGAGCTCGCCGGCGACGTTCTCGTCGGGCTCGGTCGTCGCGGCGGCGAGGTGCCAGGCGCGGCGGTCGGGGTCTGCGTGGGCGTCCGTGACCTCTGCCAGCGCGAGGTGCGCCGCCTGACGGTCCACCGGCTTCGCCGACCTGTACACGGCCGATCGCACGAGAGGATGACGGAAGGTCACCCGTACGTCGAACGACAGCAGCCCGTCCGTCCCGCTCGCCAGGGCCGTCGCCGGTTCGACGCCGAGCCGTTCGGCGGCACGCCACACCAGCGACGGATCGCCGACAGGCTCGGCGGCGGCGACCACGAGAAGCAGCCGGGTCTGTTCGGGCAGACCTGCGATCCGGTCGAGGAAGCTCTGCTCGATCCGGCTGGGCAGCGTGTCGACGTCCACGAGGCCGAATCCGCCCGCCGCCTGGGTCATGGTCAGCTCGCGCGGCAGCTCCAGGAGGGCAAGTGGATTGCCCCGGGTCTCGGCCACGAACCGATCACGGATGTGCCGATCGAGCCGGCCGGGCGCCACCGAGTTCAGCAGAGCGTGTGCGTCGGCGGTTTTCAGCCCGGTGACCTCCATCTCCGGGAGTCCGAGCAGGTCCTGAGGCCGCCGGCGCGAGCCGAAGACGAGGGCGACCGACTCCGCCAGCAGCCGCCGGCTGACGAAGCCGAGGACCTGCGCCGAGGCCCGGTCCATCCATTGGGCGTCGTCCACCACGCAGAGCAGCGGAGCGCTCTGGGAGATCTCCGACAGCAGACTCAGTACGGCCAGGCCGACCAGGAAGCGTTCGGGCGGGCTCCCCCGGCGCATGCCGAACACCGTTTCCAGCGCATGGCGCTGTGGTGTGGGAAGGCTGTCCAGCCGGTCCAGCAGCGGGGCGCACAGCTGGTGGAGAGTGGCGAAGGCCAGCTCCATCTCGGACTCGACACCGGCCGCGTGCAGCACCCGCATGCCGATCGCCGCGTGCTCCACGTACGCCAGCAGCGCCGACTTTCCCACCCCTGGCACGCCGTGCACCATGAGCACGCGGCTCTCACCTGCACGGACGGCCGTGATCAGCTCATCGAGGACGGCACATTCCGTCCCCCGCCCGAGCAGCCCCGCGCTCCACCTGCGTTGACCCACGATGCCCCTGCCTTTTGCCCTGATCGCACGGATCTGCATACACCCGGGACCCGTGCCGGGCCAAGTTTCTCGATGTCGGGCGCTGATCTTCGCGTGGGCCGTCCAGGCAGAAGATGATCAGGCGAGGGGACGCAGGCGGACGGGGAGCTCCTGGTGGCCGTTGCTGATGAGGGTGGGCATCGGCCGTAACGTGGCAGCCGGTGCCGCGAGTGACATGGCGGGGAAACGCTCGAAGAGCTGGCGCAGGGCTTCGGCTACTTCGAGGCGGGCCAGGGGCGCGCCGAGGCAGAAGTGCACGCCGTGGCCGAACGCCAGATGGTCCTTCACCTTACGGGTGACGTCGAAGGTGTCGGCGTCCGGCCCGTGCCAGTCCGGGTCGCGGTTGGCGGCCCCGTAGGCGGCGAGGATGGGGTCGCCGGCGGCGATGATCTGCCCGTCGGGCAGTTCGAGGTCGGTGACGGCGAAGCGCAGCGGCAGGTATTTGATGGCGGGCTCGGCGCGAAGGGTCTCCTCCACCACGTCCTCCCAGGCGGCCTGGCCGGTGCGGACGAGATCGAGCTGCTCCGGGGACGTCAACATCGCGAAGACGGCCTGGTCGATGACGTTGACGGTCGTTTCGTACCCGGCGTTGATCATCAGAATCATCGTGTCGCGGAGTTCGACGTCGGTGAATCCGTCGCCACCCGACTCCTCATCACGTGCCGCGATGAGCAGGGAGGTCATGTCGTCGCCGGGGTCGCCGCGCTTGATGGCGATCAGCTGGTCGGTGACCTCGAAGAGGCGTGCGGCGTTGGCCTGGGCCTGCTCGGGGGTGAGGGTGCTGTCGAAGACGTTGTCGACGATCTGGCGGAAGTCGTCCCGCTGCTCCTCCGGTACGCCCATCAGATGGCCGATCACGGCGATGGGCAGCGGGTAGGCCAGTCGCTCGCGCAGGTCCACCACGTGGCCTGGGGGCACCGTGGCCAGGTCGTCGATCAGCTCGGTCACCAGGGATCGGATGGTCGGCTTCAGTTCGGCGACACGGCGTGCGCTGAGGGCGGGGGCGACCATCCGCCGTAGCCTGCGGTGGTCGGCTCCGTACGCGGTGAGCATGCTCTGCACCTCGATCCACAGGGCGAGCGGCCATGTCCTGATCGTCCGCGCGAAGGCAGGGTAGTGAGCACGGCCGTTCTTGGAGACATCGGGGCTCATCAGCAGGCTCTTGAGAAGGGCGGGATCGCTGACCGCCCAGGCTCGCAGGCCGAGGACGTCCACAGGAGTGGCTGGGCCCAGGGCGCGCAGGGCCCGATATTCGGCGTGCCGGTCAGCACCGGCGGGGTCGATGACGAACGGGAGCGGCTGGGACATTCTTCTCCTTCAAGCGATAGGCGACGTCTTACGGTGTTGCCGACACAGGGTTGACCGGATAACCCGGGCGATACGTGACAAGGCGCCGGGGTGACATCCCTGTCCAGCCGCAGGCGCCGACCACGAACGGGTCCTGCCATCCAGGGACATTGCTGTCATCCGTAGCAGGCGGATAAGCTGCTCGCCTACGCGTGATGTCTCGCTGGCTGCATCGACCCTCGTCCCGACAACGGTGAGCAGAGATCCCGGTCACGGCCGCGTGTCCGGCAGATCGGGGGTACGGGCGATGCCGAGTCGTCACGCCGAGATCACCCAGGGCGGGAGCCTGGCGCCGGTCTACCGGGTCGAGCCTGGAGGCGTCGATGCCGAGCCGCCGGCGGGGCGGCGCTGATGGTCGGCAGGCGTCCCAGGACACAGCTGCGCGGCCGGCAGATCGAGTGCGAGGCGCTGAGCCAGGTCATGACCACCGTACGGGGCGGCCGTAGCTCGGTGCTGGTCCTGCGTGGTGAGGCAGGCATCGGCAAGACGGCGCTGCTGGAGTACGCGCGTGACAGCGCGTCCGGCTGCCGGGTGGTCAGAGCGGCGGGTGTCGAGTCCGAGATGGAGCTGGCCTTCGGCGGGCTGCACCAGGTGTGTGTCCCGCTTCTGGATCAGCTCGGCCGCCTGCCGGAGCCGCAGCGTGACGCGCTCGAGACGGCGTTCGGCCTGAGCACGGGCTCTCCACCGGACCGCTTCCTCGTCGGGCTCGCCGTGCTCGGCCTGCTCGCCGCCGCGGCCGAGAAGGAACCGCTGGTGTGCCTCGTCGACGATGTCCAATGGCTGGATCAGATCTCCGCGCAGACCCTCGCCTTCGTCGCGCGGCGGCTGCTCGCCGAGCCGATCGGGCTGGTGCTCGCGGTGCGCCCGCCTGGCCTCGACGCCGAGTTGGCGAGGCTCCCACGGCTCGACGTGGCGCGGTTGAGCGACAGCGACGCCCGCGCCCTGCTGGACTCCGTGATCCCCGGCCGGCTGGATGATCGGGTGCGGGATCGGATCCTCGCTGAGACGCAGGGCAATCCGTTGGCGCTGGTGGAGCTGCCGCGGGGGCTGACGCCGGCGGAGCTGGCCGGCGGGTTCGCCCGTCCGGACGCTCGGCCGCTGACCAGCCAGATCGAGGAAAGCTTCCTGCGGCGAGTACGGTCGCTGCCGCCCCATACACAGCGGCTGCTGGTCATCGCCGCAGCCGAGCCGGTGGGCGACCTGGGCTTGCTGAACCGGGCGGCCGAGCTGCTGGGCATCGACGCGACCGCCGCGTCACCGGCAGAAGCGGCGGGGCTGATCACCATCGGGACCCGGGTGCGGTTCCGTCATCCACTCGTGCGTTCGGCGGCCTATCGGGTGGCGATCCCGGGCGAACGACAGCGGGCGCATCGGGCACTGGCCGACGCGACCGATCCGCGGGCTGATCCCGATCGGCGGGCCTGGCATCTGGCCAACGCGTCGGCCGGCCCCGATGAGACGGTGGCCGCCGAGCTGGAGCGTTCCGCCGAGCGAGCGCGGGTACGCGGCGGGGTCGCGGCGTCGGCCGCGTTCCTGGAGCGGGCGGCCGAGCTGACCCCCGACGCCGCGCGCCGCGGCGCCAGGGCTCTGGCGGCGGCCCAGGCGAAGTATCAGGCCGGCGGATACGACGCGGCGCTCGAACTGCTCGACGCGGCCGAGCTCAGCCCCATCGACGAACGCCTGCTCGCCCGATCCAGCCTGCTTCGCGGCCAGATCGTCTTCACCTCCAGGAGCGCCAGCGCCGCCCTGCCCCTGCTGCTCGACGCGGCCAGGCGCCTGGAGCCACTGGACGCCGGGGCGGCCCGCGAAACCTACCGTGACGCGCTGTACGCGGCTCTCACCGCCGGCCGGCTGGCGGACGGCGCGCAGATGGCGGACGTGGCCAGGGCCACCCTCGCCGCGCCGCCCGGGCCGCCGCCTGAGCGCAACGACCTGCTGCTGAACGGCCTGGCGGTGGCGACCATCGACGGGTACCCGGCGGGCATGCCGATGCTGCGTCAGGCCATGGCCGCCTTCCGCACCGCGGAACTCTCCACGCAAGAGGGCCTGGGCTGGCTCCCGCTCGCCGCCCGCATGGCGCACAACATCTGGGACTTCGACAGCTACCTGACGCTCTCGGCGAAGCTGGTCGAGATCGTCAGGGAGTCGGGGGCGCTGTCGGCGCTGCCGTCGGCTCTCCTGCTCCACCTGTCGGCCCGCGTGCTGGCCGGCGAACTCACCGCCGCCGACGCGCTGGTCGCCGAGGCGACCACGATCGGCGAGGTGTTGGGCAGCAGCTTCTTCGCCCAGTACGGAGCCCTGGTGGTCGCGCCGTGGCGGGGCGGAGAGGCCGAGACTCGTGAGGCGATCCAGGCGATCACACGGGACGTGGCACTGGCGGGCGAAGGAAAGGTGGCCACCGCCACCCAGTGGGCCACTTCGGTGCTCTGCAACGGCCTCGGCCGCTACGAGGAGGCCTTCGTCGCCGCCTCGCGCGGCGCCGAGCATCCCAAGGAACTCGGCCTGTCCACCTGGTCCATGATCGAATTGGTCGAAGCCGCCGCCCGGAGCGGGCAGCAGGCCCGCGCGGCCGAAGTCGCCGGCCGGCTCGATGAGATGGCGCGGGCCAGCGGCACCGACTGGGCCCTGGGCACCTCGGCGAGCATGCGCGCCCTGGCGGGCGTCGGATCGGAAACCGACGATCTCTACGGTGAGGCGATCGTGCGGCTCGACCGCGCCGGCGTCCGGATCGCGCTCGCCCGCACCCGGCTGCTCTACGGCGAGTGGCTGCGCCGGGAGAATCGCCGCGTCGACGCCCGCGAGCAGTTGAGCCTCGCCCACAAGATGCTCGACCAGATGGGTGCCACGGCGTTCGCCGAACGCGCCCGCCGTGAGCTGCAGGCCACCGGCGAGACGATCCGCAGGCGCCCGGACAGGGCGACGTCCGAGGTCGCGCTCACCGCCCAGGAAACGCAGATCGCGCGGCTGGCCGGTCAGGGGCTGACGAACGCCGAGATCAGCGCCCAGTTGTTCATCAGCCCGCACACCGTCGAGTGGCACCTGCGCAAGGTCTTCGCCAAGCTCGGCATCGCCTCCCGCAAGCAACTGCGGGGGACTCCGCCTGAAGGGACGACGGCGACGGCCTGACCGGCCTTCCGGCGCGGGGCGGCTGCTTCGGCCACTTCCCCTGGTCGTCCTGGGCGGTGTCGACCGGTTCGTGAGAGCATGATCCGGCCGGCGACGGAGGTCGCCGGTCGGATCGGCGCCGTCAGCCGTTCACGTGGCCGACGGCGTCGAGGATGACAGCGCAGACGGCGTCGGGCTGGGACACCGCAAGCGCGTGCGAGGCGCCGGGCACCAGCCTGGTCCCCCGCGAGCCGGCCCGGTCCGCCATGAACCGGACCGTCTCGGCCGGGATGTTGAGATCGCGCTCGCCGTACACGAACCAGGACGGCAGGGAGCGCCATGCGGGCCGGCCGGTCAGCCCGTCGGTCAGAGCCCGCTCGGTCACCGGCCGCTGGGTCGCCCCCATGAGCGCGGCTTCGTCGGCATCGAGGTCGGCGCAGAACTGCCCGTGGAACTTCTCCTCCGCGATGCGCAACTCGTTGCCTCCGGAGGAGACCGGATATGCCTCCAGCGCGCTGCCCAGGGTGCTGCCCTCGAACTTGGCCGAAAGCAGCAACGCGCTCTCGCCGGAGTCGGGGGCGAAGGCGGCGACGTAGACCAGCGCGCGCACGGCGGGGTTGTCCGCCGCTGCCTGGCTAATCACCATGCCGCCGTAGGAGTGGCCGACCAGGACGACCGGGCTGCCGAGGCCGGCGATCACGTCACGCAGGTACGCGGCGTCGCCCTCGACGCTGCGCAGCGGGTTCGCCACGGCCACGGCCCGCCGGCCACGGCCGTTCAGGAGCTTGATCACGCCGTTCCAGCTGGCGGACTCGGCGAACGCGCCGTGGACCAGGACGACGACCGGTTCTTCCTTGCTGGTCACGACTCCGCCTTTCCGTGGTTCAGGACGGCCTTGAGGACGTCGGCGGCCTGGGCGACGGCAGCGCCGGCCGCGGCGGTCGGCCGCACGGGGTTGAGCATCATGAAGTCGTGCAGGGTGCCGTTGTAGCGGACGCTGGTGGTGGACACTCCTGCCTCGGTCAGCTTGCGTGCGTAGGCCTCGCCTTCGTCGCGCAGCACGTCGTTCTCGTCCACGATCAGGAACGCGGGCGGCAGCCCCTTGAGCTCCTCGGCGTTGGCACGCAGCGGTGAGGCGGTGATCTCGGCGCGCTGGGCGGGGTCGGTGGTGTAGGCGTCCCAGAACCAGGCCATGGCCTTGGCCGTCAGGTACGGCCCGTCGGCGAACTCCCGGTAGCTGCCGGTGTCCTGGCCCGCGTCGGTCACCGGGTAGTACAGCGACTGGTGCACGAACCGCACGTCACCGCGCCGCTTGGCCAGGATGGTCAGCGCCGCCGCCATGTTCCCGCCGACCGAATCGCCGGCCACCGCGAGCCGGGAGGCGTCCAGGCCCTCCGCCGCGCCGTCCCTGATGATCCACTGCGCGGTCGCGTACGCCTGCTCGATCGCCACCGGGTATCGCGCCTCCGGTGAACGGTCGTACTCCACGAAGACCACCGCCGCGCCCGCCCCCACGGCCAGTTCTCGCACGAGCCGGTCATGGGTGCCCGCGTTGCCCAGCACCCATCCGCCGCCGTGCACGTACAGCACGACGGGCAGCACTCCGGACGACCCGGCGGGCTTGACGATCTTGACCCGCACGTCCCCCGCCTCGGCCGGCACGACGATCCACTTCTCGTCCACGTCCGGCTTGTCGATCGGGGCCGCCTGCAGGTCGTCCAGCACCTTGCGGGCACCCTCGACCCCCAGTTCGTACAGGAACGGCGGCTTCGAGGTCGCCTCCGCCAGATCCCGTGCGGCCGGTTCCAGAATGTGTTCACTCATGACGTCTCTCCTTTTTCGCGGTCGGTCTCCCGGAAGCCGATCTCCCGGTGAGTGCTGTCACACAGCGGTTTGTTGGCGGAGCGGCCGCAGCGACACAGCGTCACCCGGTTGCGGACCTCCAGCGGCCGGCCGTCCGAGCGCACGACCGGCAGTCCTCCGGTGACCCACAGCGCGCTGGCCAGGCCGTCCTCCTCTTCCAGGACCGCGATGGCCCGCGGGAGGTCGGCCTCGACCGTCTCGCCGCCGCGTTCGAGGGCATAGCTGTAGGAGCCGGAGGCGCAGTGGTCGATGCGGCCCATGACGGCGGCGCGCACGTCACTGTCGCCGGTGTCGGCGAGCATCGAGGCGATCGGCCGGGTACGGCCGAGACAGAAGCCGATGTGGATGCACAGTTCCCCCACCCGCTGCGCCGAGATCCCCACCCCGTCGTGGACGTGCTGCAGCTCCCGGTACGGCCGCATGGGGGCGTTCTCGGTGCCGTCGAACCCGATCACGGCGTGGGTCCCGTCGCAGAACGGCTTGGCACCCGAATGACCGCAGCGGCACAGCGCGTAGGTCTCCTCGGTTTCCAGAGGCTCGCCGGTCTGCCAGGTCACCGCGTCGTTCTCCGAGGAGACGATTTTGCGTTTGCGCCGGAGCGGTACGCCGCCGTACACGACATACGGGCCGTCGCGCAGGACGACGATCCGCTGCCGACCACCGGGAACGGGCGCCGTGTACTCGAAGGTGGGGCCGTCCGCGCCCGGCATCCTCATCAGGGCCTGGGCTTGGGCCTTGAGGCTGTACATGGTGCCGGTGGCGACCTTGAGCAACTTCGGGCTGCCGTTGAAGGCCTGCTCCAGCTGGTGCAGCATGGCGCAGTAGGTGGTGTTGAACTCGTCCTGGGCGGCGCGGGCCTCGGTGCCGGGGGCGGCGGGCCGCGGGTTGGGCCTCATCGGCAGGATGCCTGCCGGGTCCACCTGGATCGGCTCGCCGGTGGGGCCCGTCCTCGGGGTGTCACCCCGCTGGTAGCGCCGGCCGAGTTTGAGCTCCTGGAAGCGGTAGTAGTGCGCCACCTCGTCCCGGTCGGGGTGGAAGACGTCCGGGTCGCCGTCCCACACCTCACCCGCCGAGGCGCCCTCGCCCTGCTCGACGATCTCCCCCAGCGCGGCCAGCGCCGACTCCAGGCCGTCGACCACGGCCAGACGCCCGGCCGTGTGCCTGAAGTGGGCGGCGCCGACCTGGCGGGCCGGGTCGCCGCAGAAGACGTCGCGCTCCCCGAGCCGGTCGCACAGGTCCCGCAGCCCCTGTTCGATCGCGCCGTAGAACTGCCCGATCGTCTCATAGCCGTCGGCCTCCACCGGCGCGCCTGGCGGCGCGGGCTGTTCGACGCGCATGAACATGTCGAGTGCCTCGTCGCCGAACGGGAGGAGCGCCAGCCTCAGCGAGGGGTCGCCGTGAGGGAGGGGCCGGGGATGCGGCGGGAGCATCCGCGGCGTGTCGAGGCGGGGGCTTCCGCCGACGGCGTTGAGCAGGTTCGCCGCCAGCGCCAGGTGCAGCATCTCTTCGGCGAAGACGCTGCCCACGACCCGAACCGCTTCGGGGTTCTTCTCCGGATCCAGGGAGTACAGCGCGCACAGGTAGGGCGGCAGCGTCGCGTGCTCCAGCTCGATCGCCCACTGGAGATGCTCACGGAGGCTTTCGAGCGTGCGGATCCGCGCCTCAGTCGGCATGGTCGCCCGGCCGGACGTCGTGTTCCAGCGCTTCGACGGCGTCATGGAGACCCCGCAGGCCGATCTGCTCGCGCTGGGCCTCCAGCGGGTCGAACAGCCAGTCGGTGACCGGCGTGGCGGCGGCTTCCTCCGGACGGCTCTCCTCGATCATGACCACTTCGGCCTCGATCACGACCTTGAGCTCATGCAGGAAGTTCGGCTCACTGCTCATGATGGCTCCCGCGTTCGTTGGGTGGATGGACCTCGCCGGACGGCGTCGGCCGACGCCGTCCGGCGAGGGAGGCTACTTCGTGCTTCCGTCAAGCCAGGCGCGGTAGCTGATCTGGCCGAACGTGGCGCCGCCGGCGGGCACCAGGGTGCGCTCGCCGGGCACGCTGCCGAAGTAGCGGGCCTGGGGGTCGGAAACGACCGGGCGGGCGTCGCCCCAGGCGGAGAGGGCTTTGCGGAAGAACTCGTCCATCCAGTACTGCTCAGGCCCGGCGATCTCGGTCCTGCCGTTCAGCGGGCTGCCGACCGCCGTACGGCCGACGGCCTGGGCGACCTCCTCGCCGGCGACGGGCTGGAAGCGCACGGGCGCGATGTGCACCTCGCCGTCGACGGTGGAGGTGTCGGCGATGCTGCGGATGAACTCGTAGAACTGCGTGGCGTGGACGAGGGAATAGGGGATGCCTGACTTCTCGATCAACTGCTCTTGAGCGATCTTCGCGGCGAAATAGGCGTTCTCCGGCAGCCGTTCGGTTCCGACCACCGAGAGCGCGACATGGTGCTCCACGCCCGCCGCGGCTTCGGCGGCCAGCAGGTTGCGGGTCGAGGTCTCGAAGAAGTCGAGTACGGCGGCGCGTTCGAAGGAGGGGGAGTTGGACACGTCCACCACCACGTCCGCGCCCGCCAGCGCCTGGGGCAGCCCTTCGCCGGTCAGCGTGTTGACGCCGGTGTTCGGGGCCGCAGCCACCGCTTCGTGGCCGTGCTCGCCCAGCTTGGTGACGACCTTCGACCCGATCAGGCCGGTTCCGCCGATGACGACCACCTTCATGGTGTTGCCCTCTCTGTCCGCCGGGCGCTGTCCGTCCCGGTCGCAGCTAAGACCGGCCAGCCCCCCGCAGTCGTGACGAACACCGCGAAAAATTCTGATCGCGACGGAACGTCGGCCCGGAGCGCAGGGGGCGGGCGTCCACCACGGCGCTCAACGGGTCTGGTCGGTGGGGCGGATGAGGATCTCGTTGACCGCGACGTGCGCAGGCTGGGTGACCGCGTACACGACGGCCTCGGCGATGTCGCCCGGCCGCAGCGTGCGCATGGAGGAGGCCATCTCCTGGGCGGCCGCCCGCATCGCGGGGTCGGAGATGTGCCCGGACAACTCGGTGGCCACGAATCCGGGTTCGACGACCACGACGCGCACGCCCTGGGCGGTGACCTCCTGCCGCAGCGACTCGGCGAAGGCGGTGATGCCGAACTTCGTCGCGGAGTAGACGCCGTTGCCCGCGGACGCGATCCGGCCCGAGGTCGAGGAGACCTGGACGACCGTCCCCTTGCTCTCCAGCAGGTACGGCAGCGCCGCGTGGACCGTGTACATCGACCCCAGCAGGTTGGTGTCGACCATGCGCGTCCATTCCGAGACGTCGGCGCCCAGGAGAGGGCCGGCGAGCATCAGCCCGGCGTTGTTCACCAGGATGTCCAGGGCGCCGAAGCGCCCGACGGTCGCCGCCACCGCGGCTCGTACCGAGTTCTGGTCGGTCACGTCCAGGTCGAGGGTCAGCATCTCGCCGGGCGCCTTGCGGGCCAGGGACTCCAGCCGGTCGACGCGCCGGGCTCCGGCCGCTACGAGTGCCCCCTCCGTGGAGAGGGCGAGCGCGGTGGCTTCCCCGATGCCCGACGACGCTCCGGTGATGAGGGCGACCTTCCCGTCCAGCAGGTTCATGTTCTTCCTTTCGGCAGCAAACGGACCGTGCGGTCACTTTTACTCTAACGCCGAAACGGACCATGCGGTCACTTTGGCTAGACTGGCCGCATGACTGGGACGACGCCACGCAGCGACGCGGTGCGCAACCGCAGGCTACTGCTGGAGGCCGGGGCCAGGACGTTCGCCGAGCGTGGGGTCGGGGTGTCCATCGCGGAGATCGCGCAGTGCGCCGGACTGGGAAAGGGCACCGTCTTCCGGCACTTCTCCTCCAAGGAGGAACTGCTTGCGGCGATCATGCTCGGCATGCTGGACGAGCTGGTGGACACCGCCAGCACGTTGCTCACAGCTGACGATGCCGGCGGCGCGCTGCGCGCATTCATGACCGAGAGCGTGCAGATCTTCGTCAGGGACCGCGCCTTCTGTGAGGTCGTCGGGCGGCCGTCCATACAGCTCCCGCAGGTACGTGAGGCGATCGACCGCCTCTGCGAAGCCGCGGAAACGCTCACCGCCCGCGCCCGGGAGCAGGGCGCCGTGCGCCCGGACCTCACCGGCGTCGACGTCATACTCCTGCTCAGCGGCATCAAGCACACCGCGGAGCCGCTGCTCGCCGCCGAGCCGCAGGCCTGGCGCCGGTATCTCGAACTGGCCTTCGACGGCATCAGCAGCCGGGCGGGGCAGGCGCTGCCGTACCCTCCGCCCGGCCACCTGCCTCTGGACGGCCCCCGCCCCGGGTGATCGTCACATCTTCGGAGTAACCCGGTCCGGTCCTTCGAGGTCGGCGTCGTAGGCCTCCTTGCCCGGTGGAACGTCCGGAGTCACACCGGTCATTCAATGACCACAGGTCGCAGGCGTACAGACACCGCGAAGGCCACGGCGATGACCACCATGCCGATGCCGGCCCACAGATTGGCGTTCACGTCACCGGTCTTGGCCCGATCCGACGCCGAGTCCACGACGAGACCCATGATGATCAGCACGATGCCGTAGAACCCGATCAAACCCGCGATGAACACGCGCACGTCGAAGGCCCCGGCCCTGCGCGGTCCAGCATGTTCGCCGCCGGTGGCGGCCCGTTCGTCGGTCATGTGCCGGTTCCTTTCAGGACGGTCATCTGAAGATCACGTTGAGCGCGGTGACGAGCACGAGGGAGATACCCGCGAGCTTCACCGGCGCGCGGTACCAGGGCAACCGGCTCGCCGCCGGATCGGTGCGCTGTTGCCTGGGCGTCTCCGACAGGACGAGCCCTCCGAGTTCGCTCGCCGGCTTGGGCGGGGTCATCAGGCTGACCAGGACGCTGACGGTGATGTCGACGACGAAGGCCGCGCCCGCGGCCACGAACGCAGCCCCCTGACCGGGCAGGGAGAAGACGCCCACCTCGTTGAGCAACCAAACGGTCACCGCGCCCAGCGTCCCGGACACCAGCCCCACCCAGCCGGCGGTCGCGGTCATCCGCTTCCAGAAGATGCCCAGGATGAAGGTGGCGAACAGCGGAGCGTTGAAGAAGCCGAACAGCGTCTGGAGATAGGTCATCAGGTTGCCGTAGCCGGCGGCGATGAAGGCGGTGCCGATGGCCAGGCCCGTCGCACCGACCGTGGCCCACCGGCCGACTTTCAGGTAGTAACCGTCGGAGCGGCCCTTCTTCACGTACTGCTGCCACAGGTCGTAGCTGAAGACGGTGTTGAAGGCGGAGATGTTGGCCGCCATGCCGGCCATGAACGCGGCGAGCAGACCCGTCAGGGCGATGCCGAGCAGCCCTGTGGGGAGCACGTCGCGGATGAGCAGCAGGATCGAGTCGTTGTAGGTGATCCCGGCGGCCTGGTCGCCCGCCTTGAGCCGCATCACCTCGGGCACCAGGACTCCGGCGATCATCCCGGGGATCACGACGATGAACGGGATGAACATCTTCGGGAACGAGGCGATGATCGGCGTACTGCGTGCCGCGGACATCGATTTGGTGGCCATCGCGCGCTGGACCTCGACGAAGTTGGTCGTCCAGTAGCCGAAGGAGAGCACGAAGCCGAGGCCGAAGACGATGCCGACGACGGACAGGACCGAGTTGCCGAACCCGGCCAGTTCGTTGCCCGGCCACGAGTTGAGCTGTTCCGCACCGCCGCCGACGGATGTCCGCACCTTGTCGATCAGCCCGTCCACGCCTCCGACGCGGTGCAGCCCGATGAGGGTGAGCGGCAGCAGCGCGGCAACGATGACGAAGAACTGCAGGACCTCGTTGTAGATGGCCGCGGACAGGCCGCCGAGGGTGATGTAGCTGAGGACGATCGCGGCGGCGAGGAGCAGGGCTACCCACAGCGGCCAGCCGAGCAGGCCGTTCACGACGGTGGCCAGGAGGAACAGGTTGATCCCCGCGATGAGGATCTGGGCCAGGGCGAAGCTGATCGCGTTCACCAGGTGCGCGCCGGGCCCGAAGCGGCGGCGCATGAACTCGGGGACGCTGCGCACCTTGGACCCGTAGTAGAAGGGCATCATGACGACGCCCAGGAAGAGCATGGCCGGGATGGCGCCGATCCAGTAGTAGTGCATGGTCGGCATGCCGTATTCAGCCCCGTTGGCCGACATGCCGATGATTTCGACAGCGCCGAGGTTGGCTGAGATGAACGCCAGCCCGGTGATCCAGGCGGGCAGCGACCGCCCGGACAGGAGGAAGTCGAGACTGCTGGAGACCCTCCGGCGGGCCGCCACTCCGATCAGCAGGACCACGGCGAAGTAGACGAAGATCAGCAGGTAGTCGACGATCCCGGCGCCGATCCTCAGCGGGTCGTCCACCGGGACTCCTCCGGCAGATGAGCGACGCACACGGCGTCGAGGAGGTGCCTGCTCATCGTGTGCCCCTGTCGTCTGTGTACTCGAAAGTGGGTCCGGCCCCGCCGGGCATCTCCATCAGTGCCTGCGCCTGCCTCTTGAGCGTGAACATGGTGCTGGTGGCGTCCGCGAGCTGCTTCGGGCTCCCGTTGAATGCCTGCTCCAGCAGTTGCAGGAGATCGCGATAGGTGCGGTTGAACTCCTCCTGCGCGGTTCGGGTCGCACTTCCCGGCGCGGCGGGTCGCGGGTTGCGGCTCATCGGGCGCACCCCCGCCAGGTCCACGGAGATCTTCTCCCCGGTGGGCCCTGACTCCGAGGTGTCGCCTCGCCGGTAGCGGCGACCGAGTTTCAGCTCCTGGAAGCGGTAGTAGTGGGCGACCTCATCGCGCTCCGGGTGGAAGACGTCGTGCTCGCCGTCCCAGATCGAGCCGCCGGCCGCACCTTCGCCCTGCTCGACGATCTCCTTCAGCGCGCCCAGGGCGGACTCGAGATCCTCGACCGCGAACAGTGATCCGCCGGTGTGCCGGAAGTGGGCGCCACTGATCTGGCGGGCCGGATCGCCGCTGAAGACGGCCTCCTCGCCGAGCCGATCGCACAGGTACCTGAGTCCCTGCTCGATCGCCGCGTAGAACTGCCCGATCGTCGCGTAGCGGTCGCCCTCCGGCGGCGCGCCCGGCGGAGCGGGTCGTTCGAGACGCAGGAACATCTCCAGCGCTTCGGCCCCGAACGCGACCAGCGACACCTCGAAGGAAGGGTCACCGTGCGGCAGCCTTCGCGGGTACGGCGTGAGCATCTCCGGCGTGTCCAGCAGCGGTCGTCCGCCGACGGCGTTGAGCAGGTTCGCGGCCAGCGCCAGGTGCAGCATCTCCTCGACGAAGACGCTGCCCACCACCTGGGCCGCCTCAGGGTTGCGCTCGGGATCCAGCGAGTAGAGCGCGGTCAGGTACGGCGGCAGCGTCGCGTGCTCCAGCTCGATCGCCCACTGAAGGTGCTCGCGCAGGCTGTCGAGCGTGCCGATCCGCGGCGTCGCTTCCTGCGAATTCTCGTGCGCCATCGGCGTCATGCCCCGGTGCTCCTGCGGCGGGCGCGGCGGCTCGCGCGCGGCCTCGGTTCGTTGCCCGTCACCACGAACCCCTTTCTGACTGCCGGGCGACCCGTTTGCCACCCGATCGCCAGCTAGGACAAAACAGCTTCAGGGGTTGTGACAACCCCCGGAAAGTTCCCTCGCACCGTCCGCTGACGGTCAGACACTCACGCCTTCGTGCGATGTGTACGGCGCTGCGGCGAGAGGACATTCGACGACATGAACATCACGTACCTCGATGCCCCTTGCCTCCATGTGCGCGGAACGCAGCCGCCCGTCCCCGCCGGTCACGTCGACGGCTGCGAGGATTGCCAGAAGTCAGGCGGCCGCTGGGTGGAACTGCGCGAGTGCCTGACCTGCGGCTACGTCGGCTGCTGTGACACCTCTCCCGGCCGGCACGCCGCCGCGCACTGGGCCGAGACCACTCACCCTGCGACCGCCTCGCTGGAGCCGGGCGACCGGTGGGGCTGGTGCTACGCCGACCGGCGCTATCTCAGGTCGGTACGGCGGAGCCGCCGGATCATCGCGTGACGGAGTCGTGTTCGAGGACCAGCCGGGTGAGTTCGACCCGTGAGCTGATCCCGAGTTTGGCGAAGGCGTGCCACAGGTGGGTGCTGACGGTGTGCGGCGACAGGTAGAGCTGGTCGGCGACCTGCTTGTTGGTGGCGCCACCCGCGACCAGCCTGACGATCTGCAGTTCGGAGGCGGTGAGGCTGTCCCAGCCCGCGGTGGGTCTGCTGGGGACGTCGCGTGACCGTCGCTGCCCCAGGCCCCTGAGGCGGTCACGCACGCGGGAGGCGTCGTGTTCCGCCTCGGCCTGCTCGTAGAGGCGCAGGGCCGCGTCCAGCTCGACGACCGTGCCCGTGTCCTCCAGAGCTCCCGCCAGCACGAGCGGCCGGGGGATGTCGTGGTACAGCTCTATGGCGCGGGCCAGCAGACCGGCGTCGCCGTCCACAAGGGCGCGGGCGTGCACGGCCGTGGCCTCGTAGATCGGAACGCCGGGGTTCTCGCGGTGACGGGTCTCGGCGAACTCGGTGACCAGGGACGCGCGGGCATGGTCACCGGCCCTCAGCGCCATCCTGACGAGGACGGGCTCGTCGGCTGGGTCGGGCGGGGAAGCCAGCGACGAGGTCGGGCGATGGTAGGAAGCCACGGCCTCGCCGGTCAGGTCCATGGCCAGGGCGAGGTCGCCCTCGTCTGCGGCGATCTGCGCAGCGAGCCACGCTCCCGACCGCCGTACATGTCCGGCCTCGGTCTCCATGATGGACGCGGCGAACTCCCGGGCGCGTGACAGGTCCTGCGGGTCGCCGGTGTGCAGGGCGACGCGGCCCAGCACGTAGCGGGTCGAGACGTCGTCGAAATTGCCCCGGCCGAATTCGTCGGACATGGTCAGGACGGCCTCGGCTTCGGCGCGCGCGTCGCTGAGCCGGCCCGCGTCCAGATAGATCCGGCAGCGGGCCATACCGAGCATCCTCAGCATGCCGGCCTGTCCGTGATGCTGTGCCCGGCGTACGCCGTCATCCGCCTGGGCAAGCGCTTCCTCCACCCGCCCCAGCGTGGTGAGCAGCAGGGCTCTCCAGACGCCGGGCAGCCACAGCCCTCCGGAGCTGACGTCGCCCGCCGCGGCGACCGCCTGGTCGATGAGGTCGACCGCACGGCGGGCGGCGAGCCGGCGGTTGGCGATGATCGAGCCCACGCCCAGCAGCGTGGCCCGCGACGCCTGGTCGGCCGCCTGATCCGCAGTGGCCAGCGCGGCCGGGATCAGGTCTTCCGCCTCGGCGGTCTCATCGGCGTCGATGAAGGCGAGGTTGAAGGCCAGCATGGCCATCAACTGGGCACGGATGCGGGGCGGCAGCCCCGGCAGGGCCACTCCGGCGCGGCTGTGTCGTACGGCCTCGCTGAAGGAACGCCGGTTGGCCTCGATCGCCAGGCCCAGCCTGATGCCCGCCTCGACCTCGACGGGCAGTGGCCGGAGCAGCGCGCTCTCGGCCAGTGCGACGGCTTCGCCCGCGTGGCCCGTCTGGGAGAACAGCGGCAGAGCCTCGGCGATGAGGCCCGCCTCCCTCAAGGGGTCCAGGGCGGACAGCTCGATCGCGCGGCGGCTCATCTGCACGGCGGCCGACGGTGCGACGTCCGCCAGGTCGCGGGCGGCCTGGCGGAGCAGCGTGATGGCGGCGCGGTCGCCGGGCTCGGCGGTCTCGGCCAGGTCGGCGGCGATCCGCGCGACCGGGACGCCCTGAGCGAGCCGCAGGTCGACGGCCTGGCGGCGGAGCGCCTTGCGCAGGGTCGCGGGCAGGGCCGCCTGGATCGACTCACGGATCAGATCGTGGCTGAAGACCAGCGCGCTGTCGCGTTCGACCAGAAGATCCGCCGACAGCAGTTCCTCCAGCGATTCCAGCAGCGTGACGGCGGATTCTCCGATGAGTTCGGCGAGCTGGTCGATGGAGACGGTCCTGCCCAGGACCGAGGCGATCTGCGCGGCCTTCCTGGCCAGCGGGGAGACCTGCTCCAGGCGGTGCTGAACCGAGGCGTGGAACCGCAGCGGCACGCGCTGCCGGGTCAGCCGGGCGACACCGTCGGCGACAGTGACCCCTCCCTCGTCGAGCATGCCGTTGATCAGCTCGGTGAGCAGCAGCGGGCGTCCCTCGGCCCGCTGCGCGAGCTGCAGAATGGCGCCGTCGGGAGTGGCCGCGAGCAGGTCGCCGGTCATCGCGGCGACCGCCTTGCCCCCCAAGGGGGCGAGCGTGAGCTGCTGCCCTCCGGGCTGGGCCAGTGCGAAGATCGTGGCGCGGACGTCGGGGCGGAGCGGCCCGGTCCGCGCGGCGAGGATCCAGGCGATGGGATGCAGGGACAGCCGACGCGGCAGGGTGCGCAGGGCCAGCAGGGTGCCCTCGTCGCACCACTGCAGGTCGTCGATGACGATCACCAGCGGCGCGGCCAGCGCGGCGCGCTCCAGGTGCTCGAGAAGCTCCTGCAGGAACCAGTACGTCCCCGGAGCCGCCTGGGCCGTACCGGCCGGGATGATCTGGTCGGAGCCGGAGTGCAGCGCGCCGAGCAGGGCGCCGAAGGGGATGGTCTGCCCGTCCGGGTCGCCGCCGCCGTGGATGACGCGCAGCCCCGCCTCCTCGGCCATCTGCCGCGCCTCGGTGAGCATGCGGGTCTTGCCGATGCCAGGACTGCCCTGGATGAGGGTCGTCGTGCCCCGGCCGCGGGTCAGCGCGGCCAGATGGGTACGCAGGGCGGCGACCTCGGACTGCCGCCCGCGCAGCCGGTACCGTCCGTGCTCGGCCGAGGCGCCGATCTTCGATTCACGTGCGTTCACGTTGCCCTCTGTTCGGTGACGTCAATGGCGGATGCCGCGGCGGGTCGTCGACGGTCAGGAGATCCGGGAGGACGTCGCCGGTGAGGCTCGCTGCCAGGTCAGAGCCGGCGGCGGCCACCCGGTGCCCTCTCCGGAGCGCTTCACGGCGACGTGCCGCCCCGTGCCGCGTGCGGCTCCCGTGACGAACCAGACGGCCATACGTGTCCACCCGAGGTCGGCCTCCTCCGGCGGGAGGCGGTGTGGACCACGGTGTCAGTTCTGTGTGGTGCGATACATCGCACGAACATGCGATGTCTCATTGGGCTGCTTCGAGCTCCTTGAGCACCTCGGCGGCCTTGTCGCCGTCGCCCTCCTCCTCGTAGAGCCGGGCCGCCTCGGCCAGCGCATGGCGGGCCTCCGCGATCCGGCCCGCGCACCGCAGCGCGGTGCCGAGCCTGTGCTGGGTGAGCGCCACCGAGAAGGGCAGCGGGTGGACGCTCAGCTGTGGCATGGCCTGCTGGTAGGCCTCGACCGCCTCTTCCCAGCGCTGGAGCGTCAGGTAGGTGGTGCCGAGATGGCCCAGGGCGGCCCCGAGCATGTAGGTGGTGACGATCGGGAACCCGCCGAAAGCGGGATCACGGAGTTCGGCCACCAGCGCGAGGTTGCGCTCCAAGGCGTCCTCCGGGCGGCCGGCCCGGCGCAGGGCGTGGACCTCGGCGAGCACGGCCTGGGGGTAGTTCTTCAGATCGCCGCCCCGCAGGGCTAGGCGGGCGCCCTGGCGGGCGTGCTCCAGCTCCTGCTCCAGTCTCGCCGGATCGCTGCGCAGAGCCCAGGCGAGGTGGACCAGAGCCACTCCCTGCTGAGGGAGGTCGCCGACCTCGCGGGCCAGTTCCAGCGCTCGCGAGGCGAAGGTCTCCGCGTCCTTCGTCCGGCCTTCGCACACGTACATCGTCCAGGCCAGCTGGTTGAGCTGCGCCGCTTCCTCCCGCCGGTCGCCGGTGGCCCGGGCCGCTTCGGTGGACAGCGTGAACACCTCGGCCCAGTGCCCCCACTTGGGCCACTGGTCCGGGAACCCCTTCATGGATCCGGCCACCTCGACCACTGTCGTGTGCTCTCCGCGTCGTGCCGCCGAGCGCAGCGCCTCCAACCAGGCCGCGCCTTCCGCCTGCAGCCAGGCGCGTGCCTCGGCCCGGCTGTCGAGCGCGACGAGGGAACGCCGCTCCGGCGGCAGCGTGCCGTGCTCGGGCTCGAACCAGCGCCCGGCGGCCACCGCCACCTCCAGGAGCCAGCTCTCCATCCGCGAGCGCGACGCCTCCCGCTCCTGGGCCGGCTCCTCCTGCTCCAGCCGGGCACGGGCATAAAGCCGGACGAGGTCGTGGAAGCGGTAGCGGCCGGCGTACGGGGAGCTGAGCAGCCCCAGGTCGACCAGTTCCTCCAGTGCGTCCTCGGCGTCGTCCACGTCGAGCTGGGTCAGGACGGCGGTCATCGGGATGCCGAAATCGGACCCCACGGCCAGCGCGAGCCGCCGGAAGGTCTGCCGGGCGGCGGGGGTGAGCTGCTCGTAGGACAGCGCGAAGGCGGCGGCGACGTGCAGGCCCCCGGCTGCCAGCGCGTCCAGGCGGTGATCCTCGTCGGCGAGCCGGCCGGTGAGCTGCCTGATCGTCCAGCCCGGACGGCTCTGCAGCCGGTTGCCCGCGATGCGTATGGCCAGCGGCAGATGGCCGCACAACCGGGCGAGTTCGTCGACGGCCTTGAGGTCGGCCACCGAGCGGGCCTCGCCGACGATGGCACGCAGCAGCTCGGCCGCCTCCGGCCCGGCGAGCTGGGTCAGCGGGATCTGGCGCGCCCCCTCCAGCCCGGCCAGCGGACGGCGGCTGGTGATGAGGACCATGCTCGGCCCGTCCCCCGGCAGCAGCGGGCGTACGTGGCTCTCGCTCTCCGCGTTGTCCAGCACGATGAGGCAGCGCCGCTCGCGCAGCAGCGCCCGGTAGTGCCCGGCGCCTTCCTGCTCGTCGGCCGGGATGTTGCGCTCGGCCACGCCCAGCGCCCTGAGCAGCTGCGACAGGCCGTTCGAGCTGGTCAGCGGGATGGCGTCCATGCCTCGCAGGTCGAGGAAGAAGCGGCCGTCGGGGAACAGGTCCGCCAACTGCCCGGCGGCGTGCACGGCCAGCGCGCTCTTGCCCATGCCCGCCGTGCCCGAGATGGTGACGATCGCGGCAGTCTCGTCCGCGCGGGAGCGCCGGGTGGCCAAGTCGCGCAGCACGCCCAGCTCGCGCTCACGACCGGTGAAGTCACCGACACCGCGGGGCAGTTCGCAGATCCCGGCGGTGGAGGGAGCGGCGCGCGGCCGGCCGGCGCGGGCTGCGGCGAGGAGCGCGTCGCGGTCCGCCTGCGACAGCCGCAGCGCCTCGGCGAGCGCGGCGACGGTACGGCCCTGCGGCCCTCGGCTGACGCCGCGTTCCATGTCGCCGATGGCACGCACGCTCACCCCCGAAGCATGCGAGAGCCCCTCGATCGTCAGGTCCGCGGCCAGTCTGTGGGCTCTCAGCAGTGCTCCGAAAGAGTCGCTCACCCCTGCTCGCTTTCCCGGCAGAAGGCAGAATCGGCCACTTCTGCCTGTCGTTCTGCCTCGTCCCACTAAGCCCCGTTTGATTCCATTGTCCTACACGATCTCCGCCTGAAAACGGCACCTCCGGCCGGGCGCCACACCACGGAAACGGAACGAGCACATGAGCCTCAACAACGCGGTAGCGGGCTTCTCGGTCCCTTCTGAGCGTCGCTCCGCCGCAGACGCCTTCCCCACGATGCCGCTGCGCGGCCGCGAGCCCGAGCTGTCGTTGCTGCGTGACCGGCTGCACGACCTGCGGCGAGGGCACGGCGGAGCCGTTCTGATCGAGGGGGCGCCGGGGACGGGCAAGTCACGTCTGCTCGCGGAGGTCGCCGATCTGGCCGCGGCCGGCAGTCTGCGCGTCAGGGCAGGCGCCGGCACGCAGGACGGCCATGCCGTACCTTTCGCCCCCCTGCTGGACGCGCTGCTGTCCGGCCCGGCACCGCTCGTGGCGCGCGAGAGGTTGCTGGCGCTCAGTGAGGCGGAGGAACAGCGTTTCTGGCTGCTGCGGGAGCTGCAGCACGAGCTGGAGAGAGCCGCGTCGGCTGCTCCGCTGGTGATACTTATGGACGATCTGCAGTGGTGTGACGCGGCCACCCGCAGCGCCCTTCGCACGCTGCCCACCCGCCTGTCCGGCCGGCCCATCCTGTGGGTGCTGGCCATCCGCGAACAGCATCAGGCCGGTACGGCACGCGCCTGGCCTGCGGAGCGGATCGTGCTGCGACCGCTGTCGACGAAGGCCGTGGCGCTCCTGGCCCAGGACATCCTGCAGGCCGTCGCCGAACCCGTACTGCTCGAACTCGCCAGGAAGGCCGACGGCCGGCCGCTGCTCCTTGTCGAGTTGCTGAACGGCATGCGCGAGGAAGGCGCCATCCTCATCCAGGACGGGATGGCGCATCTCACGGCGGCCGAGGGCATCCCCATGCGCTTCCGCTCTTCGATCCGGCAGCGCCTCGACCGGCTCTCGCCGCTGGCCCGCGACAGCGTCCGCTTCGCGGCCATGCTGGGCCGCGACGCCGACGTCGACGTCCTGGCCGAACTTCTGCGGTGCTCCCCCGTCGACCTGATGGGCCCGCTGCAGGAGGCTCTGCGCGCCGACCTGCTGACCGACCTCGACGGCCGGCTCGCCCTGCGCAACGACCTGGTCCGCGAGGCCGTACGGAACAGCGTGCCCGCCGCGTTCAAGGACCTCATCCGCCGTCAGGCCGTCGATGTGCGGCTGCGGCGCGGCGCGGCGGCCATGGAAGTGGCCGCCGACCTGGCGGAGGTCGCCCAGCCGGGCGACCACGAAGCCGTCTCGCTGCTGCGCCGGGCCGCCACCGACCTCGCGCCCACCTCCCCCGCCGCCGCGGCCGCCCTGAGCGGCCGAGCTCTGGAACTCGCCCCCGCCGACCACCCCGACCGCCCGGCACTGATCGCCGAGACCGCCGTCCTGCTGTGGCTGACCGGCCACGACGACGAAGCCCGTGCGACGGCTGCCGGCGCCCTGGCCGGGCTGCTGGAACCGGAAGGCGAGGCGCAGGTACGGCTCAGCCTGGCCAGGCTGTCGAGCCAGAGCTCGTTCGCCGAGGCGGTCAGGCAGTGCCGGGTTGCGCTGGCCCTGCCAGGGCTGTCGGAGACGACCCTGGCACACCTGCTCACCCTGCAGGCCCTCTCTCTCGTCGTGGCCGGCGACGTCGAGGAGACCGGTCGCGCCGCCGAGGCGGCGTTGCTCGCCGGCGGCTACTGCGGCAATCGCGCCATCGAGGCCACCGCGATGGCGGTGGAGGCCACGCTCTCGTTCCACCGCACGGACTGGCGGCATGCCTTCGACCGGCAGGACGAGGCGGTACGGCTGGCGACCGACGCGGGCATCCTGCACTCGCCCTGGATCCCCGGGCCATCCTGGCAGAGCTTCCTGTGGAGCTCGGCGGGCGAACCCCTGCGCGGGCTTGAGGAGATCGACCTCGCCCTGGGAAGAGCGCGGACACACGGACAGGTGGCCGCGGCGCGCATGTGGTCGCTGTACCGCGTCCGTATGCTGCTCGACGCCGGGCGGCTGGCCGGCGCCCGTGCCGAGGCGGAAGCCGCCCTGGCCGAGGAGGGCGCAACGGGGAACACCGCCGACGTGACCGCCCGCTACGCCCTGGGCCGCTCGGCCCTGTACGCGGGTGACCGTCTCGGCATCGCCCAGCTGGCCTCCGACGGCCTGCGCATGACAGGTGACGAGGCTCCCTTCGTCACCAGGGCAGGCTCCTGGATGCTCGCTCTGGTAGCCGACTGCGACGACGACCCGGCACGCGCCCTGGCCCACGCCGCGGCGGCGGTCGCGCTGGGCCCGGACGGCGCGACGGGGGCGACCCCCCTGGACGCGGCCGACGACGTGGTGTTCGTCCGCATGGCCCTGCGCGCCGGTGACCGCGAGGCGGCCGTGCGCATGGTCTGCGAGACCGAGGCCCGGGCCGGGCGCAACCCCGGATTTCCGTTCCTGACCGCTGTCGCGGAACACGCCCGCGGACTGCTCGACGACGACGCGGCCCTGCTCTCACGTGCCGCGGAACGGTTCGCCGGCTTCCCCCGGCCGATCGTGCGCGCATCGGCGCTGGAAGACGCCGGCCGTGCCCTGGCGGCCACGGATCGGCGGGCCGCCGTCGCCCGCCTGAAAACGGCGTCGGAGCTGTACGAGCAGGCCGGAGCGTTGCGGGACGCGGCCCGGGTGCGGCGGCGGCTGCGCGAGGCCGGGATACGCCGGCGTGGCCGCAAGTCCGGCGCCGCCCACGGCTGGGACGGGCTGACCGCCGCCGAACTGCAGGTGGTCAGGCACGTGGCCCAAGGCGCCACGAACCGGCAGGTCGCGGAGCGGCTGTTCCTGTCGCCGCACACCGTCAACACCCACCTCCGTCATGCCTACACCAAGCTGGACGTCAATTCGCGCGTGGAACTGACCCGGCTGGTCGTGGAGCACGACGGCTGACCCGGTACCCCAACGGAAAGGAAGCGGCGACTTCATGGCCTACCTGCCTGTAGGCGTCGACCACGGCCATACCCCGGTCGAGCTCTGCTACGAGGACTACGGTGACGGTCGTCCCGTGGTCCTGCTCCATGACTGGCCGCTGTCCAGACATATGTGGGCGGCACAAGTGCCCGCGCTGGTGGAGGCCGGGTATCGCGTGATCACCTACGATCGCCGGGGATTCGGCGACTCCACCCGTCCCTGGGGCGGCTACGGCTACGACAACCTGGCCGGCGATCTCCGCGCGATGCTCGAGGGGTTGGAGCTGACCGACGCGACGCTGGTGGGAGCGGGGATGGGCGCGGCGGAAATCGCACGCTATCTCACCCGGTACGGCCCGGCAGGGATCGCGGGGGTCGTCCTGGTGGGGGCCGCGCTGCCGTACCTGTATCGCTCCTACGGCAACCCGCAGGGCCCCTGGACCCCCGAGCACTTCGACCATCTCAGGGCGCGGCTCGGCACCGACAGGTTCACCATGATCGACTCCTACGTGACCCGGATGTTCCGGGCCGGCGCCCGCGTACTGCTGAGCGACCTCCACCGCGGCCACTACCGCGACCAGGGAGCCGCGGCGTCGCCGCAGGCGCTCGACGCCGGGCTGGCGACGCTGGCGCGCAGCGATCTGCGCGCCGAACTCGCCCTGCCGGTGCCGGCCCTGATCATTCACGGTGAGGACGACGAGATCGCCCCGTTCGCGGCCACGGGCGCACGCATCGGCTGCGCTGACGTGGAGGTGATCCAGGGCGCGCCGCACGGCTGCCAGGCCACGCACCCCCTGCGCTTCAACCGCACGCTGCTCCGGTTCCTTGCCGGCAGCTGACGCGGCGAGCACTTACCGAGCCTGATCGCGACCTGTTCCGGCTGGATGACCGCGTGGACGACGCCCCCTCCACCGTGTCGCTCATCACGCACTCCTTCTCATGGAGATGTCGGCGGCGAGAAACCCTTCCAGCTCGGCCAGGTCGCCGGTCCGCGTCGCATCGAGAAACACCTGCACGAGGCGCTGATACTCGGTGATGTCCACCGGTCTGCGCCGCCCGGTCTCGATGCGTTCGCGGGCTCGCCGTACGAGCTGCCGCGCATACGCCGCGTCCAGGTGAAGGACCTCGGAGATGCGTCGGTAGGGGTAGTCGAAGGCCTTGCGCAGGAGGTAGGCGGCCCGCTCGGCGGGCGACAGCTTCTCCAGCAGCACCCGGACCGCGAGATCTACGGCCTCGTGCTGCTCGGCCGCCGAATCGGGACCGGCGCTGCCCTCGTTCCTTTCGGCCAGCCAGGGGCCGGGGAACGTCTCACGGCGCATGCGCGCGGACTGGACGACGTTGAGAGAGAGCCTGACGGTGGTCTTCGCGAGGAACGCGGGCGCGTTGACGATGGCCGAGCGGTCGGCGCGCTCCCACCGCAGCCACGCCTCCTGCACCACGTCCTCGGCCTCGCCCGCGTCCCCGAGATAGCGGTAGGCGATCGCGAAGAGCCGCGGTCGTGTGGTGATGAACGCAGCTTCGCGGTTGACGTTCTCCGTGAAATGGCCGATGGGGATCATTCGTCTCTCCAGCTGAGGGCCTGCATCAGTCGGATCCCAGCAAACGCCCGACGAGGTCGGACGACATCGCACGGATGCTTGACATCCGGGCGGGACGCCAGGCGGCGATGCCGGCCCGCGCGTCGCAAAGGGGCTGTGCGATCTCAAGTCTTCGTGCGATGTCCGCCGGCCGCCGTGCCGGAACCGTGGAGCATGCACCGGCAGAGGAGGTCGCCGGCGCACCCGGCACCCTCACCGGCCGTGATTCATCCCTTAACGAAAGGTCTCGTCATGCGTCATCGACCGTCCATCTGGCAGAACTCCGCCGCCGCTCTCGGCCTGGCCGCCGTCACGCTGTCCACCGCTCCCGCCATGGCCGGCACCGCCGAGGGCACCCGGCCCACGGTGGTGCTGGTCCACGGCGCCTTCGCCGACGCAAGCAGCTGGGACAGGGTCACCGCCCAGCTGCAGCGGCGCGGCTACCCGGTCGTAGCGGCCCCCAACCCGCTGCGCACCCTGTCAGGGGACGCCGCCTACATCGCGAGCATCCTCAAGGGCATTCCCGGCAAGGTGATCCTGGTCGGCCACTCCTACGGCGGCGTCGTGATCACCAACGCCGCCCGCGACGCCGACAATGTGAAGGCCCTGGTGTACGTGGCGGCGTTCCTGCCGGACAAGGGCGAGAGCACGGAGACCGTGCTGGACCCTGAGAAGTTTCCCGGCAGCCTGCTCGGCCCGGCCACGCTCGACCAGCGCCCGTACACCGACGCGGCGGGCGAGGGCGTCGACCTGTACATCAAGCCGGCCAGCTTCCCCGCGGTGTTCGCCGCCGACCTGCCCGCCGACACGGCCCGGCGGATGGCCGTGGCCCAGCGTCCCTTCGGGGTCGGCGCCTACACCGGCGTCTCGGGCGCCCCGGCGTGGAAGAAAATCCCCAGCTGGGTCATCGTCAGCGGCGAGGACAAGGCCATCGCGCCCGCAGGTCAGCGGTGGATGGCCGCGCGGGCCAAGGCTCGCACCATCGAGGTGAAGTCCTCGCACGCCATGTCGCTGAGCCACCCGTCCGTCATCACCGACGTCATCGTCGACGCCGACCGCCGTACCCGTTAACAGCCGGAGAGGGCCGGCCTGCCCGTCGTCGCGGGCGGGGCGGCCCTCCGGCGTCGAGCACACAGGTGGCGACCATGGACATCGAACCGAGGCTGACACTCCGCTGGGCCGACCACGGGGCCTGCGCGAACAGCGATCCCGACCTGTTCTTCCCGCTCACCTGGGACGGCAGGCCCGCCCCGCACACCGCCCTGGCCCGGCGGATCTGCATGAGCTGCCCGGTGCGCGTGCCCTGCCTGACCTGGGCCGTCGAGACCGGCGAACCGGAAGGCATGTGGGGCGGCACCACACCGGACGAGCGTCGCCGCATGCGCTCCAAGCGGCTCAAGAAGACCGGCTGAACTGTCGCCGCCCCATCTCGTCAAGAGATCCGGATCACCGCGACGGGGCAGGTGGCGTGACGGAGGACTGTCTGGCTGACCGAACCCTGCAGAAGTGCGCGGAGCCCATGACGCTGGTGCGAGCCGACCACGAGCAGGGACGCCCCGGAAGCCGGGCCCACCAGCGCCTTGCCTGGGCGGCCGGTCAGCCTCTCCTGGCCGACCGTGACCGACGGGAAGCGCTCACGCCACGTCCCCAGAGCGCGTTCGGGCACGGCCGGCCCGTCGCCGGTATGCGCCAGCGTCAGGGCATTCGTGGTCCGTGAGGCATGAGCGAAGGCGAACGCGAGCAGCGCCTCGCTCTCGTCATGGTCGTCGATGCCCACCACGACGGGCCCCTTCGGCGTGACGTGCCCGTGCACGACCACGACCGGGCAGGCGGCCTCGGCCGTGAGCCTGGCGCCGACGGAGCTCAGCAGCAGGCTTCCGACCTCGCCGAGGCCGCGACTGCCCACGACGAGCAGCCCTGCCTGGTGGGACCGGCTCAGCAGCGCGTTGACCGGCACGGCCTCAGGAAGACCGGTGGTCACCTCGATGCCGGGCGCGACCGCACGCGCACGCGTCACAGCCGTGTTCAGGATGCGTTCGGCGTCGTGCCGGAGGCCGCCCTCAGGCGGGCCTCCCGGTGCAGGGCCGAGAGGCACTCCGAGCAGCGGCCAGATGAAGGCATGGAGGATCTCCAGCGGCCGACGCCGGCGTTCTGCCTCGGCGGCGGCCCACTCCACGGCTCGCAGGCCGTCCTCGGAGTCGTCCACACCTACGACTACAGCGCTCATCGCTGTTCCTTTCTCGTTGGCCGCCGGTTGTTCGACGAGCTTTCCTGTGGCCGAGACCTCGCGCATGAGCGCGGCGATCCCGGTCGTCCACGCCCGGTGTCCTCGGTCACTCGGGGCCGGCATGGCGTGCCGCCGTCCTGGCCGCGATGGCCGTCGGCCAGATCGCGACGGCGACCAGCAGCACACAGCTCGCCGAGATCACCGCGACCACGCCGGCCACGCCGATCCAGGGCGTCGCGAGCGGCAGCGCCAGGACGACGACGCAGTCCACAAGCGCCGCCCTGGGCGGGATGACGGGCCTCGCGAGGACCAGCGCGTGCGTCACCTGCAACAGGAGGAGATATGCGCAGACCGGGATGGCGACCGCGTAGCCGAGCGCCATGGGCGATGCCGCGACCTCCTGTCCGCTCTGTTCCACCGCCACTTCGAGCCCGGCGCCGAGGGCGGCAAGGGCGGCGAAGACGCCGTAGTGGCCGTATCCCCACAGGTACGACCGATGACGGCGATCGCTGAGGCCCCCACCCGCCTGCACCAGGAAGTACAGCCACCACAGCGCGAACAGCAGAACGAGGCCGGAACCCGCGATGACGACGAGGGCGCCGCTGATCCCGCGGGCTCCGAGCGCCCCTTCCACTCCCCTGCTCGCCGCCAGCACGCTCTCACCGAGCAAGATGATCGTGAACAGTCCGTAGCGCTCGGCGATGTGGTGCGGGTGCCACGTGGTGGGCCGCACCCGTTCCGCCCACCGCGGCACGGCGAGCTCCAGGACCACCAAGCAGACGAAGATCGGCAGCCCTGACGAAGCGGGCAGCCCACCCTTCTCCACCAGGAAGAACCGGAGGATCCACGCCAGTTGCAGGACGGCGATGCCACCGGCGTAGCGCAGCGCGGTGCGCCGGCTCGCCCGATCCTCGACTGCGGCCCGCAGCCATTGGGCGACGAGCCCCACCCTCATGATGAGGTAGCCCAGCGTGACGATGCCGAAATCAGCCTCGCCGGCCGCGGCGGGCACGCCGGCGGCCAGCACCAGCACCCCGGCCATCTGGAGCATGGTCAGCAGCCGGTAGGCGACGTCGTCGGTGTCGTAGGACGAGGCGAACCAGGTGAAGTTCATCCACGCCCACCAGATCGCGAAGAACACCTGCAGGAACGGGAGCAGCCCGGCCAGGCCGTGACCGTCCGCGAGGTCGTGCGCGAGCCGCGCGGTGACGGCGGCGACCGCGATCACGAACGTGAGGTCGAACAGGAGCTCCAGCTGGCTCGCAGCGCGGTGCGGCTCGTCGACAGGGCGAGCGCTCATCCTGACCCTGATGCGGATGGTGGTGTTGGCCGGTGGCAAGGTCGCGCTCCTGTCGCTCCGTGAGTCTGTCCCGCTAGCAAGACCGGGCAGCGCTTCGTTCTGTGACAAGAGAAACGAGCAAGGGCTCAGGCAGTGGCCTCGTGCGGGAGGATGTCCTCAACGGCCGGACCGCTCATCGTTCCTCCGAAGGCGTCGGCATGGACGGACGTTCCGGCCGGCGGCGCCGCCAGTGCCGTTCGAGGGCGGCGGCGACCTGGGCGGGCCGCTGCAACACCGTCCAGTGGTTGCAGTCGAGCTTGAGCACGCGTTCCGCCCTGACAGCCCGGCCCAGTTCGTCGGCGAACCCGACGGGGCAGGCAGGGTCGCGGGCTCCCCAGAACACCAGGCCGGGCGCGGACATCCTGCCCAGTTCCGGTTCCCACTCGCCGCCCATCCGCACGGCGGAGCGGTAGAGCTTGAGAATGCTGTCCTGCATCAGCGTGTCCACGTACCGCGCCGTCTCCTCGGCCAGGTCGGCGGGGACCTCGAAGCCGGTGACGAGATCGGCCGCGAAGCCGTCGGGCGTCAGCCCTGCCATGAAGCGCTCCCCCTCGACCGGGTCCTGCCAGATATTGGCCAGCGGATGCCACGTGTATCGAGCGCTGATCGGGCCATTCCCGCCGGCCCAGGTACGTACCAGGTCGGGACGGAGAGAGGCGACCCGGGCGGTGAGGATGCAGCCCCAGTCGTGACCGACCAGATCGACCGGCTCGCCGAGCTCCTCCAGTCGGCTGATCAGCCAGTCGGCGTACTCCTCCTTCGTGCTGCCGAAGCCCTCGGGCCGTGGAGCGCCGAACCCCGGCAGGTCCCAGGCTTCCACGTCCGTACGCGTCAGGTACCGGCGGACACCCGACCAGAGACGATGGGTGTCGGGGACGCCGTGGATGAGGACTACCGGCATGATGCGTCACCCCTGGTCTGGATGGCGGCGACCGAACGGCCGGGACCCGCCGCGCCACTCTCCACGTCGGGCAGCGGGTGGGCCGCGCCGTGGACCAGAACGATGACGGGCCGTTTTCTCGTGATCATGAGCATGCCCTTTCAGGTGTCAGGGTGGTGGTCCGCACCTCAGCGGCTCCGCGCCTGTGACGTGCTGGAGGCCGAGGCCACGGCGGACGAGGCCGGGCTTCACAGCTTGGACCGGACAGCCGGCCGAATCTGTGACAGTGCCGAGCGGCGGCCTTGTACACGGAACACATGAGCGCGCGGCGAGCCGGTCCCGGCAGGTGGTTCCGGCGATTCCTCTGATTCCCCGCCTCGCCCGCCTGTCACAGATCAAGGTGGCCGCCCGGTCCAAGCGGAGGAACCGATCCGGTTCGCGGCGAAAGGGATAGATCATGAACATCACGGATGGCGCACCGCTGCGGGACGTGGCCCGTCCAGCCCTGCCGATGGACAGTGCGCCGCCCGGGCGGGAGCCGGGTGAGCGTCGTTTCGGGCTCGTCACGGCGTCTGCGCTGGTGGTCGGTTCGGTCATCGGAACCGGAGTGTTCGCCCTTCCGTCCGCCCTGGCGGTGTTCGGCCCGATATCGCTGGTGGCGTTCGTGCTCGTCACGATCGGCGCGGTCGCGCTGGCGCTGGCGTTCCGCGGCCTCGCGGCGCGGCTGCCGGCCGCAGGCGGCCCCTACGTCTACGCCCGCGACGCATTCGGCGAATTCGCCGGGTTCCTCATCGCCTGGAGCTACTGGATCACCGCTTGGGCCGGGAACGCGGCGATCGTCGTGGCGTGGGTGGGCTATGTCGAGGTGTTCTGGAACACTGGGCACGAGATCGGCTGGTCGATCGCGATCGCGCTGGCCGGGCTGCTCCTGCCGGCGCTGGTCAACCTCTCGGGACTGCGCAGCTTCGCCGCGTTCCAGGTCGTCGCGACCGTCTTGAAGTTCATTCCGCTGGTGTTCATGGCCACCATCGGCCTGCTGTTCATCAACACGGCGAACTTCGGCGAGTTCAACGCCAGTGGCGGCTCCTGGCTCGGCGCGATCAGCGCTGCGGGAGCCATCGCCCTGTTCAGCTACCTGGGCATCGAGACCGCGTCTGTCGCCGCGGCCCGGGTCAGAGACCCCAGGCGGAACGTCGGCCGGGCAACCGTGCTGGGCACCCTGGCCTGTGCCGCGGTGTACATCCTCGGCACCGTCACCGTCTTCGGCACCGTGCCGCACGACCGCCTCATCCGCTCCGCCGCCCCCTTCACCGACTCGGCGAACGCCATCTTCGGCGGACAGTGGGCGGGGGCGACGGTCGCCGTCGCGGCCATCGTGTCCGGCTTCGGGGCACTGGTCGGCTGGACGCTGATCGTGGCCGAGATGCCACGGGCGGCGGCGCGGGACGGCTTGTTCCCGGCCCGCTTCGCCCGGCAGAACCGGTCCGGGGTGCCCGCGTTCGGAATCATCGTCTCCACCCTGCTGGCCGCAGGACTTACCGTCATCAGCTACACCAGCTTCGAGCAGGTGTTCATCGCTGTCGTGCTCTTGTCGGTGCTCACCTCCGTCGTCCCGTACCTGCTGTCCGCCGCGGCGCAGCTGTACTGGCTGATCGTCGACGGCAGGCGATCGCGGACCGGGCATCTTGTACGTGACGTCACCGTCTCAATGCTCGCCCTGGCGTTCGGGTTCTGGGCTCTCGCCGGGAGCGGCTACCAGGCCGTCTACTACGGAACGTTCTGCCTGCTGCTCGGCGTGCCGGTGTACGTCTGGGTCAAGGCCCGCCGCGGCGTCTACGGCGAGGCCCCGGCGGTGACACGATGACAGCGACCGGCCAGGACACCGCCCTGCGGATCGGCGTCCACTCCGAGATCGGTCGCCTGCGCGAGGTCGTCGTGCACCGGCCCGGGCGAGAGCTGGATCGGCTGACCCCCGGCAACGCCGCTGAGATGCTGTTCGACGACGTGCTCTGGGCCGACCGCGCACGCCACGAACACGACGAGTTCGTCGCGGCGTTGCGCGCCCGCGGCGTGCGGGTGCACCTGTTCGCCGAGTTGCTGGCGCAGGCGCTCGCGACCGACGCCGGCCGGCGCTTCGCCGTGAACCGCGTGTGCACTGATCAGCGGTTCGGACCGGCGCTGGCCCGTGAGCTGCGGGCGCTGTTCCTGGACACTGACCCGGTCGTGCTGGCCGGCCATCTGATCGGTGGGGTGCTGAAGTCGGAGATCGACCTGCCCCGCGTGGCCAGCGTGGCGTGGCACAGCCTCGACGATGACGGTTTCGTGCTCGCCCCGCTGCCCAACACGCTGTTCCAGCGCGACAACGCGGCCTGGATCGGCCGGGCCGCCGCGGTCAACCCGATGGCCAAAGCGGCCAGAAACCGGGAGTCCATCAACACTCGCACCGTCTACCGGCACCACCCGCTGTTCGCCGGCGCCGACTTCGTCACCGTCTACGGCGACGACGACCTGCCACACGCCCCGGCGACGCTGGAGGGCGGCGACATCCACGTCATCGCCGACGGCGTCGTCATGATCGGGATGGGCGAGCGCACCACGCCGATGGGCATGGAGATGCTCGCCAGGCGGCTGTTCTCCGATGGCCACGCCCGCCGCGTCCTGGCCGTCGAGCTGCCCAAGACCCGCTCGACGATGCACCTGGACACCGTGCTCACGATGGTCGACGTCGCCACCTTCGTCGCCTACCCCTACTTCGACCAGGCCGCGGCCCGGGTCTGGCTGCTCACCCCTGATGGGCGCGTCCGCCGCAGGACGGGGCTGGCAGCCGGACTGTGCGAGGCGATCGAGGACGACGGCGTCCGTGTGCTGACCGCGTCGGGAGACCGGCGTGAGGCCGAGCGTGAGCAGTGGAACGACGCCGACAACTTCCTGGCAGTCGCTCCCGGCGTGGTGCTCGGCTATGAACGCAACACCGCGACCAACGCCATGCTGCGCGACCACGGCCTGGAGGTCATTCCGCTGGCCGGCAGCGAACTCGGCCGTGGCCGCGGCGGCGCCCGCTGCATGACCTGCCCCATCCTGCGTGACCCCGTTTCCCTCACTGCGAAGGAGTCGCCGTGACCCGCCCGTCCTCGTCCGGCTCGTTGCTCACCGTGACCGGCCTCGGCCGCACGGGCTTCCTCGAACTGCTCGACCGCGCCGCGGCGCTGAAGGAGGCCAAGCGGGCCGGACACGAACGGCCCGAGCTGACCGGACGCAACATCGCCCTGGTCTTCGAGAAGGACTCCACCCGCACCCGATGCGCGTTCGAAGTCGCAGCCTACGACCAGGGCGCCCACGTCACCTACCTCGGGCCGTCGGGCTCGCACCTGGGCCGGGAGGAGAGCGTCGCCGACACCGCGCGGGTGCTGGGCGCGATGTTCGACGGGATCGAGTTCCGCGGGTTCGCCCAGGAGACCGTCGAGGAGCTGGCCAGGCACGCCGGCGTCCCGGTCTGGAACGGGCTCACCGACCAGTGGCACCCGACCCAGATGCTCGCCGACGTCCTGACCATGCGCGAACACCAGCCGGGCGACATCGAACGGATCAGCTACTGCTTCACCGGCGACGGGCGCGGCAACATGGCCCGGTCGCTGCTGATCACCGGGGCCATGCTCGGCATGGACGTGCGGATCGCCGCGCCCGCCGAGCTGAGCCCACCGGAGTCGCTGGTGCGACAGGCCGAACGCCTGGCGCAGGAGAGCGGCGCCCGGGTGACGGTCACCGACGATCTCGCGGTGGCGCTTGACGGCGCCGCCTTCGTCCATACCGACGTGTGGGTCAGCATGGGCGAGGCCGACGCCGAATGGGACCGGCGGGTCCCGTTACTCACCCCCTACCGGGTCACGGCGGAGGCGATGGCCGCCACCGGACGCCCCGACACGCGCTTCATGCATTGCCTGCCTGCCGTCCACGACACCAGCACCACGCTCGGCAAGCGGATCCACGAACGTCACGGACTCACCGGGGCCGAGGTCACCGACGAGGTGTTCGCCTCCCCCGCCTCCATAGTCTTCGAGCAGGCGGAGAACCGGTTGCACACCATCAAGGCCGTGCTCGTCGCGTCACTGGGAGCCTGACATGCTGCTGGTCGTCGCGCTGGGCGGGAACGCCCTGCTCGAACGAGGCGAACATCCCGACGACGAGGTGCAGCGACGGCACGTGCGCGCCGCCGCCCGCGCGCTGGCGCCGCTCGCCGCCGAGCACACGCTGGTGCTCTGTCATGGCAATGGGCCGCAGATCGGGATGCTGGCCGCCGAGAGCGAGAACGACCCGGCGCTGGCCCACCCGTTCCCGCTCGACACGCTCGGCGCCCAGACCCAGGGCATGATCGGGTACTGGCTGGCGCGGGAGCTGGGCAACGCGGGCATGGTCCGGCCAGTCGTCACGATCGTCACGCAGACCGAGGTCGACGCGGACGATCCGGCGTTCCGCGCCCCCGCGAAGTTCGTCGGCCAGGGATACCCGGAGCCGGTGGCCCGGAGATTCGCGCGGGAGCACGGGTGGACCGTCGCCCGGGACGGCCCGGCCTGGCGCCGGGTGGTGGCGTCCCCGTCGCCGCGCCGGATCGTCGAACTCCCCACGATCCGGCGCCTCGTGGCCACAGGCACGACCGTCATCTGCGGAGGCGGAGGCGGCGTTCCGATTCTCGCCGTGGGCGGCGGGCGGTTCGAGGGTGCGCAGGCCGTCGTCGACAAGGACCGCACGGCGGCACTGCTGGCGATCGAACTGAACGCCGACCGCCTCGTGATCCTTACCGACGTCGACGCCGTCCGCCGCGACTTCGGCACTCCACGGGAGCGGCCGCTGTCCACCATCGACGTCGGCGAGCTGCGCACGATGCCCTTCCCTGACGGGTCGATGGGGCCCAAGGTCGACGCGTGTATCCGGTTCGTCACGGCAACCGGGCGGGCGGCGGCGATCGGCGCGCTGCGGGAGGCGTCCGCGGTGCTCGCCGGCACGGCGGGAACCACCATCACGACATCGACCGGCTCGGCAAGCGCGCCAAGGCGAACACGATGAGCACAGCGGCGTACACCCGTGGGCGAGACCGTGGGCAACGGTGTCAGCCCTGAGACAGCGGCCGATCCGGCGCTCCAACTGTTGGCCGAATGATCAGCGGACGGGTGCGATTTCCTGAGGGCGGTGGGTCAACCGCTGAGCACCGCCCTCAGGTTCACAGCTCTGACCGGCGAACGATGCCGCCGGGTGTGGGCCGTAGGGTCTATGACGCTTCCTGCCGGGCTGGTTGCCCGGCCCCTGCGATCTTGTCGTGCAGGCCCTTGAGCGCGGCAACATAGATTTCCGAGAAGGCGGGGAACGGTTGGATGGTGTCGCGCAGCACGTCCAGCGGGATCCGGGCGCGGATCGCAAGGGTCGCCTGCTGCAGCCACTCGCCCGCCTCGGGGCCGAAAGCGCAGGCGCCGGTGAGCACATGGCCGTCGCTGAACAGCGCGAGGAATCCGTTGGATTCCTCGTAGGCTCGGGTGTACGTGGCGGTCTTGGCCACCTCGGAGAGAGGAACGGTGGCGCTGAACCGCGCCTCGACGTCGCCGACCGATGCGGCCTGCGGGTCGGTGTAGACGACGCGGGGCACGGCCGTATAGTCCGCCTCACGACGCGTGCCGAGAATGTTGTCCGCAACGACCTCGCCCTGGTATTTGCCGACGTGGGTCAGCATCCATAGGCCGGTGGCGTCGCCGACCACCCAGAGCTTCTCGGCGGCGCGCAGGCGCCGATCGACGGGGATGCCATGGCCGTCGGCGCTTACCCCGACCGTCTCCAAGCCGAGGTCGTGCACGCGTGGGCGCCGCCCGGCGGCGACGAGCAGCTTGTCGCCGCGCAGCTCTTGACCGTCGTCGAGGGTGAGAACGTAGTCCTGGCCGTCGTGCCGGGCACCGGTGACCTGCGGGCCGAGCACGATCTCGACCCCGTCGCGGCGAAGGACCTCGCCGAGCGCCTCGCCAAGTGGCGCGGGCTCGCGCGGCAGGACATGCCGGCTCCGTGCGGTCAGGACCACCTCGCCGCCCAGACGCCGTACCGCCTGGGCCATCTCCACGCCGACGGCACCGCCGCCGAGTACGAGAAGCCGCCGCGGCACCGCCTTCATACCGGTCGCCTCGCGGCTGGTCCAGACGCCCGGCAGTTCCCGCAGGCCCGGGACGGGAGGAATGACGGGTGACGCGCCGGTGGCGATGACGATGTGGTCGGCGGTGTGGCGAACACCGTTCACCTCCACGACACCCGGCCCGGCGAGCCGGCCGGTGCCACGCAACAGGTCGATGCCCTTGGCGGCCAGCCACCGCTGCTGGCCCGCGTCGGAGTAGTCGGACACCATGAAGTCCCGCCAGGCCAGGGCTCGCTCGGCGTCGACCTCGGCGGTGGCGGCCGCCTCCCGCGCTCCGTGGACCGCCTCGCCCGGACGCAACAGCGTCTTGGACGGGATGCAGGCCCAGTAGGAGCATTCCCCGCCGACCAGTTCCCGTTCCACGAGCGCGACGCGCAACCCACCGTCGGCCAGGGCGCCGACACAATGCTCTCCAGGCGATCCGCCACCGATCACGATGACGTCGTAATTGCTGCTCATCTGTCTGTCTCCTCGCTTGTTCCGATACGGGGTGTGCGACGCTGCCGGGTGTTCATGGGCGCGCCGGCATCGGCCTTTGAGGAGCCGGGGCCGGCGAAGGCCGTGCGCATCGCCCTGTTCGCGAGACGGACGCCCCGGACCCCATCGCCCCGGCGCCCTGGCCAGTGAGCCGGCCTTCATCGTCACCCCGCACCATGCTCGGTTGCGTTCCACAGCAACGACCGGATGGGGGCGACGAAATGTGACAGCACGTACCGATAGCGCGAATGCCCGGATCACCCAGGGCTGCTGGACTCAGCGAACACGCGTCGGACGGGCCATACCGGCACGGTGACGGCGACAGCCCATCTCCTCCAACCGGCCCAGGAGCACGCTGACAGCCGGGCAGGCCGACTTCGAGCGACGCTCTGCTGATTCCTCCTCGCGGCGGCGTCACGAGCCCGGAGGCTGTCCGGTCTAGTAAGTGACGGGTTGGCAACAGGCCACCCCGGCAGGCTCAGGGGGCACGCACGGCTCCAGCGCGGAGTTCGTATCTGCGAGGCAGGCAGCAGGTGAAGGGCGTCACCCCCAGAAGGCACCGCCGCCTGCGAGCCACCCAGAACACGAGCACCCACAGAATTTGAGCGCATCAGTGAAAGGCGAAATCCCCATGACCCACGTTCCCGATGAAGGCATGGTGCTCGTCCCCGGCGGCACCCTCATCACCGCTACCCCCGAAGAGGGACGGGCCCTGGCCATCACGCTCGCCCGTCACACCGTGCACAACCTCCAGCCCGACCTGGAGATCCTCCGGGCCGGGCGGGCGCGGTACGGCGAAGACCCCATGGGCCTGATCGCCGCCGCCCAGGTGGTGGCGCTGGAGTTCGCCACCGTCGCCGCTGCCAACGGCTATTGGCGCTGACCCTCCCGGAGGAGAGTCCCATGACGGCTGCTCTTCACGTCGTTTCTGAAAGGCATCCACGCAACGCTGAGGCAGGGCGGGCGTACGACGTGACTTCCGGGTCTTGGTGCCCCCCGCCCGTACGGACCGCCACACCGCCGAATGCGGCGGCGTGCGGGGATGGTCCCCGGCACGGCACAGAGGCGGGGGCGCGACGGAGCTACCTCCCGCAGCACCCCGGCGCGGGTGCAGTCAGACGCGGTCGGTGGGGACTGTCGGTGGTCGGCTGGTGATGGCCTCCTCGATCCGCTCCATCGCGGTGATGGCGCCGAAGGCGAGCAGGCGCACCAGGTCGGTGTCGGTGGCGGAGGTCGTGGTGCGCCATGCGGTGACATCCGCTTCGGTGATGTCGTGTGGGCTGACAGCGGCCAGGAGCGCGAGCTTGGCGGCGGGCCGGTCGGCTTCGGGAAGCTGGGTCAACCGTTGTGTCAGCCGTGTGCCAGGTGAAAAGGGGGTGGGTTCGGCGACCGTGGCTCGGAGAAGGTTCCGGCTTGGCTCGCTCAGGAGTGTGGCGCCGGCGGTTGCCGCGCTGCGCAGGGCGGCGAACGCGGCTCCGATCGGTGTGTCGCCCGCCCAGGCCGGCCGGGGCTCCATCGGGATGCCGGCCAGCAGGGGCAGGCTGTCGCCTCGGATGAGTTGCTGGTGGACGGTGCGGGTGTAGGCCATGGCCCCGACGCGGCGTACCGGCCGTGCTCGTTGCAGGTTGCCGGGCAGCAGTTGCTCGTCGGTGAGCGTGGAGAACATGCGGTTGATGAAGTGGGTCGACAGGGCCGTGCCGATGTACTCGGCGGCGAGGTCGGCAGGGAAGGGCGGTGCCGGCAGGTGTGCCGGGTCGAGGGTTCGGGTGGCTTTCGCCCAGGTCGTCAGGGCGGCGTGGTGAGGGTCGGCCGGGACTCGGCCGTCGAGCAGGTCCTCGGCGAGCTGGTGTTCGCCGAGGGCGTGGATGAGGATGGTGTGCGCGTCGATGCAGAACCGGCACCGGTTGGCCTGTGACACGGCCACGGCCACGACTTCCTTGTCGGTGCGGGGGGCGAGTCCTGCCAGTTCCGACTCGCGCAGCACGGCCCAGGCCGCGGCGTGCAGTTCAGGCGCCGGGGACAGCATCATGAACGCGGCCTGCCCGAAGTCGGCCGCCGACTGGGCGTACACCTCGGCTACTCGGCCGGTGGCGGATTTCCTGGGGACGGGCGCGATGTGGCGGATGGACATGCTGATCTCCTCCGTGGTTGGGCTATTTCAGGGACGCGGGCAGGCTTGGGGCGCGTTGCCGATGGCGCGGGCGATCCGCCGCGCTTCGACGGGAAACCGGCGCAGGCTGCCCTCTATCGCCGGTCGGTAGCCGATGAACCACAGTCCCGTCGCGGGCCGGTGCTTGCCCGCATCACGGTGGGGACGTCCGTCGTGGTCGAGGACGTCGAGGTGTCCGACCAGATCGGCGAGACCGGGGTCGTAGCCGGTGGCGGCCAGCACCGTGTCGGGTCGCAGCCGGCCGCCGTCTCGCAGCACGACCTCGGGACCGTCGAGACGGTCGATGTCGGCGACGACGCGCAGCCGGCCGGCGGTGAGATGCCCGACGAAGCCCTGGTCGATCGCGATGGTGACGCCGGTGGTGCGCATGCGCTCGTACGGGCCCTGCCTCGGGGTGGGCAGCCCGTGGGCGCGCAGGTCGCCGAACGCGTGGTGCGCCGCGGCGCGGGCGAGGCGGTCGCGGATCGGCTCCGGCAGGAGGCGCAGCGCGAGGGTGAGCGGATGCAGGGGGAGGCCGTACAGGTGCCGGGGCAGGATGGTCGGTGAGGTGCGCACCGACATCCACAGGCGCCGGACGCCCGCGTCGACGAGGTGGCCGGCGATCTCGACGCCGGAGTTTCCGGCGCCGACGAGCAGGACTCGGGCGCCGGCGAGGTCGGCGGCGCGGCGCAAGGCGGCGACGTGCTGGATCGGCCGCTGGAAGCCCGCGCGTCCGGGCCAGTCGGGCAGCTTGGGGACGCGGTCGTGGCCGGTGGCGACGACGACGTGCCGGCTGCGGTAGTGGCCGTCGTTCGTCGTGATCTGCCAGCCGCCGGCCACGGGGTCGATCCGGCGGGCTCGAACACCGCAACGTACGTGGAGTCGCGCGTGCCGGGTGAAGCGTTCGAGGTAGTCGATGTAGTCGTCCCGGGCGACCCACCGGCCGGCACGTCCGGGGATGGGCAGGCCGGGCAGGTCGGAGAGCCAGCGGATGGTGTTCAGGCGCAGGTCCTGGTGGCGGTGCCGCCAGGAGGTGCCCACCGCCTCGCCCTGTTCGAGGATGATCGGGTTGATCCGGCGTCGGCGCAGGGCCGCCGCGGCCGCCAGCCCGGCCGGACCTGCTCCGATGATGATGACGGTGGGCGTCACGACGCCCGCTCCCAGCGTGGTGCGCCGGGCGACAGCGCGGTGACGCCATGTCGGCCGCCAGCGGCTCCGGTGCCGATGGTCGGCAGCGCGGTGTTCTCCGGGAAGACCGCCGACTCCACCGCGGCCGTGTGACCCGTCAAGGTGCGGTTGCCCATACGTCACGTCTTTCGCTAGAGCGATACTCCAGCGACGATTGCACTAGAGTGGCGCTCCAGTCAAGTTTGGGAGATCACCGGTGACACCACCCAAGCCCGGAGTGCGCGCGGCCAAGACGGCCCAGACCCGTGCCCGCATGCTCGCCGCCGCCCGCAAGCTGTTCGTCGAACGCGGCTACACCGCCACGAGCATGCAGGCCATCGCGACCCAAGGTGGGGTGGCCGTGCAGACGTTGTACTTCACCTTCGAAACCAAACGAGCGATCCTCAAGGAGCTGCTCGACGTCGAGGTGGCCGGCGACGACGCCCCGGTCGCCACGCTCGACCGCCCGTGGGCCGCCCAAGCGCTCGCCGCGCCGCCGCCCGAGCTGCTGCACCGGCTCGTCGAGGCCACCGCCGACATCCATGCCCGGGTGGCGCCGCTGCTGGAGGTCGCCCGCTCGGCCGCCGCCACCGACCCGGAGATCGCCGAACTGTGGCGCACCAACATCACGCAGCGGCACACCGTGCTGGCCGTGTTCACCGGCGCCCTGGCCGCCAAGAACGCGCTGCGCGCCGACCTCAACGCACTGCGCGCCGCGGACATGGCCCTCGCCGTCCTGGCGCCGGAGACCTACCACCTGCTCACCGGCCACCGGGGCTGGAACAGCCGCGCCTGGGCCGACTGGGCGGCCCAGACTCTGATCAGCACCCTTCTTGCGTCATCTGAATGACTAGCGTGATGCTCTAGCGAAATGCGGGAGACACCGTCAAGTCCTGGGCTGCGGGCTGAGGCCCGCTACCGCGAGCCGGAACAGGTGCTCGGCGCGGGCGGCGGGGTCGGGGTGGTGCTCCGTCGCCAGGACGATGCCGACGATCAGCGTGATCAGGTCGGCGACGGTGGCCCCTTCCGCGACCACGCCGTCTCGCACGGCGCGGCGCAGCAGCGGATCGCCTGCCTGTTCCATCATCGCCGCGCAGGTGCTCTCGTCCATCGAGCCGGGCTCGGCTTCCTCGTAGGACAGGGCGGCCGTGAGCCCGCGCGCGGCGACGCAGTAGGTGAGGACGTCGCCGAGCCAGCCGAGGAGGGCCACGCGGCTGTCGTCCTCGCTCGCCAGCTCGTTCGCGCGGGCGCACAAGGACTCGATCCGCCGGTGGGAGACCGCCTCCAGCAGTGACCGGCGGGTGGGGAAGTGGCGGCGCACCGTGGCCGAGCCGACCCCTGCCACGCGGGCGATCTGCTCCAGGGAGGCGCCGGCGCCGTGCGTGGCGACCTCCTCCTCGGCGACGGCGAGGATGCGCGCGTAGTTGCGCCGGGCGTCCGCGCGCTGGCGGTCGGGCATGGCGTCATCTCCGGTGTTGCTAACTGGCGGGGCCCGCCGTATCGTACCGCAGAGAAAACGGCGGACCCCGCCGTTTATCGTCCCGAGGGAGCATCATGCCCGCATCATCCGCGCCCGTCCTGGTCATCGGCGCCACCGGCAGGCAGGGCGGGGCCACCGCCCGCGCCCTGCTCGCGGCCGGCGTCCCGGTCCGCGCCCTGGTCCGCGACCCGGCCACCGACCGGGCCCGGGCCGTCGAAGCGCTCGGCGCCGAACTCGTCACCGGCGATCTCCACGACCGCGCATCGGTGACCCGGGCCGCCAAGGACGCCCGCGCCGTCTTCTCCGTGCAGATGGCCCCGCTGACCTCCCGAGGCTTCGACTTCGACGACGAGGTGGCCCAGGCCGTCAACCTGATCGAAGGCGCGAAGGCCGCAGGAGTGCCGCAGTTCGTGCAGACGTCCACCAGTGGCGCCGGACGCCACACCGGGACCCCCGGGCAGGAGGCGGCGGCGGCCTCTCTGGACGCCAAGGCCGCGATCGAGCAACACGTCCGCACGGCGGGCTTCCCCCACTGGACGATCCTCAAGCCGGCCTTCTTCATGGACAACTTCCTGCCGTCCATGGCGTTCCTGTTCCCGCGAGGCGTCCAGGGCGGCCTGGTGAGCGTGATCAAGCCGCGGACCCGCCTGTCCCTCGTGGCGACCGACGACATCGGCACGGCGGCCGCCGCGGCCATCGCAGCGCCGGAGCGCTTCGACGGGGTCGAGCTGGAGCTGGCGAGCGACTATCTGCCGATGACGGAGATCGCCGCGGTCCTCTCCCGCGCGCTGGGCACGCCCCTGTCGGCGCCGGAGATGACCGAGGAGCAGGCGCTCGCCGCCGGCATGCCGCCGATGGGCGGCTCGCACGAGTGGCTGAACACGGCCGGCCAGCCTGCCCGCCCGCAGTACGCCAGGGACCTGGGCCTTCCGCTGACCAGCTTCGAGGAATGGGCCCGGCAGCACCTGAGCCCTGCGGCATGACGTACTGAAGAACAGCCGGGAGCCCCTCGCCGGCGGCTACGGGCCGGTCCGGTGATCACAGTTGCTGGTGGCGGCGTCCTCGCCCGTTGGCCGGGCTCGTCTGGCGGATCAGGAGCTGGTCGAGCTTGGCGTTGACGGCGGCCAGCTCGCGCTTGACGGTTTCGAGCTCGGCCTGGGCCTGGGTCTCGGCCGGAGAGGGTTCGGCGTCGTTCATGGCGTTGACCACCACCGCGATGAACAGGTTCAGCGCGACGAACGTGGACATCAGGATGTAGGCGATGAAGAACATCCACGCCCAGGGCTTGTGCTCCATCACCTCCTGGGCCACGCTCCCCCAGTCGTCCCCGGTCATGATCTGGAACAGCGTGAACAAGGACCGGGGCAGCTCGTCGAACCGCTCGGGCACGATGTCGCCGAACAGCGTCGTCGCGACCACGGCCGCGATGTAGATCATCAGCACCAGGAGGCCGATGATGGACGCCATCCCCGGGACCGCGGTCAGCAGGGCGTTCACCACGCGGCGCATGCTGGGCACCGCGGAGATCAGCCGGAGCGCGCGCAGGATCCGCAGGGCGCGCAGCACCGACAGGAGGCCGGTGGCGGGCACCAGGGCGACGACCACGATGATCGCGTCGAACCAGTTCCAGGGGTCGGACCAGAACTCGCGACGGTAGGCGTACAGCCGGGCCGCGATCTCCACGGTGAAGATCGCCAGAGCGAGCCGGTCGACGGCGTGCAGCAGGTCACCGGCCCGGTCCATGAGGTGCGAGCTGGTCTCCATGCCGATGGTGACCGAGTTGATCACGATCACCGCGATGATCGCGCGTTGCACGAGAGGGTTTTCCAAGACGATGCGTACGCGTTCTTGCCCGGGCACCTCGGCGACCGCTCCTCAGGAACGAAGTTTTCGATCATCGTAGAGGCGGGCCTCGCCGGGGTTCAGCAGCGAACGCCTGAGATGATGATCACACCCGGCGGCGGGTGTTTCTGCTGGTTGTCTGGGAAAGAGGCGTTTTACGGGCGGGCCTGCCCACGCCGGTTCCGGCCGGGTTCGACCAGATCGAAGGCGATGGTGATATCGGTGTCGGCCGACCCGGACACGTCCGGCGTCACCTCGCCCGGGCGGGCGCGATGAGTGTGGCGCTGGGCCTGCTGGCCATCTTCGTGCTCACCCTGGCCACCGGCTACTTCGTCGCCCAGGAGTTCGCCTACGTCAGCGCCGACCGGCTGATCCTGTCCCAGCAGGCGGCCGCGGGCGACAAGAAGGCGGCCAAGGCCGTCAAGGTGATGGAACGGCTGTCGTTCATGCTGTCGGGAGCGCAGCTCGGCATCACCGTCACCGCGCTCGTGGTCGGGTTCATCGCCCGCCCGGCCCTGGCGGAGCTGATCGCGCCCGCGCTGACCGCGCTCGGCATGCCCGCCGGGATGGTGGGGGCGGTGGCCCTGGCCGTCGGGTTCGCGCTGGCCACGATCATCCAGATGGTGCTCGGCGAGCTCGCCCCCAAGAACCTGGCCCTGGCCCGGCCGGAGCCGCTCGCCCGCGCGCTGGCCGCCTCCACGCTGGTCTACCTGGCGGTCGCGGGGCCGGTCATCAAGCTGTTCGACACCGCCGCCAACCGGCTGCTGCGCGCCGTCGGGATCGAGCCCGTCGAGGAGTTGCACCACGGCGCCACGCTGGAGGAGCTCGGCCACATCATCGGCGAGTCCGAGGCGCACGGCCACCTGCCCGGAAGCCAGGCCGACGTGCTGGAACGGGCGCTGGCGTTCTCCGACCACACCGCCGAGGAGGTGATGGTGCCGCGCGCCGACGTGGTCGCCGTGGCCGCCTCGGCGAGCCTCGCGGAGCTGGACGAGCTCATCGCCGTCCACGGCCACACCCACTACCCGGTGCTCGGCGCCACGCTCGACGACGTGACCGGGCTGGTCAGCCTGCGCGACGTGGCCGCGGTGCCCGCCGGGGCCGCCGCCGCCACCCGGGTCGGCGAGCTCGCCCGGGACGTCCTGGTCGTGCCGTTCTCGCTGCCGCTGCCCGACCTGGCCGCCCAGCTCCACGCCCGGGGCGAGGAGGTGGCCTGCGTGGTCGACGAGCACGGCGGCCTGGCCGGCCTCGTCACCTGGGAGGACGTCGCCGAAGAGCTCGTCGGCGAGATCGCCGACGAGGACGACGCCGACACCCCCTCAGCGGTACGGCACGGCGACGGCTGGGAGCTGGACGCCGGGCTGCGCATCGACGAGATCGCCCTGGCCACCGACCTGAACCTGCCCGACGAGGACGACTACGACACCCTCGCGGGGCTGATCCTGCACCGCCTGGGCCGCTTCGCCGCACCCGGCGACGTCATCACCGCCGCCCTGCCCGCCACCCTCGACCCCGCCGCGCCCACCCACGCCCGCATCGAGGTCCTGACGCTGGACCGGCACGTCCCCGAACGCGTCCGGCTCACCCCGTACCGGCACCTCGACGAAGCGGAGGAGCGGCCGTGAACCTGCCCCTGGGCCTGGCTCTCACCCTGTTCCTGCTCGTCGGCAACGGCTTCTTCGTCGCCGCCGAGTTCGCCCTCGTCGCGGCCAAGCGCCACCGGCTGGAGAAGGCCGCCGCGCAAGGCAGCAAGGCCGCCTCGGCCGCCCTGTCGGGCATCAAGGAACTGTCGCTCATGCTGGCCGGCGCCCAGCTCGGCATCACGCTGTGCTCGCTCGGCCTCGGCGTCGTCTCCGAACCGCTCATCGCCGGCACGCTCACCCCGCTGTTCCACACCCTCGGCCTGCCCGAGGCAGCCGCGCACGCGGTCGCCTTCGTCATCGCGCTGGCCGTCGTGACCTTCCTGCACATGGTGCTCGGCGAGATGGCGCCCAAGTCGTGGGCGATCGCGCACCCCGAACGCTCCGCCACCATCCTGGCGCTGCCCTTCCGCGCCTTCACCCTGGCGGTACGGCCGGTGATCAGCCTGCTCAACGCCATCAGCAACGCCCTGCTGCGCCTGTTCAAGGTGCACCCGCGCGAGGAGGGCGCCAACCCGCGCACGCCTGAACAGTTGCGGCACCTGGTGGAGGAGTCACGCAGGCTCGGCCTCATCGAGGCCGACGACCACGCCGTGCTCAGCCAGGCCCTGCACGCCCCCGACGCCGCCATCGCCGCGCTCGTCACCCCGCTCGACCGGGTCGTCACCGTCCCCGCCACCGCCTCGGCCCAGGACGTGATCGACGCCTGCCTGAACGCCAGACGCTCCCGCCTCGTCGTCGGCGACCCGGCGGCGCCGCTCGGCGTCGTCCACATCCGCGACGCTTATCTGGCCGCCCGCCGCGCCCGCACCGTCACCGCCGCGCAGCTCGCCTACCGCCTGCCCGCCCTGCCCTCGGACGCCTCGGTGTCGGAGGCGGTCGCGGCACTGCGAGCCGCCCACAGCCAGCTCGCGCTCATCCGCTCCGACGGCGACAGCGGTGCCGGTGTCGTGGGCATCGTGAGCCTGGACGACCTGCTCACCACCCTGCTCGTCCCGGACCCGGGCACACCCGCGAGATAGCGGCTGAACCACGCACCCGTGAGCCAGGGGCGGAGCCCGGCGCCCGCAGATCAGGGAAATCCGATGATGACGAGCGTGCCGGGCCATCGTTCTCAGGACCAGAAATACAGCGTCCAGCCGTACCATCCCGGCGAGCATTTGTACTGGTTACCGAACAGGCGGCGGCCGTCGGCGTGGCACTGCTTGCGCGCGATCTCCGACAGGTCGTTGTAGATGTGGTAGAGCTCCCAGCCCATCGGTACGGCATCGGCACGCGCGGGCGCGGTCACGCCGGCCTGGATTCCGCAGGCCAACGCCGCGCCCACCAGCGAGGCGGCCATTTTTCTCGATGAAATACGCATTATTTCCTCCTTCGATGAAGACGCTTCGGATCTCAGATTTCCTGCGGTCAGATGCGGCAGGAGCCGGGCACGAGCACCATCTTGCCGACTTCACCCCACGCATACGGCGCGGGCGTCATCTGACGGTGCAGGACGCCATTCAAGAACATGGTCGCGTCGCGATATCCCGGCCGGCGTTCGCCCTTGCGCACCAGGAACCAGTTGTCGCCGTTGGGAGTCTTGAAATAGTGGGCGGCGGTGATCGTGTAGGTGCACACCGTGTACTGCGCGGTGGTGGCGTCGGCCGGGGCGGACGCACCAAGTGCGACCGCTGCGGCAGAAACCGCAGTGGCGGCTGTGAGCCGGAGCATGTTTCGCATGCCCATCCTCTTTCTTGTCGGAGGCTGTTGTCAGGGCAAGCACAGCACCTGCCGCCCTCCGCACGCTTTCAGCAGAGCCTCACCTGGCCTACGCCTCGCATTCGAAAAGCGACGGCTGTTTGAAGGCGTTATGAAGAGAGTGCGGCCTAGCGTCGGGATCACACCGATTCAAAGGAGTGTGAATGGCGCTACGCCTCAATCTTGCGTTCATCGCCGCGCTGGCGGTCGCCGGCTCGATGGGTGTCGCGGGACCCGCGGCGGCCACGGCGACCCCCGGAGCGGACGAGTTCGGGCCGCTGACGGCCACAGGGTGCACCGCCCGAAACGGCCCCGGCGACTTCAACGACACCTGTGTCTACGTCTACGGCCAGGGCACGCACGTCGAGCGTGTCCGGGGCGCGATGGTGTCCTGGAATTTCCCGCCGGTCCCGCTCACGCTCTGCGGCGTGAAGGTCCATGTGTGGGGCACCTACGCGAACGGGGCCAGGTTCGACCGCACCGGTCAGGCGCAATGCAGCTATGGCGGCAGCGCATACGTCAACTGGTATCCCAACGCCCATTTCAAGGACCGGACCAGCGTCTGCGTCCGGACCCAGTTCAAGGATCAGTGGTCGAACCCGGCCTGTATCCAGATCAGAAAGTGATGGGCCGCCACGTGCGACGGCCCGGAGCGAACGACGACGAACGAGGAAAGGTCGAAAGCAGTTGAGGATGAGAGATTTAGCCGTTGCCGCGGCGATCGCCGGCGCGATGGTGATCGCGGCGCCCGCCGGCGCCACGGCGACGACGGCCACCGCGCCCTCCGGACCGGATGAGCTCGGCCCGCTCAGCGCGAGCGGCTGCACTGCCCGCAACGGGCCGGGCCATGTCAACGAGACCTGCATTCAGGTGACGGGAACGGGCACGTTGGTCCAGAAGATCCGCGGATCGATGCGGTCCATCAAGTTCCCGTGGAGACCTATCACGCTCTGCGGCGTCAAGGTGCACGTGTGGGGCGCCTACAAGAGCGGAGCCGCCTTCAACGAGACCCGGACCGCGCAATGCTCCAAGATCGGTGATGCGTACGTCGACTGGGCGCCCTTCACCATGTTCAGGGTCAACTCCACACTCTGCGCCCGCACCTTCTTCGACAACGAGTGGTCGAACCCGGCCTGCATCACGATCAAAAGTGTATGACCGCGGCGCCATGACGCTGACGGTCTGAAGCGATCACCGTTCTCGGCGCCAGACCCGGGAGCGGTGCTCGCTTCTCCGCGCTTTTCTTTTACCGGAGAGGCATCAGGACGCGCACGTCCCGCCGTCGAGAACCGTCATTCCGCCCGGGGCGATGTATCCATTGCGCGACGGAACAGACAGCCGCGAATACTTCGTGATGATGTTACCGCCTTCGGCCGGCCTTCCTCCGGCATTCAATCCGGCGAGAGCTCCTGCGTCGGCTCGGATGCCGCAAGTGCGCGGACGAGTGGCGACAGCAGATACCGTTCCGGCGCGGTCTGCTCGACGAGGTGATCGGCGTTCAGCCTGTCCAGGTGCCGCCGGATCCGTTCGAGCGGCGCCTGGACGAGCGCGGCGAGCGGCTCCGGCTCCAGCACGTTCTCGGGGTGTAGAACGGCCGCCAGGTGCAGGGTGCGCCGGGCAGCCGGGTCGAGGCGCGCGTACGACCACGACAGCGCACGCCGGACGTCCTGGTCACCGTCGCCCGCTCGGAGGGCGGCCAGGGCGTCCCGCTCGATCTCGCGCGCGAGCGTCTCGGCCGACAGCCCCGGCACGCGGGCGAGCCTCTCTCCGATGATGCGCAGGGCGAAGGGCAGGTGCTCGCACAGCTTGGCGAGCATCCTCGCCTGCTCGGGTTCGCGGCGCAGCCGGTCGCGGCCCGCCTGCGCGGCCAGCAGTTCCAGGGATTCCTCCGGGAGCAGCGGGCCGAGGGCGATCCGCGCCGCGGCGCCACTCGTGACGAGGCCGCGTAGCTGGTTACGGCTGGTGATGAGGACCGCCGGGCCGTTGCCGGGAAGCAGGGAACGTACATGGCAGGTGCTGCGAACGTTGTCCAGGACGATCAGCATCCTGCGGCCGGCGGTGCGGGAACGGAACATCGCGGCGGCCGCGTCCCGCTCCGCGGGAACGTCGGCCGGGCGCACGCCCAGAGCGCGCAGCAGGATGCGCAGGGCCTGGTAGGCGGGGAGGGGCGGCAGCGCGTCGAACCCCCGCAGGTCGAGGTAGAGCTGGCCGTCGGGGAAGTCGCCGGCGGTGGCGGCGGCCCAGTGGATGGCCAGCGTGGACTTGCCGACGCCTGCCCTGCCCACGATCACGGTGGCGCCCGAGCGCGTCGTGACCCGGTCCAGGGTCTCCAGCTCGCCGGCGCGTCCCACGAAGCCGCTGATGTCAGCGGGCACCTCCCGCGGCGGATCCGGCTCGGCGACGTCCGGCGGCGTCACGGGGGGCACGGCTCCCGCCGTAGGCTCCGCCGTCCCGGCGAGGATCTCCTGGTGGAGGTCGCGCAGTTCGGCGCCGGGCTCGACACCCAGCTCCTCTCGCAGGTGACCGAAGGCCTCACGGTAGGCCGCCAGGGACTCCGCCCGCCGGCCGGCCCGGTGCAGGGCACGCATCAACTGGGCCCAGTGCCGCTCGCGCAGCGGATGCTCCTGCGTCAGCCTGCGCAGTTCGGGAATGAGATCGCCGCCGGCGCCCCGCGAGGACAGATCCAGGTCGATGCGTCGTTCGACGGCGCGTCTGCGCTCCTCTTCCAGGACGGCGACGTCCTGGTGCAGGATCTCGGAGGCGACGTCCGAGCAGGCGGCTCCGCGCCACAAGGCGACCGCCTTGTGCAACAGCGCCGCCTCCTGCTCGGGCGAGCCGGCCTGAGCGGCCCGGCCCAGCAGGTGGCGGAACTCCAGCAGGTCCAGCCGGTCAGGGCCGAGCCGGATCTCGTAGCCTCCCGGCCACGTCCGGACGACCGTTTCGTCCCCGATCCACTGCCGCAGCCGGGCGACGTACGTCTGCACGACACGCCGTTCGTCCTGCGGCGGCTGGTCCCCCCACAGCCGTCGTGACAGGCCGTCGATGGAGACGACCTGGTTGGCGTGCAGGAGAAGACTGGCCAACAGGGTGCGGTTCTTGGCTCCCGGCACCGGCCGCCATACGTCGTCGCCGAGGCTGACGGTGAGCGGTCCCAGAACGGAGAAGCGCGACGGAAGCGTCCGCCCCCGTACCGAGCCCGAGGTCCCGACGACCTCTCCCACTGCCATGAACCACCCACCCCCGAAGCCGCATGCCATCCCGACGGCACCAGCCTTGGACCGGGCCGGGTTCAGCAGCAACCGCTTCGAAGGCTCTCGAAACGTCAGAGCGGCGGTGGCGCACGCGTCCTTACGGCTGCGCGCGTTGATCAGTGGTCGGCGGAGAGCGTGCGTTCGATGTCGACGAGAGCTGCCAGCTGACCGGCGGACAGCGCCCGGCCGAAGTGCCGGTCGATCGAGGCCAGGTGGGCGGGGGTGGCCTCCTCGTGGGCCCGCCGTCCGGCCTCGGTGAGCAGCACGTCGTCGCCGCGGCCGTCCAGCTCGCATGCCTCGCGCGCGATCAGGCCGCGCTGCTCCATGCGGCCGAGCTGGCGGGACAGACGGCCGTGGGCCCACTGCAACCGGGCGGCGAGGCGGCCCACGCGCACGCACGTCTCCGTGCTCGCCAGCTCCGTCACCGCGGCCAGCACCTCGTAATCGGGCATCGACAGGCTCGAGTTCTGCTCCAGCTCGCGGGCGATCGCCGGGTCCACCAGGAGCTGGAGCCTGCGGTAGGCGGCCCAGGCGTCGTGGACGGCCTGGGCGGGCCGGCTGGAGCGCGTCATAGGTCCCATTCTAGCGGCAACCAGTTACATGTAACGAGCTCGCGTGCTACGTTCTTCGTTACATGTAACGAACCACGGGCGGAGAGGACGGCCACAATGGAGCGGATGCTCAACGTCAACGGGATCGAGCTGGCCACCGAGACCTTCGGCGACCCAGCCGATCCCGCGATCCTGCTGATCCACGGCGGCGGTCACAGCCTGCTGAACTGGGAGGAGGAGTTCGCCCGGCGCCTGGCGGCCGGCGAGCGCCACGTCGTCCGCTTCGACAGCCGGGACGCCGGCCGGTCGACCGGCTCCCCCGCCGGAGCTCCGTCACACGACCTGCGCGACCTGGTCGCCGACACCGCCGCCCTCATCGGGGCGCTCGGGCTGGACCGCGCGCACCTGGTCGGCATGTCCCAGGGCGCGGCCATCGCCCAGCTCGTGGCGCTCGACCACCCCGATCGGGTAGCCACGCTCACGCTCGCGTCCTCGACGCCCGGCGGCCCCGGTCACCGCCACGACGACCTGCCGGACATGACGGCCGAGCTGCGGTCCCTGTACGCGACCGAACCGGCCGAGCCGGACTGGCAGGACCGCGAGGCCGTCATCGCCCACCTCGTCGAGGCCGAGCGGCCCTTCGCCGCACCGGGCCACTTCGACGAGCCGGCCGTACGCGAGCTCGCCGGCCGGGTCGCCGATCGCACGATCGATCTCGCCGCACAGCTGACCAACCCGTTCCTCCTGGACGCCGGCGAGCCCTGGCGGCACCGGCTCGGCCGGATCAAGGCCCCGACGCTCGTGCTGCACGGCGCCGAAGACCCCTTCCTGCCGCCGGCTCATGGGCAGGCCCTGGCCGCGGAGATCCCCGACGCTCGCCTCATGGTCATGGACGGGACCGGTCACGAGACCTTCCCCCGCCGCCACTGGGACACGGTCGTTCCCGCGATCCTCGGCCACACCGCCCATCGCTGATCGGACGCACCCGTGCTCGCCATCGCCCTGGCCCTGGGCGCCGGGCTCGGCTGGGGGGCCTCCGACTTCCTGGGAGGGCTGAAGAGCCGTTCCCGCCCCGTGCCGTCCGTCCTGCTCATCTCGCAGGCCACCGCTCTCGTCCTGCTCACGATCACGACCGCCGTACGCGGCGTGGGCCCGCCGGACCCTGCCTTCCTCGTTCAGGCGGCCGTCGCCGGGCTGGGCGAGACGGTGGGCATCGCCGCCCTCTACCGCGGCCTCGCCGTCGGCACGATGAGCATCGTCGCCCCCGTCGCGGCGGCCGCGCCCCTCATCCCCCTGCTCGCCGGGCTCGTGGCGGGGCAGGTGCCGGGTCCGCTCCAGTTCGCCGGGCTGGTGCTCACCGCGCTCGGACTGGTCATCGCCTCCCGGCGCCCAGCCACCGGGACGGGCGATCGGCCGTTGACGAGCATTCTGTACGGCCTGCTCGCGGCGCTCGGATTCGGCACCTTCTTCCTGTCCATGCACAACGCCGGCCAGGCCGACACCGGCTGGGCGCTGCTGACCGCTCGCCTGACCACCGTGATCGTGATCGCCTCTGTCGTCGTCCTCAGGCGTCACCACGTCACCGTACGGAGGAGCGACCTGCCGGTGCTGGCCTCGATCGGCGTGCTCATCGTCGCGGCAGACGCCCAGTACGCCGTCGCTTCGATGCTCGGCCCGGTCAGCGTCGCGGCCGTGCTGGGCTCCCTGCATACGGTCGTGACCATCGTCCTCGCCCGGATCGTCCTGAAGGAGCGGCTCACCCGTCCGCAGACGATCGGCATGGGCGTGGTCCTCGCCGGCGTCCTGGCCCTCTCGCTCACCTAGTCACGACAAGCGGTGTTCGCTTGCGTCTCACGTCGCGTCAGGTTCTACGCTCCCGATGTCTCCCCCACTCGCGAGAGGAGAAGACGCATGCCCGGCTACTCGCAGTTACATGTCGGACCGCTCGACGACGTCAACGCCACCGTGTCCCTGCATGCCGGCGCGACGCTCCTGTCGCTGATCGCGGGCACGGTCGGCGGCCGGCCGCATGGCGTGCCCCGCCACTGGCAGCGGGCCGTCGCAGCGGTCATCGGCGACGACGCCGTCGTCCTGCGTCCGCTGTTCGACCCCTATTACTCGGTCATCCCCGACTGCCTGACCGCGACCTCGACGATCGCGGAGGCGGACATGGGCGCCTATCTGGACGCTCTCGCCGAACTGGATGACCGCATTCTCATCCGGGAACTGGAGGCCGAGTTCGGCCCCGTCCTGCCCCGGCACTGGCACGCGGTCGCGGACCGCCCCGGACCCTGGATACGCGCCTACGCCGGTCTCATGAACCGGCTGTGGAAGGAGTTCCGCACCGTCTGGAAGAACGCCGACGCCCTCCTGCACAAGGAGCAGGAGCGCATCGGCCTTGCCGCCGTGACGCGCAGCCTGCACGCTCTCCTCCCCGGGCTGAGCGGGCGGCTGACCTGCGACAGCGCCTCCATCCGGCTTCCGGACCAGCAGGGCAGAACCTTCGACCTCGCCGGCCGTCGCCTCACCTTCGTGCCCGTCGTCTCCGGCCACGGCGCCTGCCTGTTCTCCTTCGACCAGCCCGGCCCGGCGTGGATCGGCTACCCCCTGCCCGCCGTCGGCCTCCTGTGGTCCGGCCGCACCAGCCATGCCGCCCGCGAGGACACCGACAAGCTCGCTCTCACTCTCGGTCGCACCCGCGCCGCCATCCTGCGGCTGGCCGGGACCTCCATTCCCATCGGGAAGCTCGCCGCCCTGCTGGACTGCTCGCCCTCCACTGCCAGCTACCACTGCGACCAGCTCCAGGCCGCCGACCTGCTCAGCCGCGAGCGCCGCGGCCGCCACGTCCACATCAAGATCACGGCCAGGGGGGACGAGCTCCTCTCCGTCCTGGCCTGACCTCCGTGTCGAAAGGATCTCGCGTTGCCGTCTGTTCATCAGAAGGGCCGGTCATGGGCTCCGCTGTGGCCCGCGTACGCCGCCGCCGGGTTCGTCGGCCTCTTCTGCGTGGCTGTGCTCGTCCTGGCCGCCGTCAACGCGGTCGTCGAAGGCGCCTGGCCCGAAGGGGACGGCTGGATCGCGCTGGGCTCCGTGGGGTTGCGGATCCTCACGGTCGCGCTCGCGCTGGCCAGCGTCCGCCCGTGGGGCAGGCGGCTGCCCAGCCGGCTCGTGCTGGGCGGGCTGTGGGGCTCGGCCGCCGCCCAGTTCGTCTATCCGGCGCTGGAACTCGTGGTCAAGCTGCTCATTCTGGCGGGCGTCCCCATCGCGCTCGGCAAAGGCATCAGCAACATGTCCGCGACGGGCTGGTTCAACTTCGCCGCCGTCTGGGTCGTCTTCGGAATTCCGGCCGTCTTTTTCGGGCTCGCGGCCGTGTCCTTTCAACGCCGGATCGCGGCGTCCTCTCTCTTTGCGTGGCTGGGCATTCTCGGCGGAAGCGCGGCACTGCTGTTGATCGGAATGCTCATCGGATAGACCTGGCCGGATGTGGACACGGTCCAAGGGGTGATTTGCCCACGGTCATCAGGTCTGATGGAGACGAGCGCGCCTCACCTCCATTATCGGTTCGATAGGGGATCTCATGACCATTCCTGCTCGCGCCCACCTGATCAACAAGCACTCGGGCCTGGCGATCGACATCGAGGCCGCGAACCCCGACGAGTACGCCCGCGTCATCCAGTGGAATCTCACCGGGAACGCCAATCAGCGATTCGCGCTCAAACCCATCTCCGTCCTCAAGGGCGGCGGTTACTGGATCAGCGCCGAACATTCCGGGGGCAAGGTGGTGTCGGCGCATCCCGCATTCCCCGACCGCGTGACGCAGTACAACCTCCACGAGCCCGACGAGGCAATGCGTTTCACCTTCCAGGAGTACACGGCGAGCGACTTCGAGGAGGGCCTGTACTGGATCGTCAACAAGTATCCGCCCAATAAAATGCTGGCCGTGAAAGACGCCTCCACCACTCCGGGCGCACAACTCGTACAGGCGGATATGCGCAAGGGCGACGCCAGCCAATTGTGGGAGATAAAGGCCATTCCCTAGTTCGAGGAGATACGGCTCGTCAGACGCCGAGGCGGCGGCGGATCTGGGCCGAGAGCTGGTCGACGGCGACGACGAGCACCATCACCACCAGCAGGTGGGTGACCATCTCGTCGAACCGGAACAGCTTGATCGACTGGTTGACGAGGAAGCCGATGCCGCCCGCCCCGACCAGGCCGAGCACCAGGGACGAGCGGACGTTGACGTCGAAGCGGTACAGCAGCAGCCCGACGAACTGCGGGATCACCGCGGGCAGCACGGCGTGGGCGGCGACCTGGACACCGGAGGCGCCGCCGACGCGCAGGGCGTCGCGGGGACCCAGGTCGATCTCCTCCATCGCCTCGGCCCAGAGCTTGCCCATCACCCCCGTGTTGTGGAAGATCAGCGCGAGCACGCCGGCGAACGGGCCCAGCCCCACGGCGGTGACGAAGATCAGGGCGAACACCACGTCGGGCACCGCGCGCAGGAACGACAGGATCGAGCGGGCGGCCTGGTAGACCCAGCGGTTGCGGGTGGTGGTCCGGGCCGCGAGCAAGGCCAGGACGAGCGCCGCCGGCACCGAGAGGGTGGTGCCGAGCAGGCCGATGGCGAGCGTGACGAGCGCCCCCTGGAAGCTGGGCAGCAGCACCTCGGTCCAGGACAGGTCGGGCGGCAGGGCCTGGCCGAGGAAGTCGGCCATGCCGCGCCAGCCCTGGACGAGCGCCGCCGGGGAGAACTCGGTGCCGTGCCAGGCCAGCACGTGGGCGGCCACCACGACCACGGTGACGACCGCGGTCGCCGTGGTGATCGGCCGCCTTCGGGGCGGGGCGAGCGGGGTGGCCGGGGACTTCATCGATGCTCCTGATGAACGACGTGCGAGGCGGCGGCGGGCGAGGCGGGGCGGGCGGCGTACAGGGTGTCGAGGTCGGCCTCGGTGATCTCGGAGGCGGGCGCGTCGATGACGGCCCGGCCGTGCAGCAGCCCGACCACCCGGTCGGCGTGGCGGCGGGCCAGCGCGGGCTGGTGCAGCACGGCGGCGACGGCCAGGCCCTCCTCGTGCGCGAGGTCGGCCAGCAGGGAGACGACCTGCTCGGCGGCGGCCGGGTCGAGGGCGGAGACGGGCTCGTCCGCGAGGATGATCCGGGCGCGCTGGCAGAGCGCGCGGGCGATCGCGACCCGTTGCTGCTGCCCGCCGGAGAGCCGGCCGGCCGGTTCGGCGGCGCGGTCGGCCATCCCGACCCGGTCCAGGCAGGCCATGGCCTCCTCGCGCAGCTCGCGCGGGAACAGGATCGGCGCGAGCGATCGGCGCAGCGGCAGCCGGCCGAGCGCGCCGGCGCAGACGTTGTCCAGGGCGCTGCGGCGGCGTACGAGGTGGATCTGCTGGAAGACCATGGCCGTCTGCTGCCGCAGCCGGTTGCTCTCGGCGTCGTGGCCGGAGCCGAGGGTCCGGCCGTGGACGGCGATGGCGCCCGCGTCGGGGGTCTCCAGGCCGACGAGGCAGCGCAGCGCGGTGGACTTGCCGCATCCGTTGGCGCCGAGCAGCGCGAGGAACTGTCCGGATTCGACCCGCAGGTCCAGGTCGTCCAGTACGGTCCTGCCGTCGAAGGACTTGGTCAGCCCCCGTACCACGAGCGCGGCCGGCGGGCCGGTCACCGCCGTCCGGAGGGGAGGCGGCGGGGCGTCGGCGGGCGTCATGGTCAGACGTCCTCCTCGGTCAGGTTCAGCTCGGCGGCCAGGTCGAACAGCGGCTGGTACGTGTCCTTCGTCACGGCGACGAGCGGCCCGGGCGGGTCGACGTCGAGGAACGCGCCGACCTGGGCGACGTCGGCGGGGCCGAGCTCCAGCAGCGCCTTGGTGACCGCCTCGCGGAAGGCCGGGTCGGCCTTGCCGGAGACGGTGATGGGGTCGTTCGGGATGGGGGCGGAGGTCCAGATCTGCCGGAAGCCGTCGGGCTTGAACGTGCCGGCGGCCTGCGCGGAGGCGAGCTGCTGGCTGTTGATCTCGGCGGCGTCGACCTTGCCGTTGACGAGCGCGAGCAGCGCCTCGGGGTGGCCTCCGGCGTAGTCGATCTTCACGGACGACTCGGCCACGCCGTCGGTCTTGAGCGCGTACCGGGGCAGCGCGTCACCCGAGGTCGATCCCGGGCTGGACAGCGCGATGGACTTGCCCGCCAGGTCCTTGACGGAGGTGATGGGCGAGTCGGCGCGCACCCAGATGCCGGCGGTGTAGGTGGTCAGGGCGCCCTTCGCGTCGGCGAACGAGGCGACGGGCCGCGCGTCGGCCATCGTGCTGGCGAAGACGTACCCGAGCGGCCCGAACTGGGCCAGTTCGAGCTGACCGTTGCGCATCGCCAGCACCTCGGCGGAGTAGTCGTCGACGATCTTCAGCTCGACGGGGCAGTTCAGCTTGCGCTGGAGGGCGTCGGCGAGGACCTGGTAGGCGGGCTTGAGCTTGGCGGGGTCCTCGTAGGGCTCGATGCCGAAACGGATCCTGCCGCCGGGGCAGGTGGCGCCGCCGGCTTCGGCGCCGGTCTCGGCGCCGCCGCAGCCGGCCAGCAGCAGGAGCGGGGCCGCCGCCACGGCGGCCAGGAGGCGTCGTGCGCGCATGGGGATCTCTCCTCGGAAGTGGTGGTGGGGTGTCGGAGGGGTGGTCAATCGAGCAGGTCGTCGAGGACCTCGGGGGCCAGCCCCAGGGCGGTGGTCATGCCGATGCCGGACGTGACCGCGACCACGCGCACGCCGGGCATGGGGGCGGCGATCAGGAACGGCTCCGGGGCGGAGGAGTAGACGCCGCGCCAGCGCTCGCGGACCGTCAGCCGGTCGCCGCCCAGCAGGCGCCCGGTCTCGGCCAGGACGTGCCGGTCGAGCTCGTCGGCCTGGAACGGGTCGAACGTGTCGCCGTAGGCGTGGGTGTCGCCGATGATCAGGTCACCGTCCGGGCGCTGGGTGAACATCAGGTTCAGGCCGATGCCGACCAGGTCCGGGTGCTCGGCCTCCAGCCGCGCGCGTACGGCGGCCACGCCGGGGCAGGCGGTGAAGCCGCCGTAGCGCAGGAGCGAGAAGCCCGACAGCACCGCCGGGTCCACCGTCCGGCCGTACGGGTCGGCCACCCGCAGCATGTGCAGCGCGCAGCGGCGCAGCCCGGACTCCGCGGCGAGGCCGGGGAAGTGCCGGTCCACGTGGTGGCCCACGGCGAAGACCACCCGGCCGGCTCCGACGCGGCCCCGGCTGGTGACGACCGCGCCCGGCTCCACGAGGTGGACGGAGGTGGCCCAGTGGAAGCGCACGCCCTGGCCGGCCAGCCAGTCCGCGATCGCGTGGACGGCCTGGCGGGGATCGACGCGGATGTCCAGGGGCAGCCAGGCGCCGCCGACCACGCCGGGGCCCACCGGCACCCGTTCGGCCACCTGCGCCGCGTCGAGCAGGACGGCGTGGCCGTCGCGGGCGGCGGCGAACTCCTCCAGCACCGCGTACTCGTCGTCGGCCCTGGCCACGACCACGGTGCCGGCGTCGCGCAACCAGAGCCCCGTCTCCTTGGCCAGCCGCAGCCAGGCGGCCCTGGCCGTCGTCCCGTAGCGGAGGGCGTCGCCGTCCTGGGCGGTGAAGCAGCCGTGCCCGAAGTTGCGGACGGACGCGCCGACGGCCCGCCCGTCGCGTTCGACGACGACGACGGACAGTCCCCGGCGTACGGCGTCCACGGCGTGGGCCAGTCCGACGATGCCCGCGCCGACGACGACGACATCGGCCGAGTCGAGCAAACTTGTCATGACAAGCAAGGTGCCGAGCCTGCCCGACAGGTGTCAACAGGTGCCGAACACATGTCGCCGCCTGTTCACCTGGACGCCATCTATGCAGGTGAGGCCGTCATTCAAGGGTTTGCGCGACCGCCGCCCTCCTGTATGGTCAAGTCGCATGGACGGGCCTCTTCACGAACGTGTCGCAGCGGATCTGCGGCGTCGCATCCGGTCGGGCGACCTGCCGGTGGGCGCCGCCGTTCCCTCCGAGTCCCAGCTGTGCGAGCAGTGGGGAGCCTCGCGAGGGCCGATCCGGCAGGCGCTGGCCACGCTCCGGTCCGAAGGGCTGATCGGCGGCGGCCGGGGCAAACCGCCCGTGGTGCGCACCCGGACGATGCCCCAGCCGTTCGAGACGTTCCTGTCGTTCTCGCGGTGGGCCGAGCAGATGGGCCACCAGCCCGGCCAGCGGACGCTGGAGATCAGCCGGCGCCCGGCCTCCGCCGAGGCGGCCGACGCGCTGGCCGTGGACGAGGGCGAGCCGGTCGTCCAGCTGCTGCGCCTGCGGCTGCTGGACGGCGTGCCCACGATGATCGAACGAACCACGTTCGTGTGGGACGCGGGCCGGTGGCTCTTCGACTTCGACTGCGACAGCGGCTCCGTCCTGGCGTACCTGACCGGGCGCGGGGTGGACCTGAGCAGGGCCCGCCACATGATCGACGCGATCGTGGCGGACGAGACCGACGCCGAGCTGCTGACCGTCTCCCCCGGCGCGGCCCTGCTCCGCGAACGCCGCCGCACCTCCTCGGCCGACGGCCGGCCCGTCGAGTACTCCGACGACCGCTACCGTCCCGACCTCGTCTCCTTCACCATCGACAACTCCCAGCAGGCCCGCCCGGCACTGCTGCGCAGCCCCCTTGGAGAGCTACCGTGATCGAACTGGCGGTCCTGGACATCGCCGGCACCACCGTCGAGGAGCACGGCGCCGTCTACGTCGCCCTCGAACAGGCCGTCCGCGCGGCGGGCGGCGACCCGGCCGCCGACGACATCCGGCGCTGGATGGGCGCCGGCAAGCGCGAGGCGATCAGCGCCCTGCTGGGAGAGCCCCCGGCCGAGGTCACGGAGGCCGCCTTCGCCGACTTCCGCGAACGGCTGCGCGCCGCCTACGCCGACCGGCCGCCGACGCCCCTGCCCGGCGTTCCCGAGGCGATCGCGACGCTGCGCGCCTCCGGCGTCAAGGTGGCGCTCACCACCGGGTTCGACCGTGAGGTGACCGGCGCCCTGCTGTCCGCGATCGGCTGGGACACCGGGTTCCTCGACGCGGTGGTGTGCGTCGACGACGTCCCCGCCGGGCGCCCGGCACCGTACATGATCTTCCGGGCGATGGAGGCGACCGGTGTCCACGACGTCGGCCGCGTCCTCACGGCCGGCGACACCACCCGTGACCTTCAGGCGGGCGCCAACGCGGGCGCCGCGATCGTGGCCGGCGTCCTGACCGGCGGCCAGGACGCCGCCACGCTCGGCGCCGTCCGCCACACCCACCTGCTGCCCGGCGTGGCGGCCATCCCGGGGCTGCTCTCCCTGACCTCCGCCTGAGCTCGCCCGCTACCCGGCCCAGAACGCGCACCGGTGGGCGGCGGCGAGGTCGATCGGCCCTGTCGGGTCGGGCGCGAGCGCCAGCGACTGCGTGCCGGGACGGGTGGGGGCGAAGGTCCGCCAGCGGGGCAGGCCTGGGGCGTTGGGGTCGCCGGTGCGGGCGAACGCCGTCCAGTAGCGGATCATGGTGGTGGACAGCTGTTGCCGGCGGGCGTCGAGGCCGGGGGCGGGGAAGAGGTAGGCCAGTTCAGCGCCGTGCGCGGCCCCGAGCGGGAAGTCCGAGCCCGGGATCTCGGTCACGACGTCGTCCCCGGCGAACTCGTACGCGTACGTGCGGACCCGCTGGGCGAGGCTCCGGTTCCGTTCGTACGTCGGGCAGGCGAACACCACGTCGGTGGTGAGCGCCGCCCAGGCCAGCCCCGGGGAGTCGTACCGCGTGAGGGGATAGCGGCGGGCGACGCGTTCTGCGCGCTCGCCGAACGCCTGCCGCAGCAGCTCGGCGTATGTCCGGGCGGTGATCGGCGTGCCGGGCAGCTCGTAGAACAGGGCGACCATGTAGCGCATCTCGTCGCGGGTGGTGCCCGAGATGACCGGGACGCGGTGGAACGCGCCGGTGGCCAGGGCACGCTCGGGGTCCCGCGGGAGCACCGGGCTGCCGACGGCGGGGGTGATGAACTGGTCGTGCAAGGGCAGCAGGCGCTCGGCGGGCACCTGGCGCAGGCAGGCGAGGGCGGTCGCCGCGTCGGCGCAGCCCAGCCGGGCGGCGAGGCGGGCGCCGTCGGCCTGCCGGTCCTCGACGGACGGCCACTGGCGGAACTCGGGCACGCCGGGGAACATGGCCCCGGCCGGCACCGAGCCGGTGCAGGGAGCGCTCTGCATGATCGCACGGTGGAAGAGCCCGGCGGCTCGCGGTGACGCGAGGTGCGCGCAGACGCTCTTGCCCCCGGCCGACTCGCCGAACAGCGTGACGTTGCCCGGATCGCCGCCGAACGCGGTGGCGTTGCGGCGCACCCAGCGCAGCGCGGCCTGCTGGTCCTCCAGAGCGAAGCCGCCCGAGCCGGCCAGCCCCGGGTGGACGAACAGCCCGAAGACGCCCAGCCGGTAGTTGACGGTGACGACGATGACGTTCCCGGTCGTGGCCAGGCGGCGGGCGTCGAAGTCACTGCCGGCGCCCTCGACGAACCCGCCGCCGTGCAGCCATACCATCACCGGCTTGCGCCCGCCGGGGGCCTCGGGGACGGTGACATTGAGGTGGAGGCAGTCCTCCGACGTGCCGGCCGGCTGTCCCGGGGCCGGTGCGGGCTGGGCGCAGCGCGGGCCCGGCCGGGTGGCGTCCCGGACCCCGGGCCACGGCCGGGCGGGCGCGGGAGAGCGCCAGCGCCGGTCGCCCGTGGGAGCGGCAGCGTAGGGAATGCCGTGAAACACCCGGTGGTCGGTGGCTTGTACGCCTTTCACCCAGCCGAGATCCGTGCGGACCACGGCGTCCTCCCGAGGGGCGGCCGCGGCGGCCGGGGCCGCGAACAGGTGCGCCACGCAGGCGGCCAGCGCCGCCCAGCATCGCCCCTTCACGCGCGACGGCCCTTCAGCCGGGCCGCCGCGACCAGGGCGAGGCCGAGCAGGCCCACGGCCGCGCCGGTCCATGCCGGCAGGTCGACCGTGCGCTCGGCGACCGCCAGCAGCCCCCAGTCGCTCCCCCACAGCCACCGGGTCAGGGCGTTGCCGAAGCCCTGGATCATCAGCACCACACCCGCGATCATCATGACGCCTCACCCTCCACCATCAAATCAATACGTCTGTACGGTATTGTGGGCCGCGAGGACAGTAAAAACAAGTCACCCGTACTGAAATAGTGGAGTCGGTTGTGGGCAAGGGCAGTCGTACGCGGGGGTTGGGCGCGCGGCACGAGGAGCGGCGGCGGCAGATCGCGGAGGCGCTGCTCGCGATGATCAACCTCCACGGGCTCGACGCGGTGAGCCTGCGTGACGTGGCGGCCAGGGCGGAGGTCTCGCTGGGCGCCGTCCAGCACTACTTCCGCAGCAAGGACGAGATGCTGCTGTTCGCCCTGAACTACATCAGCGAGCGCGGGACCGAGCGCGTACGGCAGAGCCTCGGCCAGGAAGGGCAGCCACCACGCGCGGCGCTGCGCCGCATCCTGGCCGAACTGGTGCCCGCCGACGACCAGCGCCGCGCCGAACTGCGCATCGCGACCGCGTTCACCGCCCGCTCACTGGTGAGCCCCGAGCTCGCCGGCCACCTGCGCGCGGGCTACGACTCCCTGCACGAGGTGCTGGCCCTGCTGATCCGCCACGCCCAGGACGCCGGCGAGGCGCCCGCCGACCTGGATCCCGGACGGGCGGCGGCGGCGCTGTTCGCGCTGGCCGACGGCCTCGGCACGCACGTGCTCATCGGGCACGGCACCCCGGAGACGGCGCTCGCCGTCCTGGACGAGCACCTCGACCGGCTCTTCGCCGCCGCGCCCTGAGCCGGCCTACCCGGCGGGCTTACGCAGCCGCCTGGGCGCGGTGGCCAGCCGGCGGACGTCGTCCTCAGTGCTCAACGTCGCCTCCAGTCGCGGCGGTGGTGCCGTGGCCGTGCTCCCAGGCCCAGGCGGCGATGCCCACGCGGTTGCGCACCCCGAGCTTACGCTGGACGTTGGCCACGTGGGTCTTGGCCGTGCCGGCCGAGATGAACAGCTCGGCGCCGATCTCCGGGTTGGACCTGCCCGCGGCGACCAGCTTGACGATCTCCAGCTCGCGGTCGCTCAGCGGCTGTTCGCCCGGCACGCCGGTGCGCGCGGGCGACGGCGTGAGGTGGCGCAGCAGCCGCACGGTCACCGAGGGGCTGATCAGGGCGTCGCCCGCCGCCGCCGCTCTGACGCCCTCGACGAGGAGCGCCGGTCCCGCGTGCTTGAGCAGGAACCCGCAGGCTCCGGCGCGGAGCGCGGCGTGCACGTACTCGTCGAGGTCGTAGGTGGTCACGACGATCACCCGCATCGGCGACGGCGTCTCGGGACCGGCCAGGCGGCGGGTGAGTTCGAGGCCGTCCATGCGCGGCATGCGGATGTCGGCGACGACCACGTCCGGCCGGAGCTCGGCGGCGAGGTCGAGCGCGGTCACGCCGTCCGGCGCCTCGCCCACCACCTCCAGATCCGGCTGGGCACCGAGGATCGTGCGGAAACCGCGCCGGACGGCCGGCTGGTCGTCGGCGATCATGACTCTGATCGTCATGGGAACACCGCCTTCACGACCCAGCCGCCGCCGGCGGCGCGGCCCGAGGTGAACTCCCCGCCCAGCGCCCCCACCCGCTCGGCCAGCCCGGCGAGGCCGACACCGGCGCGTTCGGCGGTCGGCAGGCGCGGCAGGGCCTGGTCGCGCGCGTGGTCGGCCACGGTCACGACGACCGCCCCGGTCTCGTCGCTCACCCGGATGGCGACGCTCGACCCGGCCGGCGCGTGCTTCCTGACGTTGGTGAGCGCCTCGACGACGATGCGGTAGATCGTGGTGGCGACCTCGCGCGGCACCGGGCCTGACGGCTCGATGCGCATGTCGGTGTCGGGGAAGCCCGCGTCGGCGAAACGCCGTATCAGGTCGGGCAGGCCGTCGAGGCCGGGCAGCGGCTCGGCTGAGGCACCCTCGCCCTCCAGCTCGCGCAGCATGCGGACGGTCCGATCCATCGACGCGAGCGCCCGCGCGCCGTCCTCCTCGATCGCCCGCAGCGCCGCCGCGGCCTCGGCCGGATCGCGGTCGAGCACGATCTGGGCGGCCTGGGCCTGGATGACCATGGCGCTGACGTCGTGGGCGACGAAGTCGTGCAGGTCGCGGGCCAGTTGCAGGCGCTGGGTGCGGCGGGCCTGCCTGACCGCCTCGACCCGGCGCCGGTCGAGGGCGCGGAGATAGGCGCCGAGCCCTGTCGCGCCCGCCGTGCCGACGGACCAGAAGAGGGTGACGGCGACCGCCTCCAGGCCCGAAGGGGGCGGGTGCATGATCTGCAACGCCAGCAGCGCTTCGGAGATCGCCGCCGCCCCCACCGCCGCCGCCGCCTGCCGGACGGGGGTCCAGCGCACGGTCAGCGTGACGAGCGTGAGCACGGCGACCGTGTGGACGTACGTCGACGGGCCGCCGGCGATGCCGGGGGTGATGCCGGGGGCGGCCAGCCAGGCGAGCGTGCACGTCGCGCCGATCACGCCGACGGCCGCCGTGACCGCCGCGAGGAAGGGGCGTGCCCTCGGCCACCAGACCAGCGACATGGCCACGGCCGCGAGCATCGCGGGCCCGACGACGAGCGGGCTCGGCAGCGGCCGGAGCACGAGGGTGAGCGCGAGCGAGCCGGCCACCACCAGCCCGCCTGCGAGGAGTCTCATGGCGGCACCCTAGGGCAGGGATCGCGCCGGCGAATCGGCCGATCGGCAGATGTCTTCCTCCTCGGGTGAGCGCAGTCTGGGTCCTGATCGAGCGGCGACGAAACGGAAGAGACCCAGGATGCGAACGCCCAGCTTGCTGCACACAGCTCCCGCCACCAGCGACACCGAACGGCCCGTCCCGCGCTGGGCGCTGCGTGCCGCCTACGCGCTTCCCTGGCTGCTGCTGCCCTCGTGCCTGTGGAGACTGCCGTTCGCCTTCCACTTCGAGATGGGCCAGGTCGACAACGCGCCCGTGTCGCCGTTGTGGATCACGATCCCGTACGTCTTCGGGCTCAGCGTGCTCACCGAAGTGGCGGCGCTGCTCAGCATCGGCCTGGTGCGCCGGTGGGGCGAGGTGGCGCCGAGCTGGATCCCCGTCATCGGCGGCCGGCGCGTGCCGCCGATGGCGGCGCTCGTTCCCGCCGTGGCCGGCGGGCTGGTGATGACCGCGGTCTCGGTGTTGATGGTCCTCACCTGGGCCGGCGCCTCCAGCGGCATGGCGTACGAGAACGGCTGGTGGCGCGCGCTGGCCGTCGTGTGCGTCTCGCCGGTCGCGCTCTGGGGCCCGACGGTGCTCGCCCTGGCCTACGCCTACCACCGGCGCCGCCGTCACGCCTGAGACCTCGGGCTCTTGTCACCATGCCGACGATCCGCCATGATTGCCAGCATTGCGCTATTGCGAATTACTTGCAATAAGAATGCGGGGGAGTCGACATGGTGAACCGGACACTGCTCGGCCTGATCCGTCCGGGCCGCCGCTGGCTGGCCCTGGCCGTGCTGGCCGGCGTGCTGGTGTCGGCCACCTACGCCGGGCAGAGCCTGCTCCTGACCGCCGCCGTGGCCCAGGGCATCGGCGGCGACCTCACGGCGGCGGTCCTGGCCGGTTGCGGCGCCCTGGCGCTGGTCGCGGTCCGGGCCCTGCTGGTGTGGGCCCGTGAGGTCGCCTCCGCACGGGGCGCGGAGGACGTGAAGGCGGCGCTGCGCGACCGGCTCTACCGCCACCTGCTCACGCTCGGTCCCGGATACGTCTCCGAGGCGCGCACGGGCGGCGTGCTCACCACCCTGGTGGACAGCGTCGAGGCGATCGACCGCTACGTCGGGGTGTTCCTGCCGCAGGTGCTCATCTCGGTGCTCGGCGGCCTGGGCATCGTCGCCGTGCTCGCCTGGATCGACCCCGCCGTGGCCGTGCTCGTCGCCGTAACGGCGGTGCTGGCCGCCGCCGCGCCGAGGCTGATGCGCCGCCGGATGCGGGACGGGCTCACCGCGTTCTTCACGGGGTGGAAGGGGTTGAGCGCCGACTACCTCGACGCGGTGCAGGGGCTGCCCACGCTCAAGGCGGTCGGCGCCGACGAGCGGTTCGGCGCGGGGCTGTCGGCCAAGGCGTGGGCGTTCCACCGGGACTCGCTGCGATTCACGGTCGTCTCCACCGTCTCGGCGGGCTTCGTCGGCTTCTTCGCCGCGCTCGGCACGGCCGCCGCCGTCGGGCTCGGCGCCTGGCAGTACGCCTCGGGCGCGCTGTCGCTGACGTCGGTGTTCGCCGTGCTGCTGCTGTCGCGGGAGGCGTTCCGGCCGGTCACCGACCTGATGACGGCCTTCCACGCCGGTCAGGGCGCGCTGCCCGCCGCGCACGGCATCGCCGGGCTGCTCGCCGCCCGCCCGGCGGTCGCCGACACCGGCGCCGCGAGCCTGCCCGGCACGCCGCCTGAGGTCACCTTCGAGGACGTCACCTTCACCTATCCCGGCCGCGACCGCCCCGCCCTGGACGGAGTCTCCCTGCGGCTGGCCGCCGGCCGCACCACCGCCGTGGTCGGGCCCTCGGGGGCGGGCAAGAGCACGCTGATCCGGCTGCTGCTGCGACACGCCGATCCGACCGGCGGCAGGGTGCTGTTCGACGGGGTGGACCTGCGGGACGTCGCGCTTTCCGAGCTGCGGTCGAACGTGGCGCTGGTCTCGCAGGAGGTCTACCTGTTCCACGGCACGGTCGCCGACAACATCGCCTACGGGCGGGCGGGCGTGAGCCGTGCCGAGATCGAACGGGCGGCGCGGGCCGCGCACGCGCACGCGTTCGTCGCCGAACTGCCCGACGGCTACGACACCATGATCGGCGAGCGGGGAGTGCGGCTGTCCGGCGGCCAGCGCCAGCGCCTGGCCATCGCCCGCGCCCTGCTCGCCGACGCGCCGCTGCTGGTCCTCGACGAGGCCACCTCCAGCGTGGACGTCGCCGCCGAGCGCGCGGTGGTCGAGGCCCTGGAGCGCGTCCGCGCCGACCGCACCGTGCTGGTGATCGCCCACCGGCTGTCCACCGTCGCGGACGCCGACCACGTCGTCGTCCTCAGCGAGGGCCAGGTGGCCGAGTCGGCCGCTCCTGGCGAACTGCTCACCGCCGGCGGCGCCTACGCCCGCCTGGTCGCCCGCCAGCAGGAAGGAGCGGCATGACCACCACCGTCACCCCCGTACAGCCCGAGTCCCGCACACCCGCGGAGCCCGCCTCCGTCCGGCGCGGCGCGCTGCTCTCCCTGCTGCGTCCCCAGCGGGGCCGTCTGGCCGCCGCGATCGGCTGCGGGCTGCTCGACCAGGGCTTCGCGCTCGCGGCGGCCCTGCTCGGCGCCGCCCTCGTCGGCCGGGCCCTGAACGGCGAGAGCGCCGGCGCCCTCGTACCCGGGCTGATCCTGCTCGCGGCGCTCGTCCTGCCCAAGGTGCTGGCCGCGTGGGCCGAGTCCTACCTCGCCCACGACCTGGCCTCCGGGTGCTTGCGGAGCTGCGCGACCGCTGCTATCGCAAGCTGGCCGCGCTGACCCCCGGCTACCTGCTGCGCCGCCGCTCCGGCGACATCGGCGCGACCGCGATGGCCGACGTGGAGATCCTCGAACTGTTCTTCGCCCACAGCCTCACCCCGCTCGTCGTGGCCGCGTCCGTGCCACCGGCCTGCCTGGTGGCGGCCTTCTGGCTGCATCCGCTGGTCGGCGCGGCGCTGCTGCCGGCCGTGGTGGCGATGGCCACGGTGCCGTTCTGGCTGCGGCGGCGCTCGGCGGCGCAGGCCGAGCGGATGCGGGAGGCGGCGGGCGAGGCCGCCTCCGAGGCCGTGGACGCCGTGCAAGGGCTGTCCGAGACGCTCGTCTTCGGCCGCCAGGAGCACCAGGCCGCCCGGTTGAACGCCGCGACCGGACGCCTCAACCGCGCGTCGAGAGCGCATCGTTCGCGCGGCGGGGTGGAGAAGGCCGCCGGCGACGCCATCGCCGCCGTCGGCCTGATCGCCGTCCTGCTGGTGGCGCTGTCCCTGGTGAACGCCGGCTCCTTGGCCGCCGACCAGGTCGTGATCGTCGCCGTGCTCGGCGGCTTCGCCTTCCTGCCGCTGATGTCGCTGGTCGACACCTGGCGGGAGCTGTCCACGATCCGCGCCGCCGCCGCCCGGCTGCTGCGCATCCTCGACGCGCCGCCGGACGTCGTCGAGCAGACCACCCGGCCGGTGGCCCGGATCGAGCCCGAGGTCACGTTCGACCAGGTCACCTTCCGCTACGGCCCCGGCCTCCCCGAGGCCGTGAGCGAAGTCTCCTTCACCATCCCGGCCGGGCGGACGGTCGCCCTGGCCGGACACTCCGGCGCGGGCAAGAGCACCTGCGCCTCGCTGCTGCTGCGCCACTGGGACGCCTCGGCCGGCTCGGTGCGGATCGGCGGCCACGACCTCCGCGACCTGCCCTTCGACCAGCTCCGCTCGACCGTGGTCGCGGTGCCGCAGGACACGTATCTGTTCGCCATGAGCGTCCGGGACAACCTCCGGCTGGCCCGCCCCGACGCCACGGACGCCGAGGTGGAGCAGGCCGCGCGCACCGCCTGCGCGCACGACTTCGTCACGGCCCTGCCCGACGGGTACGACACCCTCGTCGGGGAGCGCGGCGCCCACCTGTCGGGCGGGCAGCGTCAGCGGCTCGCCATCGCCCGCGCCCTGCTCACCAGGGCGCCCGTCCTGGTGCTGGACGAGGCCGTCTCCAACCTGGACGCCGACAGCGAGGCCGCCATCGACGAGGCGCTGCGCGCGGCCGGGGGCCGGCACACGACGCTCGTCGTCGCCCACCGGCCCTCCACCCTGCGCACGGCGGACACGGTGGTGCTGATGAACGCCGGCCGCGTGGTGGACATCGGACACCACGACGACCTGCTGACCCGCTCCCCCGAATACCGCCGCCTGCTCGCACGCTGAATCGGTCAGCCGTCTCGTGCCCTGCCCGCTGACCGCACTTCTGGCCCGCGCGGGAATCGCCTGAGCTCATAGTCCTTGTTTGCCGGTGGCCCAGTACGGCTTGGTGGTGATGGCGCGGCGGGGCAGGATCCCGTGGTCGACGAGCGTGCGGCGCTGGCGCTGGAGCGATTGGGCGTGGCCGAGGAGCAGCGCGCCGTCGACGCGGGCGAGTTCGCCGTCCTCGGCGGCGTGTTCGAGCCAGTCCTGGAGCGCGTCACCCGGGGCCGGCCCGGCGGGCAGGAAGCGGTATCGGGGACGGGGACCGGCGAGGGGGCGCACGGCGTCGGAGGGCACTTCGACGACGACGAGGTCCTCCGTGCCGGCGTAGGCGTCGATGGTGCCGAGGGTGCAGCCGTCGCCGAGGAAGAGGCGTGGGGCTCCGTGCTCGTACAGGGGCCGGTGTCGTCCGGTCAGCACGGTGAACTCGGCGCCGGCGCGCAGGCCGAGCATCCAGCGGGTGCCGGGGCCGTCGGCGCTGGTGGCGGCCAGGACGGTGACGTGCTCGGGGTCGTGGGCGCATACGGTCCGCACGGAGTAGCGGCGGCCCTGGGTGGGGGTGGCGCGGACCTGGATCTCGTGGCCGGGCTGCCAGCCGCCGGGCGGCGTTTCGGCGCGCAGGTCCACCTCGACGAACCCCGGGGCGGGTTCGGCCAGGCCGAGAACGCGGGCGCGGCGGCCCATGACGGTTTCGGCGAGCCTGCCGATGAACGTCGGTGCCTGCGGCATGGGTGTCCTCCTGGGATTCGCAGCACACTACACCGTGCAGTGTAGCTCCACACTGTACGGTGTAGTGTGGGGCTGTGGAAAACGCCATGAGGCCGGGCAAGCAGGTGCGCGAAGGCGACCAGGAGAAGCGGGCGGCGATCATCTCCGCCGCGCGCGAGCTGTTCGCCCGCCAGGGGGTGGACAGCGTGAGCATGGACGCCGTGGCGGCCCGCGCCGGGGTTTCCAAGCGCACGGTCTACGACTACTTCGGCGACAAGAACCGCTTGTTCCTGGCCATCCTGGCCGAGACCTCCGACACGCTGAACGCCTCGATCCAGCGCGCCCTGGACCAGCACCTCCCGGGGGACGGGACCATCACCACGGTTGCCGCGCTGCAGGAGGCGATCACCGCGCTCGTCGTCGAGCTCGGCCGGACGCTGGTCGGCTCCCCCGACTACGCCGCCGCGTTCGCGCTCGTCGCCCAGCGACGCTGGCGGGAGCCGGGCAGCCAGGACGACGTCGTGACCGGGTCCGCCGAAGACGCCCTGGCCGACCGTCTCGCCCACTTCGCGAAGGCGGGGCTCCTCGACACCGACGATCCGCGGACGGCCGCCGGCCACCTCTCCGCCCTGACGATCCTGCTGGCGTACAACGACCAGCCCGACCCGGCCACCGCCGACCCCGAGCGCATCCACAGGATCATGACCTCAGGCGCCCATGCCTTCATCCGCGCGTACGCCACGCGCTAGGACTGCCCGTCCTGCTTGAGCGCGCGGGCGCGGACGGCGGCGAGCATGACGCGGCGGACGAATCCGCTCCCCAGCCGGATCACCCCCCAGTACCGCAGGAACGCCCGGCGCGCGTCCGGGCTGGTCGCCTGGATGCGGGTCTCGGTGACGAGCCGGGTCCGGCCGTCGCCGGCGTCCTTCAGCAGGAAGCTGAACGTGGCCTTCGCGTAGCCGGGCCGGTCGAAGGCGCGGAAGGCGTCGAGCCCGTCGACGGAGCCGACGTTCTGCGCCCGGCCCAGCCGCCACCACTGGCCGATCACGCCCTGGACCACCTCGCGGCCGGGGTCCTCGGCGAGGGGGATGAAGTCGGGTATGTCGCGCTGGGCATGCCCGTTCCGTACGCGGGAGAGCAGGTTGCGGGCGGCGAACAGCGGCTTGGCCAGGCGCAGGTCCGTGGCCTTCACGTTGCCGATGGCCTCCCAGACCCGGGACGGGGGCGCGTCGATCACGATCGAGTGGCGTTCGGCGGCGTCGGGGGCGGGCATGAGGCGGTGGGCGAGCGTGGGCGTGCCGCTCTTTACGGAACGCGAAGTATCGGAACTCATAGTTCCTTATCATGGAACCCGCCTCCAGCCAGGCGCAATGTTGGCTGCGCCACATTACGGGTACACCGGTTCCGTAATAGGCTGGGGCTCATGAGCCAACCATTGGGCCGCCCTCGGGAGGGCCGGGTCGACCAGGCCATCGCCGCCGCGGCGCGCGCCCTCCTGGCCGAACAGGGCTATGCCCAGCTCACGGTGGACGCGGTGGCCACCCGCGCCGGGGTGGGCAAGGCCGCGATCTACCGCCGGTACGCCACCAAACAGGAGATGATCTTCGCGGCGGTCATGCACGACCTGGAGCTGACCGCTCCCCCGGACACCGGCTCCCTGGCCGGCGACCTGGCGGCGGTCACCCGCGACATCGTCGCCAACCTCGCCACGCCCCCGCCAGGAGTGATCCCCGGCCTGCTCGCCGACGTGCACGCCGACGGGGCCCTGGCCGCCAGGTTCGCCACCGGCTTCGTCACCGCCGAACGCACCTGCATCACCGAGATCCTGGACCGGGCGGTCACCCGCGGCGAACTCCCCCGCCGCCCCGACCCCGCCGTGGCCCACGCACTGCTCCTCGGCCCCGTCTTCGCCTGGCTGTTCCTCCTGATGGAGAACCGGGACACGCTCCCGGCCCTCGCCGAGACGGTCGCCGCCACCGTCGCCCAGGCGCTCCGCGACGCCGAGCCCCCGTGAGGGGTTGCTACCGGTGTGCGAGGAGGACGGCGTGGTGATCGGTCCCGGCCGGGCCGTCCGGATCGGCGTGGACCGTCGCCGCGCGCAGCCTCGGCAGTTCGTGGATCAGCCGGTGCTCGGCCTCCACGGCGACGCCGTGCGCCTCGATGAGCGAGGCGTCATGACGTACCCCGATCTCGACCTCGGCCCGCAGCGCGTGACCGACCCAGCGCAGCCGCACCGCCCCGACGCGCTCCACGCCGGGGACCGCCGCCAGGATGTCCTCCGCCCGGCTGATCAACTCCGGGTCGACCGCGTCCATCAGCCGGTGGTAGATCTCGCGGGCGGCGTCGCGCAGCACGAAGCAGATCGCCACGGTGATCAGCAGGCCCACGATCGGGTCGGCCAGCGGGAACCCGAGCGCCGCCCCGCCCGCCCCCAGCAGCACGGCCAGCGAGGTGAAGCCGTCGGTGCGGGCGTGCAGGCCGTCGGCCACCAGCGCCGCCGAGCCAATCTCCCGGCCCACCCTGATCCGGTAGCGGGCGACCCACTCGTTGCCCAGGAACCCGACCACACCGGCGGCGGCCACCAGGCCCAGCGCCCGCATGTCCGCCGGGTCGATCAGCCGCTTGACGGCCTCGTATCCGGCCAGCGCCGCTGAGGCTCCGATCAGCAGCACGATGACGACCCCGGCCAGGTCCTCCGCCCTGCCGTAGCCGTAGGTGAAGCGGCGGGTGGCCGCCCGGCGGCCCAGGGAGAAGGCGATCGCCAGCGGCACCGCGGTCAGCGCGTCGGCGAAGTTGTGCAGCGTGTCGCCCAGCAGCGCCACCGACCCGGACAGCGACACGATCACCGCCTGGACGAGCGCGGTGGCGATCAACGCGGCGAACGAGATGCCCAGGACGCGCATGCCCCGGTTGCTGGACTCCAGCGCGGTGTCCGTCTTGTCCGCACTGTCGTGGCTGTGCGGGGTGACCAGGTGACGGGCCTTCGCCACCAGCCTCCTGAACCCGCGCTGATGCCCGTGCCCATGACCGTGCCCGTGCTGGGGGGACGTTGGATGCGCCATTCGCGTGCCTCACTTGCCTGGGACCCGTTTCGGCGGATTATATGTAGTCATGTACGCACGCGACAACGAATCAGGTGCGACCCCTGCGCAGGAACAACCCACGGGCGCGCAGGTGGAGGCTGCGGTGGAGGCGTTCCGCATGCTCAGCGACGCCACCCGGCTCCGGCTGATGTGGCTGCTGTCGACCGGCGAGTTCGACGTCGGCTCGCTGGCCGCCTCGATCGGCGTGGCCCGGCCCTCGGTCTCGCAGCACCTGGCCAAGCTCCGCCTCGCCGGGCTCGTGCAGACCCGGCGCGACGGCCGCCGCGTGCTGTACCGGGCCCGCGACGCGCACGTCCGCGCCCTGATCGGCGAGGCGCTCTTCCACGCCGATCACGAGGTCTCCGGCATTCCCCGCCACGACTGACGCCCACCACGGGCGACGGCTGGTGGGGCGGTCAGGCGAGCGCCTTCGCCGGGATCGTGCTGGTGGGGCGGTCAGGCGAGCGCCTTCGCCGGGATCGTGCCGGGTGCGGCGGCCAGGCGGTGCTTGCGCTTGGGGATGCCGTAGGTGGGGTGGGAGGTGGCCCACAGCGACATCCTGAGGATGCCCGCCTTGACGCGCAGGGCCTTTCGCCCGCCCGTGTACGTCGGCTTCGCGCGGCCCTCGTCGTCGACCAGCTGCAGGATGCCGTCCCGTCGCCCGAGGCTGATGTGGTTGTAGGAGTAGACCAGTTTGGTGCGCGCGACCGGGCGGCCGGTCAGGCGGGCCACGATCGCCTCGATGGCCTGCCTGCCGGTGAAGCCGGCCGAGGCGCAGGACATGGGCAGCGGCCGGCCGTTGTCGGCGATGGCGTGGGCACTGTCGCCGACGGCGTAGACGTCCGGGTGTGAGACCGAGCGCATGGTCCGATCGACGATGATCTGACCGTTTCCGGCGACCTCCAGCCCGGCGGCGGCAGCGAGAGGGCTGACGGCGAACCCGGCCGTCCACACGGTCACGTCGGACGCCGGCGCGGTGCCGTCGGCGCACCGCACCCGCGTCGCCTCGACGGCTTCGACGGCGGTGTGCTCCAGGACGGTGATGCCCAGCCGGGCGCACGCCTGGCGCAGGTGGCGGCGGGCCCCGCCGGAGAGCCGGGCGCCCAGCTCGCCGCGGGCGACGAGCGTCACCGACAGGCCGGGCCGGGCTTCGGCGAGCTCGGTGGCGGTCTCGATGCCGGTCAGCCCGTCGCCGATGACCACCACGCGCCCGCCCTCGCCTCGACGATCCAGGCTGTCCAGGCGTTCGCGCAGGCGCAGCGCCGAAGGCCGGGCGGCGACGTCGTAGGCGTGCTCGGCCACGCCGGGGACGGCTTCGACGTTCCCCTGGCTGCCGAGCGCGTACACCAGGGTGTCGTAGCCGAGCTCGTCGCCGCCGGCGAGGGCGACGACGCGGCGCTCGGCGTCGACGGCGGTGACCCGGGCCAGGCGCAGGCGTATCGCGGTGCCGGAGAAGACGTCGGCCAGCTTCGGGGCTTCGACGGCCCGGCCGGCCGCGAGCTGGTGCAGCCGCATGCGCTGGACGAACTCCGGCACGGCGTTGACCACGGTGATCCGGGTGTCCTTCGGGGACAGCCGGCGGGCCAGGTTCCCGGCCACGTAGGCCCCGGCGTAGCCGGCGCCGAGGACGACGATGCGGTGCTTCATGTGGATGCTCCTGTGGATGCGGCGTCCTGACGACCATGCGGCGCCGCCGTCGGGGACTTTGTGACAGCGCGCTCCTGTGACCTGCGCCACCGGCCCCGGGTGTCACACAACGGCGGGCACCGGCGCCTTGTGCGTGAAGCAGGAGTTGCGGGCGGACAGGCGGGAGCCGGAGATGGACGAGCACAGCGACCCGAGGACGGACCGGGCGACCGAGGCGTTCCTCGCCCACCGCAACCTGCTGTTCACGGTCGCGTACGAGATGCTCGGCTCGGCGGCCGACGCCGAGGACGCCCTCCAGGAGACCTGGCTGCGGTGGGTCAGGGTCGACCTGGCGCAGGTGCGCGACGAGCGCTCGTATCTGGTGCGGGTCGTCACCCGGCGGGCGCTCGACCGGCTGCGGGCGGTCAAGCGCCGCAAGGAGGCGTACGTGGGCCCGTGGCTGCCCGAGCCGCTGCTGACCGCGCCGGACGTGGCCGAGGACGTGGAGCTGGCCGAGAGCGTGTCGATGGCGCTCATGCTCGTCCTGGAGACGCTGTCGCCGACCGAGCGGGCCGTCTTCGTGCTGCGCGAGGTCTTCGACATCGGCTACGACGAGATCGCGGCGGCCGTCGGCAAGACCCCGGCGACCGTACGGCAGATCGCGCACCGGGCCCGCAGGCACGTCGACGCGCGGCGGCCCCGCGAGGTGGTCCACCCGGCCCAGGTCAGGGCGGCGGTGGAGTCGTTCCGGCGCGCGCTCGAGACCAGGGACCTGCAAGGGCTGCTCGACGTGCTCGCCCCCGAGGTCGTCCTGGTGAGCGACGGCGGCGGCGTCAAGCAGGCCGCGCCTCACCCGGTCCGGGGCGCCGGCAAGGTGGCCCGCCTGATCGTCGAGGGCCTCGGCAGGACCGGGATCGCGCTCACCAGCGAGCCCACCGAGGTCAACGGCAACCCGGCCCTCCTCCTCCGCGTGGACGGCGAGATCGACGGCGTCGTCGCGGTCCGGGTCGAGGACGCCCGCATCACCGGCCTCTACTACGTCCGCAACCCGCACAAGCTGACCCGCATCGCGTCCGAGACCCCGCTCACCCTGCGGTGAACACCGAACCCTGGAGGTCCTTCATGACGAAGAGCGCTGCCGACGAACTCGCCGGCCTCAGGCTGCCGGTCGAACGTGGCTGCCCGTTCGCCCCGCCCCCCGCCTACGAACGGCTGCGCGAACAGGCGCCGATCAGCAGGATCACGTTGGCCAGTGGCGGCGAGGCGTGGTGGGTGGCCGGGTACGAGGCCGGCCGTGCCGTCCTCGCCGACCCCCGTTTCTCCTCCGACAAGCGCAAGGCGGGCTTCCCGCTCTTCACGCTGGACGAGACGACCCTGCGGCAGCTCCGCAGCCAGCCGCCGTTGATGCTCGGCCTGGACGGCGCCGAACACTCAGCGGTCCGCCGCCCGGTGATCGGCGAGTTCACCCTGCGGCGGCTGACCGCGCTGCGCCCGAGGATCCAGGCCATCGTCGACCACTTCGTGGACGCCATGCTCGCCGCCGGCCGGCGGCCGGTCGACCTCGTCCAGGCGCTGTCGCTGCCGGTGCCCTCCCTGGTGATCTGCGAACTGCTCGGCGTCCCGTACACCGATCATGACTTCTTCCAGAGCCGCACCGGCATGATGGTGAGCCGTACCTCGCTCGAAGACCGCGCGCGGGCCTTCGGCGAGCTGCGCGCCTACATCGACGACCTGATCACCCGCAAGGAGTCGGAGCCCGGCGACGACCTGTTCAGCCGGCAGATCGCCCGGCAGCGCCAGGACGGCGAGGTCGACCATCCGGGCCTGGTGAGCCTGGCCTTCCTGCTGCTGACCGCCGGGCACGAGACCACGGCGAACATGATCTCGCTCGGGGTGTTCGGGCTGCTCGGCCATCCGGAGCAACTGGCCCTGATCCAGGCCGACCCGGGCCGGACGCCCCTGGCCGTGGAGGAACTGCTGCGCTACTTCACCATCGCCGACGGGGTCACCTCCCGGGTGAGCACCGAGGACGTGGAGATCGGCGGGGTGACGATCAGGGCCGGCGAGGGCGTCGTCGTCTCGACGCTGTCGGCGAACTGGGACCCGGCGGTGTTCGAGGACCCGGACAGGCTGGACATCGAGCGCGGGGCGCGCCACCACCTCGCCTTCGGCTTCGGGCCCCACCAGTGCCTCGGCCAGAACCTGGCCCGGCTGGAGCTGGAGATCGTCTTCGACACGCTGTTCCGCCGTATCCCCGCCCTGCGGCTCGCCGTCCGGGCCGAGGATCTGCCGTTCAAGTCCGACGCCGTCGTGTACGGCCTTCACGAGCTCCCGGTCACCTGGTGAGCCGGACCTGATGCGCGCCGACCACGCCGTTACCCCGCCCCGAGCTCCGGAGTCCTCCTAGCGGAAGTCCTCGACCCGGTCCCGCGCCCACTGCGCGAACGTCCGCGGCGGCTTGCCCGTCACGGCCTGCGCGGTGGGCAGCGGGCCCAGGGCGCTCGGGTCGAAGTCCTGGCTGTCCGCCGGGTCGGCCGGATTGCCGTCGTAGTCGGTGAACCCCAGCAGGAAGTCCGCGGCCTCGGCGGCGAACCCGCCCATCCGCAGGTAGATCTCGCGCGCCTCCTCCGGGCTGACCTCCTCGAACTCGACCTCTTCGCCGAGCGCGTCGGCAATGGCCCTGACCTGGTCGCGCAGGCTGATCAGCTCGGGGCCGTTGATGTCGTACGCCTTGCCGTGGTGCCCCTCCTCCAGCAGGGCTTTCAGCGCCACGTCGGCGACGTCCCGCTCGTGCACGGGGAACCAGGCGGCGTCCGGGTTGGCGTCCCGCACGAGCCGCTCGGCCCGGATCGACGGCCCCCACAGCGCGAGCTTGTTGGCCGCGAACTCCCCCGGCCGCAGGTGGGTCCATTCCAGGCCGGAGTCCTGGACGGCCTGCTCGACCAGCGGATGGAAGGTCGTGTCGAAGCCGCCGGTCACCGCGCCCGACGAGAGCACGACGATCCGCCGTACGCCCGCCCGCTCGGCGCGTTCGACGATCTCCTTCGCCGTCGACGGCTCGGGGAAGAGGAACATCCGCTCCACGCCGTCGAACGGCACGGTCTCCGGCTTGGTGAGATCTCCCTGCACCACCTCGGCTCCGGGCAGCCCGGCCCGCGCCGGGTCCCTGGTCAGGGCCCGTACCTCGACCCCGGCCTGGATCAGGCCCGCTGTCACTTGCCGCCCCACGTTCCCGGTCGCCCCGGTCACCAGCACGCGCACATGCACTCCTCTATTTTCCGTACGTCCTACGGTTAAACAATAACGTATCATCTACGAAAAATAGGGAGGCTTGATGGAACGCAGCGGCGGCGGAGATCCCCGGGAGTCCCTGCGCCTGCTCTGGCGTGCCCCGCAGGCGCGATCGGGCCGCGGCCGGCCGCCCAAGGTCTCCCTGGACAAGATCGTCGCCGCGGGCCTGGAGCTGGCGGACCGCGACGGGCTCGCCGCCATGACCATGGACCGGCTCGCCGCGTCGCTCGGCGTCGGCACGATGACGCTCTACACCCACGTGCCCGGGAAGGCCGAGCTGGTCGACCTGATGGTGGACGCCGCCTGGCAGGAGCTCGACCTCACCCGATCGGGCTCATGGCGTGACCGGATCGAGCACTACGCCGCCCGGACCGTCGCCCTGCACGGACGCCACCCGTGGCTGCGCATGGTCTCGACCGTACGGCCGCCGCTCGGCCCCGGGCTGCTCGCCAGGAGCGAGTTCCTGCTGGCCGCCCTGGCCGGGACCGGGCTGACCGCCGCCGAGAGCGCCGCAGCCACCGACTCCATCGTCACCTTCGTCGACGCCGCGGCCGCCACGCTGGCCGAGCACACCCATGCCGAACGGGTCAGCGGCCAGTCCGCCGAAGACTGGTGGGCCGCCCGCCAGGTGTTCTGGGAGACCCTCTTCGACCAGGCGCGCTATCCGGCGATCACCCAGGCCTGGCGGGACGGCGGCTTCGACCGCAACGCGGCCAGGGCGGCGGCGAACGCGTTCGACCTCGGCCTGCGCGCCCTGCTCGACGGGATCACCGCGATGGCCCGGCGGGACGGCTGAGCGGAACGCATGGCCGGATCTGACAGTGACTCGTCATTGCCGCCACCGGAAGCCACGGCAACAATGAGACGTATGTCCGATCTGCACCGTGTGGTCATCGCCGTGTTCCCCGACGTGGACCTGCTGGACGTCACGGGTCCCGCCGAGGTCTTCGCGCTGGCCAACCGCCAGGCGCCGGGCCGGGCGGCGTACCGGGTGCGGCTGGCCGGCCCCCAGGGCGGCACGGTGACGACCTCCGCCGGGGTGCGGCTGGACACCGACCTCACGTTCGCCGAGGTCGGCGGGGAGGTGGACACGCTGGTAGTGCCCGGCGCGGTCGAGCTGTCCGACGAGGGGCCGATCCCCCGGATCGACCCCGAGGTGGTGGCCTGGGTGCGGAGCACCGCCCCGCACGCCCGGCGGGTGGCCTCGGTGTGCGTGGGCGCGCACATCCTGGCGGCGGCCGGGCTGCTGGACGGCCTGACCGCCACCACGCACTGGTCCACGGCGGCCCGGCTGGCGGCCGATCACCCGGCCGTGACGGTGGACCCCGATCCGATCTTCGTCAGGTCCAGCGACTCCGTGTGGACGGGCGCCGGGATCAGCGCGTGCATGGACCTGGCGCTGGCGCTGGTGGCCGAGGATCACGGCGAGGCTCTGGCGCTGGAGGTCGCCCGGCAACTGGTGGTGTACCGCAAGCGGCAGGGCGGGCAGAGCCAGTTCAGCGTGCCGATGCGGCAGGCGCCCACCGCGCGGCGGGACATCGACGAGCTGCGGCTGTGGATCGCCGAACACCTGGCCGAGGACCTGTCGGCAGGCGCGCTCGCGGAGCGGATGCGGCTGAGCGAACGGCACTTCGCCCGCGTGTTCCGGCAGGAGACCGGCACCACCGCGGCGGCCTATGTCGAGGCGGCGCGGGTGGAGGAGGCCCGCCGCCTGCTGGAGACCACCGACCAGTCCCTCGACCAGGTCGCGGCGGCCTGCGGGCTGCGCTCGGCGCAGACCCTGCACCGCGCCCTGCGCCGGCAGCTCGGCACCACCCCGGCGGCCTACCGCCGGCGCTTCCGCACCGCCGCCTGACCCCATCACCCTTCTGAGCCCGTACGGCCAGGCGGGGTTCGCATATTTCATGGAAAGGAAATCAGTAATGCATGCTTCTACCACTCTGCGCGAGGTCATCGGCCTGGACAACCGGCCGCCGAGGCTCGCCGAGTCCACGCTGATTCTGATCGACTACCAGAACACGTACCGCTCCGGGGTCATGGCGCTGCCCGGCGCCGATCGGGCGCTGGCCGCCGGGGCCCGGCTGCTGGAGCGGGCCCGCGCCGCCGGCACCCGGGTGATCCACGTGGTCAACGACGGCGGCGAGGGCACCCCGTACGACATCCGCGCCTGGATCGGGGCGATCTGCGACGAGGTGGCCCCGATCGACGGCGAGGAGGTCGTCGTGAAGGGCTTCCCCAACGCCTTCCACCAGACCCGGCTCGAAGACGTGCTCCGCCAGGCGCAGGCGGGGCCGGATCTGATCCTGGCCGGGTTCATGACCCACATGTGCGTCACCTTCACCGCCCAGGGCGCGTTCAACCTGGGCTTCCGGCCTGCCGTCGTCGCCGACACCACCGCCACGCGGCCTCTGACGGCGCCCTCGGGCGAGGTCGTGCCTGCCGAGACGCTCCAGGCCGGCAGCCTGACCACCATCGCCGACCTGTTCGGCGTCGTGGTCGCCACCGCTGACGACCTCCCGGACTGACGCCCGCCGTTAAGATCGCGTGCCATGCTTCCGGATGGCTTATGGCGGATCGCCAGGATCGGGATCGTCAGCCTGGTTCTCGTGGCGGCGGCCGCGGGACTGGTGCTCGGCGACGTGTGGCTCTGGGCGGCCGCGGAATGGAAGCCGCCGTACTACGCGGACTTCTACGGGGACGCGGGGTTCGACACCGCGACCACGGTGGCGCTGCTCGTCGCCGCCGTGGTGAAGGCCGCGTTCCTGTGGCTGATCCTGCGCGCGCCCATGCCGGGGCCGCTGGACCGCCGGGCGAAGGCGCTGCGCCGGCTGCTGTATGTGGCGGTGGCCGACGCGATCGTGCTGTGGTGGCCCATCGCGCTGCTTCCCGACGAGGTGGACGCGGTGTTCCAGCTCGTGCTGTGGACCGCGATCCACGTCCTCTACCTGCTCGTCATCCGCTGGCGGTCCCGCGTGCTGCGCGTGGCGACCGGGGCGCTGTTCGCGGTCGTGCTGGCCGACACGGCCGACGAGGTGCTCGACGAGTTCGGCCTGCCGGAGGTCGTGCCGGAGATCGTGCCGAACGACTTCCCCCTGTTTGCGCTGTGCGCGGTGGCGGCGACCCTGCTCACCGTCGTCGGGCAGTGGCGCGACGGCCGGTGGAGCCGCGGCACGCTGGTCGCCGGGTGGTCGTCGATGGGCGTCCCCGTGCTGGCGATCCCGCTCTACCTGTACGTCGCGGACTCCATCAGCGGCACTCTGGTGACCTCGATCGTCATGGACGCGCTGGGGCTCGTCAGCGTCGTGTGGCACGCGGCGACCGCCCGCGAGCTGCCCACCGGGGAACGCCTGGCGGACCACCGGCCCGGCGTGCACCGGGCGATCCGCGTCGCGGTGGCGGCCCTGGTCGTCCTGCCGGTCATCGCGACGATCCAGCCGGAGCAGAACGCGCATCTCACCTATACCAGCTGGTCGATGGACTGCTACGAGCACCGCGACTTCGGTGACCTGAAACCCGCCGAACGTGAGGCCGCATTCCTGTGTCAGGCGCGCAGCAGGCACGGCGGAGTCCCGCCCATGTTCCCGGACAGCCTGTCGGACCAGGCCGTCCTCGCGTACGGGCGGGCGCTGTGCCGGGCGAGGGGCCGCGAGGAGCAGGAGGCCATCCTCACGGAGGCCGGGAGCGCGCGGGCCGGCTGGGGCGCGGACCCGCGGGAGCTCGTCTATGTCTGCCCGGAGATCGTCGGCACGACCCACCCTGAGCTGCTGCGCTCGGCCCGAGAGACGGAGGCGGCGTACGACGCCTATGTCGCCGAGGAGAACGCGAAGTGCCGCGACCCGTGGCCCCGGAAGAAGGGCGTCGTCCAGGCCACGGCCAAATACTTCCTGTTCGCCGACGGCGATCACGGCTACCTCGTCCACGACCCCGGGGACGAAGCCTTCGAGGAGGCGGCGGAGCTGGCGATGGACCGGGTCTACGACGACAGCGGCGGCATCGGGGTGGCCGACAGCGCCGCGCTCGTCGGCCACGTCGCGGACGTCACGGACCTGTGCCTCACGGTGAAGGCCTTCCGCAGCGCGCCACCACGGCGGACGGCCAAGTGGGATCAGGTCACCGAGGTGCCGCTCGTCAGCCGCAGCGGCCGGCTCACCGTGCCGGAGAAGGACGGCGGCGAGGTGGGCGCGGGCGCCCCGATGCCGAACCTGGCGATCGCCGGCAAGGGCCGCTACCGGCTCCGCGTCCACGTCCGGGTCGACCGCGCCGGGGAGGAGCACCACCTGGTCGTGGTGTTCCCGGGCACGTCGAAGAAGCGGCTCAAGCTGAAGTCGTGAGCTCGGCGGTCAGGGGACGAGGACGATGCGGTCGCCGGTCTCCTCCGTCCAGACCTCGCCGATCCGGGCAAGGGGGACGGCGCGGGCGCGTACGTCAATGGCTCCCTCGGTCACCGCCGAGGCGAGTTCGGGCAGTTCGGCGAGGATGTCGCGGGCGGGGACCGAGCCGATGCCGCTGCCGACGATCCGCAGGCGGGCCGAGCGCAGCGCCGCGGCGGGGATCGGCGCGGTCGGGCCGGCGACGGAGCCGATCTGGATCCAGGTCAGCGGGACGGTGCGGTCGGCGCGGGCGACGAGCATCGGGATCATGGCCCCTGCGGCGGGCTCGCCCCACACGTAGTCGATGACCACGTCGACGTCGGCGGCGCGACCGACCTCGTCGAAGGTGATCGTCTCGTCGGCGCCGAGCGCGGTCAGCGCGCTCAGCCGGGCGGCGTCACGGCCGGCGGCGATGACGTGGGCGGCGCCGAACAGCTTGGCGATCTGGACCGCCATCCGCCCGGCGTTGCCGGTGGCGCCGAGGACGAGGACGCGCTGCCCGGCGTGGAAGTCGACGCGCCGGCGCAGCGCCACCCAGGACGACATGGCCGGGTTCATCGCGGCGGCGATGCGTACGGGGTCGATGCCGTCGGGCAGGATCACGCTGCGGCGAGGGTCGATGAGGGTGCGGTCGGCGAACGTGCCGAGCGGGGTGTCGTCCAGCACCGCGTAGCGGACGTTGCCCTCCTGGTCGCGCACCACGCCGTCGACGCCGGGGACGAGCGGATAGGCGGCGTCGCCGGAGTAGTGGGAGCCGTTCGCCTTGGCCCTGGTCAGGTGGTGCAGCCCGGCGGCGAGGACCTCGACGGCCAGCTCGTCGCCGTGGCGCGGCTCGGGGGCGGGGTGCTCGCGGTAGACCGGCGGGGCATCGGCTGCCTGGATGACGGCGGCGTGCATGGGCGTGACCTCCGGGAAATAGTTTGTTTTACCAACCACTCGTCATAGTAGTTGGTAATCCAAACCTTCGCGCGGGCGTCTCAGGTCACCAGTCCCCTGCGGTAGGCGTAGACCACCGCCTGCACGCGGTCACGCAGGCCGAGCTTGGTCAGGATGCGCGACACGTACGTCTTGACCGTCTCCTGGCTGATCACCAGCGTGGCGGCGATCTCGCTGTTGGACCGCCCGTCTGCGATGAGACGCAGCACCTCCAGCTCGCGCGGGGTCAGCGCGCTGTCGTCGGGGCCCCCTTCGGCGGGGCGGATCCGGGACGCGTACCTGCCGACGAGCCGCCGCGTCACCTCGGGCGCCAGCAGCGCGGCACCCGAGGCGACCGTGCGGATGCCGTGCAGGAGCTGAGCCGGCGGCGCGTCCTTGAGCAGGAACCCGCTCGCCCCCGCGCGCAGCGCCTCGTAGACGTACTCGTCCAGGTTGAACGTCGTCACCACCAGCACCTTGACCGGATCGGCAACCCCGGCGCCGGCCAGCAGGCGGGTCGCCTCGATGCCGTCGAGCACCGGCATCCGCACGTCCATCACCACGACGCCGGGACTCAGCCGGCGGGCGAGGTCGACCGCGACGCGGCCGTCGCCGCACTCGCCCACCACCTCCATGTCCGGCTGCGCGCCGATGATCGTCGCGAAGCCGGTGCGGATCAGCGCCTGGTCGTCGCAGACCAGGACCCGGATCGGCGCGCTCACGACCGCCCGCCTGCGGGGACGCGGGCCCGTACCACGAAACCGCCCGCCTGCCGGCGGGCGTCGAACTCGCCGCCCAGTGCCTCCACCCGCTCGCGGAGCCCGGCCAGGCCCCGCCCGCTCCCGCCGGGAGAGACGCCGCCGGAGCCGGGGCCGCCGGTGGTGACCTCCACGCTGATCTCCTTCTCGCCGTGGCGCACCCGGACCGTGGTGGGGGTGCCGTGGGCGTGTTTGAGAGCGTTCGTCAGAGCCTCCTGGACGACCCTATAGGCGACCAGCTCGGCGCTGCCCGCCGATTCCGCCGGGCTGCCCTCCTCTGCGAGCTCCACCGACTGCCCGGCCCGGCGGGTCTGTTCCACGAGCGCGCGGAGCTCACCGGCCGGCGGCAGGCCGACGTGGGTGTCGTGATCGGCCTTGAGCAGGTCGAGCATGTGCCGCAGGTCGGCGATGGCCCGCCGGCCGGTGTCGGTGACGGCGCTCAGCGTCGCGTCGAGCCGGTCGGGCGCGGCCGTCAGGTAGCGGGCCGCCTCGGCCTGCACGACCATCGCCGTCACGTGGTGCGTCACGACGTCGTGGAGCTCGCGGGCGATGCGGGTGCGTTCGGCGGCGCGGGTGGCCTCGGCGACGTGGCGGCGGTGCTCGGCCTCGGCGGCGCGGGTTGAGCGCAGCCAGGCCCCGATGCACCAGGTGAGGACCAGGGACAGGTAGAAGACCACGTACCCCTCCACACTCTCGGTCGCGCCCAGCCGGGCGAGCGCGATCGCGAGCGGCACGTACGCCAGGGAGAGGAGGACCACGGTGACGCGGCGGTGGCGCTCCAGGTGGGCGCCCGCGCTGATGAGGGCTATGGGCATCGTGTTGCTCGCGAACAAGTGGTAGGCGTGGAGCTGGTCGAGGGCGAAGCCGAGCGCCACCAGTGCCACGCTCACCGCCGGCAGGCGGCGCCGCACGGCGAGCGGCAGGCACTCCAGGGCGAGCACCACGAACGCCGCCTCGTCGACGGGCCGGGCCGGCAGCTCGCCGACCTGCGTCCCCTTGCCGTGGAGCCCCGGCAGGAGCGAGGCGACGGCCATCAGCAGCGCGAACGGTAAGTCCCGGACCACGACGTCGCACCGCCGCCACAGGTCCGTGATGCGCCGTGGACCGGTCATGACGACTCCCTCATGCGCAAACCCTAGGGACCCGGCGGCCTCGGTTCGTCACCACAGGGTGGACATCCGGGGGTAGCTCCTGCGAGCTACCGGCGAATGTCCACCGCACGGGGACGATCTCCAGGCGCCCGCTCCGTAGCGTTGCGACGCGATCCGAATCCCCCACTGGAGGACCACATGCCCGGCAAGATCAAGTCATCCGTCGTGGCCGCGCTGTGCTGCGCCGTGCTCGGCGCGGGCGCGGCCGGCTGCGGCGGCGACGCGCTGGAGAACTGGGACCCCCTCGCGGCCGCCCCGCTCTCCGGGGTCGAGAAGATCCAGGTCGCGGGCCGGTCGGTGAACGTGTCGTGCTCGGGCGACCCGGACAAGGGCGGCCCGGTCGTCGTCCTGATGCACGGCGGCGGCGACGGGCTCGACAAGCTGGTCGCCCTCCAGAAGACGCTGAGCGAGCGGAACCGGGTCTGCTCCTACGACCGGCTCGGCGCGGGGGCGAGCGACCCGCCGGACGGCCCGCAGAGCTTCGCCGGCACAGGGAAGATCCTCACCGGCGTGCTCGACCGCGTCGCCGGTGACGCCCCGGTCGTCCTCGCCGGGCACTCGCTGGGCGGGCTGATCGCCGCCAGGTACGCCCCCGACCACCGCGACAGGGTCAAGGGGCTGGTCCTGATGGACGCCACCCCGCCCACCATGGCGGCCGACATCGCCAAGGCCATCCCCGAGTCGGCCACCGGCCCGGCCGCCGAGCTGCGCGCGCAGAACCTGGCGATGTTCCGGGGCGAGAACCCGGAGAAGCTCGTCATGGCCGACGGCCCGGTCAGGTCCGCGGGCGACATCCCGGTGGAGGTGATCCAGCACGGCAAGCCGTATCTCGCCGCGCTCCCCGAGTACGGGCCGCGTCTGGAGCGGGCGTGGACCGCCGGGCAGCGCGCCTGGCTCGCGCTGTCCGGCGACGCCAGGCTGAGCACCGCCGAGGACAGCGGCCACCACATCTACGTCGACCAGCCCGGCGTCGTCGTCCAGGCCGTCGAGCGCGTCACCGAGCAGGCCGCGCGTCAGGCGTGATCGGGCCTGGCCATCAGCAGGCGGCCGTGGCGGAACCGCTCGCCCTCCACCGGCTCGCGCGACATCCGCGCCACCTCGACGAAGCCCTCCTTGCGGGCCAGGCCCGCCAGCTCGTCGATCGGCCACCGGTAGGCAGGCGTGACCTTGTGGTCGAACTGCGAAACCGGCCCGCCGTCGGACTCGAAGAAGCCGAGCAGGAGATGGCCGCCCGGGGCCACCACCCGGCGGAACTCGGCGAGATACGGCGGCAGCTCCGCGGGCGGGGTGTGGATGAGCGAGTACCAGGACAGCAGGCCGCCCAGCTCGCCGTCGGCCGCGTCGACGGCCCCCATCGAACCGACCTCGAACCGCAGGCCGGGATGGTCCCTGCGGGCGATCCGGATCAGCTCGGCGGACAGGTCGACGCCGGACGCGTCCAGCCCGAGGTCGCGCAGGTGGGCCGTCACGTAGCCGGGACCGCACCCGGCCTCGACGACCGGCCGGGGCCCGGCGGCCCGGACGAGCTCGGCGAACGCGGCGATGATCGCGCGGTCCAGCGGCTGGCGGTCGAGCGAGTCACGGACGAAGTCGGCGTAGATGTCGGCCACGGCGTCGTAGGCGTCCGCCGTAGCGCTCAGGTAGGAGGAGGATGCGGTCATGGCGGACGACTGTAGTTGATGCCCGGCGCGTCAGGGCTCCAGCAGCAGCCTGGCCACGGCGTTGAGCGTGATGGCGATGCCGATGCCGCCCACGGTCCAGCCGAGGACCCGTGCGGTGTTCCTGGTCAGCCAGTCGTTGATCTTCTGCAGCAGCGGCTCCACCCTGCGGTGCGCGGCCAGCCGGGCGACGGCGAGCACGATCGCCGGGAGCGTCATCACCAGGCAGTATCCGGCGATCGTGACCCCCGAGAGCTGCCATCCGAGGTCCGCGTCGGCGATCAGGCCGACGGCGGCCAGATAGGGCAGCATGGTGGCGACCTCCAGCAGCGCCGCCAGCAGGGCCAGGCTCATCAGGGCGCCGGTGCTGCCGCTGCCGGTCATCGCCTTGACCCGCCAGCGCTGGACCTTGCCGGGTTCGCCCTCCTGCCGCCGGGCCCTGGCCTCCAGCCAGTAGCTTGCCGCGATGACGGCGACGCCGAGGGCGAGCTGCCCGATCTTCAGCGTCGTCGCCGGGATGTCGGCGACGAGCGCGCGGGCCGCGAGCAGGGCGGCGTCGGCGCCGAGCGTGAGCAGCACGCCTACGCAGAAGTAGAACGCGGCCACCGTGCCCAGGTAGACGGCGACGCGCCCGGCGCGCAACCGGCCGGGGGTGAGCAGCAGCCACACGGGGATGAGCAGGGTGCCGAAGCTGGTGCTGTCGATCAGGGCGAGCCCGCCGAGCATCAGCGCGAGCCCGAGCGTCACGCGGTCACCTCCGCGCCGAAGAGGCGGCCCAGGTAGGCGGCGAGCGCCGCGCGGATGCCGGCGGCGTCGTAGCCCGTGCCGGTGGCGGCGTGGTGCAGGCACAGGCCGTCGACGAACGCGACCAGCGAGGCCGCCTCCACGCGCGGGTCGAGCGCGGGGTCGAGCTCGCCCGCGCGCTGGGCCCCGGCCAGCGCGTCGGCGAGGCCGTCGAGCAGGTCGGCCGTGGCGGCCCGGTGCACGGCGGCCATCTTGTCGTCGGTGAGCGTGGCCTGGAGGAAGGTCAGCCAGACCCTGAGCTCACGTTCGCGCTCGGGGTCCAGCGGCAGGAACGTCTCCATCAGCCGCATCACGAACCCGCGCACCGGAGTGGTGACCTGGACCTGCCTGACGCGCTCGCCGACGCGCCGGTAGACGTGCTCGATGCCGAAGAGCAGCAGCTCGTCCTTCGAGCGGAAGTAGCGCTGCACCAGGCCCACCGACACCTCGGCCGCCGCCGCGACGTCGGCCAGCGTGGTGCGGGCGAGCCCCCGTTCGGCCAGGGTCCTCATCAGCGCGTGGGTGATCTGCGAGCGCCGCGTGTCCGCGTCGGCATGTCGGGTCATGCGTAAATATTACCGTAATATTTTTTATGCCTACTCCGGGCTGGTGACGCGGGCGAGCACGATGCCGCCGACGATGAGCGCCAGCGCGGCCATGCGGCCGATCGACACCGGGTCCTTGTGCACGACGATCCCGAGGGCGATCGCGCCGACCGCGCCGATGCCGGTGAAGACGGCGTACGCGGTGCCGACGGGCAGGGTCCGCATCGCGTACGACAGCAGCCAGACGGCGGCGGCCATGAGGACGAAGCAGATCAGGGTGGGCAGCGGCTTGGTGAAGCCCTGGGTGGGTTTGATGCTCTGCGCCCAGGCGATCTCGACCAGACCGGCCAGCCCGAGGATGAGCCAGTTCATCGGTCAGTACTCCTTTCCGAGCTCGTACGCGGTCCTCAGCGCGGCGGCGTACAGCTCGTCATGCTCGGCCCGGCGGTCGGCGAGAAGGGGGTCGACCCGGGAGTTGGCCAGGTCGGCGGTGACGAAGGCGGTGTCCTCGACGGCGAAGTGGCCGGCGAAGAAGTCGCGCAGGTAGCGCGCCTGGTAGTCGTAGCGGGCCTTGGGGGCGCCCGGCGCGTAGGCCCCGCCTCGGGCGGTGGCGACCACGAAGCGGCGGCCGGCGAGCGACATCCGGGGGAAGGTCACCTGGTCGAGCCAGGCCTTCAGCGACGAGGGGACCGAGTAGTTGTACATCGGGGTGGCGATCAGCACCACGTCGGCGGCCACGAGCTCGGCCAGCAGCGGCTCGACCACGGCCCAGGCGGCGGCCTGCTCCGGGGTCCGCACGGCCTCCTTGTAGCGGTCGAGCTCGGTGATGCCGTGGGCCATGACGTGATCGCACAGCTCGGTCCAGGCTTCGCCGATGTGCGGCACGGGGTCGGCGGCGAGGTCGCGCCTGACGTGGACGCCGTCCAGGTGGGCGGCGCGCCAGGACTCGGCGAAGGCGTCGCCCAGCTCGCGGCTGATCGACCGGCGGCGGGCGCTCGCGTCCAGGTGCAGCAACGTGGTCATCGGGGGCTCCTCAACAAGTGGACGCTCTGTCCGGTTCGACCGTAGCAGTGAAGCGGACGACATGTCCACTTCGCGGTAGAGTCGCAGCATGAAGCCCCGCATCGACCTGCTCACCGGACGCCCCGCAGGCGGCGGCGCCCGCCCGCGCGAGCGCGCCGACGCCGCCCGCAACCGGGCCAAGGTGCTCGCCGCCGCCGCCGAGCTGTTCGCCTCCCGCGACCCGCGCGGCGTCACGATGGAGGACATCGCCAAGGCCGCGGGCGTGGGGCGCGGCACGCTCTACCGCCGCTACCCCGACACCGTCTCGATCGCCCAGGCACTGCTGGACGAGCACGAGTTCGCGCTGCAGGAGCGGCTGCTGCGCGGCGACCCGCCGCTCGGGCCGGGCGCGCCTCCCGGCGACCGGCTCGCCGCCTTCTACGCCGGGATGGTCGACCTGCTCGAAGCCCACATCTCTCTGGTGCTCGGCGCCGAACAGGGCGAGCTGCGGTTCACCACCGGCGCGTACGGGTTCTGGCGGGCGCACGTGCGGACGCTGCTCATCCAGGCGGCGGTCCCCGAGCCGGAGCCGCTCGTCGACGCGCTGCTCGCCCCGCTGGGCCCGGACGTCTTCGCCGAGCAGCGGCGGCGCGGGCTCACCCCCGAGCAGATCACCGCCGCCCTGGCCCGCCTGGCCCACGGGGTCACGCGTTGACAGCCGTCATAGGCAACCGCTATCTATTAGGCAACCGTTAGGGGGTGCGGATGCAGGACGCGGTGCTGGCGATGCTCGCCAAGGAGCCGGCCCACGGCTACCACCTGCATGCCCGGCTCCGGCGCAGCCTCGGCCCGCTCGGCGAGTCCATGAAGCGGGGCCAGATCTACGTGACGCTGGCCCGGCTGGAGAAGGCCGGGCTCGTCGTCTGCGAGCAGGTCGACGGCCTGCCGGAACGCCCCGAGCGCAAGGTCTACGCCCTCACCCCGGCCGGGCAGCAGCGCGTGGCCGCCTGGCTGGCCGAGGTGGGCTGGCCGAAGCCCGACCTGGCGGAGTTCCATCTCAAGCTCGCCGCCGCCGCGGCCGCCCGGCTCGCCGACCCGGTCGAGCTGGTGGCCGCGCAGCGCCGCGAGCTGCTGCGCCGCCTGCGCGAGGCGCAGCAGGCGGCGCTGGCCGAACCGGCGGGCTCGGGCGCCGGCCTGCTGCTGGAAGGTGTCCTGCTGCGGTTGCAGGCGGACCTGCGCTGGCTGGACGCCTGCGAACGGGCCTGGTCCGGGGACCACGACGAAGCCGAGGACGCATGAACGGGTCAACCGCCGCGCTCCGGGCCCACCGCCTGGTGAGGGCGCACGGCCAGGGCCAGAGCCGGGTACGCGCGGTCGACGAGGTCGACCTGGAGGTGCCGCAGGGGCAGACGCTGGCGGTGATGGGCCCGAGCGGCTGCGGCAAGTCCACCCTGCTGCACCTGCTGGGCGGGCTGGAACGGCCGACCGGCGGGGAGGTGTGGCTGGCCGGGCGGCGCATCGACACGCTGAGCGAGCGGGCCCTGGCGCGCATGCGACGCCGGTCGGTGGGGTTCGTCTTCCAGGCGTTCCACCTGGTGGAGGAGCTGTCCGCGGCCGAGAACGTGGAACTGCCCGCGCTGCTGGCCGGGCTCTCGCGCCGCCAGGCCAGGCGGCGCGCCGGCCTGCTGCTGGAGCGCGTCGGGCTCGCCGGCCGCGCCCGCCACCTGCCGTCGCAGATGTCGGGCGGGCAGCGCCAGCGGGTCGCCATCGCCCGCGCGCTGGCCAACGAACCGCTGGTCGTCCTGGCCGACGAGCCGACCGGCAACCTCGACAGCGCGGCGACCCGCGACGTGCTGCGGATCTTCGCGGAGCTGCGCGCCGCCGGGCAGACCCTGGTGATCGTCACGCACGACGAACGGGTCGCCGCCACGGCCGACCGGCTGGTGTCGATGCGCGACGGGATGTTCGTCGACGACACCCGGCTGGCCGGCTCCAGCCCGCGCGGTCTCGGCGGCCTCGGCGGCCTGATCGGGCTGGAGGGCTGACGTCGTGGGCTCCCTCGTGCTCGTCGTCCGTCTCGTGCTCGCCGACGTGAGCCGCCACAAGGCCCAGGCCGCGATGCTCGTGCTCGCGGTGACGGCCGCCACCGCCACCTTCGCGCTGGGCCTGTCCCTGAGCGGGGTGACCCGGTCGCTGTACGAGCAGACCCGCGCGGCCACCGCCGGGCCGGACGTGGTGGCGCTCTCCGGCACGACGGGCCCCGAGGCGACCTCGGCCCTGGCCGCGCTGGCGGACGCGCCCGACGTGGTCGCCCACCACGGCCCCTATCGCATCGTCTACGCCGACCTCTTCACGCCCGACGCCACGTCGTCCGCGGTGGTGGTGCACGGCTTCGCCGAGAAGCCGGGCGCGGTCAACCGCCCGCTCGTGACCTCGGGCAGGTGGGTACGGCCCGGCGGCACGGTCCTCGAACGCGCCTTCGCCACCGCGCTCGGCGTCGGCGTAGGCGACCGCGTCACCATCTCGGGCCAGGACTACCCGGTCGTCGGCATCGCCGTGACCGCCGCCACGCCCGTCTACCCAGGCGCGGCCCTGATCGGCCCGTACGGCGGCGGGAGCGACTACAGCGGCCTGGCCTGGATGACCCGCTCGGACGCCAGGAAGCTGGCCGCGTCCCGGAAACTGCCGGTGACCACGGCCGTCGACCTCAAGCTGAGCGACCCGGCCGCCACCGAGAGCTTCCGCGAGGCCCACCGCGACTCCACCGCCGCCGTCACCTTCCGCTCCTGGCAGTTCACGGCCGAGCAGGACATGGGCATCCTCAGGAACAGCCAGCCGATCCTGATCGTCGGGAGCTGGCTGATCGGCCTGCTGGCCGTCACCGGCGTCGCCGCGCTGGCCGCCGGGCGCGCCGCCGAGCAGACGCGCCGGGCCGGGCTGCTCAAGGCCGTCGGCGCCGCCCCCGGTCTGATCGGCGGCGTCCTGCTGACCGAATACCTGGCGCTGGCGCTGGCCGGTGACGCGCTGGGGCTGCTGCTCGCCCGCCTGGCCGCGCCCGCCGTCGCCAGCCCCACCGCCGGCCGGGTCGGCGACGCCGCCGGGCTGACCGGCGCCACCGTGCTCGCCGCGACCGCTCTCGCGCTGGTCGTGGCCGTGCTGGCCACCCTGCGGCCCACGCTGCGCGCCCTGCGCACGGCGACCGTGACGGCGCTGACCAGCACGCTCCACCAGCCCCGGCACCGTCCCCGGCTGACCGCGCTGACCGCGCTGCTGCCCACGCCGCTGCTGCTCGGGCTCCGGCTCACCGCCCGCCGGCCCGGCCGGGCCGTCCTCCAGGCGTGCTCCACCGCCACCACGGTGATCGCGATGGTCGCCCTGCTGACCGTCCACGTCCAGCAGGAGAGGGGTTACGGCCTGAACGGCTCCTCCGTGCTGCCCAACCTGCGCGGCGAGCACGGCAGGCAGCTCCTGCTCGCCGTCACCGTCCTGCTGATCGCCCTCGCGGTCGTGAACACCGTCACGATTACCTGGACCACGGCGATGGAGGCCCGCGCCACCATGGCCGTCGCCCGCACGCTCGGCGCCACCCCCGGGCAGGTCGCCGCCGGGCTGTCCACCGCCCAGCTCCTGCCCAGCCTGGCCGGCGCCCTCGCCGGCGTGCCGCTGGGCGCGGGCCTGCTCTCCCTGTTCGCCGCCAGGAACGCGGTCGACCCGCCCTCCTCGTGGCTGCTCGGCGTCGTGCTCGCGACCCTCCTGGCGACGGCGGCGCTCACCGCCCTGCCCGCCCGCCTGGCGGCCCGCCGCCCCGTCGCCCAGGCCCTCAGCGCCGAAGCCGGCTGAGGAGCCGCTACGCGCCGTCGATCTCCCGGGCCCGCTCGGTCTGCGGCTCGCCGCTCCTGGTGCGGCCCAGCTTGCCCGCCTTGACCGAGGCCGCCAGCACGTCGCAGATCAGCCGGACGCCGAGCAGCGACGTCACGTCCGAGCTGTCGTATGGCGGCGAGACCTCCACCACCTCCATGCCGAGCAGCCCCTCGGCGGCGAAGCGGCGCACCAGCTTGAGCACCTCGCGCGGGTAGAGCCCGCCGGGCTCGGGCCAGCCGGTGCCGGGCGCGAACCCGGGGTCGACGGCGTCGATGTCGAACGACAGGAACACGCCCTCCGCTCCGTTGCTCCAGGCCACCTCCAGCGCCAGGTCGGCGACGGCGTCCAGGCCGTGCTCCTCGACGTCCTCGACCGTGATCACCACCGAGCCGCCCTTGCGCGCCTCCTCGACGCCGGGCCTGGGCACCTGCCAGCCGCCGATGCCGATCTGCACCAGGTTGCCCATGTCGAAGTGGAGCTCGTGCGCCGCCCAGTACCAGGGGGTCGTGTGCATGCGCTCGTCGAGGTCGCGCTTCTGGGTGTCGAGGTGGCGGTCGAAGTGGATGACGCCGATCTTCTTGCCGAACGCGTTCATCACGCCTCTGGCGGTGGGGAACCCGATCGAGTGGTCGCCGCCGAGGATGACCGGGAAGACGCCGTTGGACACGATGTGCTCGATGCCCTTGGTGATCTGGTCGAAGGCCTTCTCCAGGTTGGCGGGGGTGACGAAGATGTCGCCCACGTCCACGATGTCGAGCTGTTCGCGCAGGTCGACGCCCTGTTCGTAGTAGTAGGGCGAGTACAGCGACGAGATGCTGCGCATGCCCTCGGGGCCGAAGCGGGGGCCGGGGCGGTAGGTGGTGCCGGTGTCGAGGGGCACGCCGACGACGGCGACCTCGTGCTGCCCGACGAGCGTGACGTCCTCCAGGTACGGCGTCTTGAGGAAGGTCTTGATGCCGGAGAAGTGCGGCACCTCGCCGCGCTGGAACGTCGAGGCCAGCTCCCGGTCCTGGATGGAGTCGGCCGGAGGCAGGCCGAGGCGGTGGATGCGCCGCAGCTCCTCCTGGTACTTGCGGTCGGTCAGCTCGCGTTCGAGGCGTTTGGCCTTCTCACCGAGGAGGTCGTCAGGATCGATGCCCATGAGGTGTCCCTGCGCCCGGGCCCGACAAGCACAACGCGAAGAAGGGCATGGATTGCGAAAAGCCTCAGCGGGGGCGCAGCCCGCCGAGGGAGACCTCGACGTAGCGCCGCCAGTCGCCCGCGGCGTTGCGGATCACCGCCGCCAGGCCGCAGATGACCATGTTGACGTCCGCGGCGGTCACCTCGGACCCGACCGTGCCGCGTTCGCGGGCCAGGCCGATCAGCTCCGCGATGGCGGCGAGCAGCTCCTCGCGGGTCTCTCCGCGCGGCTCGGCCGAGCCCATCGCCCGCTCGATCACCTCGGACATGCCGCGGTCGCCGGCCAGCACCTCGCCCACGTGGTGCAGGTAGCGGGCCAGCCCGAGGTCCGGGTCTCCGGCGAACCGGCGCGCGGCCTCGGCGAGTTCGGCGGCCCGGTGGTCGGCAACGGCCTCGATCAGGGCCTCCCGGGTGGGGAACTTGCGGTAGAGGGTCCCGACGCCGACGCCCGCCGCCCGCGCGACCTCCGACATCTGCACGTCGTGGCCGCTCTCGGCGAACAACGCGCGTGCCGCTTCCAGGACGCGGTCGCGGTTGCGCTCGGCGTCGGTGCGCGGCTTGCGGCGGGCCTGCGGTGTTGACATCTCGAACGATCCCCTGACTAGACTTCCGTACGGAATCCGGAATCCTTATTCCGATTATGCAGGAAAGGTCGGCATCATGTCGAAACGGGCGGGGGGACGGTCCGGCCAGGCGCTCCTGGTGTGGGGACTGCTGGTGGTGGCCGCGAACCTGCGGCCGAGCCTGACCGGCGTCGGGCCGCTGCTGGATCGCGTCCAGGCCGATCTGGGGCTGGCTCCGGCCGTGGCGGGGCTGCTGACGACGCTGCCGCTGCTGGCGTTCGCGGCGGTGTCACCGGTGGTCCCGCGCATGGCGGCGCGGTGGGGGCCCGAGCGGCTGCTCTGGGGCGCGCTCCTGGTGATGACGTTCGGGATCGCGGTGCGGTGGATCCCGTCGGCCGGCGCCCTGTTCGCCGGGACCGTGCTGATCGGCGCGGGGATCGCGGTGGGCAACGTGATCCTGCCGAGCCTGATCAAGCGCGACTTCCCGGACAGGGTGGGGCTGCTGACCAGCGCGTACGCCACGGTGATGGGCGGTGTCGCCGCGGTGGCCTCCGGCGTCGCGGTGCCGATCGCCGAGGCCGCCCCGGGCGGCTGGTACACCGCGCTGGGCTGCTGGATCGTGCCCGCGCTGGTGGCCGTGGCGCTGTGGTTCCCGCAGGTGCGCGCCGCGCGGCCGGCCGATGGGACGGTCCGCCGGCGGCGGCTGCCGTGGCGCTCGCCGCTCGCCTGGGCGGTCACGGCGTTCATGGGCCTGCAGTCGCTGGGCTTCTACGTCGCCGTGACGTGGCTGCCCCAGGTGTTCCAGGACAGCGGGGTCGGCGCGGCGACGGCCGGGTGGCTGCTGTTCCTCTACCAGGCGGTCGCGCTGGTGACCAGCCTGGCGGTGCCGATCGCGCTGCGGTGGGCGCGCGACCAGCGCGCGGTGGCCGCCGTGAGCTCGGCGGCGTTGCTGACCGGCTATGCCGGGCTGCTGGTGGCGCCCGGCTGGGTGCTGGCGTGGACGGTCGTCCTGGGGCTGGCCGGTGGCGCGTGCCTGGTGCTCGCGCTGGCCTTCCTCAGCCTGCGCGCCCACGACGCGACCGGCGCGGGCGAGCTGTCGGCGATGGCGCAGTCGATCGGCTACCTGGTGGCGGCGGCGGGCCCGGTGGTCTTCGGGCTGCTGCACACCGTCAGCTCCGGGTGGGAGGCGCCGCTCGCGCTGATGTGCGTCGCCGCGACCGGCCAGGTGATCGTCTCGATCGCGGCCGGCCGCGGCACGGTGCCCGCGGCCGGCGCGGACCGGGACCCGCTCGGCGCCGGCGAGCCCCGCTGACGCCCTACTGGGCGGCCTCCTGCACGGCCGCGGTCCGGGCGGCTCCGGCCTGGGCGGCGGTGGCCTGGACGGCGGCGGCCATGGCCTCGTGGCCTGCGGCGTTGGGGTGGAGGCCGACCGAGTCGACGCCCTCCATCGGCTCCATCCACCGCACGCCGAGCGGCTTGCACAGGTCGTGGCCCACCGAGCCGGCGTAGGTGTCGACGTACGTGGCGCCGTTGGCGGCGGCGCGGGCGGCGAGCATGGCGTTGAGGCGCTTCTCCACGTCCCGCAGCCAGGGCGCGTCACCCTTGGCGATGGGGACGGTCGAGTAGCAGTTGCTCCCGTCGTCCGGCATGATCACCGGATAGCCGACGACGAGGACGTCGGCGGCCGGGGAGCGGCGCTTGATCTCCTGGAGCACGGCGTCGACCTTGTCGCCCGTGGCGGCGATCCGCCCGCCGATCGGGTCGATGCCGGCCACGGTGTAGCTGGTCTTGCACGGCGAGCCCCACGGGTTGAGCTTCCCGAGGATGACGCAGCGGGCGATGATGCCGCTGACGTCGATGTCGTTGCCGCCGATCCCCAGCGTGACCAGGCCGGTGTCCAGCCGGAGCGCGTCGAGCTGGGGCGGCGCGGTGCCCTGCGAGGCGGTCATGTGCGCCGTGGTGGCCCCGGCGCAGCTCGCGTCGGTGAACGCGGCCGCGGGTAACCCGGCCGCCGTCAGCGTGGGGTAGTTCCGGTCGGACCGGCCGCAGTTCGCGTCCGTCTGGTTCGGGATTCCGGGGCCCGCGGTGTAGGAGTCGCCGAGGGCCACGTAATGGCCGGTGGCGGCGTGCGCGGGCGGTGCCGCGACGACCGCCGAGGCGAGTGCTGCCGCGAGTGCTGGGGCGATCACGAGGGAGGTGTTCCTGAGCCGTCGGCTGGTTGCGAGCATGGCCACCTTCACTGGACGGGGGGGTGAGGGCAGGAGGCGGCGGACCGCAGTTTCCTACCAGGCGGTAAGTTTTGCCACACGGAGCCCGCAGCGTCAAGATCTGCCCGAGCGGATACGATCGGATCGCAAGCGAGAGGCGGGTGATGGTCCGGTGGCGCAGAGGACGACCGTCTACGACGTCGCCGAGCGCGCGGGCGTCTCCATCGCGACGGTCTCGCACACGTTCCGGCAGCCGGAGCGGGTCCGCCCGGAGACGCGGGAGCTGGTCCTCCAGGCCGCGCGGGTCCTCGGCTACGTGCCGAGCGGCAGCGCGCGCGGGCTGGCGAAGGGCCGCTCGCAGGCGCTCGGCCTGTACGCCTTCGACATGTTCCTGCCGTCCGACCTCAGCGCCCCGGCCCTGGATCTCGACACCCTGGTGGCCAAGGAGCTCGACGGCCTCGGCGACGTGCGGCGCTTCCCTCTCTACGTGGACGAGATCCAGCGCGGCTTCGAGCTGGAGGCGCGGCGGCTGGGCCGTTCGGTGATGCTCGGGTCGGGGGCCAGCCGTGACTCGCTGGGCAGCATCGACCTGGCGGGCAGCGTCGACGGGCTGGCGATCTTCCCCGGCGGCGCGGCGCGTGACCTGCTGGAACACGTGGGGCGCGGCGTCCCGGTGGTGATCTTCAGCAGCCCGCCCATGCACGACCCCCTGCACCACATCACGGTCTCCAACGAGGACGCCGTGCGCGAGCTCGTCGACCACCTGATCGGGCAGCACGGCCATCGGACGCTGGTGTTCCTGGGCGAGCTGGCCGCCCCCGACATCGGCGCCCGGTTCGCCGGGTTCCAGGCGGCGCTGGCCGCGCACGGGCTGCCGGTCCCGGATGAGCCGTTCGACACGACGGCGCTCACCCGTGACAGCCTGCGCTCGCTGCGCGCGGCCATCACGGCCGGCGACCTGCCCGACGCGCTGGTGTGCGCCACCGACCAGCTCGCGCTCACGGTGATCGACCTGCTGGCCCGCCACGGCATCCGGGTGCCGGACGACGTCGCGGTCACAGGCTTCGACGGGATCATCGCCGGCCGGCTCTCCGACCCGACGCTGACCACGGTCAGGCAGCCGTTCGCGTCGATGGGGCGGCTGGCCGTGCGCATCCTGACCGACACGGCCGCCGGGCTCTCCCACCCCACGTCGTACGTGCTTCCGACGCGCACGGTGATCGGCCGTAGCTGCGGGTGTCGCTGAAGAGTTTTATCTCGATTGCGCAATGGGGCTGGCTTCTTGGCTTGTTAAGCGCATAAATTCGCATCCACTCGGGGGAGGCATGCAGGTCAACAGGAAGGAACTGGCCGTGCGATACAGATCGACAGTGGCCGCCCTGGCCGCGATCGTCGCGGCGACGGCGCTCACCGGTTGTGGCCGCGCCGAAGAGGCCGGCGGCGGGCAGGCCCAGCCGTCGTCCACCGTCGCGGCCAAGGCGACCGGCAAGATCACCATGTGGGCGATGGGCAACGAGGGCGAGCTCCTGCCCGAGTTCGTCAAGAAGTTCGAGGCCGACAACCCGGGCGTCACCGTGGACGTGACGGCCATGCCGTGGGACTCGGCCTACCAGAAGTTCCAGACCGCCATCGCCGCCGGGAACGTTCCAGACCTGGCGATGATGCCCGGCCTGCCGGTCTTCAAGGACGCCTTCGCGCCCGTGCCCGACGCCATCGACACCTCCGGCATGTACCCGGGGTCCGTCTCGACGGGCACGATCGACGGGAAGCTCCTCGAAGTGCCCTGGTACGTCGACGTGCGTGCGCTCTACTACCGGACGGACCTGGCCGAGAAGGCAGGCTGGGACAAGCCGCCGGCCACCTGGGAAGAGCTCCAGCAGATGGCCGCCGACCTGCAGAAGAAGGCCGGGGCCAAGTGGGGCATCCGGCTGCCCGCGGGCACGACCGGGTCGTTCCAGTCGGCGCTCTGGATGGCGTGGTCCAACGGCGCCGAGCTCATGAACGCCGACCGCAGCGCCTGGACGCTCGACACCCCGGAGTTCGCCTCCGCCTTCGAGTACCTGGCCTCGTACTTCGAGAAGGGCATCGCCGACCCGAACGCCGACACGGCTCCCGCCGCCGCGGTGAAGGACTTCATGACGGGCGCGACGCCCATGCTCGTCGCCGGCCCGTTCCTGCGCGGCGCCATCGCTCAGGCCGGCGGCGAGAAGTTCGCGAGCATGTACACGACCGTGCCCCTGCCGGCCGGCAAGAGCTCGACCTCGTTCGTCGGCGGCGCGAACCTGGTGGTCTTCAAGGGCGCCAAGAACCCGGACTCCGCCTGGAAGCTGGTGCAGTGGCTCAGCCAGGCCGACACCCAGGCCGCCTGGTACAAGGTCAGCGGCGACCTGCCGTCGATCGAGAGCGCCTGGAAGGACCCGGCCCTCGTCTCCGACCCGACGCTGGCCGCGTTCGCCGAGCAGCTCAAGACCGCCAAGGCGCCGCCGCAGGTCGTCAGCTTCGACAAGGTCGGCGCGGCGGGCGACGCCGCGATCGAGCAGATCGTCAAGGGCGGCAAGCCGGTGTCCGACGCGCTGCGGCAGCTCCAGAAGCAGGCCGACGGCATCGGGGTGTCCTGAGCAGTGTCGCGATCCACACCTTCGACAGCGCCCGGACGGGTGCGCGCGTCCCATGACGTGCGCGCCCGCCGGGCCGGCGGGGCGAACTCCGAGCGCCGCCGCCGGCAGACGCTGATCGCCTGGCTGTTCACCGCGCCCTTCGTGGTCGTCTTCGCGGTGTTCATGATCCTGCCGATCGCCAGCTCGATCGGCTTCTCGTTCACCGACATGACGGCGCAGGACATCCAGTCGCCGTTCAACGTCGATTTCGTGGGGTTCGAGCAGTACGCGAACGTGCTCTCCGACCCCGAGTTCCAGAACGCCGCCTGGGTGACCGCGCTGTTCGTGATCGTCGGCATCCCCGTGACCGTGGCGCTCGGGCTGGGGCTGGCGCTGGCGCTCAACTCCGGCATCCGGCGGCTGCGGCCGATCTACCGCGTCGCCTTCTACGCGCCGGTGGTCACGAGCGTCGTCGCCGTCTCGGTCATCTGGCGCTACATCCTGGCCCGCGACGGCCTGCTGAACATGGTCCTCGCCCTGGTCGGCATCGAGGGTCCCGACTGGCTGAACAGCACCACCTGGGCGCTGCCGTCGCTGATCCTGATGGCCGTCTGGCGCAACACCGGCACCCTGATGATCATCTTCCTGGCGGGGCTGCAGGCCATCCCCACCGACGTCAGGGAGGCCGCGGAGATGGACGGCGCCGGGCGCTGGCGCCGCCTGCGCAGCGTCACGCTGCCGCTGCTGCGGCCCACGATGCTGCTGGGCAGCGTGCTCATCTCGGTCGGCTACCTGCAGTTCTTCGAGGAAGCCTTCGTGATGACGCAGGGCGGCCCGCTCAGCTCCACGCTCTCCATGACGTACTACACGTTCAACACCTTCGGCTTCGGCGACTTCGCCAAGGCGTCCGCAGCGAGCTACATCATGTTCGTCGTCATCGCGGCGGTCAGCATCCTGCAGTTCCGCCTGCTCAGGAGATCGACATGACCAAACTCCTGTCAGCCCGGGCCCTCACGTACGTCGTGCTGACCGCCGGCCTGGTGGCGTGGCTCGCGCCGTTCGCCTGGATGGTGCTGGGCTCGTTCAAGACGCAGGACGAGATCTTCGCCGACCCGCCGACGTGGTGGCCGCAGTCCCCCACCGGAGGCAACTTCACCCGCTGGCTGACCGAGCTGAACTTCGGCACGTTCTTCACCAACAGCCTGGTCGTCGCGGTGATCACCGTGCTCGGCAACCTGCTGTTCTGCTCGATGGTCGGCTACGCGCTGGCCAAGATGGACTTCGCCGGCAAGCGGATCCTGCTCGGCGTCGTCCTGGTGACGATCATGGTGCCGGGCGTGGTGACCTTCGTCCCGCTGTTCGTGATCGTCGCCAAGATGGGCATCCTCGACTCGTACGCGGCCCTGGTCCTGCCGTTCCTCACCCAGCCGGTGGGCGTCTTCCTGATGCGCCAGTTCATGCTGGACATCCCGGACTCGCTGCTGGAGGCGGCACGCATCGACGGCGCGTCCGAGCTGCGGATCTTCACCCGCATCGTGCTCCCGCTGTGCGGGCCCGCGCTGGCGACGCTCGGCATCCTCACCTTCCTCGGCTCGTGGAACAACTTCCTCTGGCCGCTCGTGGCCAGCCAGACCGAGGAGATGTACACGCTGCCGGTCGCGCTCTCGCTCTACTCGACCGGTCAGTACGCGACCGACTACGGCACGCTGCTCGCCGGCGCCGTACTGATCATCACCCCCATCCTGGCCCTGTTCGTGTCCCTGCAGCGCTACTTCGTGCAGGGCATCGCCACCATGGGCCTCAAATGACGACATCCCCGACAGGAGTGAACATGGCGACCCCGCACCCGGTGGCCTTCCCGGACGGCTTCCTCTGGGGGGCCTCGACGGCTGCGCACCAGGTGGAGGGCAACAACGTCGGCAGCGACCTCTGGCACGCGGAGAACGACGGATCGGGAACCCTGCGCGACCGGTCCGGAGACGCCTGCGACAGCTTCCACCGCTGGCCGGAAGACCTCGACATCGCCCGCGACCTCGGCCTCAACGCCTACCGGTTCAGCGTCGAGTGGGCCCGCGTGGTCCCCGCGCCCGGCCACCCCTCGGCGGCGATGCTGGACCATTACCGCCGCGTCATCGAAGGATGCGCCGAGCGCGGCCTGACTCCCGTCGTGACGCTCCACCACTTCACCAACCCCGCGTGGCTGCGCGCCGAGGGCGGCTGGACCTCCGGCGAGGCGCTCACGCACTTCACCGAGTACGTCCGGGCCGTGCTGCCGATCCTCGACGGCGTCCGCTGGGTCTGCACGATCAACGAGCCCAACATGGTCGCCATGATGGTCGCCCGCCGCAGGCACGCCGCCGACGGGGAGGTGCCCGCGTTCGTCGTGCCCGACCCCGGCGTGACCGCCGCGCTGACCCGCGCGCACGAGGCGGCCCGCGAACTGCTCGCGTCCGTCCCCGGGCTCAGATCCGGATGGACGGTGGCGAACCAGAACGTCCAGGACCACGGCGCCGGCCCCGACCGCACCGCCGAGATGTCCTACCTGATCGACGACCAGTACATCGACGTGGCCAAGGGCGACGACTTCCTCGGCGTGCAGGCCTACAGCCGCATGCGCGCGGGCGAGCGGGGCCTGATCGTCCCCGGCCCGGACGACCGGCGCACGATGATGGGCTGGGAGTACTACCCCCGCGCCCTGGAGGACACCGTCCGCCACACCGCCGCCCGGCTCGGCGGCTCGACGCCGCTGCTCGTCACCGAGAACGGCATCGCGACCGGTGACGACGACGAGCGGATCGCGTACACGGGCGAGGCCGTGCTGGGCCTGGCCCACGCGCTGGCCGACGGCATCGACGTGCGCGGCTACCTGCACTGGTCGCTCCTGGACAACTACGAGTGGGGCTCGTGGGAGCCGACCTTCGGCCTCGTCTCGGTCGACCGGACCACGTTCCGGCGTACGGTCAAGCCCAGCGCCCGCTGGTACGCGCGGCTCGTCCGCGACCCGGAGGCGACCCTCCGCCAGGGGGCCGCGTCGTGACCGAGCTGGCCCGGCTCATCGAGGGCGCGGCGGCGCTCGACCCGGGGCACCACGGCGGGCTGCGTCCGCGCCGGCTGCCGCCGTGGGCGCGCGCCCAGCACGACGACACCTGGTTCGAGCTCATGGAGCAGGCGCCCACCGGCGTCTCGCTCCGGTTCACGACCAGCGCGACCCTGCTGACCCTGCGCCTGCACACCCGGTCGGTCCGGCCGGCCGGGGTCGAGCCCGCCCGGCCGCACCTGCTCGCGCTGGTCGTCGACGGCGTGGTGGCCGAGCACGTGGCGATCCCCGAAGGCGACGTCGTCATCATGGACGCCGGCCACCGGATCGCCGGAGCCGAGCGCCGGGGCCCGTCCGACGTGTCGATGGCTCTGGTCCCCGACGGCCGGGAGAAGCACGTCGAGATCCTGCTGCCGCACGACTGCGCGGTCGAAGTCGTCAGCCTGGACGCCGACGCGCCGGTCACGCCCGCGCCGCCCGACGGCGCGCCGCGCTGGATCCACTACGGCAGCTCCATCAGCCACGGGCTGGAGGCGTCCGCCCCCGACCGCACCTGGCCGGCGCGGGTCGCCCTCGCCACCGGCTGGCGGCTGCGCAACCTGTCCTTCGGCGGCAACGCGCAACTGGACCCGTTCGTCGCCCGCATGATCAGGGACGCCCCCGCCGACCTGATCACCCTGAAAGTGGGGATCAACCTCGTGAACGTCGACTCGATGCGCGCCCGGGCGATGCTGCCCGCCGTGCACGGCTTCCTCGACCTGATCCGTGACGGCCATCCGGACACGCCGATCGTCCTCGTCACCGCGATCGCCTGCCCGGCGCACGAGCACACGCCGGGGCCGACGGTCGACCGCGACGGCCGGGCCGCGGGCGCGGTCCGGGCCCTGGAGAGCGACGACGGCGCCCTCACGCTGGCCGGGACCCGGCGCATCCTCGAACGGGCGCGCGCCGACCGCGACGACTCCCATCTGCACCTGGTGGACGGCCGTACGCTGCTGGGCGAGGACGACGCCGGGCTGCTGGGCGACGGCCTGCACCCGACCGAGGAGGGGCTGGGCCTCATCGCCCGGCGCTTCCAAGACACCGTGGCCGGCATTCCGGCGCTGGCCGGGCTGCTGGGGGGCCGCCGATGACCCCGCCTGCGCTGGTGCCGTGGCCGCACGCGGTCACGCTTGACGACACCACGACGACGGTCCTCGACCCCGCCCGCGTCGTCATCGAGGCGGAGGCCCCGCTGGAGGCGGCCCGCGACTGGCTCCGGGCCGAGCTCGCCCGCACCGCCGGGACCGGCGACGCGCCGCCGCTGCGCATCACGCTCCGGCTCGGGGCGGCCCCCGCCGACGTGCCGCCCGCCGACGGCATCGCCCCGGACGAGGCCGCGCCCGACGAGCGGCACACGATCACGATCGCCCCCGGCGAGGTCACGGTGACCGGGCCGACCCCCCAGGCGGTCCTGCGCGGCGCCGCGACGCTCGTCCAGCTCGCGGAGGGCTCGGCCGGCCGGCTGCCCGTGGGCCGGATCGCCGACGGGCCCCGCCTGGCGTGGCGCGGGCTGATGGTCGACGTCGTACGGCACCCGTTCGGCGTGGACGAGATCCGCCGCGTCGTCGACCTGCTGACCCGCTACAAGCTGAACGTGCTGCACCTGCACCTCACCGACTCCGACGGCTGGCGGCTGCAGTCCGCGGCCCGCCCGGGGCTGGACGCGACCTCGCCCGGCGAGCTGATCACCCGGCGCGACCTGGACGAGCTGACGGCGTTCGCCGAGACGCGCGGGGTGACGATCCTGCCCGAGGTCGACCTGCCCGGCCACTCGCTCGCCGCCACCCGCGCCTATCCGGAGCTCACCGAGGGCGGGATGGCCGCCCGGCTGGGCTACGTGGACCCCGCGGCGCCGGGGGCCGAGTCGTTCATCGCCGAGACCGTCACCGAGTTCGTCCAGGCGTCCCGCGCCCGGTTCGTCCACATCGGCGGCGACGAGCCGTTCGGCATGCCGTTCGAGGCGTACACCAGGGCGGTCGGCCTGGCCGTCCGCGCGGCGCACGCGGCCGGCAGCCGGGTGGTCGCCTGGCAGGAGGCGGTACGCGCCGGCGCGCTCGGCCCCGGCGACCTCGTGCAGCTGTGGATCGGCGCGGAGACGAGCATCGACGCCGACGCGAAGAAGGCCGAGCTGCCGGAGTCCGCGCACCGGTTCGTCGACCAGCTGGTGGAGCTGTTCGCGCTCGCGCCCGGCGACGGCCCCGCCGCCGCGGCCGCCGGGCTGCCGGTGCTCCTCTCGTCCAGCGACGTGCTCTACCTCGACCGCCCCTACGCGGAACCCGCCGCCGACGCCGACGGGGAGGCGCGCCGGGCCCGGCTCGGCTTCCGCGACTACCCGGCCAAGACCCTCCGGCAGATGTTCGACTGGACCCCCGAATCGCTGGTGGCGGGGCTGGACGTGCGCATCGCCGGCGTGGAGGCGGCGATCTGGTCGGAGACCGTCGACGGCTTCGACGACCTGGCGTTCCTGCTGCTCCCCCGCCTCCCGGCCGCGGCGGAACGGGCCTGGACGCGCGAGCCGACGACCTGGGAGGACCACAGCTCACGCCTGCGACCGCACGCCGGCACCTGGCAGGCGACCGGCTGGGGCGCGGCGTACCGGCCCGCCCACTGGTAGCCGGGGGTCACCAGGCCCAGGCGGGGTCACCAGGCCCAGGCGGGGTTGCCGGTGGCGGCCTGGGAGGCCGCCCACAGCCGCTCGCGGGCCGGCTCGTCGTAGGCGAAGGCCGGCGCGCGGACCGGGCGCAGGTCCTCGTCCACGTACGGGCCGGGCAGGGGTCCGTCGCCGGTGGCCAGGCGGGCGTAGGTGTCGCCGAGGCGCTCGGCGGGGACGGCCATGCGGTTCTTCGGCGCGTACAGGGTGCGCAGCAGCCACGGCATGGCGGCCACCCGGCCGGCGTCGAGCCGGACGGCGGGAACGCGCACGCAGGCGACCTCCAGGCGACCCGCACCCTTTTGTGCCCTCTCGGCCTTCTCCTCCTTCTCGGCCTTCTCCGCCCTCTCGGCCAGGGTCATGGTTGTCATGATCTGGGCGAGTTTGGCGTGGTAGTACGCGCGGGTCGGGGTGAACCAGCTCGGATCGTCGAGCTGGTCGAACCGGATGCGGATGCGCGGCATCGAGAGCAGCCCCTTGCTGGCCACGTTGATCACCCGCGGGCGGGCGGCGGCGGCGAGCAGCGGGCTGAGGCGGGCGGTGAGCAGGAAGGGGCCCAGGTGGTTGGTGGCCCAGAACAGCTCGTGGCCGTCGGCGGTGAAGCGGGGCTCGCGCAGCGTCTGGTCGAAGACGGCGGCGTTGTTGACGAGCACGTCGAGGTGGCCGGCGGTCCGGGTGAGCTGGTCGGCGGCGGCCTCGATGGAGTCCGGGGACGACAGGTCCGCCTGGACGAGGGTGGCCGGGTGCGCGGCGTGGGCGTTGATCTCGGCCAGCGCGGCGCGGCCTCGGTCGAGGTCCCGACAGAGCGCCAGCACGTGGTGGCCGGCGGCGGCGAGGGTGCGGGCGGCGCGCAGGCCGATCCCGGAGTTGGCGCCGGTGATGGCGATGGACAGCATGCCGGGGATTCTATTCTGTTCGGAACGATCCGAACAGAATAGAATCGAGGGGTGGCCGGTGCTGAGGAGTTCGTGGAGAGTGCGGGGCTTTACTTCGAGCGGCTGGGGCTCAGCCGCACGGCGGGGCGGGTCATCGGCGTGCTGCTGGTCGATCCGGACGACTCCGCCGACGCCCCAGGGCTGTGCGACCGGCTCGGCGTGGCCAAGAGCAGCATGAGCGTGGCCCTCGGCCAGCTCGAACGCGGCGGGCTCGTCGAACGCTTCCGGCCGCCCCGGGGCCGCCGCGACCACTACCGGCTGACGGAGGACGTGTTCGGGCGCGCGTTCCGGGCGAAGATGGCGGAGTTCTCCGCGTTCGCCCAACTCGCCGAGCAGGGCCTGGCCGTGGCCGGGGACAACCCCGCGAGCCGGGCCAGGCTGGAGCGGATGCGCGACCTGTACGGCTTCATGGGCCGCGAGTTCCCCAAGCTCCTCGACCAGTGGGAGCGCGAACGCCCCTGACCCACGAGGCTCGTGGTCGAGGCCGGGGCAATGCGGGTATGGCCTGCGTGGAGGGGCTTCACAGTTCGGGGGACATCATGACAGAGCAGAGGCCGACGAGCCCGTTGGGGTCGGTGCCGCCTCGGGTGTGGGTGGCGTTGGCGCTCCTGGTGCTGGCGATCGTGTTCATCCTGCAGAACCGGCAGGATGCGGCGATCCAGTTGTTCATGATCGTGGTGACCGCGCCGTTGTGGATCACGCTGGTGGTGTGCGTGGGCATCGGGATGCTGATCGGCGCGCTGATGAGCCGCAGGGGCGGGCGCCGGCGCTGACGCAGGCGGTCCGAGGCGAGGCGGTCATCGATCAGTTTTCGAGAAGCGGCCCGTCTCCCTGCCTCCCTAACATGAGAGTCACCCAGAAGGACATGTACGGGAGGAACCTCGCAATGGCGAACACCAACGACACCAAGGACAAGACCGGCGGCACCGGGTTCGAGGGCTTCTCGGACGAGGAGCGGGCCGCGATGAAGGAGCACGCCCAGGAGCTCAAGAAGGCCGCCCGCCGCGGCTCGCGCGCCACCAAGGCCGACGGCGAGAGCGACGTCCTCGCCAAGATCGCCGAAATGCAGGACTCCGACCGCTTCCTGGCCGAGCGCATCCACGACCTCGTCAAGACCAACGCCCCCGCCCTCACCCCCAAGCTCTGGTACGGGATGCCGGCGTACGCCAGGAACGGCAAGATCGTCTGCTTCTTCCAGAGCGCGCAGAAGTTCAAGTCGAGGTACGCGACGCTCGGCTTCAACGACGACGCGCGGCTGGACGACGGCAACATGTGGGCCACCGCCTTCGCCCTGACCGACCTGACCCCGGACGACGAGGCCCGCATCGCCCGGATCGTCAAGCAGGCAGTGGCCGAGGACTGACCACCCGTAAAACGCAAGCTTGCTTTTCCTTTATTCCGCCCTTGCCGGGCTGCCGACGGAATTCAATGACGCGCCTGAGGGCGCGGGATCCCTGACAAAGATTTTCCGATATGCCACTATCTGTCGGGTGACAATGGGGGATCCTCGGGAGCAGATTCCCGGCTACCAGCTCATCGAGCCCGTGGGCCAGGGCGGTTTCGCCGTGGTCTACCGCGCCCTGCACGAGCGGGTCGGCCGGGTGGTCGCCGTGAAGATCCTGTCGGTGGCCGACGTGGACGAGCGGGCGCTGCGCAACTTCCGGCGGGAGCTGGAGGTCATGGGGCGGCTGAGCGACCATCCGAACATCGTGGCCGCGCTCGACACCGGCACGACCGCCGCCGGCCGGCCGTACATCGTCATGGACTTCCACGAAGGCGGGAGCCTCCACAGCCGGGCGGGAGCGCTCCCGCCGCACGAGGTGCTGCGGATCGGCGTCAAGGTGGCGGGCGCGCTCGCGGCCGTGCACGACGCCGGGGTCTTCCACGGCGACATCAAGCCGCAGAACATCCTCGTCTCCAAGTACGGCGAGCCCGCGCTGGCCGACTTCGGCGTGGCCCGCATGCTGGACGTGGGGCAGCTCTCGTCCAACACGCTCACGTTCACCCCGCACCACGCGGCGCCGGAGGTGCTCAACGGCTCGCCGCAGAACGTGCGCTCGGACGTGTACGCGCTCGGGTCGACGCTCTACCAGTTGCTGGCCGGGCGGCCCGCCTACCATGATCCGGCCGATGCCGGGGTGGCGCCGCTGCTGCTCAGGGTGCTCAGGCAGCCGTTGCCGCCGCTGCCGGAGCACGCCGTTCCCGCGCCGCTGCGCGTCCTGGTCGAGCGGGCGATGTCCAAGGACCCGGGCGGGCGGCCGCAGGACGCCTGGGCCTTCGTCCGGGAGTTGCAGCAGGTGCAGCGGGCGCTCGCGCTCCCGGTGACCGAGCCGGCGACCGCCGTCCCGCCACCGGCCCCCGCACCACCACACCCCGTCGGCCCCACCCCGCAGACCCTCGGCCCCACGCCGCACGGCCCGCCCCCACCCGGCCCGCAGACACCGGTCAGCGCGCCACACGTTCCCGGCAGCGCACCGCAGGCCCCCGGCAGCGGGCCGGTGCCCGGGATGCCCGGCCCGCCGTCGTACGCCCATCAGGACCAACCGCTCCACACCAGGCCGAGCCGCAGGTCGTCGCGGCGCTGGGTGGTCGCGGGGGCCGCCGTGGTCACCGCGTCGGCCGCCGCCGTGGCCGCCGTCCATCTCACCGGCGGGTTCGCCCCCGCGACGGCGGTGCCCACCGCCACCGTCACACCCGGCGCCCTCGCCGTCGCCACCGCTACCGAGCCCGTCGTGCCCGCGTCGAGCTCGGCCTCGCCCGAGCCGTCGGCGAAGGCCGGCAAGCCCACCCTCGCCAAGGTCTCCCTCTCGACAGACGCGAAGGTCCACGCGCCGGGCCAGACGTTCCGCCTCAAGGTGACCGGCCGCCTGTCGAACGGCCGCCCGGCCCGCCTGGCCCGCGCGGACCTGGACTTCCACAGCGCCGACCCGCGCGTGGCCACCGTCAGCCCTGACGGCCAGGTGACGGTGCTGAAGGAGGGCCGGGTCCGCATCACGGTCAAGGTGACGATGAACGGCTCGGCCAAGGTGGCCGCGCTCCCCCTGACGGTCGGGTCCAAGGCGACCCCGGAGCCGGAGGCCGAGCCGGAGAGCGGCCCCCGGACGCTGCGGGTGCCCGCCACGCTGACGAACATGGTCCGGGGCGGCGGCTACTCCGCCAAGTCGTTCCCCGCCTGCCAGGTCTGCAAGGTCAAGAACGGCAACCCGGGCTTCTACCGCGAGACGTACTTCCGCTTCGACCTCAGCCGGGTCAAGGTTAAGCCGGACCGGATCGCCTCCGTCGTGCTGCACGCGCACATGCGGGTCGACGACTCGGTCGACACTCAGGGCGCGGCGATGGCGTACGCGATGGGCAACGGCTGGAACGCCGGGGTCACCTTCGACACGCGCCCGCAGCTCGGGGCGCAGCTCGGCGAGTTCCCGGCAGTGGGCGTGAACGGCGCCTGGGTGAAGCTGAACCTCACCGGCTACTTCCGGCCGAAGGTCGGCGGCCCGGCGAGCGTGGGGCTGGCGGAGTCGGGCGGGGTGGGCACGGCGATCGGCGGCCTGGGCTCGGGGACCGTCCCGTACCTGGTGATCACCACTCGGTAGGGTGGGCGTCCATGGCAGAGACCAGGACTCCTCCGATCTTCGACGGTGACGAGCGCGCGATCCTCTACAGCTGGCTCGACTGGCATCGTGAGACGCTGGCCGCCAAGTGCGCGGGCCTGTCGGAGGAGCAGCTCAGGCGGCGCGCGGTGCCGCCGTCGGGGATGTCGCTGCTGGGGCTGGTGCGGCACATGGCGCACGTGGAGCGGGCCTGGTTCCGGCGGATGATCGACGACGAGGACGTGCCGCTGCTCTACGGCAAGCAGGAGCGCCAGGACGCCGACTTCGAGGACGTGGACGACGCCTCGGCCGAGGAGGCGTTCGCCACCTGGCGGGCGGAGATCGAGCGGGCCCGGCAGGTGTCGGCGGCGCTGCCGCTGGACGCGATCGCCAAGCGGCGGCGCGACGGCAACGAGGTGTCCCACCGGCGCATCCTGGTTCACCTGATCCAGGAGTACGCGCGCCACAACGGCCATGCCGACCTGCTGCGTGAGCGCATCGACGGCGTGACCGGCGAGTAGCGCGGCGGTGATTGCCGCGCCGCCCATGCCGGACTTGGATGGCTCTACGCCGACATGGGAGGGGCCGACCTTGATCGATCGTCGACTGGACCATCTGCTGTACGCGGTGCCCGATCTGACCGCGGCCGTGGCCGAGTTCGGTGACAGGACCGGCGTGACCCCGGTGGCGGGCGGCAGCCATCCGGGCGGCACCGCGAACTACCTGGTCGGACTGGGACCGTCCGCGTACCTGGAGATCATCGGGCCGGACCCGGCGGCCGACCCGGCGACGCGGCGGCGGGCGGCCGAGCTGGAGCTGCTCGACGTGCCCCGGCTGGCGGGGTGGGCGGTGCACCCCGACGACATCGGGGCGGCCGTACGGCAGGCGCGGGCGCGGGGGTACGACCCGGGCGACGTGGAGCCGATGTCGCGCCGGACCCCCGACGGGCGGCTGCTGGAGTGGCGGCTGACCCGCTGGGACGAGCCGGGGCGGGTGGATCCGGTGCCGTTCCTCATCGACTGGGGCGCCACGCCGCATCCGGCCGCGTCGGGGCTTCCGCAGGTGAAGCTGACGGCCTTCAGGGCGACCGTGCCGGAGCCGCCGCTGCTGCTGGCCCGGCTGCGCGCCCTGGACGTGGAGCTGGACGTCGAGGCGGGGGCGCCCGTGGCGCTCCATGCGGTCCTGGAGAGCCCGCTCGGGCGCGTGGAACTGACCTGACGGGGGCGAACGCGTTGGCGGCCGGGCCGCCGAGCCGCAAGAATGGCGCGATGAGCGCTGCTGACAGCACGGAGGCCGACTGGGTCTCCCGATTCGCGGACGAGGTCATCTCCGAGGCGGAGCGTCGCGCGCCGGGCAAACCGATCGTGTGCGCCTCGGGGCTGAGCCCGTCGGGGCCGATTCACCTGGGCAACCTGCGCGAGGTGATGACCCCGCACCTGGTGGCCGACGAGATCAGGCGGCGCGGCCACGCGTGCGTCCACCTGCTGTCGTGGGACGACTACGACCGCTTCCGCCGCGTCCCCGCGGGGGTCGACCCGTCGTGGGCCGAGCACATCGGCAAGCCGCTGAGCTCGGTGCCCGCGCCTCCCGGCAGCCCGTACGGGTCCTGGGCTGAGCACTTCAAGGCGCCGATGGAGGCCGCGCTGGCCGAGCTGGGCGTCGAATACCGGGGCATCAGCCAGACCGAGCAGTACACCTCGGGCGCCTACCGGGAGCAGATCCTGCTGGCGATGCGCGAGCGGGAGCGGATCGACGCCGTCCTGGCCCGCTACCGGTCGCAGCAGCGCGAGGGCTATTTCCCGTACAAGCCCTACTGCGAGCTGTGCGAGCGCGACCTGACCACGGTGACCGCCTACGACGACGACAGCACGGAGCTGGCCTACACGTGCGAGTGCGGGTTCGGCGAGACGGTGCGGCTGGCCGAGCACGACCGGGGCAAGCTGGTGTGGAAGGTCGACTGGCCGATGCGGTGGGCGTACGAGGGGGTGGTGTTCGAGCCGTCCGGCGTCGACCACCACTCGCCCGGGTCGGCGTGGATCGTCGGCGGGCAGATCGTCGGCGAGGTGTTCGGCGGCGAGCAGCCGATCGGGCCGATGTACGCGTTCGTCGGCATCACCGGCATGGCCAAGATGAGCAGCTCCAAGGGTGACGTGCCGACTCCGGCCGACGCGCTGGAGATCATGGAGGCGCCGGTGCTGCGCTGGCTGTACGCGCGCCGCAAGCCCTCGCAGTCCTTCAAGATCGCCTTCGACCAGGAGATCCAGCGGCTCTACGACGAGTGGGACGCGCTCGGCCGCAAGGTCGCCGGCGGCGAGGCGCAGCCCGCCGAGCTGGCGGCGCACGGCCGGGCGGTGCGCACGGCGGCCGGGCCGCTGCCGGTGACGCCGCGACCGGTCGCCTACCGCACGCTGGCCTCCATCGCCGACGTCACGACCGGCGACGCCGCGCAGATCCTGCGCATCCTCGGCGACGTCGACGCGATCGGCTCGCTGGAGGAGGCGCGGCCCCGGCTCGACCGGGCGCAGCGGTGGATCGACACGCAGGTGCCTGCCGAGCAGCGCACCCGCGTGCGCGAGGCCCCCGACGCCGAGCTGCTGGACTCGCTCGGCGAGGCCGAACGCGAGGCCCTGGCCATGCTGGTCGACGGCCTCGACGCGCACTGGTCGCTCGACGGGCTGACCACGCTGGTGTACGGGGTGCCGAAGCGCCAGGCGGGCCTGGACCCCGACGCCAAGCCGACGCCCGAGGTGAAGGCGGCCCAGCGGGCCTTCTTCGCGCTGCTCTACCGGCTGCTGGTGGGCCGCGACACCGGGCCCAGGCTGCCCACGCTGCTGATGGCGGTGGGGGCCGACCGGGTGCGGAAGCTGGTCGGGGCGTGACCGCGTTCCTGATCACCGGGATCTCCGCGTCGGGCAAGTCCACGGTGGCGCAGGCGCTGGCCGAGCGGCTGCCGAAGGCGGCGCACGTACGCGGCGACGCCTTCCGGCGGATGGTGGTCAGCGGCGGCGTCGGCATGACGCCCGACCAGCCGGAGGAGGCCGTACGCCAGCTCCGCCTGCGCTACCGGATCGCGGCGGCGGCGGCCGACCTGTATGCCGGCGAGGGGTTCACCGCGGTCGTCCAGGACGTGGTGCTCGGCGCGGACCTGAAGCTGTTCGCCGGGCTGATCCGCACCCGCCCGCTGCACGTGGTGGTGCTGGCCCCGAGCGCGGCCGTCGTCGAGCGGCGCGAGCGCGAGCGGGCCAAGACCGGCTACGGGGCGTGGACGGTCGCCGAGCTCGACGCGGCACTGCGCCGCGACACGCCCCGCCTGGGGCTGTGGCTCGACACCTCCGCGCAGACGCCGGCGCAGACGGTGGACGAGATCCTGGCCAGGGCCGCAGAGGCGCGCGTCTAGCGAGCCGACTCGGGCACCTCGGTGGCGCTCGTGAGCGAGCGGATGACATGCTCGGAAGCATGCGTTACATCGTGATCGGAGCGGGGGCCGTGGGCGGCACGATCGGCGCCCGGCTGTTCCAGGGCGGGCACGACGTGCTCCTGGTCGCCCGGGGCGCCCACTACGAGACGCTGAAGAACCGCGGCCTGCGCCTCCTCACGCCCTACTCCGACGACCTCCTCGACATCCCGGCGGCCGACGGCCCGGTGGCGTGCCGCGACGACGACGTGCTGATCGTCGCCACCAAGTCGCAGGACACCGTGACCGCGCTCGCCCCGTGGCCGACCCACCTGCCGGTGGTGTGCGCGCAGAACGGCGTCGAGAACGAGCGCACCGCGCTGCGCAGGTTCGAGCGGGTCTACGGGATGTGCGTGTGGCTGCCCGCGCTGCACACCGAGCCCGGCACCGTGGCCGCCTACGGCTCGCCGCGCTCGGGGCTGCTGCACGTCGGCTGCTACCCGCACGGCTCCGACGAGCTGGCCAAGCAGATCGCCATCGACCTCGACCGCAGCAGGTTCGTCGCGCTGCCGTCGGCCGAGGTGATGCGCTGGAAGTACGGCAAGCTGCTCGCCAACCTGGCCAACGCCGTCGAGGCGCTCGTCGGCCACGAACCGGGCGTGGAGGAGGTGCTGGAGCTGGCCAGGTGCGAGGGCACCCACGTGCTGGAGGAGGCCGGCATCTGCTACTCCACGCCGCGCGAGGAGCGCGAGCTGCGCCGCGACCAGGTGGACCTGCTGCCGATCGGCGGCAGCATGCGCGGCGGCGGCTCGTCGTGGCAGAGCCTGACCAGGGCGACCGGGTCGATCGAGGCCGACTACCTCAACGGCGAGATCGTCCTGCTGGCCCGCGAGCTCGGGATCGCCACCCCGGCCAACGAGGTGCTCCAGCGGGAGGCCAACCGGTTCGCCAGGGAGCGCCGCGAGCCTGGCTCGATGCCGCTGGAGACGCTGATGGCGCTCATCGCCGAGCGTTCCGGAGCCGGATCCCGCTGAACTCCAGCGTGCTGGCCGTCACCTCGTTCCAGAACCGCCACAGGTTGTCCAGCACGCGGAGCTGGATCCCGGCCTCCTCGTGCAGCTCGAACAGGTCGCGGACCGGCTCGGGCGGGCCCAGCGGCAGCACCGGCACGGTCGCCACGACCGCGGCGGGCGGGTCGCCGAGCGGCGTGAAGACGTCGGCAGGCAGCCTGTAGGCGAACAGGCGCACGTCCATCATCGCCTTCAGCCACCCGTACTCGATCGCGTGCACCCGCTCGCCGCAGCCCGCGCCGATGATCCGGTCGGCGTCCTCCCGCGTGGTGCGCGGTCCGGGCCACGCCATCGCGCGGGGGCAGGCGCGGGGGAACCAGTAGGAGGGACAGCGTTCGGCGTCGACCGCCCAGACGTACGGCTCGCTCTGCCGTGAGGTGGGCGCGACGTGCGGGACGAACCGCTCGATGGTGGGGTCCTCGGAGAAGTGCAGCACCTGTCCTGGTTCGGGTCTCATGACCGCCATCATGACCTGCGAGCCCGTGTGGGCAGGGCATACCGCGCCGGATGATGGGCAGGGGGATCTCGCTCTGACGACGAGGAGTGAGACGAAATGATCTTTCTGGGTCTGTTACTGGTCCTGCTCGCCGGCGCGGCGGCCGTCGTGGCCATCACGGAGGAGAGCGCCCGGTACATCCTGTTCGGTTACACGTTCCAGCCCGACCACGTGGAGATGTTCCTCGCGGGCGCGGCGGCGGCCGCGGTGATGGTGCTCGGCTTCTGGCTGATCGCCGCCGGTTCGCGCCGGTCCGCCCGCCGTCGCCGCCGGCTGGCTCACGTACGCGCCGACGCCTCCGACAAGGTGGCGCGGCTGGAGGACGAGAAGCGCGAGCTGGAGCGGAAGCTCGAACGCGAGCACGCCGCCGCCAGCAAGCCGATCGCGGGCCGCGCCGACAGCCGTGCTGACGGGCGCACAGATGGCCGCACCGACGGGCACGCTGACGGGCACGCCGATGACCGGCTGGTCGCCGGCCGTGAGGAGCGCGCGCGGTGACCTCACCGGTGCGGGGTGTCGGGGTGGCCCCGCACCGGTGATTCGCGGCGATACTTCGCATGACGGGTGTAATCTGCGTTGCGCGCTCATCATGCACCCGGAGGTCGCATGCCCCCCACACGTGGCCGTCCCATCGCGATCAAACTCCTCATCCTCCTGCTCGTCCCGCTGACCTCCCTGGTCGGCCTGTGGGCGTTCGCCGCCGGTCTGACGGCGGGCGACGGGCTGCGCATGCTGGAGATCGACGAGCTGGCGACGAACCTGGCCGAACCCTCCGAGGAACTCACCACCCACCTGCAGAACGAGCGGCTGTCCTCGATCCAGTACGTGGCCGCCAGACGCAATGCCGAGACCCTGAAGATCCAGCGCTCGCAGACCGACGCGGCGGCCAAGCGGTTCCGTGCGCTGGCGGCGGGCCAGCGCGGCCTCAGCCCGGAGATGACCGCCCAGCTCACCACCCTGAACCGGCGGCTCGACCAGCTCGCGCAGGTCCGGCGCGACGTCGACGCCACCGGCGCGGCCCCCCTCGACCTGATCAACGGCTACAGCCAGATCGTGGACGCCTCCTTCCGCATGTACGACGCGATGGTGCTGGTCCCCGACATGACGCTCTACCGCAACGCCCGCGCGCTGACCATGCTGGGCGAGGCCAAGGAGCTGCTGTCACGCGAGCGCGCGATGATCGCCGTGGTGCTGAGCCGGGGCCGGGTGACGCCCGCCGAGCGCGAGGCGTTCGCCGACTGGACGGCCACCCGGCGGCTGCTCCACGCCCAGGCCATGTCCCACCTCGACGACGGGCTGCGCAAGCCGTACCAGCAGCTCATGGCCTCCCCGATGTACACGGAGTTCACCGAGGCCGAGGACGCCATCAGGGGGCAGGCCATCATCAACGGCCTGCCCGCCGACGCCGCCACCTGGCCGGTGGACGCCACCAACCTGTGGAAGGCCGCCGAGCGCACCCAGCGCGTCACCGCCAAGGCCATCACCGAGCGGGTCACGCCCGCGGCCACCGGCATCCTCACCAAGATCGGCGTCGCGGGCGGCATCGGGCTGCTCGCCGTGATCGCCTCCATCCTGCTGTCGCTGCGTTTCCGCAAGCGGTTGGTACGCGAGCTCGCCGGCCTCCGCGACGCCGCCACCGAACTGGCCGACGTGCACCTGCGCGACCTGGTCAAGCGGCTGCGCACGAGCACCCAGCCGCCGTCCGCGGCCGAGCTCCCCCCGCTGGAGATCAAGGCGGAGACGTCCGAGGTGCGCGACATCGTGCAGGCGTTCAACCGCGTGCAGTCCACGGCCGTCGAGGCCGCGGTCACCCAGGCCCGCCTCCGGCACGGCGTCAACCAGGTGTTCGTCAACCTGGCCAGGCGCAACCAGTCGCTGCTGCACCGCCAGCTCCTGCAGCTCGACGGCATGGAACGCGGCACCGAGGACCCCGAGGAGCTGGAGGACCTGTTCAAGCTCGACCACCTGACGACGCGCATGCGCCGCCACGCGGAGAGCCTGATCATCCTGTCCGACCAGACGCCGGGCCGCGGCTGGCGCAACCCGGTGCCGATCCTGGACGTGCTGCGCGCCGCCGTGGCCGAGGTGGAGGAGTATCAGCGGGTCGAGGTGCTGCAGGCGCCGCCCGTCGCGCTGACCGGCTCGGCGGTCACCGACGTGGCCCACCTGATGGCCGAGCTGATCGAGAACGCCACGCTGTTCTCGCCGCCGCGCACCCGGGTCGACCTGCGCACCACGGCGACCCCGTACGGGCTGATCGTGGAGGTGGAGGACCGCGGGCTGGGTCTGTCGCGGGCCGAGCTCGACGAGCTCAACACCCGCCTGGCCGAGAAGCCCGAGTTCGACCTGGCGCAGAGCGACCGGCTCGGGCTGTTCGTGGTCGGCCGGCTGGCGGCCAGGCACGGCATCAAGGTCGCCCTGACGGCGTCGCCGTACGGCGGCCTGACGGCCAGGGTGTCGCTGCCGGCGTCGCTGCTGGCCGACCAGCCCGCGCTCACGGGCGCCTAGCCGGTCAGAGCCTGGCCAGAGCCGGTCAAAGCCGCACGAACGGGTCGGCGAAGTGCGCCGTGGCGAGCAGCGCGCGGGCGGCGCGCAGCTCGGCGAGCACGGCGGCGCGGGTGGCGGCGGCCCGCTCCTGGTCGTCGTCGTAGACGTAGCGCACGGCCGGGTCGGCGAGCTGCGCGGGATGCAGGACCAGGTCGCCGGTCACGGCCAGGTCGCCGACGCGGGCGATCTGGTGGCCCGGCGTGTGGCCGGGCGTCAGGTGGACGCGCACGCCGGGCGCGGCCTCGGTGTCGCCGTCGACGACGTGCAACTGGGCCTTGAGCGGGGTGACCACCCGGTCGAGCGTCGCGCTCTCGGCGGCGTCGAGCTCGGCCTGCTGGAGCACGTACCGGGCGTTCTCGAAGATCGGCCGGCCGTCGTCGGAGACGGCGCCGCTCGCGTGGTCGCTGTGCAGGTGGGTGAGGATCACCGTGTCGACGTCGGCGGGCGCGACGCCGACGGCGGCCAGCTCGCCGGGCAGCGTGCCGGGAACGGGCGCCCAGCTCGACGCGAGCGAGCCGGGGCCGCCGATGCCGGTGTCGACCAGCGTCAGGCGTCCGGCCCGGTCGCGGAGCAGGTAGCAGTGGAAGTGGAGCACCCACGGCTCGTCGGGCAGCGCCGAGCCGGGAAACATCTCCGGCAGCGGGCGGCGGATCGCCTCGCCCATCGCGCCCACGGCGTCGCAGAGCGGCGTGACCTCGACGCCTGAAACGATCTTCGATTCGTGCGGCACGCGCCCAGCTTAGGCGGCCACGGGCTCGCGCGGCACGTACTCGTTCTCCAGGTCGGCCGCGTAGACGGCGCGGCAGCAGGTCGCGCACCGGTACATGATCGGGCCCTCGTCGAGCTCGCTGTGGCAGCGCGGGCAGCGGGTGCTGTTCATCTCATCCCCCTAGGGTTCTCTTCTCCATGGAACCTTCGGCGCATTGCAAAGGTCCTGCAGCTCGCTTGCTCGGACGCAGAGGGAGCGGAGAAGAACATTGTTACGTTCCGCTGCCCCGAACGCGCGCCGGGACACGAGGAATCCCCCGGGAATAGCCCAACAGGACTAGGCGTTGCATGGACAGCGACGTGTGATACGTTGCCCCCAGCGTTGAGCTTCAAGCTCCGCTGATCTCACCGCCCCCTCTTCGCGGGGCCGGTCTTCTCATTTCCCGCCGGCGTTCTCCTTCGTTCGGCGCACCCTCAAGGGGTTCACCATGTCTGTTCACAAGGGCCTTCTCGACGTACGGGAAAAGGCCGCCTACATCCGCATCGACCACCTGCCCGGCCCCGGCGACCTGCGCCTGAGCCCGGCCCAGATCCAGCAGTACGGCCTGCGTCCCGGCGACCACGTCGTCGCCGAGGCGTCGGACGGCAAGCTCGCCAGCGTCGAGACCGTCAACGGCCACGCCGACTGGCGGAACCGGCCGCGTTTCGCCGAGCTGACCCCCGTACACCCGCAGGAGCGTCTCCACCTGGAGACCGAATCGCTCAGCACCCGGGTCATCGACCTGTTCGCGCCCATCGGCAAGGGCCAGCGCGGGCTCATCGTCGCCCCGCCCAAGGCCGGCAAGACCATGGTCCTCCAGGCGCTCGCCGACGCCGTCACGCGCAACCACCCCGAGGTCCACCTCATGACGCTGCTCGTCGGCGAGCGGCCCGAGGAGGTCACCGACATGCGCGCCACGGTGCGCGGCGAGATCTTCTCCTCCACCTTCGACCACCCCGACCGCGACCACACCGCGATCGCCGAGCTCGCCATCGAACGCGCCAAGCGCCTGGTCGAGGCCGGTCAGGACGTCGTGCTGCTGCTCGACTCGCTGACCCGGCTGGCCCGCGCCTACAACAACCTGGCGCCCGGCGGCGGCAAGACCCTCACCGGCGGCCTCGACGCCGCCGCGCTCTACCCGCCCAAGCGCTTCTTCGGCGCCGCGCGCAACGTCGAGGGCGGCGGCTCGCTGACCATCCTCGCCACCACGCTCGTCGAGACCGGCTCGCGGATGGACGACAGCCTGTACGAGGAGTTCAAGGGCACCGGCAACATGGAGCTGCACCTGGCCCGCGACCTGGCCGAGCGGCGCCTCTACCCGGCCGTCAACCTGGACGCCTCCGGCACCCGCCGCGAGGAGATCCTGCTGCCCGACCGCGAGCGGCAGATCGTGTGGCGGCTGCGCCGCAGCCTGAGCGGCCTGGACCGGCAGCAGGCGATGGAGATGCTCGTCGGCAAGCTGCGCGACACCCCCTCCAACGCGGCGTTCCTGACCTCGGCCACAATGGCCTGATGCTGGCTGACATCGTCGGACACCTGGCCTGCCCGGTCTGCCGGGAGCCGGTGCGGCTCGACGCCGACGCGCTGCGGTGCGCCCGGGGGCACTCCTTCGACGTGGCCAAGCAGGGCTACGTGAGCCTGCTGGTCGGCTCCCGCCCGCCCGGGACCGCCGACAGCGCGGAGATGGTCGCGGCGCGTTCGAGCTTCCTCGAAGCGGGGCATTACGCGCCGCTCGCCAGGGCGCTCGGTGGGAGCGTTCTCAGTCATACCGAATCGTTCTCACACTTGCCTGACGGAGAGGCCGCGAAGGCGTACGGTAGTGCCGAAATGGGTTCCGGCCCGGCACCGCAAGCGCTTGCGGACCGGCCGGTGATCGTTGACGCCGGTGCGGGGACCGGCTATTACCTTTCGGCGGTGCTCACGGCTGCGGGGCGTGGCGTTGGGATGGCCTTCGATGTGTCCAAACATGCTGTACGGCGAGCCGCGCGGGCGCATCCCCGGGCGGGGGCGTTCGTGGCGGACGTCTGGCGCACGCTGCCCATCCGCGACGGAGCCGCCGATGTGGTGATCAACGTGTTCGCGCCGCGCAACGGGCCGGAGTTCCGCCGGATCCTGCGGCCGGGCGGGGCGGTCGTGGTCGTGACGCCGACGGGCGACCACCTGAGCCCGCTGGTCGAGGAGCTGGGGCTGCTCTCCGTCGACGCCGACAAGGAGCGGCGGGTGGCCCGGAGCCTGGAGGGGTTCACCGAGACCGCGCGGCAGGAGGTCGCCTTCGAGATGGAGCTGGGGCCGGCCGACGTGCTCCAGGTCGTGGGGATGGGACCGAGCGCGTGGCACACGGGGACGGCGGAGCTGGAGGAGAGAATTTCGAGCTATTTCTCCCCCAGAGTCACGAAAAAGCGGGGAAAAGTAGTCGTGAAGGCGGCGTTTTCTCTATCTACCTTCGAAGTGACACCTTACGCAAGACCCGTTCCTTGACGGATGAGTGGGACAGGTGTTACTGATGGGGCATTTAGTCCGAAATTCCCCCACATTTCCGGAGTATTTCCGCGACACAGGCGTAATACTGGACGGCAACCCGCGCCGGGACGGCACGGGCCACAGAGGGAGGGGGCTCGCCGGATGAAGGCGGAGGAACGCTGGCAGGCCAGGTTCCGCGCGTCGCGCATGTCGCTGCCCACCTGGGCCCGACGAGCGCCGAGCCGCTCCATCTACCGCTCCAACGTCACCGGCACCTGGGAGGTCTACGCCTGGGACCGGGCGACCGGCGCCACCCGCCAGGTCACCGAACGCCCCGGCGGCACCTCCTACGCCGCCATCGACCCCAACGGCCAATGGGTCTACTGGTTCGCCGACACCGACGGCGACGAATTCGGCCGATGGTTCCGCCAGCCGTTCTCCGGCGGCCCCGCCGAGCCCGTCGCCCCCGACCTGCCGCCCGGCCAGCCCGGCGGCATCGCGCTGTCCACCACCGGCCTCGTCGCGCTCACCCTCGCCAGCGAAGGCGCCTTCCGCATCCACCTGGCCCGCGCCGGCGAGCCCAGCCGCCTGCTGTACGAGCACCCCGACGCCGCCTGGGTGACCGACATGTCGCTCGACGGCGAGCTCATCGCCATCAACCACGGCGAATACGGCGGCTTCCGCCACCCCGCGCTCCGCGTCATCCGCCAGAACGGCGCCACCGTGAGCGAGCTCTACGACGGCCCCGGCAAAGGCATCCACGGCCTCACCTTCGCCCCGGTGCCCGGCGACCGCCGCCTGCTCGCCCTGCACGAACGCCGCAACCGCCACGAACCCCTCGTCTGGGACCCCGTCACCGGCGAACAGCGCGAGATCTGGCTGAAGGACTCCGGCGACCTCACCGCCGACTGGTACCACGACGGCCGCGGCCTGCTCATCCTGCGCGGCGACCGCGCCCGCAGCCACCTGCACCGCTACGACCTCGCCGGCGGCGGCCTCACCCTCATCGACACACCCCACGGCGTCATCGACGACGCCATCCCCCGCCCCGGCGGCCACGTCGAATACTCCTGGTCCAGCGCCTCCCGGCCGCCCGTCATCCGCTCCAGCACCGGCCAGGTCGTGATGAACGCCGGCGGCCCCGCCGCCCCGCCCAGCGTCCCCGTCGAAGACCTCGACGTGGACGGCCCCGGCGGGCGCATCCACGCCCTCGTCAACCGGCCCGAGACCGGCTCCGCGCCGTTCCCCGCCGTCTTCATGCTCCACGGCGGGCCCGCCGAACACGACCAGGACTCCTTCTCCCCCGAGGTCGCCGCCTGGGTCGACGCCGGCTTCGCCGTCATCCGCGTCAACTACCGCGGCTCCACCGGCTACGGATCCGCCTGGCGCGACGCCCTCCGCCTCGACGTCGGCCACATCGAACTCGCCGACGTCGCCGCCGTCCGCCAGTACGTCGCCGCCCGCGGCATCGCCGACCCCGACCGCATCCTCCTGTCGGGCACCGGCTGGGGCGGCTACCTCACGCTCCTCGGCCTCGGCACCCAGCCCGGCCTCTGGGCCGCCGGCATCGCCGCCCTGCCCATCGCCTGCCACCAGACGGCCTACGAGGACGAGGGCGAGAGCCTGCGCGCCTACCACCGCGCGCTGCTCGGCGGCTCCCCCGACGAACAGCCGGAACGCTACGCCGCCAGCTCGCCCATCACGTACGTCGACCAGGTCAAGAGCCCGGTGCTCATCCTCGCCTGCGAGGACGACATGCGCAGCCCGCTGCGGCAGGTGCGCATGTACGTCGACCAGCTCGCCGAACGCGGCTGCGAGCACGAGCTGTACACGTACAGCTCCGTCCGCGGCACCCTCGTCGTCGCCGAGCGCATCACCCAGATGGCCCTGCAGCTCGACTTCGCCCGCAAACACCTCCACGTCCCCTGACGGAAACCCCCTCCGGGGCGCGCGTTCCCTCTGCCGGGAGCGGGCGCCCCTCTCGGGAAGGGACCTCCCAGGCGTAGCACCCCGGGCCCGGGAGGAGGCGGGCGCCTTCGGGGAGAGGGGCCTCCCGGGCGCAACGCCCGCACTGCGGCAAGCGGGCCGCGAGGCCGCGCCCGCCGGGCACCGCCTCACGAGAGAGCGCAGGCTCCAAGGGGGCGGGAAGCGCCCTCAGGCCGCCCCCTTGAGGCGGGACGTCCCGTCTGTCTGGAAGGCGTGGCGCTTCCCAGGGGCGTCCCCTCGGGTGGGCCGGGTGGAAGCGGCCCTCCCTTCAAAGGTGGGGCGCTCCGGGGTGGGTCTCCCTGGAAGGTGCGTCAGCGGGCGCGGAGGACGAGGATGGCGAGGTCGTCCGCGCTCGGCCCGGCGGCGAAGTCGGCGGCGCCGCGGCGAATGCGTTCGGCGACGGCGCGGGCCGACAGGCCGGCGCATTCGGCGAGCATCTTGGCCAGGCCGCCGTCGTCGTCGAGGAGACGCCCGCCGGAGCGCCGTTCGGTGACGCCGTCGGTGACGGCGAGCAGGACGTCGCCCGGGTCGAGGTGGATGGTGTCGGCCTCGAAGACGACCTCGGGGAAGACGCCGAGCAGCGACTGCGGCGTGGTCACGCCCTCGACGACGCCGTTGGGCTTGAGGCGCAGCGCCTCGGGGTGCCCGGCGGAGACCAGCCGCACCTCCAGCCCCTTGTCGGCGGGCGAGATGTCGCCGTGCAGCAGCGTCAGGAACCGGGCCCGTTCGCCCTCTTCGAGGATGGCCTGGTTGAGCCGCCCGAGCACGGCGGCGACGCCGTAGCCCTCGCGGGCCAGCAGCCGGAGGGTGTGGCGGGCCAGGCCGGTGACGGCGGCGGCCTCGGGCCCGGTGCCGCAGACGTCGCCGATCGCGAACCGCCAGGAGTCGTCGCCGGCCTTGAACAGGTCGTAGAAGTCGCCGCCGACCTCGTTGACCTCGCCGGCGGGCTCGTACACGACGCCGTAGTCGAGGCCGGGCACCTCGGGCTCGTTGGGCGGGAGGAGGCTGCGCTGCAGGGCGCGGTTGGCGGCGGCCTGCTGGGCGTAGACGCGCGCGTTGTCCATGGCGAGCGCGGCGCGCCTGCCGATGTCCTCGGCGAGCTGGATGACCTCGTCGGGGAAGCGGTCGGCGCGGCCGAGGCACATGACGCCGAGGCTGCGCCCGCGGGCGGTCAGCGGGACGGCGAGCACGTTGGCGTCGGGCAGGTGGAAGGTGGAGGTGGCGCGGGAGCCGACGGCGGTGACGTCCATCTCGTCGAGCTGTTCGCGCAGGGCGTCGATGCGGGCCTCGTCGGCGTGCCACAGGTAGACCAGGCGCTGCGGCCCGGCCTCGCTCTCGGCGGTGTAGACGCCGCACCAGCTGCTCAGGCGCGGCACCACGATCTGGGCGATGATGGCGGGCACCATGTCGGGGTCGAGGGTGCCGGCCAGCAGGTCGCTCGCGTCGGCGAGGAAGCCGAGCCAGTGGGGGCCGCGGGACGTCTGCTCCAGCCATTCGGAGGACTCTGCGCCCTTTGCGCCGGGTAGCGTGAGCCTAGCCCAATGGACACGGGAATCGCCCGCGAAGGTGATCCCCCACTCTTCGACGGTGACGGAGGGAGCTTTCGGATCGCCCGATGATGTGCTTCGCTGCTTCAACTCGACCTGGACAGCGCCGCCCAGGTGCTTCCAGATGACCTCGAACGGTTCGTCGACCACCTGCTCGGCGAGATCGCCCGCGACCTGCTCGGCGATGTGGAGCATGCCTCCGGTGGCCCACGCGGTCATCACCTCGCGCGTGAACCTCATCGCGTCCGTCACGGCCGTCTCGCCTGGTGCGAAGGTCGCGGCGAGCACCGCATGGGGAGAAGCAGTCATCCGTACGTGCCTACCACACTTCCCGCTGACTTGGGGTAAATCCAAGGACAGGACTACGAGCTACTCATCGTGACAGACTTGAATCACTCGCCGGAGTCACCGGTGGGTGAAGGAGGCCCCATGACAACGGCCAAGGCCGCGCCAAGTCCTGAGGAGAGGACCTATACCGAGTCGGATCTCGTGCCGATCCTGGAGACGTTGTTCTCCTGGCGTGACGGCGACTTCCGGCGGCGGGTCCCGTACGCGCCCCCGGGGATCCTCAGCGAGGTGCGGTTGCTGCTCAACGAGGTCGCGGACCGTCGCGAGCACCTCGCCAACGAGCTGGTCCGGGTGCGCAAGGAAGTTGTCAAGGAGGGCCGGTTCGGCGAGCGGCTGACGCCCGGGCCGGGCGTGGGGGCCTGGGCGGAGAGCGTGGAGTCGGTCAACATGCTGATCGACGCGCTGGTGAGCCCGGTGAGCGGGGCGGCCGACGTCATCGACGCGGTGGCCAAGGGTGACCTGTCGCGCCGGATCGATCTGGACCGGTCGGCCCGGGGCGAGGTGCGCCGCCTGGGCAAGGCGATCAACGGGATGGTCGACCAGCTTGCGTTGTTCAACTCCGAGGTGACGAGGGTCGCGCGGGAGGCCGGCACCGAGGGCCGGCTGGGCGGCAGCGCCAATCTGCGCGGCATGTCCGGGAGCTGGCGTGACCTCACCGAGGCGGTCAACACGATGTCGTCCCGCGTGGCCGCGCAGGTGCGTGACATCGCGGTGGTGACGACGGCGGTGGCCAAGGGCGACCTGAGCCGCAAGGTCACGGTCGACGCCGTGGGCGAGATGTTCGAGTTGAAGAACACCGTCAACACGATGGTCGACCAGCTTTCGGGCTTCGCCGAGGAGGTGACCCGGGTGGCCCGCGAGGTGGGCACCGAGGGGCAGCTCGGCGGTCAGGCGCAGGTGACGGGCGTGTCCGGGGTCTGGAAGGACCTGACGGAGAACGTCAACTCGATGGCCAACAACCTCACCTACCAGGTGCGCAGCATCGCGACCGTGGCGACGGCGGTGGCTCAGGGCAACCTGTCGAAGAAGATCACCGTTGACGCGCAGGGTGAGATCCTGCAGCTCAAGGACACCCTCAACACGATGGTCGACCAGCTCTCGTCGTTCGCCGACGAGGTGACCCGGGTGGCCCGCGAGGTGGGCACCGAGGGCAAGCTGGGCGGGCGCGCCGAGGTGAAGGGCGTGTCGGGTGTCTGGAAGGACCTCACCGACAACGTCAACTCGATGGCCAACAACCTCACCTACCAGGTGCGTAACATCGCCCAGGTGACGACGGCCGTGGCCAACGGCGACCTCACCCGCAAGATCGACGTCGACGCCCAGGGCGAGATCCTGGAGCTCAAGTCGACCATGAACACGATGGTCGACCAGCTGTCCTCGTTCGCCTCCGAGGTCACCCGCGTGGCGCGCGAGGTCGGCACGGAGGGCCAGCTCGGCGGCCAGGCGCAGGTGCGCGGCGTGTCGGGCGTGTGGAAGGACCTCACCGACAACGTCAACTCGATGGCCAACAACCTGACCTCTCAGGTGCGGCAGATCGCGGCGGTGTCGTCGGCGGTGGCGCAGGGCAACCTGTCGAAGAAGATCACCGTCGATGCGCAGGGCGAGATCCTGCAGCTCAAGGACACCCTCAACACGATGGTCGACCAGCTCTCGTCGTTCGCCGACGAGGTGACCCGGGTGGCCCGCGAGGTCGGCACCCAGGGGCAGCTCGGCGGCCAGGCACGGGTGGGCGGCGTGTCGGGCGTGTGGAAGGACCTCACCGACAACGTCAACTTCATGGCCAACAACCTGACCTCGCAGGTGCGTAACATCGCCGAGGTCACCACCGCGGTCGCCAACGGCGACCTCACCCGCAAGATCGACGTCGACGCCCAGGGCGAGATCCTGGCCCTGAAGACCACCATCAACCGGATGGTCGACCAGCTCTCGTCGTTCGCCTCCGAGGTCACCCGCGTGGCCCGCGAGGTGGGCTCGGAGGGGCAGCTCGGCGGCCAGGCCCGGGTCGAGGGCGTCGAGGGCACCTGGAAGCGGCTCACGGAGAGCGTCAACGAGCTGGCGGGCAACCTCACCACGCAGGTGCGCGCCATCGCCACCGTCACCAGCGCCGTGGCGCGCGGCGACCTGACCCGGTCGATCGCCGTCGAGGCGCAGGGCGAGCTGGCGGAGCTGAAGGACAACATCAACTCGATGGTGGCCAACCTCCGCGAGACCACCCAGGCCAACCAGGAGCAGGACTGGCTCAAGTCCAACCTGGCCCGCATCTCCCGGCTCATGCAGGGCCACCGTGACCTGTTCGAGGTGGCCAAGCTGACGATGAGCGAGCTGACGCCGCTGGTGTCGGCCCGCTACGGCGCCTTCTACGGCGTCGATCCCGAGGGCGAGCACGAGCTGCTGCTGATCGGCGGCTACGGGGTGCGGCCGGATCGGGGTCCGCGTCAGCGGTTCGCGTTCGGCGAGGGCATCGTCGGGCAGGCCGCCGCCGAAGGGCGCCACATCATCCTCGACGACGTGCCGCCGAAGTTCATCACGATCGACAGCGGGCTCAGCCAGTCGACGCCGGCGCAGATCGTGGTGCTGCCGGTCCTGTTCGAGAGCCGCGTGCTCGGTGTGCTGGAGCTGGCCTCGTTCACGCCGTTCGGCGAGGTGCACCTCGACTTCCTGACGCAGCTCGTGGAGACGATCGGCGTCACGATGAACACGATCATCGCCAACTCGCGCACCGAGGACCTGCTGACCGAGTCCCAGCGGCTGACGCGCGAGCTGCAGGAACGCTCCGACGAGCTGCAGCGCCAGCAGGAGGAGCTGCGCCGGTCCAACGCCGAGCTGGAGGACAAGGCGGCGCTGCTGGCCAAGCAGAACCGCGCCATCGAGATCCAGAACTTCCAGATCGAGCAGGCCCGCCGCACCCTGGAGGAGCGCGCCGAGCAGCTCGCGGTGTCCTCGCGCTACAAGAACGAGTTCCTCGCCAACATGTCGCACGAGCTGCGCACGCCGCTCAACAGCCTGCTCGTGCTGGCCAAGCTGCTGACGGAGAACGCCGAGGGCAACCTGACGTCGCAGCAGGTCGAGTTCGCCCGGACGATCCACGGCGCCGGGTCGGCGCTGCTCCAGCTCATCAACGACATGCTCGACCTGTCCAAGGTCGAGGCGGGCCGGATGGACATCCACCCGATACAGGTGTCGCTGCCGAAGATGGTCGACCTGCTGGAGGCCGCGTTCGCGCCGCTGGCGGCCGACAAGGGGCTGGCGTTCGCCGTCGACGTCGACCCGGACGTGCCGCAGGAGCTGCGCGCCGACGAGCAGCGCCTGCAGCAGGTGCTGCGCAACCTGCTGTCCAACGCGGTCAAGTTCACCCCGAAGGGCGAGGTCAAGCTGCGGGTGGCGCCCGCGCCGACCGACGTCGACTTCGACGACGAGACCCTGCACGCCGCGCCCGACCTGCTCGCCTTCCAGGTGATCGACACCGGCATCGGCATCGCGCCCGACAAGCGCGAGGTCATCTTCGAGGCGTTCCGGCAGGCCGACGGCACCACCAGCCGCAAGTACGGCGGCACCGGCCTGGGCCTGGCCATCTGCCGCGACATCGCCCGCCTGCTGGGCGGCGAGATCCACGTCGACAGCGAGCTGGGCAAGGGCAGCACGTTCACCCTCTACCTGCCGGCCTCCTACACGGGCCCGCTGGCCGCGACCGACGGCGGCGCGCCGCGCAGGCAGCTCATGACCGCCTCGATCGAGGAGCCCGAGTCGACCTCGCCGGAGCCGCCGCTGCCGCTCGACCTGCCGCTGCCCGAGCTGGTGGAGGCCCCGGTCGAGACCAGCCAGTGGCAGGGCGAGGACCCGTTGAACGGCGCCAAGATCCTCATCGTCGACGACGACATCCGCAACGTGTTCGCGCTGACCAGCGTGCTCGAACGGCACGGCTCCACGGTCGTCTACGCTGAAAACGGTCGTGAGGGGATCGAGCAGCTCGAACGGAACGAGGACGTCGCACTCGTGCTGATGGACATCATGATGCCGGAAATGGACGGGTGGGCCACCACCTCGGCCATCCGGCGCATGCCGCAGTTCGCCGACCTGCCGATCATCGCGCTCACGGCCAAGGTCATGCGCGGCGACCGGGAGAAGAGCATCGCCTCCGGCGCCTCCGACTACGTGCCCAAGCCGGTCGACGTCGACCGCCTGCTCGAACGGCTGCGCGGCTGGCTGAGCCGCGGCCGCGCCGCCGCACCCGAATCCTCCTCCCCGGAAGGGTCGTGATCCATGGCGGATCGGGCCAAGATCCTGCTGGTCGACGACCGCGAGGAGAACCTCATCGCGCTCGAGGCCATCCTCAGCTCGCTCGACCTGGTGCCGGTACGCGCCAGGTCGGGTGAGGAGGCGCTCAAGGCGCTGCTCAACACCGAGTTCGCGCTCATCCTGCTCGACGTGCGGATGCCCGGCATGGACGGGTTCGAGACCGCCGCGCACATCAAGCGGCGGGAGCGCACCCGTAACATCCCGATCATCTTCCTGACGGTGGTCGACAGCGCGCCCGATTACGCCTTCCGCAGCTATGCGGCGGGCGCGGTCGACTATCTGACCAAGCCGTTCGACCCGTGGGTGCTGCGGGCCAAGGTGTCGGTGTTCGCCGAGCTGTACAACATGCACAAGCGGCTGGCCGAGCAGGCGTCGATGCTGCGTGAGCGGCTGGCCGGCGAGCTGCCGCCGGACACCCCCGACGGGAGCGTCCTGCCGGAGCTCTCCCGCCGCCTGACGGCCGTCGAGGACGAGCTGGCTCGGGTGCGGGAGCTGGCCCGCAAGGCCCAGGACCCCACGCTGGCGGGGCCGCTGAGCGACCTCGCCGAGCGCGTCCTCCACCTGCGCGCCGGCTTCGACGCGCTCTCCTAGGAGGCGCGCACGGAGGGCGCCCCCCGGGAGGCGTCCGCCTCAGGACGCGCTCTTCACGGAGGCGAAGGCGGCCAGGGCGATGCGCATCGCGCGCTGGTTCTGGCCGCTGCTCTTGGCGTCGGTGGAGGTGACCGAGTAGACGAGGGTCCTGGCCCGGTCGCGGGTGCCGCCGATCCCGGCGGCGTAGCCGTAGCGGGCGCCGGTCTTGCCGTAGGCCACGAGGCCGCCGGGGAGTTCCAGCCGGCTCATCCCGGTGGTGTGCGTCGCGGGGGCGTCGTTGCGGCAGTCGTCGTCCCCGTCGTGGGCGAGGGCGGGCGGCACGGTGAACATGAGCTCCAGGTACGGCTGCGGGACGACCCGGCCGGCGAACAGCGCCTCGGTGAAGCGCTCCAGGTCGGCCGCGGTCGAGATGAGGTCGCCTGAGGCCCACGTGCTGGTCTGCGACCAGACGGTGACGGCCACCATGCGGCCGTCGACGGCCTGGTAGCCGCGGTGGTGCCTGCCCCGGATGCGGGTGGCGGTGCGGGGGTGGTAGGTGTCGCGCAGGCCGTGCGGCCGGAGGATGCGCCGGGCGACCTCGTGCTCGTAGTCGTCGCCGGTGACCCGCTCGATGACCAGCGCGGCGATGAGCGTGTTGACGTTCACGTAGTGCTGGCGGGTGCCGGGGGCGAACTCCATCGGCTTGCGTACGGCCTCCCGTACGCACGCGTGGGGTGTCCACTGTTTGAACCGGGTGCGGTAGGTCCAGTCGAAGTCGGCGGGCAGCTCGGGGCTGGGGAGGCCGCTCGTGTGGTTGAGCAGCTGGGCGAGCGTGATGTCCGGGGTAGTGGGCGGGCAGCAGGCCGGGGAGCTGGTCCTGGACGCGGTCGGCGAGGTCGAGCCGCCCTTCGGCGGCGAGCTGGAGGACGACCGCGGTGGTGAAGACCTTGGTCACGCTGCCCACCCGGACGCGCGCTGCGGGGTCGGCAGGCTTGCCAGTGCGCAGGTCGGCCGTGCCGTTGTGGCCCTGCCAGGTGCCGGCCGGGCCGCCGATCCTGACGATGGCGGCGGTGGCGTCGGCCGCGGGGAGCCCGGCGATCGTCGCCTTCAGCTCGCCCTCGGCGATCGGGGGCACCCGCTGGGGCGGGTCGGGCCGGACGACCGGCAGGCCGCGGCCAGCGTGAGACAGGCGGGCCGGGCGGATCGACGGGTGTTCATGGGGTGAATCCCGGCCTCACTCCTGCGGGCTAGGAGCTGTAGTGGCCACCGCCCGGAAGCTCTTCAGCCGGTTGATCGCCCGTTCGACGACGTTGCGCGCTTTGTATCGTTCGGCGTCGAAGCCGGTGGGCCGTCCCCCGGCCGTGGGCGCGTTGATCAAAGCTGCTCGAGTCGTTCCCACTCCGCGTTCGTTGAGTCACCTCGCCCCATGCACCAACCGTGACGTCTCAAGCCCGGGGCCCGTAGATCAGGCGGCGCAGGACGATCTCGGCGGGACCGGCCTGCTCTCGCTTGTCGAGCAGCCCGGCGATCAGAACGGTGGCGAGCCAGACGGCCACCGCGATGATCAGACCGGTCACCGTGGGACTGCCGAAACGGTCGCCGAGTGCGAGCGTGAAGGGCGCCAGGAGGACGAGCCAGGCCACCGACTGGAAGAGATATCCGGACAGGGAACGCCGGCCCAGGGCCGAAAGGGCGCCGACGACGGGGCCGGGACGGCTGACCCGCATGGCGATCAGGCCGAAGACCGCCACGTAACCGGGGCCGGCGAACAGGCCGCCGGCGCCGTGGAGGCTCAGCATCAGACCGGCGGCCGACTCGTTGACGTGCAGCCACCCGGCACTGAGGAGGGCGGCCGGGAGACCTCCGGCGATGGCGACGCCGAGTCCGAGGACGGCGGTCCACCTGAGCAGGGTCCTGTGGTGGGCCGGCTCTTCGAGGATGTTGCGGCGGGCGGCCCACATGCCGAGCCAGGCGAGGAGGACGAACGGCAGGACGGTCAGGGTGTGCGTCGGCCACTCGCCGAGACGGTCCAGCATGGACTCCAGGTATCCGGGCGCGGCGAGAGAGCCGACGGGTGTCGTCGGCAGCGGGGCCGACCCGCCTGGACCCCCGATGAGGCCGCCCACCACGACGGCGCCCATGACCACGACCTGGACAGCCGCCCCCGTCCAGATCACCAGCACAATCCGGTGGAACTTGCCGCCGCGGCGCAGCAGAGCCAAGGTCATCACGATCCCGACGATGCCGTACGCGCCGAGGAAGTCGCCGTAGTACAGCAAGGCGGCGTGCGCGAACCCGAAGACGACGAGCCAGAGGTTACGGCGTAACAGCACCGAGCGGACCTGCTTCGGTGTGGCGCCGGAGGCTTCCTGACGGCGGGCGAGCTGTACGAGTCCGTAGCCGAACATCACTGCGAAAACCGGGTATCCACGGGCGTGGACGAGTTCGAAGAGCAGGACGTTGAGGCCGCGCTCGATGCCTTCCGGCGTGGCGTCGAGGCCGGGCTGAGTGGCGAAGACGACTCCGGCGGCGTTGGCCAGCGCGATGATCAGCAGCATCGCGCCCCGGGCGAGGTCCGGCGCGAGGGCACGTTCGGCGCGCCGGACCGGCCCTCTCGATGTCTGCGAGGCGGCGTCAATGCTCATGTCCGACCCTCTCCCGTTTAGTTTAAGAGAGAAAGTATCACACATAAACTAAAAGGAGGCTGGCATAATGAGCCCCCACTCTCCGGGGCGAAAGAGGGAGCCATGACCAGCGAGGACTCCGTTCCGGCGGCGCTGCGCCGACTGTGGCGGATGCCGGAGTCCTCGCGTCTCGGGCGGCCCGCGGCCCTCGACGTCGACCGGGTCGTCGCCGCGGCGGTGGAGATCGCCGACCGTGACGGGATCGGCGGCGTGACGATTCCCAAGGTCGCGAAGAGCCTCGGCTTCACGGGGATGTCGCTCTACCGGCATGTCGGATCCAAGGACGAGTTGCTCACGCTCATGGCCGACGCCGCCATGGGCACGCCCCCGGACCTGGACACCGACGGCTGGCGCGAAGGGCTGCGTGACTGGGCCAACGCGCAGCGCGCGGTGTTCCGGCGCCGGCCGTGGCTGACGCGCGTGCCCGCCTCGGGGCCGCCCTCCGGCCCGAACCACATCGCCTGGATGGAAGCCGCGTTCGCGATCATGGCGCGCACCGGCCTTGACTGGGCGCACAAGGTCGGCATCCTGACGCTGATCAACGGCTACGTGGTCCAGTCGGTACGGCAGCACAGCGAGCTCGCCGAAGGCAGGGCCGAAGGTCAGGGGCAGGCCGACGCCGAGCGCGACTACGGCCGCGCGCTGGTCCGGCTGGTCGATCCCGAGCGCTTCCCCGAGACGGCCCGGCTGTTCTCCTCGGGGCTGTTCGAGCCGACGTCGGACACCCTCGACGCGGCGATCGCCGACGCGGACTTCTCGCTCGGGCTGGAGCTGATCCTCGACGGCGTCGCCGTACGGATCGAACGCTCCAGTCCCTGACAAGCCGGATCCGGTTGATCCCACGCCAAGGAGACCGGCGCTCGGGTCGTGCTATCACAACCTCGCCCTCACGGCATGAGCACCGCTGCCGCAGAACGCGCTGACCTGCTCATACACGCACTTCTGCAACACCTTTTAGTGGCGGGCGCGTTCGAGGGCGTCCCAGAAGCCTCGGCGCAGGGCGTGGCGGACCTCGTCGTGCAGGAGGAAGTCGATGGGCAGCGACGAGCCCTGCAGCAGACGGGCTTCCAGGTCGGAGGGCATGCGCGGTTTGCGGGCGAGGACGGCTTCGAGCCAGAGGGCCGGGGCGTCGCGGGCGACCGACTCGCCGAAGTCGTGGCCCTCGCGGTGGGCGGACTTGACCGCGTCGGCGAGCGTCGTGGCTCCGGCCGTGGCAGCCGATGGCGGTGACACCGGGGCGGCCTGGGGGCCGGTGTAGGAGGTGCCGAGCTGCGACGGGTAGGCGCCGGCGCTGGACGGCGAGGAGAACTGGCCGGTCGTCGGCGACTGCTGCTGCGGTTGCTGTTGCTGCTGGGGGACGGGGCCCGTGGCCGGGGCGGGTGACGGCGACGGTGGGGGCGAAGACGCCGGGGCCGGGGCCGGGTCGGCCTGGAAGGTGTAGGTGGGCAGCGCGGGCGGCGGCTGGGCGCGGCCCGGCGACGACCCCGAGGACGGCTGGGGTGACGGCTGGGCGGGCGGCGGGGTGCTCGGGCCGGGCTGCGGGACGGCGTGGCTGCCGGTGCTGGTGGGGGCCGACGGCAGCGACGGCGGGAGCGCGGCGGCCGGGAGCGAATGGGCGCCCTGGCCGTTGCCGAGCGGCTGGTGGTGGTGGCCGTTGGACGCCTCGGTCGCGCCGGTGACGAGCGTGACGTACGGGCGCAGGTGGGCGCCGCCGAGCTCGATGAGGTCGTCGCTCTCCTGCCGGAGCGTGCGCGAGACGGCCCAGCTCGCGGAGCTGGCCTCGGCGGCGATGTTGACGACGGTGACGCGGATGCCGAGGTCCTGGGCGTCGCACACGACCTGGGTCAGGTCCTCGTCGCCGCTGACCACGACCGCGTCGCAGATGGCGTTGTTGCGGGCCAGCGTCATCAGGTCGCGGTGCACCTGGGCGTCGACGCCCTCGCGGCGGCCGGGCCGGATGCGCGACAGCCTGAGCTTGAGGCCGGGGATGTCGGCGAGCGCGTCGTGCTCGGGGGTGTGCCGGCCCTCGACCGTCGCCTCGTACCAGTAGCAGCGCAGCAGCGGCAGGCCGGTGCGTTCGCGCGACAGGCTCGACATGAGCTGCAACAGCCCCGGATAGTCCCAGGAGACGGCTTCGCGATGGCGAGTCCCATGCACGGCCATCGCCCCGTCAGCCAGCAGATAGCCGGCGTCCACGAACAGCGCGCAGCGATCCACTGACACGGCCCCTTTCCTGGTGGTCCGACTTGCTGGCTCCGCACCGTGAGAGCCGGACTCGGCGGCCCTGTCCCAGGGTAATGAAAGCAAGTGATCGCGCGAGGGTTAATCCCGACGATTCGCCCCGCCGCCGACGTTATGCCTGACCAACAAGCCGCACGGTACCATTTTGTCCCGTTATTGGTCACGGCTCTGCGCGCACGCTCACGGCCGCGACCCCGAACATCACCGCGTCCCGCTCCGAGGCGATCGACACCCACGGCCGCGATCCGAGCCGCCCGGTGATCGTGTCCACGTCGACCCCGAACGTCATCCCGCCGGCACCGCCGGACGAGCCGTCGAAGACGTTGTCCCGGTCGCGGTCGCCGCCCGACGGCGTGAGCGGACCCGTGCCGAGCGACACCTTGTCCCCCTTCAGATCGGCGTCGCCCTCCCAGACGACGACCTGCGCCCTGGCGTCGGCCGCCCCGCGTCCCAGCCCGCCGAGCGGCATCCGTACGAGATCGTGCTCGCCGCCGACCACGGTGGCGCCGTCGAGGACGACGGCCCTGCTGTACGGGACGTCCGGGGCGGAGACGACGACCACCAGGCTCCAGCCGGCATGCCCGGGCAGGTCCGCGGGCCCGGCGGCGGCCCACCACGTGCCGGACCTGTTGACGGCGTTGACCAGGCTGGTGACCTCGGCGAACGCCTGGTAGGCGGGGCCGGACGGCAGCTCCGCCCAGTCGACGTGGGTCGGCCGGATCTCCACGTAACGCTTGCGGCCCGGGGCCCTGAGCCTGACGGGCGCGACCTCCTGGGGTTCGCCGGCCTCCGGGGCGCCCGCCGACCAGTAGAGGCCCGCCCAGACGGCGCGGGCGCCCTTGGGCAGGGCGAGCCGGGCCGCGCTGGAGACGGGCGTGTCAGGCTCGTCGTCCTGGTCCTGCGGGCGCATCGGCCACAGGTCGTTGTCGCGCTGGTCGCCGTGGCGTCGCCGGGCCATCGCGCAGTCGTCGTGGCCGTCCGGGCAGTCGACGAACGAGTTGCCCGTGGCCCGTACGGCGACCTTGCCGTCCGCCGCGAACCTGGCGGGGGCGCCGGAGGCGCGCACGCCCGCCGCCGACTCGGCCCGCGCGCGGAGGGGGCCTGCCTCGACCCTGAGAATCGGCCCCTCGCCGCCCGGGGCGGAGGCGGCGACCTGGACACGCAGGAACACCGCCGTGGCCTCGCCCGCACCGAGCGGCCGCCGGGCGCACCTGACGCCTTGCCCGGCCAGGCGGCAGGACCAGCCGTCGACCGCGCCGACCGGGGCGGCCCGGCCGTGCGTGGCGGGGGACGTACGGGCCGAGGAGGTGACGCCGGACGGGCGGGTGCCCGGGGGCACGGGGGTGACGCCCGGCGGGAGGTCGATGGCGGCGTAGACCGGGGCGGTCGCCTTCTTGCCGGTGTTGCGCAGGCGCATGGCGACGATGCCGGGGCGGTCGCGGACCAGGGCGCCCATGGCGCTGATCGTGGCCGTCAGGCGGGCCTTGGCGGGGGTTCCGGCAGGCGGGCCGGCGGATTCGCGGGCGGGGACACGCGACGGCGGGGCCGGGACGCGCGACGGCGGGGCGGGACGCGGCCGGGACGACGGCGGCTCGGCGTGCGACGGCTCGATGGGCAGCGGCTGGGAGACCGGCGCGGTCTCGGGCCGGTCGGCGGAGACGAGGGCGAAGGCGGCGGCGACGGCCATGACGGTGAGCGCCCCGGTGGCGACCACGACGTGCTGGCGGCCGGGCAGGGCGCGGACCCAGGCGAGGGTGCGGCGGACGCGGAGCCTGACGGGCGAGGACATGGCGGCGACGTAGCCGCCGGCGGCGGGGCCGAGCAGGAGCGGTGCGACGACGGTGCGCAGGGCGCGGCGCACGTCGGTCAGCTCGGCCAGGACGGTCCGGCAGGCGTCGCAGCCGCGTACGTGCTCGTCGACGGGCTTGGACTCGCGCCTGGTCAGCCCGCCCTTGACGTACGCGCCGAGCTTTCCGAGCACCGGGCGGCACTCCAGGGGCGGCGAGGCGGTGAGCCGGGTCTGCAGGTAGGCCTGGCGCAGTCCCTCGCGGGCGCGGTAGGCGAGCGCGGCCGCGCCGTTGGCCGACAGCCCGAGCAGCGGCGCGACCTCGGCAGGCCGGGCGCCCTCGACCTCGACGTGCCACAGGACGGCCCGCCAGCGCTCGGGCAGCGACTGGTAGGCGACGGCGGCCGGGGCGCGCACGGGCTCGTCGTCCGCCGTCTCGGGGCCGGTGGACAGGCGGGTGCGGTGGTCGGCAGTGCGCCGGACGACGGTGAGGAGGTGGGTGCGGAAGGCGGCCTCGGGGCCGTCGCCTCGGCCCATCACGTCGAGAACGCGGGTGAACGCCTCGGCCACCACGTCCTCGGCCTCGTCGTCGGGCACCAGCCGGCGGGCCAGGACGCGGGCGGCGGCGACGTGGCGTTCGTAGAGCCGTCCGTATGCGGTGGCGTCGCCTCCTCGGACGGCTTGGATGAGTTCTGCGTCGCTCTGGGATGTTTCGGCACTCATAGTGACCTCACGGTTACGAACCGTTGCCCTGGGAGTCATTCCGCACCCACCCCCGTGGTTAAACCGATCGCGTGTCTTTGCCTGCGTCAGGCCCCCGGAGCGGTGGTCCTAAGCTGGGGACATGAGTGACCGCGACAGCCTGCTGGCCGAGATCAAGAAGAAGGCCGTCGTGCACGGCCGGGTGGTGCTCTCCTCCGGGCGGGAGGCCGACTTCTACCTCGACCTGCGCCGCATCACGCTCGACGGGGTCGCCGCGCCGCTGGTCGGCAGGGTGATGCTGGAGCTGACGGCCGACCTGGAGTTCGACGCCGTGGGCGGGCTGACGCTGGGCGCCGACCCGGTGGCGACCGCCATGCTGCACGCGGCGGCGGCGCAGGGGCGCTCGCTCGACGCGTTCGTGGTGCGCAAGGCGCAGAAGGCCCACGGCATGCAGCGTCGGATCGAGGGCCCGGAGGTCAAGGGCCGCCGGGTGCTGGCGGTGGAGGACACCTCGACGACGGGCTCGTCGCCGCTGACCGCCGTGGAGGCGCTGCGCGAGGCGGGCGCCGAGGTGGTGGCCGTGGCGACGATCGTCGACCGGGGCGCCGCCGCGCGGATGGCCGAGGAGGGCCTCGACTACCGCACCGCCTTCACGCTCGCCGACCTGGGGCTCTGACTCACTCGCCGGGGCCGGTGACGGTGAACTCCTCCTGCTCGCCCGCGTCGCCGCGGGGCCTGGTGCTGCCGTTCTCGGTGACCCGTACGGTGCCGGCGTCGGTCAGCACCACGTCGAGCTCCGGCTCGTAGTAGCTGACCTCCTCGCCGCGGGTCATGTCGCGGTGCTGGAGCACGTCGCCGCCGGGAACCCGGACGGTGACCATCGGGCAGGTGTCGGCCAGGCATTCGATGCGCACGGTGGGCACCCGGCCGCCGCTCGACGGCGTGCCCGAGGTGTGGGCGCGGCCGGGCGGCGCCGTGGTGTCGAGCGAGCTGAGCAGTGCCCGTACGCCGATGACCAGCAGCGCCACCACGGCGATGACGGCCAGCACGGCGAGTGCCATGCGGGCGAGGCCCATCGGATCCGACCTGTGGCGTCCCACAGTGGGGAGAGTACCCGGTGGTAACGCTCCGTTCCGGATGGTCGCGAAAGATCGCGCGGGCGTTGTCTCTACCACGGCGGGTAACAGACCGGGATACTGGCTGCGCGAAGCCGTTACTTCTCAGGGAGATGACTCATGCCTATCGCGACTCCAGAGGTCTACGCCGAGATGCTCGACCGTGCCAAGGCCGGCGGGTTCGCCTATCCGGCGATCAACGTGACCTCGTCCCAGACCCTTAACGCGGCGCTGCGCGGCTTCGCGGAGGCGGAGAGCGACGGCATCGTCCAGGTGTCCACCGGTGGCGCCGAGTTCCTGTCCGGGGCCACGGTCAAGGACATGGTGACGGGCGCGACCGCGCTGGCCGAGTACGCCAGGGTGGTGGCCGCCAAGTATCCGGTCACGGTGGCGCTGCACACCGACCACTGCCCCAAGGACAAGCTCGACGGCTTCATGCGGCCGCTGATCGACATCTCGCTGGAGCGGGTGTCGAAGGGCCTCGACCCGCTGTTCCAGTCCCACATGTGGGACGGCTCGGCCGTGGAGCTTGAGGAGAACCTGGAGATCGCCAAGGAGCTCCTCGACAAGTGCGCCCGCGCCAACATCATCATGGAGATGGAGATCGGCGTCGTCGGCGGCGAGGAGGACGGCGTCGTCGGCGAGATGAACGAGAAGCTCTACACGACCGCCGGTGACGCGCTGGCCACGGCCGAGGCCGTCGGCCTGGGCGAGAAGGGCCGCTACATGCTGGCGGCCACGTTCGGCAACGTGCACGGCGTCTACAAGCCGGGTCACGTCAAGCTGCGGCCGAGCGTGCTGAAGGAGATCCAGGACGCGGTGGGCGCCAAGTACGGCAAGGACAAGCCGTTCGACCTGGTCTTCCACGGCGGCTCCGGCTCGCTGCTGGAGGAGATTCACGAGGCGATCTCGTACGGCGTCGTCAAGATGAACGTCGACACCGACACGCAGTACGCGTTCACCCGGCCGGTGGCCGACCACATGTTCCGCAACTACGACGGCGTGCTCAAGGTCGACGGCGACGTGGGCAACAAGAAGGCGTACGACCCGCGCTCCTACGGCAAGGCGGCCGAGGCGGGCATGGCGGCCCGGGTGGCCGAGGCGTGCGAGCACCTGAAGTCCAGTGGGACGAAGATCTCCTAGCCACGTACGCGGCCCGGCGGGTATGACTTGTCCTATGGATAACCTTCTCGCCGGGCCACCCCCGACTCACCTGCCGGACCTGCCCGAGGCTCGGGAGGCCCTGGAATCCGGCGCCAAGGCCTCGGACGTGGCCGCCCGCTTCCCCGCTTTCCCGGCGGCCTGGGCCGCGCTCGCAGAGGAATACTTCGCGCAGGGTCATGCCGTCACCTCTTACGCGTTCGCCCGCACCGGCTATCACCGGGGCCTCGACCAGTTGCGCCGCAGCGGCTGGAAGGGACACGGGCCGATCCCGTGGGAGCACGAGCCGAACCGGGGGTTCCTGCGCTGCCTGTACGCGCTGTCGCGGGCGGCTCAGGCGATCGGCGAGAAGGACGAGGCCGAGCGGTGCGCGCAGTTCCTCAGGGACAGCACCCAGACGGGTTACGACGCGCTGACCAAGGGCTAGCTCTTGGGACGAATGCGCACGTTCGGGTAGTCTCTCTACGCAAGAGCCCCTGTCGCGCTTGCGCCAGGGGTTTCGTTTTGTGCTCGGGAGACTGAACAATGCCGGCTGCCGTTCTCGTGGGCGCCCAGTGGGGCGATGAGGGCAAGGGCAAGGCCACCGATCTGCTCGGTGGCGACGTCGACTACGTCGTCCGTTACCAGGGTGGCAACAACGCGGGTCACACCGTGGTCATCGGTGACCAGAAATACGCGCTTCACCTGCTGCCTACGGGCATCCTGTCGCCGGAGGTGGTCCCGGTGATCGGCAACGGCGTCGTCATCGACCCCGGCGTGCTGCTGGGGGAGATCGACGGCCTGGCCGAGCGGGGCATCTCCGCGGAGCGGCTGCTCATCTCCGCCAACGCGCACCTGATCATGCCGCACCACAAGGCGCTGGACAAGGTCACGGAGCGCTATCTGGGCAAGGCCAAGATCGGCACCACCGGCCGGGGCATCGGCCCCGCCTACGGCGACAAGATCTACCGCGTGGGCATCCGGGTCCAGGACCTGCTCGACCCGGGCATCCTGGCCAAGAAGATCGAGGTCGCGCTGGGCGAGAAGAACCAGGTGCTGACCAAGCTCTACAACCGGCGGGGCCTGGAGCCCGAGGCCGTCCTGGAGGAGTACCTCGGCTACGCCGAGCGGCTCAAGCCGCACATCGCCGACACCTCGCTGGTGCTGAGCAAGGCGCTGGACGAGGGCAAGTTCGTGCTGCTGGAGGGCGGGCAGGGCACGCTGCTCGACATCGACCACGGCACCTACCCGTTCGTCACGTCGTCCTCGCCCACCTCGGGCGGCGCCTGCGCCGGCTCGGGCATCCCGCCGACGCGGCTGACGCGGGTGATCGGCATCCTCAAGGCTTACACGACCCGCGTCGGCTCCGGCCCGTTCCCCACGGAGCTGGAGGACGAGATGGGCGAGTGGCTGCGCCAGACGGGCGGCGAGTACGGCGTCACGACCGGCCGCAACCGCCGCTGCGGCTGGTTCGACGCGGTCATCGCCCGGTACGCGACCCGCATCAACGGCGTCACGGACTTCTTCCTCACCAAGCTCGACGTGCTGTCGGGCCTGGAGCGCATCCCGGTGTGCGTCGCGTACGACGTGGACGGCACGCGGCATGACGAGATCCCGATGACGCAGACGGACTTCCACCACGCCAAGCCGATCTACGAGGAGTTCCCCGGCTGGCAGGAGGACATCACGGGCGCCAAGACGTTCGAGGACCTGCCGCCGAACGCCCAGGCGTACGTGCGCACGCTGGAGGAGATGAGCGGCGCGCCGATCTCGGCGATCGGCGTCGGCCCGGGCCGTGACCAGACGCTGGTCATCCGCTCGCTGATCTGAGCACGGCCGCCGTCATCGGCGAGTGCAGCCGCCAGCCGAGGCGTTCGTAGAGCGCCCGGCCCTCGGGGGTGGCCACCAGCACGCCGCCGGTGGCGCCCGCCGCGTGGGCGGCGGCTGTCAGCGTGCGCATGACGACGCTGCCGAGGCCGCGCCGCCGGTGGCCGGGGGCGGTCTCGACCCGGTCGACGACGGCGGTGCGGCCGGCGACGGCCAGTTGGCCGCGTGCGGCCATCTCGCCCGCCGCCGTGAGGAGGCGGGCGACGGTGACGCCGGAGCGGGTGGTGACGGCCGTCGTGTAGCCGGCGGGCGCCTTGACGGGCTCGGGGCGCAGCGCGGCGGTCATCATGAACTCGGGCGGCTCGATGTCCCAGCCGGCGGGCAGCCAGGGCGCGATCAGGTCGGCCGGGGCGCAGAGCTTGAGCCAGGTGCCGGGGGCGGTGATCGTACCGGTCAGGTGCTGGATGAGGGCCGGTGTCGGGGCGGGCAGGACGTGGCGGACGAGGTGGCCGGGCAGGCCGACGTCCACGCGGTAGCCCCAGGGTTCGGGCACGGGGGGCGGGGTGTCGCGGGAGATCACCCACCCGTCGACCCATGCCCTGACCGTGTCTATTTGGGTAGTTTTGAGAGCCCCCGTCATGGTTGTGCATCTTATTGCAAGACTGTTGCATTTATCGCGTTAAATTCGGGTGCGATCATCGGGATGAGCTGCCTACTCTCCCCCTCATGGACATCCGACGCGTCACCCGCTCCGAGGCCGTCGAGGCGGCCGGCCGGCTCTTCGACGCGGCGCCCGAGCGCGAGGCCACCGAGAGGTTCCTCGCCGACGACAGGCACCACCTGCTCGTCGCCTACGTGGACGACGTCCCCGCGGGCATGGTCACCGGGGTCGAGATGACCCACCCCGACAAGGGCACCGAGATGTTCCTGTACGAGCTCGGCGTCGACGAGGCGTACCGCGGCCAGGGCATCGCCAGGGCGCTGGTGCTGGCGCTCGGCAGGCTGGCGCGCGAGCGGGGCTGCTACGGGCTGTGGACGGCCACCGGCGAGGACAACGAACCGGCCCAGGCCACGTACGAAAGCGCGGGCGGTTCGCCGGAATGGGACCAGGTCGTCTACTCATGGACCTACGAACAAAGCCCGTAACCGTACAAAATGGGCACGGCGTGGCGGCGCGTGAAGGCACGCCGGGCCAGGTAGGGTCCCCGGTGTGCGCGTTGAGATACATGGTCATCGGGGTGCGAGAGGCCTCTGGCCCGAAAACACGCTGCCCGGCATGAGCCGCACGATGGAGCTCGGCGTCCACGCGCTGGAGCTCGACGTGGCGCTCACCGCCGACCGGCGCCTCGTGCTGACGCACGACCTCACGGTCTCGGCCGTGACCAGCACCGACACCCGCCCGGTCACGCCCGGCGACCCCGCCTTCCCGTACGTCGGCAAGCCGATCAACGCGCTGACGCTCGCGCAACTGCGCACGCTCGACGTGGGCGTGCGCCTGCCGCGCCACCCCGACGACCCGTTCGCGCTCACCCAGGTCGCGATGCCCGAGACCCGGATGCCCACGCTCGGCGCCGTGCTCGGCCTGGTCAACGCCTACGCGGCCGAGAGCGTACGGGTGCACGTCGAGCTCAAGTCCGACCCCACCAGGCCCGCGCTCACGCCCGACCCCGAGCTCTACACCGAGATGGTGGTCGACGAGCTCGACCGGCACAACAGGCTGCGCAACGCCGCGATTCTCAGCTTCGACTGGCGCATCATCGGCTACGCCGCCAAGCTCGCGCCCGACACGCGCCGCTTCGCGCTCGTCGAACGCGCCACGCTCGGCTGGAACGGCCCGCTCGGCGACGACATCCCCGCCGCCGCCCGCGACGCCGGGGCGACCACGCTCTCCCCCGAGCACGTGATGGTCGACGAGAAGCTGATGGCGCAGGCGTCGCGCGCCGGGCTCGACGTGGCCGTGTGGACCGTCAACGACGCCGCGCTCGCCGCCCGCATGCTCGACCTCGGCGCGGCCGGGATCGTCACCGACTATCCCGACCGCATGCGCGCCGTGTGGGCCGAACGGGGCCTGGAGCTGCCCGACCCCGTCGAGCCGCTCAAGCCCGTCGGCGTCTAGTCAGAGCCAGCCGTTGCGGCGGAAACCGCGGTGCAGCAGCACACAGGCGGTGATCATCACCGCGAGGACCGCCGGATAGCCCCACACCTGCTTGGTCTCCGGCATGAAGTCGAAGTTCATGCCGTAGATGCCGGCGATCATCGTCGGCACCGCCAGAATCGCCACCCACGACGAGATCTTGCGCATGTCCTCGTTGGCCAGCGCGTTCGAGCGGGCCAGCGCCGCCTGGAGGATCGAGCTGCACAGCTCGTTCGACGAGTCGACCTGCTCGCACACCCTCGACAGGTGGTCGCCCACGTCACGGAAGTATTCGCGCATCTCCGACGGGATCACCCGCCGCTGGGGCAGCGCCGCCAGCGGCGCCTGGAGCGGCGTCACCGCCCGCTTGAGCTCCAGCATCTCCCGCTTGAGCTGGTAGATCCGGTTGATGTCGCGGGAGCTCACGTCGGCGAACACCGTCGCCTCGACCTCCTCCAGCTCCAGCTGCATCAGGTCGGCCACCTGGAGGTAGCGGTCGACCACGTGGTCGGAGATCGCGTGCAGCACGCCCGCCGGGCCGCGCTCCAGCAGCTCCGGCTTGGTCTCGATCCGCTCGCGCACCTCAGCCAGCGGGCAGTGCTCGCCGTGACGCACCGTCACCACGAAGTCGACGCCGAGGAACACCATGATCTCGCCCGCGCCGATGATCTCGCTCGTGGCGGTCAGCTCGTCGTGGTCCAGGTACGCGATCGTCTTGAGGACCATGAACAGCGAATCGCCGTAGCGCTCGACCTTGGGGCGCTGGTGGGCCTTGACCGCGTCCTCCACGGCCAGCGGGTGCAGGCCGAACACCTCGGCGAGCCACTCGACCTCGGGCGCGGCTGGCTCGTGCAGCCCGACCCAGACGAACGCCCGGGGCCCGGCCGAGGCCACGCGGTTGTGGGCGCGGACCAGCTCGACGGACTCGGCTATGCCGGTGGCGGGAGCCTTCTTGCCGTCGATGTACGCGCCGTACTCGACGATGGAGTCAACAGGGGGCACGCAGGCTTCACGCACCGGCTGCGGGCGCTGACGCGGGGCGTGCGGCTGCACAGGGTGACGGTTGATGCGACGGAAAAGCGTGGACGAGCGCATGGCAGTCCCTTTCCGCCCGACCTGGCACGCTCCACGCGCGACGAAAAGTCACCTCAATCAACACGCATGCGTGGAGGCACGATCAGGCTGCCGGATTGGAGTGGTCGGGGGTATTCGGGGAGTACGTGGGTGAGCACGTACTGCTGGGATCACCAGGATTCATCCCGGACCACCTCCAATCGCGTGGGGACGCCAGAAAGCCGCCCTAACTTACCACAGGAGCGCCAGTCAAGCGCCGCGTACACGCCGACGAGCTCCGCACCGGTTCCGGCGGCTTCCCGGGGGCGGGGCCGGTTCGGGGCGGTGGGCTGCGAGAATGGGCGGGTGCGCGTTCTAGTCATTGGATCCGGTGGGCGTGAGCACGCCCTGTGCCGTTCGCTCCGCCTCGACCCGCAGGTCGGCGAGCTTCATTGTGCCCCCGGCAACCCGGGGATCGGGGAGGTCGCGACCCTGCACCGCGTCGATCCGCTCGACCCGCAGGAGGTCGCGGGGCTGGCCGGGCGGCTGGGGGTGGATCTGGTCGTCGTCGGGCCGGAGGCGCCGCTGGTGGCCGGCGTGGCCGACGCGGTCCGCGAGGCGGGCATCGCGTGCTTCGGGCCGTCCCGGGAGGCGGCGATGATCGAGGGCTCCAAGGCGTTCGCCAAGGAGATCATGCGCGCGGCCGACGTGCCGACGGCGCGGTCCCGGGTGTGCGTGACGCCGGAGGAGGCCGCGGCGGCGCTCGACGAGTTCGGCACCCCGTACGTGGTCAAGGACGACGGGCTGGCGGCGGGCAAGGGCGTCGTGGTGACCGGCGACCGCGACGCGGCGCTGGAGCACGCGCGGGCGTGCGGCCGGGTGGTGATCGAGGAGTTCCTCGACGGGCCCGAGGTGTCGCTGTTCGCGCTGTGCGACGGCAGCACGGCGGTGGCCCTGCAGCCGGCGCAGGACTTCAAGCGGGCCCACGACGGCGACGCCGGGCCCAACACCGGCGGGATGGGCGCCTACACGCCGCTGCCGTGGGCTCCCGAGGGCCTGACCGACCAGGTGATGCGCGAGGTCGTGCATCCGACGATCGGGGAGCTGAGCCGGCGCGGGCTGCCTTTCCAGGGCGTGCTGTACGTGGGGCTGGCCCTGACGTCGAAGGGCCCGAAGGTGATCGAGTTCAACGCGCGTTTCGGCGACCCGGAGACGCAGGTGGTGCTCGACCGGCTGGAGACGCCGCTGGGCGGGCTGCTGATGGCGTGCGCGACCGGTGAGCTGGGGCCCGACCCGGTGTTCCGCGACGGCGCGGCGGTGGCGGTGGTGATCGCGTCGGAGGGCTACCCGGAGGCGCCGGTCAAGGGTGACGTGATCGGCGGGCTGGAGCCGACGCCCGGCGCGTACGTGCTCCACGCGGGCACGGCGAGCGACGGCGACGGCGGGATCGTGTCGGCCGGCGGGCGGGTGCTGACCGTCGTGGGCACCGGTCCCGACCAGGACAGCGCCCGGCGCAACGCCTACGAGCTGGTCTCGCGCGTCGAGCTGCGCGGCTCCCACTACCGGACGGACATCGCCCGATGAAGCACCTGCATTCCGGCAAGGTTCGCGATCTCTACCAGACGGACGACGGGCTGCTGCTGATGGTGGCCTCCGACCGGATCTCGGCGTTCGACTACGTGCTGGAGCCCGACATCCCCGACAAGGGGGCGATCCTCACGCAGATGTCGCTGTGGTGGTTCGAGCAGTTGCGTGACGTGGTGCCCAACCACGTGGTGGCGCGGGGGGCCGAGCCGCGTGGTGTGCTGGTGCGCCCGCTGGAGATGGTCCAGGTGGAGTGCGTGGCCCGGGGCTATCTGACGGGCGGCGGGCTGGCCGAATACCGGGAGACCGGCACGGTGTCGGGAGTGGCGCTGCCGGCCGGGCTGGAGGACGGCTCGCGGCTGCCTGAGCCGATCTTCACGCCGTCGACGAAGGCGCCGATGGGGCAGCACGACGAGCCGATCGCCTTCGAGCGGGTGGTGGCCGAGGTCGGCGCGGAGACGGCCGAGGAGCTGCGCCGGATCACGCTGGCCGTCTACGCGCGGGGCGCCGAGATCGCCCGCGAGCGCGGCATCATCGTGGCCGACACGAAGATCGAGCTCGGCTGGGACTCCGACGGGGTGCTGACGCTGGGGGACGAGGTGCTCACGCCCGACTCCTCGCGCTTCTGGCCGGCCGACGAGTGGCAGCCGGGGCGTTCTCAGCCGTCATTCGACAAGCAGTATGTCCGGGATTGGCTAACGTCGCCCGAATCCGGATGGGACAAAAACTCCGGAAACCCCCCACCGCGCCTTCCTGACCACGTGGTCGAGCGCACCCGGCAGCGCTATCTCGACGCCTACGAGCGCCTTACGGGCACTTCCTTTACCGGATGATTCGGCCGGGTCACGTGGTGATAGCGGCTACTGTTGGCCGGATCTAGCCCCACCGATAATTTGCAAGGAGCCGCAGGAATGGTCCGTTACCGCGTGCGCGGTGGCAACGCACTGCGTGGAACCGCCTTCATCCAGGGCGCGAAGAACGCCGTGCTGCCGATGATCGGCGCGGCCCTGCTGGCCGCCAAGGGCCGCACCGTCCTGCGCAACGTGCCGATCATCGAGGACGTGCGCCGCGCCGTCGAGCTGGCCGAGTGCGTCGGCGCCTACGTCGAGCTGCACGAGTCCGAGCGCACGCTGGTGATCGACGCCTCCCGCCTGAACAGGCCGGTGCTGCCCGCCGAGATCGCCCGGCGCTTCCGCGGCTCCGTGCTGTTCACGCCCGCCCTGCTGCACCGGCTGGGCGAGGCCATCGTCGAGGGCGTCGGCGGCTGCAACCTCGGCAGCCGCAACCTCGACTTCCACTACCTGGGCTACAAGCGGCTGGGCGCCGTGGTGGACGAGGGCGAGACCGTCATCCACGTCAAGGCGTCCGGCCTGACCGGCGCCACGCTCTACCTCGACACCCCGTCCCACACCGGCACCGAGAACCTGATCATGGCCGCCGCCCTGGCCAAGGGCACCACCGTGATCGAGAACGCGGCGCTGGAGCCCGAGGTGCTCGACGTCATCGACATGCTCACCAAGATGGGCGCCCGGATCAGCGGCGGCGGCACCGGCTTCATCACCGTCGAGGGCGTCGAGGAGCTGCACGCCGTCGAGCACACGGTGATGCCCGACCGGCTCGACGCCGGGGTGTTCGCGATGGCCGCGGCCATCACGCAGGGCGAGCTCAGCCTCGTCGGCACCGGCCTCGACCTGGGCGTCGTCCGCTACAAGCTGGAGCAGATGGGCGTCGACTTCGCCCGCCAGGGCGCGGTGCTGCACGTGCGCTGCGACCGGCCGCTGCGGCCGATCAACATCATCACCGACACCTACCCGGGCTTCGCCACCGACCTGCAGTCGCCGATGATGACGGTGGCCGCGCTGGCCGACGGCACCAGCTACATCCACGAGCGGATCTTCGACGGGCGTTTCGCCCTGGCCGGCGAGCTGAACAAGATGGGCGCCAACGTGGAGGTCGACGGCAGCCGGGCGATCGTGCGCGGCGCCACGCCTCTCGCCGGCGCCCGAGTAACCGCCCATGATCTGCGCTCCGGTATTGCCCTGGTTCTCGCCGGACTGGCGGCCAAAGGCGAGACCGTCATCGACTCGGGTTACCTGATCGATCGCGGCCACGCAGATCTCGCCGTGCGAATGCGGGCACTCGGCGCGGACATTACACGAGAGATTTCCGAAGACTGAAAAGAGCCTGGAAAACCTCGTTGAGCTGCTAAAACACCTTGACGGACGGTCAACCAGAACGTCTTTCCGGAAAAGTCGGGCGTGACATTACGGCCCCCGCGAGCGATCGTTCCAAAAGAGAGCACTGCATCGGATCGCAGGATGGGACGAACATTGGTCGAGAGGGCCGAAGAAACACCCCGAGTGTCACGCCCGGGCGCCATGACACCGGACCTCACTATTGGCGTGGTCGGGCCCCATGATCTGGTCGAGCGGGTCATGCTCATGGGGCACGCGGCGGCACCGCTGCCGTGCCGTCTCGTGGCGGCCGCCTACCGTGACGAGCAGGAGGCGCCCGACAAGGTGACCCGGCTCGGCCCGGGCGTCGACGCGTGTCTGTTCGCCAGCCCGGTCCCGTACGACCTGGCGAGGCGTTCCGGCGTGCTGACGATGCCCGCCACGTACGTCCAGCTGGGCGGGGCGGCACTGGTGGCGGCACTGGCCAAGGCGGCGCTGGATCCGCGCGTCGACCCGCAACGGGTCAGCGTGGACGTGGTCAGCCGGGCCGACGTCGAGGAGGCGTACACCGATCTCGGGATTCCGGCGGCGGACGTGCACAGCCGTGACGAGCCCGGCGCGACCGGGACGATCGCCGCCTTCCACGAGCGGCTGTCGCGCCAGGGCGCCACGACGGGGGCGCTGACGTGCCTGCCGGCGGTGGCGGAGCGGTTGCAGGCGGCGGGCGTTCCGGTCATCCGGGTGCGGCCGACGTCGGCGGCGGTGCGCACCGCGCTGCACACGGCCGCGCTGCTGGGCGCGCATCACCGGCTTGAGGAGTCACAGCTCACGGTCGTGCTGGTGGAGGTGCCGACGCTGCGCGAGCCGGTACGGCGCGCGGCTCCCCGCTACTGGCGGGACGAGCTGCGGCTGTCGCTGCACCGGCTGCTCGTCCAGGAGGCCAACCGGATCAACGCCACGGTGTGGCCGATCGACGACCACAGCTACCTGGTCACCGCGACCCGGGGCTCGATCGCCTCGGCCACCGACGGGTTCCGGGTGCTGCCGTTCGCGGCCAGGATCCGCGACGAGCTGGGGCTGGCGGTCGAGGTGGGCGTGGGCATGGGCCGCACGACGCACGACGCCGAGTCGCACGCACGGGCCGCGCTGGCGCGCACGCAGGCGGGCAAGCAGGCCCAGGGGTTCGCGGTGGACCGGGAGGGGCGGGCGCTCATCCCCGCGCCCCGGATGCCGCCGACGGGGTCCACGGCGCTCAAGCCGAAGGGGGTCGAGGTGCTGGCCCGGCTGGCCGCCAAGCTGGAGGGCGGCGACACCGTGGTGGACGCCGAGGGCGCCGGGAAGATGCTGGGGGTGACGCCGCGTACGGCTCGGCGGTTGCTGCGCACGCTGGTTGACGAGGGACTCGCGTGGCCGCTGCCGCCGAACCGCACGCCGCAGCCCGGGCGCCCGCGCCAGCTCTACCGGCTCATCGTGGAGAAGCTCGGCCCGCGCTGACGCTTCTCCTCCAGGTACGGGCCCGCCGTCATCCCTTCCCCCTCTGACGGCGGCGGGCCTCTTCACCGGGTGCGGGGTGTACGGCAGCGGACCTCTTCACCGAGTGAGGGGTGGGTCGTCTTCACTCTGGGTGAGATTCAGGGGTTGGCCGCGCCGGAACACGGGTATGAATGGCGACGCCCCCGATCGACAGGATTCGGACGGGGGCACCAAAAGCCTCCGCCGCTCCCCGTCAGCAGGCGCACGTGAGCGGGTCCACCGGGCGACCGGCGGGCCCGTCGATCGAGTCGACGGCCAGCCCCTCACGGGCCCAGTATTCGAAGCCGCCGATCATCTCCTTGACCTTGTAGCCCAGCTTGGCGAACTCCAGCGCGGCCCGGGTGGAGCCGTTGCAGCCGGGCCCCCAGCAGTAGGTCACGACGGTGGCGTCCGGCGGCACGAGGCCGGGGGCGCGGGCGGCGATCTCGGCGGTGGGCAGGTGGAGCGCGCCGGGGATGTGGCCCTGGTCCCAGCTCCTCTCGTCGCGCGAGTCGACGACGACCAGGCCCGTGACCCCGGCGGCCAGGTCGGCGGCCACGTCGGAGACGTCGGTCTCGAAGGCCAGGCGGGCGGCGAAGTGGGCGAGCGCGGCCGGGGTGTCGGCGGCGGGCACGGCGGTCACGACGGACGCAACGGGCATGGTTTCTCTCGTTTCCTCGCAGGTCGGGGACGGGTTCGATGCTGTCAGCCCGCGCGCCGGCGGAGAAGTGGCACGAATGCCGACTATCGATAAGATCTCGCCAGATTTCCTCGTCCGGTACCCGCCGGGAAGCTGTCGGAGCCGGGGTCTATTGTCATGAGTCATGACACGTGACACCACTGACCGGCGATCCTCGCTCCTCGTGTGGGGAGCGCTGGCCATCGTCTACGTGGTCTGGGGCTCCACCTACCTCGGCATCGCCATCGTCATCGAGACGATGCCGCCCATGCTCAGCGGGGCGCTGCGCTTCATCACCGCCTCGGTGCTGCTCGGCGGGATCCTGCTGGTGCGCAAGGGCACGGCGGCGTTCCGGATGACGCGCCGACAGTTCGGCGGCGCCGCGCTCGTCGGCCTGCTGCTGCTGACCGGCGGCAACGGCATGGTCGCGGTGGCCGAGCAGCACATCTCCAGCGGCCTGGCCGCCCTGCTCGTCGCCTCGGTGCCGCTGTGGCTGGTGGTCTTCCGCATCGCGGCCAGGGACCGGCCCGGCGTGCTCACCCTCGCCGGGGTGCTCGTCGGCTTCGCCGGGGTCGCCGCGGTGTCGCTGAGCGGCGGCGCGACCGGCGACACGGCCGGCGTCGTGGTGATCCTGGTGGCGTCCGCGTCCTGGTCGATCGGCTCGTTCCTGTCGGGCCGCATCCAGATGCCCGCCAACCCGTTCGCCGCCAGCACGATCGAGATGGTGGTCGGCGGCGCCGGCATGATCGCCGTGGGCCTGACGGCCGGCGAGCGGCTCGACCTCGCCGCGGTCTCCGGCCGTTCGTGGGCGGCGCTGGCCTACCTGGTGCTCGTGGGCTCGCTGATCGGCTTCACCGCCTACAGCTGGCTGCTCGGCAACGCGCCCATCTCGCTCGTGTCGACGTACGCCTACGTCAACCCGGTTGTGGCGGTGCTCCTCGGCATGCTGGTGCTCGACGAGCAGGTGACCGGGCAGATCGTGCTGGGCGGTCTGGTCATCCTGGTGGGCGTCGCCCTCGTGGTGTCCACCGAGCGACGCTCCAGAGCGTCCAGGAAGGCCGAAGGGGAGGCGGTGAAGGTCTGACCCCTCGGGACAGGCCCTAGCCCTTCAGGAACGCGCCCGCGGCCTTCAGGAAGGCGTCGTTGGCCTCCGGGTCGCCGATCGAGACCCGGGCGCCCTCGCCCTCGAACGGCCGCACCGCCACGCCCTCCACCGCGCAGGCGGCGGCGAAGTCCATCGTGCGCTCGCCGGTGCGCAGCCAGACGAAGTTCGCCTCCGTGGGCGGCACCGTCCAGCCCTGGGCGATGAGCGTCTCGCGCACCCGGGTGCGCTCCTTGACCACCGCGTCGACCCGTTCGAGCAGCTCGTCCTCGGCCTTCAGCGAGGCGATCGCGGCGATCTGCGCCAGGTGGTTGACCGCGAACGGGATGATCGTCTTGCGCACCGCCGTCGCCACCGGCTCGTGCCCGACCAGATAACCGACCCGCAGCCCCGCCAGCCCGTACGCCTTGGAGAACGTGCGCAGCACGCACACGTTGGGCCGGTCGCGGTAGAGGGTCAGGCCGTCGGGCACCGACTCGTCGCGCACGTACTCCCGGTAGGCCTCGTCCAGCACCACCAGCACGTCCTGCGGCACCCGGTCGAGGAACGCCACCAGCTCGCGCTCGCGGACCGCCGTGCCGGTCGGGTTGTTCGGGTTGCACACGAACACCATGCGGGTCTCGGGCGTGATCGCCTCCGCCATGGCGTCGAGGTCGTGCTGCTCGTCGGCCAGCGGCACCCGTACGGACGTGGTGCCGGACAGGTCGGCCAGCAGCGGGTACGCCTCGAACGACCGCCACGCGTAGACGACCTCCGCGCCCGGCTCGCCCACGGTCTCGAACAGCTGCTGCGCCACCGTCACGGACCCGGCGCCCAGCGCGATGTGCTCGAACGGCACCCCGAACCGCTCCGCGATCGCCTCGGTCAGCTTGATCGCGCCGGGGTCGGGATAGCGGTTGACCTGCCGTGCCCCCTCGGCGATCGCCTCCACCACCGAAGGCAGCGGGTCATAGGGCGACTCGTTGGAGGACAGCTTGTACGACCGGCCGTCGGGGGTGGTGACGGCCTTGCCCGGCTTGTAGGCGGGCATCGTGTCCAGAATCGTGCGGAAACGAGGCATGGCCTTACCTTATGGCAGCCGGTCGGGGGCCTTCCCGGTCACTCCTTGAGGGAGCGCAGCATCGGGGGATGCAGCAGCTCGGCGGGGCCGCGGCGGTAGAGCTTGGCCGGGCGGCCGCCGTCGCGGGTGGTGGTGGCGCCGGTCTCGACGAGGAAGCCCTCGGCCTTGGTGACCTTGCGGTGGAAGTTGCGCGGGTCGAGCGTCCGGCCCCAGACGATCTCGTACACGCGGCGCAGGTCGGCGACCGTGAACTCCGGCGGGCAGAAGGCGGCGCCGAGCGCGGTGTATTCGAGCTTGCTGCGGGCCCGCTCGACGCCGTCGAGCATGATGCGGCGGTGGTCGAAGGCCATGACGGTCAGCGTGTCGACCGGCTGCCAGCTCATGTGGGCCTTCTCCGAGGCGGGCAGGTCGGGGGCCAGGCCGAGGTAGGCGACGCTGAGGACGCGCTGGCGGGGGTCGCGGTCGGGGTAGCCGTAGGTCTGGAGCTGCTCCAGGTGGACGGGGGCGCCCGGGAGGCCGGCGCGCTCGGCGAGGATGCGGTGGGCCGCGGCCGGCAGGTCCTCGTCGAGCTGGATGAACCCGCCCGAAAGCGACCAGCGGCGCAGGAACGGCGGGTTGTCGCGCCGCCACACGAGCGCGCTCAACGCCTGGTGTCGTACGGTGAGCACGACCAGGTCGACGCTGACCGGGATGCTCGGAACCATGCCAGGCACGTTACACGGCCCCGGCGCCGGTCAGGCCGCGATGCGGACGTGCAGCGGCTCGGTGGTCTCCTGGCCCGCCGCGGTCCTGACGCGGATCCTGACCCATTCCCCGGCCGGGACCAGCGTCCAGTCGAACGGCACCCAGGCCGTGACCATGTGCTCGGGCAGCTCCTCCAGCGGGTCGAGGTCCAGCCAGCCGGCCTCGGCGACGACGATCTCCTTGGAGCCGCCGGACCATTCGATGCTGACGGTGCCGTCCTTGAGGTTGTAGCCGCGCACCTCGACGCCGTCCTGGGGGGCGCGGGCGCGCCTGATGGCGTCGACGGCGATGGGCCGCTGCCAGTCCTTCTTGAGCTCGCTCTCCAGCGACGGCGTGCCGCAGGTCATGTAGTCGCTCCACATGTACGAGACGATCTTCTGCACGTAGCGGCCGGCCATGGTGACGGCCTGGTCGAGGCGCTTCTTGTCGGTCTTGCCCCGGGTGCCCTGGGGGGCGCACGGCTTGTCGCCGGACGGCTCGAACGCCTCCACGTTCGCCCAGAGCTGCACGTTGAAGCCGGCCTCCAGCATCTCCTCGCGGGCGGTCGCCATCTCGCGGTAGTAGTCGCGGGTGGAGCCGTGGTAGGCGATGCCGTACGTGGTCTCGCCGACGATGGAGCGCAGCCGCTCGTCCACCTCCTCGTCGCGCTGGTCGGGCCAGAACAGGCCCACCTTGCCGGTGCCGCGGCTGTCCTGCGGGGCGATGATGCCGACCCCGGTCCTGGTCAGCGCCTTGAACGCGGCGGCGACCTGGGCGGGCGTCTGGCCGAAGGCGACCCGCTTGCGCGCGTCGAGGTAGGGGCTGATCAGGATGGGCTTCTCCGGCAGCTCCTGCTGGACGATCTTGTGCTGGTCGGCGTACACCTGGAGGGTCGGGTGCTCGTCGGTCAGCGACTCGCTCATCTGCACCTCGAACGGCTGGTAGACGCCGCCGAGCGACCCGCGGTCGGCGAAGCGCGCGCCGTAGTCCTGGAGGATGCGCCGGGTGAGCGTGGTCAGCGTGCCCAGATGCTCCGGGTTGGCCCTGATCTGCACCTTCGGGTCGCGCGGCGCCAGCGGCAACGCCGGGAACACCCGCACGCCGAACCGGTCACCCAGGTCGAGCAGCTCGGTCAGGCTGTCCTCGGGCGCGCCCGCGATCAGGATCAGGTCGTACGTCCTGGCCCGGCTGAAGTCGCAGGTCGGGTCGTCGGAGCCGTCCATCGGGGCCAGGACGCGGAAGTAGAGGTGCTTGCCGCCCCGGATCGTGCGCTCCATCGGCGCGCACCTGAACAGGCCGGGGCCGAACGACTCGTCGGTGCGGTAGACGTACGTGCGCCCGATGCGGTTGTCCGGGTTGGCCGCCTCCAGGTCGCGCACGGCGGCGGCGTGGCAGGACAGGCCGTCCTCGACGCAGTCCTCGTAGCGGGCGTCGACGGTGCCGTCCTTGGCCTGGACGAAGCCGTCGTCGTCGACCGTGCGGTACTGCAGGCCGTAGCCGATCCTGATGACGGTGTCGCCGCCGACCTGGTGGATCTCCTGGAACTGGCGGCGCCAGGTGCACGGGTTGGACCGGGGGGTCACCCAGTAGCCGGTGACGGCGTACGGGGCCTTTTCGCCGGTGTCGAACGTTCCGCACGGGTCGGTGAAGCCGGGGACCGACGGGGTCCGCTCGGTCTCGCTCGGCGTCGGGCGCGCGGTGCGGGTGGCGGTCCTGACGGGTTCGTCGTCGGGCAGCACCACGATCACGGCCCCCACCGCGGCCAGGATCGCTGCCCCCAGGAGTACGAAGAGCCAGCGCACGTTCAGGAACCTACCGCCCTCATGATCTGCCCGGGATAAACGCTTATCGCTTGACGCCGGCCCAGGCTTCGAGCTGCGAGACGAACCGCTTGGCGGAGTTGGGCCAGTGGTGGTTCGCGCGTGCCGCCGCGTAGCCGCGCGCGCCCTGCGCCCGGCGCTCGCGCACGTCGTCCCTCAAGGTCAGCACCGCCTGGGCCACGGCCTTCGGGTCCTCCCAGGGCACCACGACGCCGCTCTCGTAGCGCTCCACGAGCTCGACCGCGCGCGGGGACGGCGTGGTGATCACCGGGATGCCGTGCGCCATGTACTCCACGATCTTCGTGGGCATCGAGTGGCGGTAGTTCGGCTCGTCGTGCAGCAGCGACAGGCCGGCCAGCGCGCCGTCGAGCCGCTTGAGCGCCTCGTCGTTCGGCATGAAGTCGCGCCACTCCAGCAGCCCGTCGGCGACCGCCTGGTTGAGCAGCGGCCGGCTCTGCGGGTCGGCGTAGCCGATCAGCTCGACCGTCACCCGGTACGGCTGGAGCAGCTTGGCGACCTCGATCGACTCCATCACCCCGCGCGCCCTGGACAGCCAGCCGAGGTAGACCACCCGGTCGTCGCCCGGCGGCGTCACCGAGTCGGGCACCCACGTCTCGTTCGGCACGATCAGGTGGGCGTGCTTGAACCGGCCCGCGTAGGCCGTCTCGGCCAGCAGCAGGTGCAGGTTGCTCTCGGCGGCGCCCTCCAGCATGCGGGCCAGGAAGCGCGCCGGCGGGCGCAGCGGCGCGGGCAGCCACGGCTTGAGCGACAGCGTCGCCGGGGTGTCCTCGTGCACGTCCCACACGACCGGCGGCCTGTTGCGCACGCCCCAGACGGCGAACAGCAGCTCAGGGTCGTGGATCAGCACCAGGTCGACCTTGCCGCGCATCCGCTTGAACAGCCTGCGGGCCTGCCAGGTGGCCGACAGCCTCTTGCGCTGGACGGCCCTCGGGAGGTCGGCGCCGTTCACCCACGGCCTCGGCACCACGCCGTGGGCGGTGAAGGGGGCGGCGTACGTGACCTCATGACCGGCATCCACGAGTGCGCGGATCTGCCTATGCAGAATTCTCGCGTCCTCGGGGTTATGCACCACCGTCATGACGAGCACGTGCACTGCGCGCAGCCTTCCGTCGCTACAGCCGCTCGACGCGTTCACCCTCGGTGAGAACACCGCGGGTGTCGAGCACGAGCCGGGCCTTAGCCTCGACCATGCCGAGGTCGAACGCGGCGTGCTGCTGCAACAGCAGCGTCACGTCGGCGTCGGCCACGGCCTGGGCCAGATCTTCCTCACGCCCGACGGGCGTGCCGTCTACCGACCACTCCTTGACGTACGGGTCCGCGAACGTGAGCTCGGCCCCCAGCTCCAGCAGCGCACGCGCCACGGGCAGGGCCGGGGTTTCACGCTCGTCGGCGATGTCCGGCTTGTAGGTTACGCCGAGCAGGACCACCCGGGCGCCGTTGACTGCCTTCTTGTGCCTGTTGAGCAGGCGCTGCACGCGGGCCACCACGTACGACGGCATCCGCTCGTTGATCTCCTGGGCCAGCTCGACGAACCGGAACGGGTAGCCGAGCTTGCGGACCGTGTAGGACAGGTAGGACGGGTCGACGGGGATGCAGTGCCCGCCGACGCCCGGCCCCGGCAGGAACTTGTGGAACCCGAACGGCTTGGTCGCCGCCGCCTCGATCGCTTCCCACAGGTCGACGCCGAGCTCGTCGCAGAAGATCGCCATCTCGTTGACGAGCGCGATGTTGACGTGCCGGTAGGTGTTCTCCAGCAGCTTGGCCATTTCGGCCTCGCGGGTGCCGCTGACCGGGACGACCTGCTCGATGAACTGGCCGTAGAAGGCCGTGGCCCGGTCGCGGCAGGTCAGCGTGTAGCCGCCGACGACCTTGGGGGTGTTGCGCAGGCCGTACTTGGGGTTGCCCGGGTCGATGCGCTCGGGCGAGAAGGCCAGGTGGAAGTCCTCGCCGGCGACGAGGCCGGAGGCTTCGAGCAGCGGGCGGGCCACCTCGTCGGTGGTGCCGGGCCAGGTGGTGGACTCCAGGACGACGAGCGTGTCCTTGGTGAGGTTGCGCGCGACGGTCTGGGTGGCGCCCTCGACCGCGGACAGGTCGGGGCGGTGGTCCTCATCCAGCGGCGTCGGCACGCAGATGACGATCGTGTTGCTCCGGGCCAGTACGGACTCGTCGAGCGTGGCGCGGAAACCGTTGGCCAGCATGTGCTCGAGGTCGGCGTCGGTCAGGTCATCGATGTAGGACTGCCCGGCGTTGAGCGCGTCGATCTTCCGGGGGTCGACGTCCACGCCGACGACCCGCAGCCCGGCGGCCACAGCCTCTTTGGCGAGAGGCATGCCGACGTAGCCCAGACCGATGACAGCCAAGTCGATTTCTGTCACAGCAGTGCCTTGGAGAGCCGGAAACAACACTTCATGGTCGCAAAGGTTATCTCAAGTCCACCTAGCTCACGCCTAATGCGACCGAACCCGTCACAACAGACAGCCAATCCGTAGGTCATCATTCGGCAAGCGATCGGTAGAGAGCCTGATATGTCTCGGCAACGCGGCTCCACGTGCGCTTCGCCGCGACTTCCGCCCGGCCCGCCTCGCCCATCTCGGCGCGCTTGGCCGGGTCCTGGGCGAGCCCCGCCAGCGCCTTGGCCAGCGCCTCCGGGTCGCCGGGCGGCACCAGCATGCCCGCCCCGTCGGAGCCGACGAGCTCGGACAGCGCCGGCAGGTCGCTGAGCACCACGGGCTTGCCCAGCGCCATCGCCTCGACCGGCTTGAGCGGCGTGACGAGCCGGGTGACCCGCAGGTCCTCGCGGGGGCAGACGAAGATGTCGATGGCGTCCTGGGCCTGCAGCGCCTCGTCGGGGCCGACCCGGCCGGGCAGGATCGCCGTGGTCAGGTTCAGCTCCTCGACGAGCTCCAGCAGGTTGGCCCGCTCGGTGCCGTCGCCGACGAGCAGCACCCGCACCGGGGCGCCCTCGTCGCGCAGCAGCGCCGCCGCGCGCAGCAGTGTGGCGAATCCCTCGTAGGCGACGATGCTGGACACCGAGCCGACGACGATCTCCTTGTCGCCGATGCCCATCTCGCGGCGGAACGACGCCCCGTCGTAGTGGGCGGTCAGCAGCGCGTCGTCGACCGCGTTGGGGGCCAGGTGGATGCGCTCGCGGGGCACGCCCCGCTCGACGATCTCCGCCGCCATCGTCTCGGCCAGCGTGACGACCGCGTCGGCCTCGTTCATCAGGAACGCCTCGCGCTCGCGCTGGAGCACGTGGCGCTGGCTGCCGATGCGGACCGGGTCACGCGAGGCCCAGGTCTCCTCCAGGAACCCGCGCACCTCGTACACGAACGGCGTGCCGGTGCGCTCGCGCACCGCGTGGGCCACCGAGCCGTTGCGGTGGTCGGTGGCGGCGTGCAGCACCTGCGGCCGGAGCTGGGCGACCAGCGTGGTGACGGCGTCGGCGCCCCGCACCATGCGGCCGTGCATCTCGAACGGCACCTCGCCGTGCCCGTCGGGCATGTGGCGGTAGTAGGGGATGCCGTCGATCTCCTCGTACGGGGCGGCGTCGGCGTGGCCCTGGAGCATGGGCCAGCCCCAGCTCGTGACCACGTGCGGGTCGAGGCCGGCGGCCTTCTGCGCGGTGACGATGCGGTGGGTGCGGACCGTGTAGCCGGCCTGCGTGTAGGGCAGCGCGTTGGTGACCAGGTGGACCACTCGCCCGGCCACCCGCTCCAGGATCGCCACCTTGGGGCCCGGCGGGATCGGGTCGGGGCTGATCGCCGCCAGCTCGCCCCGGTAGTACTGGTAGCGGCGCTTGACGAACGGGTACTTGATGAACGGCTCCAGCACGTCACCGGCCTGGCTGACGCGGCCGGTGTTCCAGTGCTCCTTGGCCTCGTCCCAGGGCGCGCGGACCATGCGCATGCCGAGCTTGCGGGCGATGTGCCGGGCCTTGCGCGCGGCGGGCCAGGCGACGCTGCCCACGACCGGACGCAGGCGCGGCGGCATGGCGTCTGCCGCCGCCTGGGCGGCCCTGACCGGATCGGCCCGCACCTTCGTCACGACGACGCGGGTCACGATGATCGGATGCTGGATGAAGCCCTTCAGAAGTCCACCGACGCCGGCACGGGCAGACTTCGCGGAAACCCCAGCGGAAACTTTTGAGGAGTCTTGACGACTGGCGTCGGATGCCACGCGGTGACCGTACCATAGGCAGCGTTTTTTCCCTTCCGCTATGAAAGGCGAGGTCAATGAGGGAGAACCCCCTGGTCCTGCACGTTCTGGGCGCTCGTCCCAATTTCGTGAAAGCGGCCCCGGTGGTGCGAGCACTCGGCGAGCTCGGCGTGCGGCAGGGCATCATCCACACCGGTCAGCACTACGACGCCCTGATGTCGGACGTGTTCTTCGCCGACCTGGGCCTGCCCGAGCCGGTGGCCAACCTGGGCGTCGGCTCCGGCAGCCACGCCAAGCAGACCGCCGCGCTGCTCGTCGGCCTGGAGGAGACGTTCGAGCAGCAGCAGCCCGACCTGGTGGTCGTCTACGGCGACGTGAACTCGACGCTGGCCGCCATCCTCGTCTGCGCCAAGCTCGGCATCCGCACCGCGCACGTCGAGGCGGGGCTGCGCTCGTTCGACCGCGGCATGCCGGAAGAGGTCAACAGGATCGTCACCGACTCCCTGTCCGACCTGCTGTTCGCCACCTCCCCTGACGCGCTGTCGCACCTCGCGGCCGAGGGCGTGCCCGCTTCCAAGGTGCACCTGGTCGGCAACCCGATGATCGACAGCCTGTTCTCGGCGCTGCCGTCGCTGGACCCGGCTCCGGTCGTCGAGCGGCTGGGCCTGACCGGCCGCTACGCCGTGGCGACGCTGCACCGCCCGGCCAACGTCGACACCCCCGAGGCGGCCCGTGAGCTGGTCTCGGCCGTGCTGGAGGTGTCGCGGCAGATCCAGATCGTGGTGCCGATCCACCCGCGCGGCCGCACCCGGCTGGCCGAGGCGGGGCTCGTGGACGGCCCGTCGATCAAGGTGGTCGACCCGCTGGGCTATGTGGACTTTCTCTCACTCGTACGGGGCGCCGCGCTGGTCGTCACCGACTCCGGCGGCGTGCAGGAGGAGACGACCATGCTGGGCGTGCCCTGCCTGACCGTGCGGCCCAACACCGAGCGCCCGGTCACGATCACGCACGGCACCAACCGGCTGGTCACCCCGGCCCTGCTGCCGGCCGCCGCCGAGAAGGCGCTGGCCGACGGGGCGGTCACGCCCTCGGGCGAGCTGCCGCCGCTGTGGGACGGCGCCGCCGGGCCGCGCATCGCCCGGGTGATCTCGGCCTGGCTGAAGGGGGACAACCTCTCGCCCGCCGCCCAGGGGACCCGATCCGAGTAAAACCCCCATTTCGTACGGTGTCCGCCGTACTATGACAATCCTCCGCAGAGCGATAGGCGATACCCCATGGCCGAAACCCCAGAAGAGCCCGCGTTCCAGCGGCTCGGTCCCGTCAACTGGCTGCCTGAGGAGCGCAAGGTCGTCGAGCGCTACGAGGCGGAGGTCGTGGAGCTGCGCAGGCGGCTGGAGATCGCCGAGGCCAAGGCCGCCTACGCCACCTGGAAGCTGGAGGCCACCCAGGCCAAGCGGACGTTCAAGCTCGGCGAGGCGATCGGGTCCAAGAGCCCCGGCAGGGTGCTCGACGCCGTCCGCTCCCGCGAGCGCGCCCCCAAGCCGCCCGTCCCGGTCACCGAGGTCGTCGAGGCCGCCGGGAAGCGGCCGCCCCGGGTCGAGATCCCGCCGGTCAAGTGGCCGCTCGGCCCGGTCAACCGGCCGGACCTGAAGGTGGCCGTGATCCTGGACGACTTCTCCAGGATGGCGTTCCGCTACGAATGGGACCAGATCGAGTTCGGGCTCAAGGACTGGCCGGAGATCTTCGCCGAGCGGCGGCCCGATCTGCTGTTCTGCGAGTCGGCCTGGCACGGCAACCAGGGGCGCTGGCGCTACCAGATGACCGGGACCAACGCGCCCAAGGAGCCGCTGCGGGAGCTGGTCGCCTGGTGCAAGGCGGAGGGCATTCCCACGGTCTTCTGGAACAAGGAAGATCCGCCCAACTTCGACTTCTTCATCGACACGGCCAAGCTGTTCGACTACGTGTTCACGTGCGACGGCGACATGGTGCCGAAATATCGCGAAATATTGGGACATGATCGGGTTGATGTGTTGCAGTTCGCGGCGCAGCCGCGCGTGCACAACCCGATCCAGCAGAAGCAGGGCCGCCTGCACGACGTCGTCTTCGGCGGCATGTACTTCCGCGACAAGCACCCCGAGCGCCGCGAGCAGATGGAGATCGTCCTCGACCCCGTCCGCGAGCTCGGCCTGCACATCTTCGCCCGCAACGGCGAGGTGGACGAGAAGTACGCCTGGCCGGAGAAGTACCGCCCGCACATCGTCGGCGAGCTCCCCTACGACCAGATGCTCGCCGCGTACCGGATGTACAAGGTCTTCCTCAACGTCAACTCGGTGCTGGACTCGCCCACCATGTGCGCGCGGCGCGTCTTCGAGCTGTCGGCCTGCGCCACCCCGGTCGTCTCCGGCTGGTCCCGGGCCATCGAGGAGACGTTCGGCGACCTCGTCCCCATCGCCCGCGAGCCGATCGAGTCGTACAACCAGGTCCTGCACCTGATCAACAGCCCCGAGCTGCGCGCCCGGATGGGGCACCTGGCGATGCGCGAGGTGTTCGACAAGCACCTGTTCTCGCACCGGGTGGACCAGATCCTCCAGCTTCTCGGCCGCCCCGTCACCCCGCGCACCCGGTCGATCTCCGTCGTGCTGCCCACCAACCGCGCCTCGCAGATCGAGCACGCGATCTCCTCGGTGGCCAAGCAGATCCACCGGCCGCTCCAGCTCGTCATGGTGCTGCACGGCCTCGACATCGACCCCGTCGTGGTGGCCGACAAGGCCCGCATGGCCGGCATCACCGACGTCGTCGTCCTGCCCGCCGCCCCCGAGCTTTCGCTCGGCGCCTGCATGAACCTGGGCATCGACGCCGCCGAGGGCGAGCTGATCGCCAAGATGGACGACGACAACCTGTACGGCGAGCACTACCTGTCGGACCTGGCCCGCTCCTTCGACTACACCGACGCCGAGCTGACCGGCAAGGGCGCCCACTACTCCTACTTCGAGGGCACCAACACCACGATGCTCCGCCTGCCCGGCCTGGAGCACCGCTACTCGTTCCTGGTGCAGGGCGGCTCGTTCCTCGGCAAGGCCGACATGTTCCGCTCCTACCAGTTCCCCGACCTGACGCGGGGCGAGGACACCCACCTGGTCCGCCGCCTCAAGGAGGACGGGGTCAAGATCTACTCGGCCGACCGGTTCAACTTCGTCTACTGGCGCAGCGCCGACGCCTCCATGCACACCTGGCAGGCGGACCACATCAAGCTGACCCGCAACGCCCAGTTCTCCTTCGTCGGGCGGCCGGACGACCACGTGCTCATCTGATAAAGGGGATGAATCCCTCCGGGCCCGGTGCGAGGCTGGGCCCGTGAGCAACACGCGTACCGTGATCCTTCTTGAGGGCGAGAGCGACAGGGCGGCGGTCGAGGCGCTGGCCCGGCGCCACGGCCTCGACCTGGCCGCCGAGGGCGTCTCCCCGGTGGCGATGGGCGGCGCCACGAACATCGGCGCCTACGTCGGCAAGTACGGCCCCGCCGGGCTCGGCCTCCGCCTGGCCGGTCTGTGCGACGCCGGGGAGGAAGGCGACTTCCGCAAGGCCCTGGAGCGCGCCGGGCTCGGCGCCGACCTCGGCCGCGACGGCCTGGAGGCGCTCGGGTTCTTCGTCTGCGTCGCCGACCTGGAGGACGAGCTCATCCGCGCGCTCGGGACCGACGCCGTCGAGCGGGTCATCGACGCCGAGGGCGACCTCGGCTCGTTCCGCACGCTCCAGCGGCAGCCCGCCTGGCGCGCGGGCAACACACACGACCAGCTCCGCCGGTTCATGGGGTCGGGCAGCGGCCGCAAGATCCGCTACTCCAGCCTGCTCGTCGACGCCCTGGACCTCGACCGCGTGCCGCGCCCCCTGGCCCTGCTCCTGGCCCACATCCGGCAGTCCTAGCACGTCCTGGTACGCCTGTTTACGTCCTAGTCGAGGACGGCGGTGGCCTCCACCTCCACCAGCAGGTCGGGCTCGCCCAGCGCCGCCACGCCCAGCAGCGTGATCGGCTTGACCGGGTCGACGCCCAGCCTGGCCGCCGCCCTGGCGACGCCCTCACCCAGCAGCGGCATCTTGTCGGGAGTCCAGTCGACGACGTAGACGGTCAGCTTGGCCACGTCGTCGAAGGACCCGCCGATCGCGGCCATCGCCGTGCCGATGTTGAGGTACGCCTGCTCGACCTGGGCCGCCAGGTCCCCCGCTCCCACCGGCGTCCCGTCGGCGTCACGCGCCACCTGCCCGGCCAGGAACACCAGCCTCGACCCGCTGGCGATCGACAACTGGCGGTAGACCTCCGGCTTCGGCAACCCGTCCGGGTTGACCAGCGTCACGCTCATCCCTGCTCCTTCACTCGTCGGGCATCCGCTCATAACATAGCAGCGCTATGTATTGTGGGGACATGGCGCGAACGAAGGACCCGGCGATCCGCTCCCTGCTCATCGACCGGGCGGCCCAGATGCTCGCCGCCCGGGAGCCCGTCACGCTCCGCTCCCTGGTCGCCGGCACCGGCGTGTCGACCATGGCCGTCTACACCTACTTCGACGGCATGGACGGCCTGTGGACCGCGATGCGCCAGGAAGGCTTCACCCGGCTCGCCGCCCGCCTCGCCGCCGTCACCCCCACGGACGACCCCGTACGCGACCTCGCGGCACTCGGCGCGGCCTACCTCTCGAACGCCCTGGCCTGCCCCGACCTGTATCGCGTGATGTTCGACGCCCGCTTCGAGCTGGCGGACGCAGCCGCCGCGGACGACACCCTGCACTGCCTCGTCACCGGCGTCGACCGCGCCCGGGCGGCCGGCCGCTTCCGCGCCGGCGTCGACCCGCTGGAGCTGGCCACGCAGAGCTGGATGATCGGACACGGCCTGGCGTCACTGGTCGCCACCGGCCCCCTGCCGCCGCAGACCCTTGCGCACGGCGTCCCCCTGCTGACCGCCCTCTTCGTCAGCGCCGGCGACACCCCCGACCGCTGCCGCCGATCGGTCGAACAGGGCTGGCACCCCTGACCCGCCCGGCCCGCACCCCGTCCGGTCCCTGCCCGTTCGGCCCTCACCCCGTTCGGCCCTCACCCCGCTCGGCCCTCACCCCGTTCGGGCTCGGTCAGGCGGTGGCGCGGGAGAGGTTGTGGTCGGCGAGGCGGCCGAGCTCCATGAGTCCGGCGCGCTTGACCTTCTGGCCGACGACCATGAGGCTCATCACGACGTTGCCCCGGCGGATGACGACCGAGCCGATCTGGGCGTTGCGGTCGCCGCCGGTGGCGGTGGTCAGGTAGGCGCGCGACTCGTCGCCCTGGCGCGGCATGGCGAGGTGCTGGGTGCGGTAGGTGACCTTGGTGCCCTGCACGTCGGCGTGGTAGGCGGTGCACTGCTTGGGGAGGGCGACCGGGAAGGCGCCGCGCGGGAGCTCGACGACGGCCTGGGTGATGGAGCCGCGCGGCGAGGCGAAGGCGATGACGGCGGCCGGGGCGCCGGCGATCTCGGGCTTGGCCGGGTCGAGCTGGGTGGCGCCGGCGCATTCGGGGCGGTCGAGCTTGGTCTGGCGGACGGCGGCCAGGCCCTCCTTGACGGACTTCAGGCTGCCGAAGGTGCCGATCTCGGGCCCGTACGCGACGCGCATGCCCTTGGGGGCGGGGAGCAGGGCGGTGCGGAGCTTGCCTGCCTGGGGGGCGGTGGAGGCGGCGGGCGGGGCGGCCTCGGGCTTGCTCTGGGCGGGGGGCTCGTCGGCGGAACAGCCGGTCATCGCGGTCACGGCGGTCATGGTGAGACATATTGCGGAAAGGGCCCTGAGCATGGTCGCTCCATTCGTCGGCACGGCATTGGATAAACGCTAAGGGAAGTCCGAGTGCCGGAGCCGGGCAACGCGAAATTGTGAGGCTTTGTCGCGTAAGCCCTGGTCAGTGAGCCCTTTGCGGCGCGGCAAAGGGGAATTTCCGGTACCAGGTCCTGCAAAATGTTGCCCGGCCTTCTGCGCGGCATGACGCGGCATTCGTACCGGAGTTTCGATGATCGCGGGATGAGTGACTTCACCGGACCGTCCATTTCGCGCCGCGACTTCTTCGACGGCGTCGCCGTGACGGCGGGCGCCGCGGTGCTGGCGTCACCGGACGCGGCCCTCGCCGCCGGCGGCCCGGCGGACCTGACCGGACCGGCCGGGCTGAGTGGGCTCACCGGGCCGGCCGGCGGGCTGCGGGGCGACACCGCGCAGGCGCTCAGCGTGCCGCACGCGCTGCGTGACGGCCGGTTCTGGCAGTACGCGGACCCCGGCGCCCCCACCGGCGAGGAGTACGACCTGGTGGTGGTCGGCGGCGGCGTCAGCGGCGTCAGCGCGGCCTACGCGTGGCTGCGCCGCGAGCCCGGGGCGCGGGTGCTCGTGCTGGACAACCACGACGAGCTCGGCGGCCACACGCGCGGCGAGGAGCTGCGTCCGGGCGGCTGGCCCGGGGCCGTGATCCGCACGCCCGAGGCCAGGGCGCTCGTCGAGGAGCTCGGGGTCCCCGCCGAGTCCACCGGGACGACGGTCAGGACGCGGGCGTACGACAGCGTGATGTGCGACCGGGAGAGCTTCGGCTCCGACGTGCTGGTCGGGCAGGACGGCGACGTCGAGGCGTGGGCCGGGCGGCTGCCGATCGCCGGGCAGGCCAGGCGGGACCTGGTGCGGCTGCACCGGGACCCGCCGGACTGGTTCCCCGGGCTGTCGCAGGAGGAGAAGGAGGAGCGGCTGGCGGGCCTGACGTACTCGGCGTTCCTGCTGGAGGTGTGCCGGGCGCATCCGGACGTGGAGCGGTTCTGCCGGACGATGTCCAGCGCGGCCTGGGGCTACGGGACGCGGGCCTTCGGCGCGATCGACGCCTGGGCGAGCGCGTACCCGGGGTTCGGCGGGCTCGGGCTGGACCGGGGCAAGCCGTCGCGGTTCAACTCGCCCACGGTCAAGCAGGAGTGGGAGCGGCCCGCGTACCGGCTGACCGGGGGTGTGCGGTCGCTGGTGGCGCGGATGGCCGGGCGCATGCCGGGGGCGCGGTTCCGGCTGTCGAGCCCGGTGGTGTCGGTGCGCGACGACGGGGCCGGGGTGGTCGTGGGCTACTTCGACGGGCACGCCGTCAGGACCGTGCGCGCCGGGGCGGCGATCCTGGCCTGCTGGCACATGGTCATCCCGTACCTGGTGCCGGACCTGCCGGACGATCAGCGCGCGGCGTTGCGGCAGGCGGTCAAGATGCCGCTGGTGGAGGCCGTGGTACGGCTGCGCCGCCCGCAGGAGTGGCGGGGCCGGGCCCGCTGGACGGGGGCGTACTGGACGGCGACGGAGGTGGACGGCACGCGGGCGCACCTGGTGGCGGCGCCGTGCCGCTCGGAGCTCGGCCCGGCGGAGGGGGCCGCGGCGGGGCGGCGGGAGCTCTTCAGGACGTCCTACGCGGCGCTGGAGCAGGGCGTGCGCGACCAGCTCGGGCGGCTGCTCGGGAGCGGGTTCGACCCGGCGGGGGACGTCGAGGCGATCACCGTCTACCGGTGGGGGCACGGGTTCGCGCCGGAGTACTGCCGGCCGTGGCACCCGTTCCATCCGGACGGGCCGTCGCCGGCGGAGGCCGCGCGGCGGCGGTTCGGCCGGATCGCGATCGCCGGATCCGACGCCGTGCCGGGCGCGCGGGCCGACGCGGCCATCAGCGCGGCACACCGCGCCGTGACGGAACTCCTCGCCGGGTAATCGCGTTGAACATCCCCTTGCTCCCCCTGCGCCAGACGCATAATCGGTGCTAGTCTCCTGTGCGATCTTCCGGAGGTGTATTTACACGAAGGTGTGAAATGCCCTCGACTCCGAGGTTGGGACATGGGCTCGCAAAACCGGTCAATTCGGTTCAAGATCTTTTTATTGTTACTGCTACCCCTCCTGTCCTTGAGCGCGCTCTGGGGTTTCGTGCTCAACCTCACCGTGAGCGACGGCCAGGCCCTCCTCCGCGGCGACACCCTCTACCAGACGATCGGCATCGCCTCCACCGACCTGGGGCTTCAGCTTCAGGCCGAACGGGAGCGGTCCATGGTCGCGGTCACCACCCGTAAGCTCACCGAGGACCTCGGCGCCCAGCGTGCCCAGACCGACCAGGCGCTCGGCGAGTTCCGCCAGGCCGTCACCGAGGCCGGCGGCGCGGTCAGCGCCGAGCTGCGCGGCCAGATCGACGCCCTCGACGCCGAGCTGCGCCGGCTGGGCCCCATCCGCGACGGCATCGACGACGGCTACAGCTCGCGGCTGACCGGGCTCACCGAGTACAACCGGGTGCTCGACGCGGTGTTCCGGTTCTACGACCACCTGACCCCGGTGCCCGACCTGACGATCTACCAGCAGGCCTCCGCCCTGCAGACGATGGGCAACGCCCGCGAGTTCCTCTCCAGGGAGCGGGCGCTGATCAAGGCGGCCCTCCTCGACCGGCAGCTCACCGAGCCGGAGGCGGCGGCCTTCACCGAGTACGTGTCCTCGCGCAAGTTCCTGCACGCGCGCGGCCAGGCCGGGCTCGACGTCCAGTTCCGCGCCCCGTACGAGGAGCTGTTCAAGAGCCAGACGTTCCAGTCGTTCGCCACGATGGAGGCGCGGATCATCCGCACCGGCGCGCCGCCCCCCGACGCGCCGTCCTGGGCGGCGGCGGCCGACAGGCTGATGGCCGAGCTGGACCGGATCGGCTCGGAGTCGGCGCTCACGCTGGCCTCGCGGGCGGCCTCCGGGGCGACCACTACCAAGATCGAGATCGGCGTGGCCGGCGGCGTCGGACTGCTCGCGGTGCTCGCCTCCATCATCATCTCCGTGCGCTTCGGCCGGCGGCTCGGCGCCGAGCTGGCCGGGCTGCGCTCGGCGGCCGTCGAGCTGTCGGAGCGGCGCCTGCCCGGCCTGGTCGAGCGGCTGCGCACCGGCGAGGAGGTCAACGTCAAGAAGGAGGCCAAGCCGATCAAGGTCAGCGGCTCGGCCGAGATCACCGACGTGGCCAGGGCGTTCGGCTCGGTGCAGCGCACGGCCGTGCACGCCGCCGTCGGCCAGGCGGCGCTGCGGCGCGGCGTCGGCCAGGTCTTCCTCAACCTCGCCCGGCGCAAGCAGGGGCTGCTGCACCGCCAGCTCTCGCTGCTCGACAGCATGCAGCGCCGCACCCACGACCCGGACCGGCTGGAGGAGCTCTTCCGCCTGGACCACCTGACCACCCGCATGCGGCGACACGCCGAGAGCCTGATCATCCTGTCCGGGGCCGCGCCCGGCCGGGCCTGGCGCAAGCCGGTGCCGGTGGTCGACATCGTGCGCGCCGCCGTCGCCGAGGTCGAGGACTACACCCGCGTCACGGTCGCCACCATGCCCTCGGGCGCGATCGACGGCGCGGCCGCCGCCGACCTCACCCACCTGGTCGCCGAGCTGGTCGAGAACGCCACCATCTACTCCCCGCCCGACACCGCCGTCGAAGTCCGCGGCGACCGGGTGAGCAATGGCTACTCGATCGAGGTCGAGGACCGCGGGCTGGGGCTGTCGGCCGACGAGTACGCCGCGTACAACGCGTTGCTGGTCGACCCACCCGAGTTCGACCTGGCCGACAGCGACAGGCTCGGCCTGTTCGTGGTCGCCAGGCTCGCGGAGCGGCACGGCATCAAGGTTGTGCTGCGCCGCTCCCCCTTCGGCGGCACCACCGCCATCCTGCTGGTGCCGCGCCCGCTCGTCACCGACCAGGAGGAGCTGACCGCCTCCGGTGACGAACTGCCCGCCCTGCCCAGCCGTACCCGGAAGAAGGCCCTCGCCGTCGTGAGCGGCGGCACGCACGCGGGGTTGCCAAGGCGGGTCAGGCAGGCCAACCTTTCATCCCGGCTCCAGCGGTCCGAGCCGGGACCTGAGCGGAAGAACGAACGCTCTCCCGACGAGGTACGCGACCTGTTCTCCGCGTTCCAGCGGGGAACCCAACGTGCCCGAGAAGATGTGAACGAGGAGGGGGAGGCATGAGTGTGCCGACGACCAACACCGGTGAGCTGAACTGGCTGCTTGACGACCTGACGACCAGGGTGGGCGCGGTCAGGCAGGCCGTCATCCTGTCGACCGACGGCCTGGCCGTCGGCCATTCCAAGGGCCTGAGCCGGGAGGACGCCGAACACCTGTCAGCCGTGGCGGCCGGTTTCCAGAGCCTGGCGCGCGGCACCGGGCGGCATTTCGGCGGCGGCGACGTGCGCCAGACCATCGTGGAGATGGAGTCGGCGTTCCTGTTCGTGACGGCGGCCGGACAGGGCACCTGCCTGGCGGTGCTGGCCGACGCCAACGTGGACGTCGGGCACATCGCCTACGAGATGGCGATGCTGGTCAAGCGGGTGGGCCAGCACATCACCACCAATCCGCGAGCAACACCGTGAGCGAGACCCCGCGGTGGCTGGACGAGGACGCGGGGCCGGTCGTCCGGCCCTACGCCCTCATCCGCGGCCGCACGAGGTCCTCGGGGGACAATCTCGATCTCATCGCCACCGTGAGCGCCGTCGGGGAACCTCCCGCAGACCTCGGCCCCGAACAGGCGCTCATCCTGCGTGTCGCACGTCATCCGATCTCGGTGGCCGACGTGGCCGTCGAGCTCGACCTGCCTGTCGGCGTCGTCCGGGTGATGCTCGGCGACCTGCGTGACCACGGCCTCATCTCTGTGTCGGCCCCCGCAGCGGCTGGGTCGCGCCCGAATGAGGGCATTCTCAAGGAAGTGATCAATGGACTCCGTGCTCTCTGAGGACCCCGTCGCGTTGAAGATCCTCATCGCCGGGGGGTTCGGCGTGGGCAAGACCACGCTGGTCGGCTCGATCAGCGAGATCAAACCGCTGCGCACGGAGGAGGTGCTCTCCGACCGCGGGATCGGCGTGGACGATCTCGACGGCGTGGAGGCCAAGACCACCACGACCGTCGCGATGGACTTCGGCCGCATCACGATCCGCGAGGGGCTGGTCGTCTACCTGTTCGGCACTCCCGGCCAGGAGCGGTTCTGGTTCATGTGGGACGAGCTGTCCTACGGGGCGCTGGGCGCCGTCGTCATCGCCGACACCCGGCGGCTGACCGACTGCTTCCCGTCGGTCGACTACTTCGAGCAGCGCGGCACCCCGTTCGTGGTGGCGGTCAACTGCTTCGACGGCGCCGACCAGCACAGCGTCGACGACGTGCGGATCGCGCTCGACCTCGACGACGGGGTGCCCGTGATGCTCTGCGACGTGCGGCGGCGCGCCTCGGCCAAGGAAGTCATGATCACCCTGGTCGAGCACTCGCTGCGGACGCTGACCGCCGCCGGCTAGAGCGCCCGCAGGCCGTTGATCACCTCTCTGAGGAGGCTCTCCGTCGGGGAGGACCCCTTGGAGATCGGCGCGCGCACCGCCACCAGGCCGTAGCCGAGCAGGTCGCCGAGGAGCACCCGGGCGACCTGCACGGGCAGGTTGAGCTCGGAGGCCACCTCCGCGACCGGCCGCGCCTGGGCGGCCACGCAGGCGAGCAGCCGCCGGTGCTGCGTGCCGAGATCGGCGTGCGCGGGCGCCTGCTGCCCCGTCGGGGCCACGGTCGCCAGCAGGTCGAGCGATGCGGTGGCCTTGGTGCGCCCCCGCGCCACCGCGTACGGCCGGACCACGGGCCCGGCCTCGTCGTCAACCCACTCGTGCTCGCGGCTCACGATCACGCTCCCCCATCCTGGTCGGTATCCTGACGCCCGCGCTGCCAACCCGACTGGAGCGAGGAGAGCAGGGCCCTGGCCTCCTCTGGTGAGCGCTCCTCGACGGGCTCGGCGGGTTCCTGCGGTTGCCTGAGCTGCTGCGGCAGGTTGGCCTGCCGGACGCGCCTGGGCAGCCCCGCCTCCTGCCGCGGCTCGATGCTCCGCCTGTTGGTACGGACGCGGCGGGGCAGCTCTCCCGGCCCGGTGTCGTTGCTCACGACCGAGACCGAGACGGATTCGAGCTGCTGCATCGGCTGGGGCGACGGCATCGGCTGCACCAGGGAGCCCGGCACGAGCACGATGGCCGTGGTGCCCCCGTACGGGGAGGGCTTGAGCGTCACGCTGATGCCGTGGCGGGCGGCGAGCATGCCGACGACGGCGAAACCCAGTCGCTCCGTCTGCGCCGGGTCGAAGTCGGGCGGGCTGGACAGGCGGCGGTTGACGGCGGCGCGGTCGGCGTCCGACATGCCGAGCCCGCGGTCCTCCACCTCGACGGCGAACCCCTTGCCGACCAGCTCGCCGCGGACGGACACCTCGTTGCCCGGGGAGGAGAACGTGGCGGCGTTCTCGATCAGCTCGGCGAACAGGTGCATGAGGTCGGCCACGGCCGCGCCGGCGATGCCGCACTCGGGCATCGGGTAGACGCGGACCCGGGTGTAGTCCTCGACCTGGCCGGCGGCGCCGCTGAGCACGTCCTCGACCGGGATGACGCCGCGCCACCTGCGCCCGGCGCTGCCGCCGGAGAGCAGCACCAGGCCCTCGGCGTGGCGGCGCATGCGGGTGGTCAGGTGGTCGAGCTTGAACAGCCGCTCCAGCGCCTCGGGCTCCTCAGTCTGGCGCTGCATCTCGTCGAGCAGCTTGAGCTGCCGCTGCACCAGCGACTGGCTGCGCCGGGCCAGGTTGCGCAGCGCCTCGGCGACGCCCTCGCGGAGCCTGGCCTGCTCGACGGCGGCGTCCACGGCGGTGTGCTGGACGCTGTCGAAGGCGGTGGCCAGGTCGGCGACCTCGCTGGTCGCGCCCTCGGCCACGGTGAGGGGCGGCGCCTCGGCGGCGATGTCCACCTGCTCGCCGGAGCGCAGCTTGGCGACGACCTCGGGCAGCCGGATCTCGGCGAGGTCGAGCGCGGTGTGGCGGAGCTCGGCCAGCTCGCGGGAGACGCGCCGGCCGACGCGGATCGAGACGAACACGGAGAAGACGACGGCGATGAGGCCGAGCGCGCCGGCCACGGCGGCCCGCACGATGACGACCATGCCGGCGGGCTCCATCCGGCTCAGCAGGATGCCGCCGGCGGCGTTGACGGCCTCGGTGTAGTCCTTCAGCACGGGGTCGACGGTGCCGCGCCAGAGCTGGAGGTCGACCTTGTCGCCGGCGACGTAGGTCTGCAGCGCCCGTTCCATCGTGGCGTGGCGGGGGGAGGCGGCGACCCGCTCCAGCGGGGCGCGCATCTCGGCGTCGAGGTTGGCCAGGGCCTTGGGGAACAGGTAGGTCCTGGCCCCGTCGAGGCCGGCCAGCATGTGCACCTCGGCCATCGTCCACTTGGTCGGCTCGTCGTCGCCGCCGTTGCCCGCGACGATGAGCGCGTGCTCACGGCTGAGCAGTTCGCGCACCTGCTGGACGGCGATGAGGCCCTGAGACTGGCGTGACAGCTCGACGTCGGTGCTGACGGTGAAGGCCGCGTAGAGGCGGTCGATGGCGTCGGGGATGGCGGCGTACCGGTTGACCAGGTCGTGCGGGGACAGCGCCCGCTCGTCGACCTGGCGGCGGATCTCCGACAGCCCGTCGACGGCCTTGAGCGCGGCCTGGAGCTGGACCTTCATGTCCTCGGTGAGCGACTCCTGGGTGTCCTCGGCCAGCGCGCTGTCCTTGAGCCGCTTCCTGACCTCGTCGGACGTGGCCCGGATGTCGGCCAGCTTGCGGGTGTCGGTGGTGACGCCGGACATCAGCTCGGCGGAGGCCAGGCGTTCGGCCTGCAGCTGGACGATCAGGGTGTCGGCGTGGTTGATGATCCCGTTCCAGAAGGTCTCGACCTTGAGGAGGTTGAGCGCCTCTCTCGACGTGGTGCTCGCGGCGAAGCCCCAGAGTGCCACCAGGGAGATCAACGGGATGATGAGCAGCGTCGAGATCTTGAATCTGATGGATCTGCCCGATGCCATGACACCCGCTCCCGGATAGAAGATCGCGGGAGACAATATCACCGAAAGACACGGTTTTAAGATCGACTAGCGATAAATCTGTGATATGTCGGGAAATTCACCGCCTTCCCCATCCACACCACTCGTACCAGCCAGGCGGCCAGCACCGCAAGCAGGGCCACCTCCGCCCCCAGCAGCACCCGCTCGACCAGCCCGATCATCACCCGCTCCCCCGGCAGGGCCACGTACGTGATCGCCAGCAGCCCCAGCCCGCCCGCCAGCGCCAGCCACTCCACCGTCCTGGCCACCGGCTTCCACGCCGGGTCGGCGGCCAGCCTCGGCACCAGCAGCGCCCCCGCCGCGGGCAGCGCCACGAACGCCGCCACCGACACGTACCGGTGAACGTGCGCGGCCACGTCCAGGTCCGCGCCGAGCGGCGTGGTCGGGATGACGGCCGCGACGAACAGCGCCCCCGACCACACCAGCATCAGCCGCTCCGGCATCCCCCTGACCGGCGCCCCCGCCGCCCGCAGCCCCGCCAGCAGCGCCAGCGACCCCAGGGCCATGACCGCCATCGCGACCTCCGTGACGCCCCCGCGGTCGGCCACGGCGTACTCGCTGACGGTCACGTTCAGCGGGTCCAGGTACGGGTCGGGGCCGAACTGCCCCACGACCACCCCGGACACCGCGAACACGATCGCGGCGCACGCGATGAGCGGGTAGGCCTTCTTGACTGCGGACATGGGGCAATCCTTCAGCCGGAAGGCCCCTCGGCGCATCCGGGCCTCCCCCCTACCCGTCCCTGAGGCGCCCCCTAGAGGCAACGCCGTTCAGTTAAGGGAGAGGGCTGTTCGTCAAGACCGGTGAACAAAGCAGCGGAGCCGCTGTAGAAGAGGTCTGTCACTCCAAGACATCCTCACCACAGGAGCTCCGCTGTTGGAACAGGTTGCCACACATCGAATGGCCGGGGTAGCGCCAGGGGTGTTCGCGCCGGGACATCTGGGTGAACTGACCCGGATCATTCCGTTCGAGATGGTCGATGATGTGCTGGCGCAGACCCGTGCGCATGAGCGCAGGGTCCGCCTGGTG
>NZ_JBGNUU010000006.1:0-344389 GCF_041950485.1 Nonomuraea sp. ATR24
GGGCGGGGTCCGTGGGGGCGGACAGGCGGCGCAGGCCGCGTACCGGTCTGATCAGCAGCAGGGCGGCCGACACGCCGACCGTCACCACCGCCGAGCCCAGCAGGAAGGTCTGCGGCTCGACCACCAGGGCCGCCGGGCCGGCGAGCGCCTGGCCGACCGCCATGCCCGCGACCGACCCGGCCACCTGGTAGGCGGAGACCCGGTTGAGGACGTCCGGCGCGACGAGCGTCTGCACGCTGGTCGACCACATGACCGACCAGAACGCCATCGCGCATCCCCCGATCACGTGGCCCGCCATCAGCGTCGGCAGCGGCGCGCCGAGGGCGACGGTCAGCGGCACCGGAGCGTAGCCGATCAGCGCGATCGCCCCGGCGGCCAGCGGCCGGGCCGGGCGCAGCCGGATGGCGACCACGCCGCCGATCACCGTGCCGAGGCCGAGCGCGGCCATCACCCAGCCGTAGTCGGCGCCGATGACCTGCGACGACAGCGGCACGGACGGCCCGACGACCAGGACGCCCCAGAACACCCACACCAGGATGACCGACCACATCCAGCTCCTGGCCTTGAACTCGTGCCAGCCCCGGCGCAGGTCGGCCAGCACGTTCGAGGGTTCGGGCCTGGGCACGGTGACGCGGACCAGCAGCAGGCAGATGGCGCTGACCAGGAACGTCCCGGAGTCCAGCGCGTACACGAACACCGGGCCGGCGGCGAGCACCAGGATTCCGGCCAGCGCGGGCCCGGCGAGCTGGGTGATGGCCTCGGCGATCTTCAGCGTGGCGTTGGCCCGCTGCGGGTCACGGGCGACGAGCGGCACCATGCCGTTGACGCCGGGCTCGAACATGCCGGCCCCGATCCCGGAGAGGAACGCCATCGCCAGCAGCAGGCCGTACGGCGGGGCGCCGTCGAGGAAGGCGACCGCCACCGTGGCCTGGGTGAGGATCCGCAGCAGATCCGCGACGATCATCACGGTACGGGCGCCGATGCGGTCGGCGAGGACGCCGCCGAAGAGCATGACGAGGACGGCGGAGGCGGTCCAGAGGGCCAGCACGTAGCCGACTCCCGCGATGCCGTACACCTGGCCGACCGCGAGGGCGGCGGCGACCGGCATCATGGCGTCACCGAGCAGCGAGATCGTCCGGGCGCCGAAATAGAGGGTGAAATTCCTCGTCCACATAAGCAACAATTGTGGATATTTCCAGATCAGGGCGCTGGTGTCCCAGATGACATCATTGGGTACATTTGCGCCATGCTCCTCGCGCCACCCCTGGACCTGCCCTCGGCCACGCTCCCCGCCTGCCCCCCGCCGCCTCCGCCGCTCGACCCGCACCGCGTGGTCGCCCTCGTCGGCGAGAACCAGGAGCTCTACCCCGTCACCTCGGCCTCGGCGGTCTTCGGCTACCAGGGACGCGAGATCCCCCAGCATTACAGCTTCCGCCTCTGCGCCGAACGCCCCGGCTCGCTCACCACCACGCTGGGCGCCCCCATCCACGTCGAACACGGCCTCGACGCCCTCGACACCGCCGACACCGTCGTCATCGCGAGCTGGACGGTCGCCCCCACGCCCGCCGTGCTCGACGCCGTCGCCGGGGTCCACGCCCGCGGCGGCCGGATGGTCGCCGTCTGCGCCGGGATCTTCATCCCGGCCGCGCTCGGCCTGCTCGACGGCCGCCGCGCCTCCGTCCACTGGGACCTCGCCGCCGACCTGGTCGCGCGCCACCCCCGCATCGTCCCCGACGACACCGTCATCTACGTGGACCACGGCGACGTCGCCACCGCCGGGGCCTCGGCCGCCACCCTGGACCTCTGCCTCCACCAGGTCCTCCAGGAGCACGGCGCGTCCCACGCCATGCGCGTCGGCCGCCAGCTCGCCGCCGGGCCGCACCGCGAGGGCTGCCAGCGCCAGTACCCGCCGCTGCCGACGGCCGGGCCCATGCCGGACTCCCTCGCGCCGCTGCTGGAATGGCTGCTCGCGCACCTGTCCGAGCCCGTCACCGTCGAGGACATGGCCGCCTTCTCCGGCGTCTCCCCGCGCACGCTCACCCGCCAGTTCGCCGACCAGCTCGGCGTCCCGCCGGCCCGCTGGCTGCTGGAGCGCCGCCTGGCCGCCACCCGCGCGCTCCTGGAGGACACCGACCTGCCGGTGGAGACGATCGCCGCCCGCGTCGGCCTGTCCTCGGCGGTCAACCTGCGCCGCCGCTTCCACGCCGCGCTCAACACCACCCCGGCCGCCTACCGCCGCGCCTTCCGCTGACCGGCCCCGTGCCAGGCTCGGCCGGGGGCGGCTACGGGGCGCGGTCCTCCGGGTCGGGGGCGGAGCCGCCGGCGACGAGGGCGTCGCCGAGCTCGGAGCGCAGGTAGAGGACCGAACGGCCGTGCCGCGCGCTGGTGAGCAGGCCGGCGTCACGCAGCGCGCGCAGGTGCTGGTTGACGGCCGAGGTGGTGACGCCGAGCCGGCCGGCCAGCTCGGTGGAGGAGGCCGGGGTCGCGAGCGTCGTCAGCAGGCCCGCGCGGGTCGCGCCGAGCAGTCCGGTGAGCGCCGCGGGGGAGCGGTGCGTCTCCGTCTGCCAGAGCGTGCCCGCGCCGCGCGTGCCGTACATGATCAGCGGCGGCTCCTCCGGCGAGATGGGCGCGGTAACCCCCCGGCCGAACAGCGTCGGCACGAGGGTGAGCCCCTCGCCGCCGGTGGAGCGCCGGTAGCCGGCGTTGGTGGTCAGGCGGACGCGCACCACGCCGCCGTCGAGGGAGACGCGTTCGCTGAGCCCGGCGAACATGGCCGCCAGGCCGTGCGCCGAGATGACCTGCGCCCGGTGGATGATGTCGGCCTGCAGGACCGTGCGCATCCTCGGCCACCAGGGCGCGAAGCAGGCGTGCCAGTACGCGCGCAGCGCCGTGGTGATGCGCTCGCGCACGGCGGCCGGGTCGCCGCGCAGCGGCTCGGGCAGCTCCCCTGGATGCAGGGCGCGCAGGTCGTCGAGCATGCGGTCCAGAGGGACGCGGGCGATGGCGGCGAGCTCGTCGTCGATGCGGGTGAGCGGCGCGTACGGCCGGGGCGTCAGGTAGTCGGGCGACCACATGGACGCGTTCGTGAGGGCGAGGAGCAGGGGCAGGTCGAGCCCGGCCCGGACCCGCTCGGTGCGCCGCAGCCAGGGCAGGTGCACGGGATAGCGCCCGGGGTCGCGGAACGTGCGCAGGGACAGCGTCAGCTCGTTGACGGGCGAGACGGCGAAGCGCACGTCGGCGACGTCCATTCCGGCGAGCTCGTACGAGATCAGCCCGCCGCCCGGGAGCATGACCATGTAGCCATACCCTACATCAATTCGCCCATCGGTCCCGATACGGCACAAAGGGGACCGTGATCCGTACCTTCTTCCCCGAGGACCGCGTCGGCCGCTCGCTCACGCTGAGCACGATGGCGTTCGCGCTGTCCAGCGGCGTCTTCTACACCGTCAGCACGCTGTACTTCACGCTCGTCGTCGGGCTCGCCCCCACCACCGTGGGCCTGGGGCTCGGCATCGCGGGCGGCGCCGGCGTGCTGTCCTCGTACGTCTCGGGACGGCTGTCCGACCGGCTCGGCGCGCATCGCGTCCAGGTGGCGGCCACGGCGCTCAACGGCGCGGCGATGCTCGGCTACACGCTCACCTCGGACGCCGTCGCGTTCACCGTGGTCGCCTGCCTGGCGACGGCGATGCGGTCGGCCAGCGGCACGTCGAAGCAGGCGATGCTGGCGCGCTGGTACACCGGCCCGGAACGCGTCGAGGTGCGGGCCCGGATGCGCGTGGTCACGAACGTCTTCATCGGCCTGGGCACCGTGGCCGCCGCCGCGGCGCTCCTGGCCGGCACCGCCGCCGCCTACCGGGCCGCGATGCTCGTCTCCGGCCTGCTGCTGCTGACGGCGAGCGTGCCCCTGGCGCGGCTGGGCAGCCGGGTGCCGGAGCTGGCCGGACGGATGGCCGCCCCGGCCGGTCCGGCGAAGGGCGCCGCCGCCGGGCCCTCGCCGCTCAAGGACCGCACGTACGTGGCGAGCGTCGCGTGCAACACGGTGGTGGCCATGCAGTTCGGCCTGATGACCGTCGGCGTGCCGCTGTGGGTCGCCTCCACCGAGGCCCCGACCGCCCTCGTGTCGGTGCTGCTCGTCCTCAACACCGTGGTCGTGGCCCTGCTCCAGGTGCGCTTCTCGCGCGGCGTGCACGACGTGCGCCGCGCCGGGATCGCCGTCCGCCGCGCGTCGTGGCTGCTCGCGCTCGCCTGCGGGGCGTACGCGCTGGCGGGCTACGGGAACGTGGCCGTCGCGTGCGCGCTGCTCCTGGTGGCCGCGTTCGCCCACACGCTCGGCGAGATCCTCGGCGAGGCGGGCGGCTGGGGCATGGCCTTCGAGCTGGCCGACCCGCGCAGCGCGGGCGCCTACCAGGGCCTCAGCCAGACCGGCTACTCGATCGCCGCGATGGTCTCGCCGGTGCTCGTCACCGCCACCGCAGTCGAGCACGGGACCGCGGGCTGGCTCGCGCTGGCCGTGCTGTTCGTCGCCGGCGGCACCGGGGCCGCGGCCGTCGCCCGCCGGCACCGCCCCGCGCCCGCCGCGGACGGGCCCCCGGCGGTCAGCGAGCCCGTCGGCTCGCCGCCCGCCTGACAGGCGCGCCGGGGCGACTTGACCGGATGATGTTGCCCGGCTCCCCGGAAAGGGCAGGGATCCCCGGAGACGATCATCCGCTCGGACGACCTGAGGAGCTGGTGTGCAAGACATCCTGTCGAGGATCTCGGACTTCGTCTGGGGACCGTTCCTGCTGATCCCGTTGCTCCTGCTGACGGGCCTCTACCTGACGATCATGCTGCGCGGGCTGCAGTTCCGCAGGCTGTTCTACGCGTTGTGGCTGGCGCTCATCCGGCGCAAGGAGCCGGGCGGCGTCGGCGACATCACCCACTACCAGGCGCTGTCGACGGCGCTGGCGGCCACCGTGGGCGTCGGCAACATCGCGGGCGTCGCCACGGCCATCCACTTCGGCGGGCCCGGCGCGCTGTTCTGGATGTGGGTGACCGGCCTGGTCGGCATGGCGACCAAGTACTCCGAGGCGTTCCTCGGCGTCCGCTTCCGCCGCACCGACGCCAAGGGCGAGCAGAGCGGCGGCCCGATGTTCTACCTCACCTACGGGGTGGGCGGCAGGTTCGGGGCGACGCTGGGCGTGCTGTTCGCGGTGTTCGGCGCGCTGGCGGCGTTCGGCATCGGCAATATGGTGCAGTCCAACAGCGTGGCCGACGCGATCAACGCGCAGTGGGACGTGCCCATGTGGCTGACCGGCGCGGTCATCACGGTGCTGGCCGCCGTCGTCATCCTGGGCGGCATCAAGAGCATCGGCGCGGTCACCAGCGCCTTCGTCCCCGTGATGATCGTCTTCTACATTCTCGGGGCGCTGTGGATCATCATCGCGAACGTCGGCGAGCTGCCCGGCGCGCTCGCGCTGATCTTCACCGACGCCTTCACGGGCACCGCCGCCACGGGCGGCTTCGCGGGCGCGGGCGTCCTGCTGGCGATCCGGTACGGGGTCGCCCGCGGCATCTTCTCCAACGAGTCCGGCCTCGGGACCGGCGGGATCGCCGCGGCGGCGGCCAAGACGACCGAGCCCGCGCGGCAGGCGCTCGTGTCGATGACGCAGACGTTCATCGACACGCTCGTCGTGGTCAGCATGACCGGCCTGGCCATCGTCGTCACCGGCGCCTGGCGCAGCGGCGAGAACGGCGCGCCGCTGACCACCCTGGCCTTCAGCCACGGCCTGCCCGGTCAGTGGGGCGGCATCGTCGTCACGATCGGCCTGGTGTTCTTCGCGTTCTCCACGCTGCTCGGCTGGGCGTACTACGGGGAGCGGTGCATGGACCGGCTCTTCGGGCGGGTGGCGGTGACGCCGTACCGGCTGCTGTTCATCGTGCTGATCTTCACCGGCACGGTGCTGGAGCTGCAGACGGTGTGGACGTTCTCCGACATCATGAACGGCCTCATGGCGCTGCCCAACCTCATCGGCCTCATCCTGCTGTCGGGCCTGGTCGTCCGCGAGACCCGCGCGTACTTCGCCAGACCGGACTGGCGGGACGACACGGTGTCGCGGTGAGCCCACGCGCCGTCACCACGGCCGGCTCCCGGACGGCCCGCGCCGCCAGGGCCTTTGGCCCGGACCTCTGTTTGAAACAACTGTTTACGGGCGCTGGTAGGATCGCCCGAATGGGAGTCCCTGAGGATTTGCTGGCCGCGGCCAAGCAGTGCCTGTCCGAGCGCGGCTACGCCCGCACGACGGTGCGCGACATCGTCGCCGTCTCCGGCAGCAACCTCGCCGCGATCAACTACCACTTCCGCTCCAAGGACGCCCTGCTCACCCAGGCGATGATCGAGACGACCGGGGAAGCGGTTGCCGAGGTCCTCAAGGCGTTCCCGGACGACTCCAAGCAGTGGTTCGAGGCGTTCTGGGGGGAAATGATCGAATCGTTCCGGGCCAATCCGATGGTGTGGCGCGCCAACGTGGAGACGCTCGCGCAGGCGCCCCACCTGCCCGAGGTACGGGCCCGCCTGACCGAAGGGCAGGCGCTCGCCCAGCGCGAGCTGGGCAGGCGGCTGCCGCACGGGGACGAGGCGGGCGCGCAGGTGCTGCTGACGCTGTTCATCGGCCTGCTGGTGCGCTGGCAGCTCGACCCGGACAACGCCCCGTCGGCCCGCGACCTGGTCGCCGGGATCCGCTCGGTGGCCGAGGCCGCGGGCGGCTAACGCATCGCGTGCCGTCCGGCGGGGTCCGGCTGGGCCGGCGGCGGCGTCGCGCGCCGCACGGAACGCAGCAGGACCGGCGCGAGCACCGCCATCAGGCACAGGCCCGCCGCGGCGGCGATCATGGCGTAGTGCTGGCCCTGCGTGAAGGCCACCCGGGCGGCCCCGGCCAGCGCGCTCCCGGCCGCCTCCGGCAGGTGCCGGGCCGTCTCCAGAGCGCCGCCGAGGGTGTCCATCGCGGGCGCGGGCGCGCCGGTGCCGGCGAGGTGGCCCCGGTAGACGGCGGTCCCGATACTCCCCAGCAGCGAGATGCCGAGCGCGCCGCCGAACTCGGTGGCCACCTGCGACAGCCCGGCGACCGACCCGGCCCGCTCCGGCGGGGCGGTGGCGATGATCAGATCCGAGGAGACGGTCAGGACGAGCGTCACGCCCCCGGCCATGAGCATGATCCCGGCGATCAGCAGACCGCCCTGGCCGGTCACGTCCAGCATCGAGAGCACCGCGAACCCGCTCGCGCCGACGAGCAGCCCCACGCAGACCACCAGCCCGGGCCGCACCCTGCGGACCAGGACGGGGGCCAGCCCGGCGGCGAGCATCGCGGTGCCCGCCGACGGCAGCGCGTACAGCCCGGCGATGAGCGGCCTGGCGCCCATGACCATCTGCAGATACTGGGTGGTGAACAGGCTGGAGCCGACCATGGCGAAGACGCCGAGCGTGTTGGCGCTGATGGCCGCGGTGAAGGCGCGGCTGCCGAACAGGCGCACGTCCAGCAGGGGATCGGCGGCCGAGCGCTGGCGGCGGACGAAGGCCACGCCCAGCGCCAGCCCGGTGACGACGGCGAGCACCGGGGCCCAGCCGAGGCCGTCCTGGGCGATGTGCTGGATCCCGTAGATCGCCGGCAGGATCGCGCCCAGTGACAGGGCCACGCTCACCAGGTCGAAGCGCCCCGGACGCGGGTCACGCGACTCGGGGAGCAGCAGCGGCGCCAGGACCAGCAGCAGCGCCATCACCGGCAGGTTGACCAGGAACACCGAGCCCCACCAGAAGTGCTCCAGCAGCGCGCCGCCCATCAGCGGGCCCAGCATGGCGCCACCGGCGAACGCGCCCGTCCAGATGGAGATCGCGACCCGGCGCTGGCCGTCGTCGTGGAACATGTTGCGGATCAGCGACAGCGTCGAGGGCATCAGGGTCGCGCCGCCCACCCCGAGCAGGGCCCGGGTGACTATGAGCAGGTCCGCGCTGGGGGAGAAGGCGGCGACCGCCGAGGCCGCGCCGAAGGCCGCCGCCCCGGCCAGCAGCAGCCGCCGCCGTCCGATCCGGTCGCCCAGCGTGCCCATCGGCAGCAGCAGCCCGGCCAGCATGAACGGGTAGATGTCGATGATCCACAGCAGCTGGGCGCCGCTCGGCGCCAGTTCGGCGCTGATGAACGGCAGCGCGTACGACAGCACGTGCAGGTCGACGGAGATCAGGAGCACGGGCAGGACCAGGACCGCCAGCCCGATCCACTGCTTGCGTCCGGCCCTCATGGCCGGCCCGCCCGGCCGAGGGGGTGCGGGGGGTGTGGGACCGCGGTCGTCGCGGTGGGTGATGTCATGCCGCCGACCATACACACGTTTGGCACAGTCGTGCAAAACACTTGTTTGTGACGATTGTTTGGATAGGGTGGCGGCATGACCGAGCGAGACGACCCGGCCCCGGCGATGCCGTCGCTGACCCTGCGTCAGGCTTTGCTGATCGTGGACGCGGTGAACGGCCTGGCCCCCACCGGCCGCCTGGCCAGGGCACGCCTGCTGGCGCGGGAGGTGGCGGCGGTGATCGCGCTGGGCGCGCCGGAGGTGTGGGCCGACGACGGGCGCGCCCTGCTGGGCCTGATCGGGACCTGGACGACCGGCGAGCGCCTGGCCGTCATCGACGCCGCCGAGCGGTTCTGGGCGTCCGCCGAGGGCGGCTACGAGGAGGGGCTGCGCGAGGCGGGCCTGCTGCCCGGGGCATGAACCGGGCGGGAACCCGGCCGTGCCCGGCGCCGGAGAGTGAGCCGGGCCTCCGTCATCGGTGGCGGACGACGCCCGTCATCGTGGTGCCGCCGGCGGGCACGCTGTTCACCGTCACCAGCCCGCCCACCTCGGCGAACGCGGCGCTCAGCGCGGCGATCCGCGACGCCGGCCACGGCTCGCCGCCGCCCTCGTGGCTGACCGTCAGGCGCACCCCCCGGGCGCCCGACGTGCAGGCCACGTGCACCACCGCCGGCCGCTCGCCGTCCTCGACCGCGCCCAGCGCCTCCCGCAGCGCCCGCGCGAGCGCCCCGGCGACCCGCGCCGGCACGGGCGTGCCGGTCCAGAGCCACGCCTCCACGGGGACGCCGGTCCGCTCCGACCAGGCGGCCAGCACCTCCGCCACCGTCGCGGGACGGCCGGGCGCACGCGTCCCGCTCACCGCGACCGGACCGCCATCCGCACCCCGATGACCCCGTACGTGCCCACCAGCCAGGCGGCGCTGACGTACGTGGACACGACGCCGCCGCCGAGGATCTGCGCGGCCATCGTCACCGGGAACCAGCACCCGGCCACGAGCGGCAGCCACCGCATCGCCCCCCGGTAACGGCCGGTCACCGCGACCGCCACGCCGAGCACCAGCATGCCGAGCATGCTCAGCGGCCAGCACCCGTCCAGAATCATCAGCCACAGCGGGAACTCGTCGTGCGTGGCGTAGCCGAACGACAGCGCGTTCAGCAGGAACGCCCCCGGCAGCAGCGCGAGCAGGACGACGGGCACGGCCCGCCCGGCCCGGTCGCCGCCGGCCCGGTCGGCCCGCAGCCGCCACACGAACGCCCACACCCCGGCCGCGAACATCATGCCGGTGACCGTGTCCAGCGTCTGGATGCCCTCCTGGATCTTCTCCCCGACCACGAGCGTGCCCACGGCCCAGGCGCTCGCGCCGGCCGCGAGCAGCACCCCGGCCGTCCGGGTCGCCGCCCGTCCGTCGGGGACCCTCGCGGCGAGGGTGGTGTCGTGCGGGCTCTCTGACATGGGGCGCCTCCGTCGTCGCGGGCCCCGGCCGGGCGCCGGGGCGGCCTCCACGGTCGCGCCGCCGCGTCCCGGGCCACCAGGGAACGCCGCCATCCCCGCCGTCCCGGCGCTGTCCCGGACCGGACGGGACAGGAGTCCCGGCCGATCCGGGATCGCGGTCACCTCCCGCCGGCGGCGGCGCGTGCCACGCTAGGGAGGTGTTCAGGTATCGCGCGGGCCGCCGCGTCCCGGGCCACCAGGAAACGCCCCCGCCCCCGTCCCCGCCGCCCCGCGACCCGGCGCGGACGGCCGCCGTCGCCGTCGCCGCCGCGGCGGGCCTGGCCGCGCTCGCCGCCACCGGGCTGGACCTCGCGGCGGGCCCCGCCGTCCGGCCCGAGCCGATCGACTGGCCGGTGTGGTCGTCGACGGTGCCGGGCGTCGCGCTCGCCGCCGCCGGGTTCGTCCTCGCCACCCGGCTGCCCCGCCACCTGATGACCTGGCTGCTGCTCGGCGGCGGCGCCGTCTCCGGCCTGAACGCGCTCGGCGCCGCCTACGCCGTCCTGTCGCTGCACGCGCACGGCGGGCGGCTGCCGCTGACGGCCGCCGCCCTGTTCGCCGGGGCGCGGCTCGGGCCGCTGCTCAACCTGGTGACGCCGCTGGTGCTGCTGTACTTTCCCGACGGGCGGCTGCCGTCGCCGCGCTGGCGCGCCGCGGCCTGGCTGACGCTCGGCTCGGCCGGGCTGGCCGCCCTCCTGTTCATGACCGTGCCCTGGCGGCTGATGTCGGCCGGACCCGGCTGGCCGGGCGTCGACGCGCCGCTGCCGCCGCTGCCCGACGCGGTGTGGACCGCCCTGCTGCCCGCCGCGCCCCTGCTGCTCGTGGTGAGCACGGCCGTCCCGGCGCTCGCGTTCGTCAGCCGCTTCCGCGGCTCGCGCGGCGTGCTGCGCGCCCAGCTCCGCTGGATGGCGCTGGCCGCGCTGCTCAACGGCGCGCTCATCCTGCTGCCGCTCGCGCTGAGAGGGCTGCCGCAGGACCTCGCGTTCGTGCTGTCGCTGCTGGCCGTCGCGGGCGCGGTGCTCGTCGCCGTCGGCCGCTACCGGCTGTACGACATCGACCCGCTGCTCGGCTGGACGCTGCTGTACGGCGGCCTGGCCGTGGCCGTCGTCGCCATCGACGTGCCCATCTTCGTCGGGCTCGGCGCGCTGATCGACGAGCCGGTCGCCGCCGTCCTGGCCGCCTCGGCCGTCGCCCTGGTGTACGCGCCGCTGCGCGAGCGGGCCCGCCGCTGGGTGAGCCGCGTCCTGACCGGCCGGGCCGAGCCGTACGAGGTCGTCTCGGTCCTGGCGCGGCGGCTGGAGGAGGCGACAGGCCCCGAACGCCCCCTGCTGGAGCCGCTGCTGGAGACCGCGCGGGCCGTCTGCGCCGCCTACGGCTCCCCGTACGCGAGGGTGGAGCTCGACCAGGCGGACGGCGGGACGCTCGTCGCCGAGCACGGCACGCCGGGCGGCGCCACGGTCGTGCTGCCGATCGGCTACCGGGGCGAGCCCATCGGGCGGCTGTCGCTGACCCCGCGCGGCCGGCTCGCCGAGGCCGACGAGCGGCTGCTGGCCGACGTCGTCCGGCAGACGGCGGCGGCGGTGCGGGCGATCGCGCTCAGCGAGGAGCTGCAGGAGAGCCGGGCGCGGCTGGTGTCCGGGGTGGCCGAGGAACGGCGGCGGCTGCGCCGCGACCTGCACGACGGGCTCGGCCCGGCGCTCGCCGCGGCGGCGCTGAAGGTCGAGGCGGCGGGCAACCTGATGGAGCGCGACCCCGCCGCCGCCCGGCAGGCGCTCGGCCAGGTGCGCGCCGATCTCGGCGCCGTCATCGGCGACGTCCGGCGGCTCGTGCACGACCTGCGGCCGCCCGCGCTGGACCAGTGGGGGCTGGCCGGGGCGCTGCGCAAGGAGGCGGCCAGGTTCAGCGACGGGGGGCTGGCCGTGCGCGTCGAGGTGCGCGGCGAGCTCGACGGGCTGCCCGCCGCCACGGAGGTCGCCGCGTACCGGATCGTGTGCGAGGCTCTCGTCAACGTGGCCAGGCACGCGGCCGCGCGGACGTGCGAGGTCCGGCTGACCCGGACCGGCGGCGAGCTGGAGGTCGAGGTGGCCGACGACGGCCGGGGCGTGGAGCCGCAGGCGGCGCCCGGGGTGGGGCTGATCGCCATGCGGGAGCGGGCGCGGGAGCTGGGCGGCCGGTGCTCGGTCGCGCTGCGGGCGGGCGGCGGCACGCTCGTCCGGGCGGTGCTGCCGTCGGGAGGCGTCGCGTGAGCGTGCCGCGCGTGCTGCTGGCCGACGACCATCCCGTCTACCGTGACGGGCTGCGCATGATGCTCGACTCGACGGGCCAGGTCGAGGTGGTCGGCACCGCCGCCGACGGCGCGCGGGCCGTGGCGCTGGCCGCCGAGCTGCGGCCCGACGTGGTGGTGCTCGACCTGCAGATGCCGGGCCTGGACGGGCTCGCCGCCGCCGAACGCATCCTGGCGGCGGCGCCGGGCACGGGCGTGCTCGTGCTGAGCATGCACGAGGACGACGACACCGTGCTGGCGGCGATGCGCGCGGGCGCGCGCGGCTACCTGCTCAAGGGCGCCGACCAGACGGAGATCCTGCGGGCGATCACCGCCGTCGCGGGCGGCGAGGTGATCTTCGGGCAGGCGCTGGCGGCGCGGGTGAGCGGCTTCTTCGCCCGGCTGGCGGGCGGCGACGCGCCGAGGGCGCAGCCGTTCCCGCAGCTCACCGCCCGCGAACGGGAGGTGCTTGAGCTGATCGCGGCGGGGCTGTCCAACGCGCAGATCGCGGCGCGGCTGTTCCTGTCGCCGAAGACGGTGCGCAACAACGTGTCGAACGTGTTCGCCAAGCTCCAGGTCGCCGACCGCGCCCAGGCGATCATCCGGGCACGCGACGCGGGTCTCGGCCGCTGACCTGCGCCCGGCCGGTCAGGAGCGCAGCAGGTGGCTGGTCAGCTCGTACAGGCGGTGGGCGGCGGCCGGGTCGAGCGTGGGCAGCGACGGGTCGAGCGGGCGGCGGCGGTCGTAGGCGAGCAGGCCGCCCGTGCCCGGCGGGTCGTCCATCAGCTCGATGATCGGCGCGATCGCCCGCTCGACCGGCTGGGCGGCGAGCCTGGCCAGCAGCTTGACGACGGACCTGGCGGGCTGCGCGAGCCCGTCGGCGCCGCTGTCGGTGAAGCCGGGGTGGTGCAGCAGGTAGCGGGTGCGGGCGTCCGGGTGGTTGCGGGCGTACGCGACGCCGAGCAGGTCGGTGGCGCGCCCGGCCTGCAGCATGGCCTTGACGGTGCCGTAGCCGCGCTTGAGCGACAGGTCGTCCCAGTGGATGCGGCCCTTGGTGACGCCGACGCCGCAGATGTTCACGATCATCGGGTTCGCGCCGCGTTCGAGCAGGCCGGTGAGGCCGTAGGCGAGCAGGAAGCGGCTGACGTAGTAGAGGGCGAACGTGGCCTCGTAGCCGTCGGGCGTCTCCACCCGCTTCGGGAACGGCCGCAGCGCGGTGCAGACCAGGCCGTCCAGCGTGTCGTGCCGTGCCTTGACCTCCTCGATCACCCGGGCGTTCTCCGCCGCCGACGTCAGGTCGGCGCGCACGAACGCGGCCCGGTCCGCGGCGCTCAGGCGGGCGGCGTCGTCGAGCAGGCGCCGCCCCCTGGCGGGGTCGCTGCCGACGACCGTCACCCGGTCGCCCCGGCTCAGGAAGTGCAGGGCGAGCCCGCGGCCCATGCCGTTGGTCCCGCCCGCCACCACGTACGTCCCCATGAGTCACTCCGTAAGTCATCGAACGCTGACTTGAGTGAACGTAGCACGACCTCCGCCTACAATGTCAACGGTCGATGACCGAGCGAGGAGGACCGCGGTGCAGAAGAGGGACAGGGAGGCCACCCGGGCGCGCCTGCTGGAGGCCGCCAGGCTGCGCTTCGCCCGCGAGGGCTACGACGCCACCAGCGTCCGCGACATCGCCCGCGACTCCGGCGTCGACGCCACCCTCATCTTCCGCTACTTCGGCTCCAAGAAGCAGCTCTTCGACCTGGCCACCGCCGCCGACGTCCCCGCTGGGCTGCTCGACGGCCCCCAGGAGGAGCTGGTCGCCCGCATGGTGCGCACGGTCGTCGAGCACGACTGGACCGCGTACGGCGGCGAGCACCCCCTGGTCGCCATGCTGCGCTCGTCGGCCCACGAGGACGCCCGCCGCCGCATCCGCGACGAGGTCTGCGCCACCTACGTCGACGCCCTGCGCGACCTGGCCGAAGGCGAGGACGCCGAGCTGCGGGCCGAGCTGCTCAGCGCCTGGATGGTCGGCATCGGCATCCTGCGCTCGGTCGTCGCCACCCCCGCCCTGGCCGGGGCGAGCGCCGCCGACCTGGACCCGCACGTCGCCGCCGTCGCCACGGCCCTCCTCGGCCGCCCCATGTCGGGCGCCGTCGCCCCCACCGGCGAACGCTGACGCACCCGCCTCCGCGCCTGGCCGCCGCTCAGGCACCCCGTGTATACCCTCGGTATATATTGGGCTCCCATGACAGTCCCCCTGGCCCTGCTCGGCCTCCTGGACCGAGAGCCCAGCTACGGCTACGACCTCAAGCGCGACTACGACACGTACTTCGCCAGGGGCAAGCCGCTGCCCTTCGGCCAGGTCTACTCGACGCTCAGCCGCCTGGCCAGGGACGGCAAGGTCACAGCCGGTCAGAGCGAGCCCGGCGACGGCCCCGACCGCAAGCGCTACTCCATCACCACGCTCGGCAAGCAGGAGGTGGACGCCTGGCTGGCCGAGCCGGTGGCGGCCGAGCCGTTCCTGCAGACGGTGCTGTTCACCAAGGTCGTGCTGGCGCTGATGCTGGGCCACGACGCGCAGCGCTTCCTCGACACCCAGCGCGCCACCCACATGCGGCGCATGCGCGAGCTGTCGGAGATCAAACGCGGCGGCGCGCTCGTCGACGCCCTGCTGGCCGACCACGCGCTGTTCCACCTGGACGCCGACCTGCGCTGGATCGACGTGACCACGGCCCGGCTGGGGGCGCTGGCCGAGACGGTGCGCCGCGCATGACCGTCGACGGCCTCCCCGTGCCGGGCCCGCTGCTGGAGGCCCGCGCGATCGACCGCTCCTACGGCCGCACGCAGGCGCTGCGCGAGGCCAGCCTGTCCGTGACGCCGGGGGAGATCCTGGCGATCATGGGCCCGAGCGGATCCGGCAAGTCCACGCTGCTGCACTGCCTGGCCGGCATCTTCACCCCCGACGCCGGCGAGGTCTGGTTCGACGGGCGGCGGCTCGACACGCTGAGCGACGCCCGGCGCTCGGAGCTGCGCCGCACCGCGTTCGGCTTCGTGTTCCAGTTCGGCGAGCTCGTGCCGGAGCTCACCGTGGCCGACAACGTCGCCCTGCCGCTGCTGCTCGGCAGAGCCGGGCGCAAGGAGGCGTACCGGCGGGCGGCCGGCTGGCTCCAGCGGCTGGAGCTGGACACCCTGAGCGGGCGGCGCACCGGCGAGCTGTCCGGCGGGCAGGCGCAGCGGGCGGCCATCGCGCGAGCGCTGGTGACGCGCCCCAAGGTGGTCTTCGCCGACGAGCCCACCGGCGCGCTCGACTCGCTCACCGGCGAGCGGGTCATGGACCTGCTCGTCGGCCTGGCCCGCGAGGAGGGCACGACCGTGGTCGTGGTGACCCATGACGCCCGCGTCGCCGCCTGCGCCGACCGGGAGGTCATGGTGCGCGACGGCAGGGTGACCGATCCGTACGTCGGCGGGGCCGTCCGATGACGCTCCGGCTCGGCCTGCGGCTGTCGCTGCGCGGCGGCCGGGAGGCGGCCGGCCGGCTGGTCCTCGTCGCGGCCTCGGTCGCGCTGGGGGTGGCGGTGCTGCTGTCCACCCTGGCGCTGTTCAACGCCTTCCGGGCCACCGCGGCCCGCCCGTGCTGGGAGTGCACGACCGGCTCCGCGCCGGGCGCCACCCCGGGCGCGGTGCTGTGGAACCACCGCCAGGACTCGTACGCGGGCCGCCCGATCGTCCGCCTCGACGTCGCCGTCCCCGCCACGCGGGCGGCCCTGCCCGGCATCCCGGGAATCCCGGAGCTGCCCGGAGCCGGCCGCCACTACGTCTCGCCCGCGCTGGCCGGGCTGATGGCCGCCGTGCCGCGCGACCAGCTCGCCGACCGCGTCCCCGGCACCCGCGCCGGCCTCATCGGCAGGGCTGCGTTGTCCGGCCCCGACGACCTGGTCGTCATCGCCGGCCGGAGCGCCGCGGAGCTGACCGCGATGGCCGGCACCGTGGCCGTCGGCGAGGTCGCCACCGCGCCGCGCGCCGACGACACCACCGCCCTGTACGAGCACGGGTTCGGCATCGCCGCCGTCGGCCTGGTCTTCCCGCTGCTCGTCCTCGTCGGCACCGCCACCCGCCTGGCCGCCGCCCGCCGGGAGGCGCGGTTCGCGGCGATCCGCCTGGCCGGCGCCACCGCGCGGCAGGTCAACGCGATCGCGTCGGTGGACGCGGCGCTCGGCGCGGCCCTGGGCGCGCTCGCCGGGATCGCCGTCTTCCAGGCGATCCGTCCCGTCCTGGCCGAGGTGGCCATCACCGGGTCCCGGTTCTTCCCCGACGTGGTCGCGCCCACCGCGCTCCAGTACGCAGCCGTGGCCGCGGGCGTCCCGCTCGCCGCGGCCGGAGCCGCCCTGTGGTCGCTGCGCCGGGTGCGGATCACCCCGCTCGGCGCGGCGCGCACGGCGCGGGGCTCCGCTCCCGGCTGGTGGCGGGTGCTCCCGCTCCTGGCGGGCCTGGCCCTGTTCGCCGGCCCGGCGATCGCGCCGGGGAAGGAGCCCGACGCGGTGCTCGTCGACACCGGCCTGGTGCTGATCATGGCCGGGCTCGTGCTGGCCGGGCCCTGGCTGACGATGCTGACCGCGCGGCTGGCCGCCCGCGTCACCTCCGGCCCGGCGACGCTGCTGGCCGCGCAGCGGCTGGCGGCCGACCCCAAAGGCGCCTTCCGGTCGGCGAACGGCATCGTGCTCGCGGTCTTCATCGGCACGGCCGTCGCCGGCATCGTCCCCGCCGTCGTCTCCGGCCAGCAGGCCGCGGGCGGCGGCACGCTGAACGCGGTCCTGCGGGCCTCCTTCGGCGACGACCGGCCCCTCCCGCCCGCCGCCGAGGCCGGCCTGCTGGCCCGGTTGCGCGCCCAGCCCGGTGTCACCGTGCTGCCGATTCACCACCGGCCCGACGCGCCGCCCCTGCCCCTGCGGCCTCCGCCGTGCGACCCGGGCCCCGGCTGCCGCCCCGGCTTCCTGCTGCGCCACGTGGTCGCGTGCGACGACCTGGCCGCCTTCCCGGCGCTCGGCCGGTGCGCCCCGGGCCCCCGCGCCGTGGCGGCCGACCTCAACCGGCTGCTGACCAGCGACAACATGCTCTCCGTCGACCGCAACCTGCCGGTCGTCGACGCGGCCAACCCGGCCGCGCCCGGCGACCCGGGCGCCCGGGCCGGACTGCCGCTGGCCGCGGTGCTGGTCCACACGGACGACCCGGCCGTACGCGAACGCGTCCGCACGCTGCTCGGCCCGTACCTCGCCCGCACCGGCAGCACCGAGACGCCGCAGACGTTCGCCGAGGTCGCCCAGGCCCGCGAGGTGCTGCTGGACCGGGTCGAGGACGCCGCGCTGGCCATCGTCGCGCTGACCCTGCTGGTGGCGGGCTGCGGCCTGCTGGTCGCGGTCGCCGGCGGCGTCGTGGAGCGCAAACGGCCGTTCACGCAGCTGCGGCTGTGCGGCACGCCGACGCGGACGCTGTCGAGCGTGGTGCTGCTGGAGACGGCGGCCCCCGTGGTGCTGGCCGCCCTGGTGGCGGCGGTCGCGGGGGTGGGCGTGGCCGGCCCGGTGATCGGCCGGCTGGCCATCAAGAGCGCCCCGGCGGCGCTGCCGGGCCCCGCCTACTTCCTGACCGTCGGCGGCGGCCTGGTCGTCGCGCTGCTCGTGATCCTCGCCGGGCTGCCGCTGCTCAAGCGCGTGACCGCGCCCGGCGGCGCCCGCTTCGAGTAGGACCGCCGGCGAACCCGGGCCCGGTCCGGCGACCGGCGGTGCCGACCGGCCGATCTTCGCCTATGCTCACAGTGACCCTTCGATCACCATGAGTGTCACTCGTGCGGCAGGAGCTCGGCATGACGGTCAGTCCGGCGCAGTCCCCGGCGACGAGAGCCGGGCGCCGCGACCGGGTCGTGCTCCGGCTCGGCGTCGCCTTCATTCGACCTCGGCTCTTAGCGGACGCCTCGCCGGGCGCGGCCGGCGCACATGACCGACGCCCCCGAGGAGAGTCATGACCCGATACGCGCCGATGCTGATTCCGGCCTGGCTCGCCCTGGGTGACCCCGCCGTGACCCGGGCCTTCGACCGGGCCGGCGACATGATCACCAGCTGGGCGCCGGGCATCGGGCGGCTGGTGGTGATCCGCGACCCGGTCCTGGTCCGGCAGGTGATGCGCGCCCCGGGCGAGGACGTCGACGCCGTGTCGGCCAACCGGCTGCAGGAGCCGGTGGTCGGCCGCCTCGGCCTGGCCGTGCTCGACGGCGACGAGCACCGCAGCATCCGCGCGATCATGCTGCCCGCGCTGAAGGGCCGGATCCTGCACGACCTGCGCGACGTCGCCGCCCGCATCGCGCTGCGCACCGTCGAGACGTGCCCGGCGGGCACGCCGTTCCGGCTGCTGCCGCGCCTGCGTACGGCCATGCTCCACGCCATCCTGCACACCACGGTCGGGAACGACCCGCTCCTGCTGCGCCGGTGGGGCACCCCGCTGCGCCGCCTGCTCAACCTGGCCGACTCCTACGAGATGAACGTGCGGTACGCGCTGCGTGACGTGGGCGGCCTCGCGCTGTGGCAGTCGTACCGGCGGCTGGGCCGCGAGTGCGACCGGCTCATCCACGCCGAGGTCGATCGCCGGCTGCGGCGCGGCGAGGACCACGACGACGTGCTCGGCCTGCTGATGCGGGCCCGCGACGAGCGCGGCGCCCGGCTCACCCAGCAGGCGCTGCGCGACGAGCTGATGAGCGTCATCAGCGCCGCGCGCACCTCCACCGCCACCGGCATCGCCTGGGCGTTCGAACGGCTCGCCCGGCATCCCGAGGCGCTGCGCCGCCTGACGGCGGAGGCAGACGCGGGCGAGGGCGCGTACGCCGACGCCGTCACCTACGAGACGCTGCGCGTGCGGCCGCCGGTCGCCTTCATCGGCCGCCGCACCGTGCGCGCCTACCGACTGGGCGGGCGCGTCCTGCCGCCCGGCACGCTGATCGCCGTGCACCTCAAGAGCCTGCACCACGGCCCCGGCCTCTACCCGGACCCGGAGGAGTTCCGTCCCGGACGCTGGTTCGACGGCCGGCCGGGCGGCTACGGCTGGATGCCGTTCGGCGGCGGCGCCCACACCTGCGTCGGCGACCGCCTGGCACTGCTGCACATCAGGACGTTCCTGCACGTGTTCGCCAGGCACGTGACGATCTCGCCCGCCGATCCGCGGGACGAGCCGGTCAGGTGGCGGGCCGTCTCCAACGTCCCGGGCCGCCAGTGCCGGCTCGTCCTTCACCCGCGCTGAGCCCCGGCCTGCGCCGGAACCTCACTCCACCTCGGTCACCGGCTCGGCGAACTGCGCCGAGTAGAGCGCGGCATAGGCCCCGCCGGCGGCCAGCAGCGACTCGTGGGTGCCCTGCTCCACGATCCGCCCGTTCTCCATGACGAGAATCAGGCTGGCGTCGCGGATCGTCGACAGCCGGTGCGCGATCACGAAACTCGTCCGCCCTTCGCGCAGGGAGCCCATGGCCCGCTGGATGAGCACCTCCGTCCGGGTGTCGACGGAGCTGGTCGCCTCGTCCAGGATGAGGATCGCCGGCTCCGACAGGAACGCCCGCGCGATGGTGATCAGCTGTTTCTCGCCCGCGCTGACCGTCGCGCCCTCCTCGTCGAGGACCGTGTCGTACCCGTCGGGCAGCGTGTGCGCGATCCGGTCCACGTGCGCGGCCTCGGCGGCGGCCTCGACGCGCTCGCGGGTGGCGCCCTCGGCGCCGTAGGCGATGTTCTCCGCGATCGTGCCGCCGAACAGCCAGGCGTCCTGGAGCACCATGCCCATCGCGCCGCGCAGCTCCTCCCGCGACATCGCCGCGATGTCGACGCCGTCGAGCGTGATCCGGCCGCCGGTCACGTCGTAGAAGCGCATGAGGAGGTTGACCAGCGTCGTCTTGCCCGCCCCGGTCGGGCCGACGATGGCCACGGTCTGGCCGGGCTCCACGGTGAGCGACAGGTTCTCGATCAGCGGCCGGTCCGGCGCGTACCGGAAGGACACGTTCTCGAACGCCACGCGCCCCCTGATCCGCGCCGGCCGGGCCGGGACCGCCGGTTCGGGCGACTGCTCGGGGGCCTCCAGCAGCTCGAAGACCCGCTCGGCCGAGGCGGCGCCCGACTGGACGATGCCCGCCATGCCCGCGACCTGGGTCAGCGGCTGGCTGAACTGCCGCGAGTACTGCACGAACGCCTGTACGTCGCCGAGCGAGATCGAGCCCGACGCCACCTTGAGCCCGCCGACGACGGCCACCAGCACGTAGTTGAGGTTGCCGATGAACATCATCGCCGGCTGGATGAGCCCGGAGATGAACTGGGCGCGGAAGCTGGAGGCGAACAGCGCCTCGTTGTGCTCGGTGAACGTCTCGGCCGCCTCGCGCTGCCTGCCGAACACCCTGACCAGCGTGTGCCCGCCGTACATCTCCTCGATGTGGCCGTTGAGCCGGCCGGTCGACGACCACTGCTTGACGAACTGCGGCTGCGAGCGCTTGCCCACGACGGCGGTGACGTAGATCGACACCGGCACGGTGACCAGCGCGATGAGCGCCAGGAGCGGCGAGATCCAGAACATCATCGCCAGCACGCCCACCACCGTCAGCAGCGACGAGATGAGCTGGCTCAGCGTCTGCTGCAGCGACTGGGCGATGTTGTCGGTGTCGTTGGTGGCGCGGCTGAGGATCTCGCCGCGCGGCTGGCCGTCGAAGTAGCTCAGCGGCAGCCGCCCCAGCTTGGCCTCGATCCGCTCGCGCAGCCGGTACGCCGAGCGCTGCACGACGTTCGTGGTGAGCCGGAACTGCGCGATGCCGAGCAGCGCCGCCACCAGGTAGATGGCCAGGACCCAGGCGAGCACCCCGGCCAGCGCGGCGAAGTCGATGCCCTGCCCCGGCACGACGCTCATCGAGGCGACCATGTCGGCGTACGTGCCCTGCCCCTGGGCGCGCAGCCCGGCCACGGCCTGCTCCTTGGTGAGCCCGGCGGGCAGCTGGGACCCCACGATCCCGGCGAAGATCAGGTCGGTGGCGTGGCCGAGGATCTTGGGCCCGATCACGGTCAGCGCGACCCCGGCGGCGCCGAGGGCCAGCACCACGACCAGCATCGGGCGTTCGGGGCGCAGCAGCCGCATCAGGTGGCGCAGGGTGCCCTTGAAGTCGCCGGGCTTCTCGGCGGGGCCGGACATCATCCGGCCGGGCCCGAAGCCGGGCTGCGGCCGGCGCGCGGGCGTCTGCGTGGTCATGCCGCGGCCTCCTGTTCGGTGAGCTGGGACAGGACGATCTCGCGGTAGGTCGGGCAGGTGTCCATGAGCTCGCCGTGGGTGCCGATCCCGGCCACGCGGCCGTCGTCGAGCACCACGATGCGGTCGGCGTCGCGGATGGTGTTGACCCGCTGGGCCACGATGACGATCGTGGCGTCGGCGATCTCCTCGGCGAGCGCCGTGCGCAGCCGGGCGTCGGTGGCGTAGTCGAGGGCCGAGAACGAGTCGTCGAACAGGTAGACGCCGGGCCGGTGCACGAGCGCCCGCGCGATGGCCAGGCGCTGGCGCTGCCCGCCGGAGACGTTCGTGCCGCCCTGCGCGATCGGCTCGTCCAGCCCGCCGGGCATCGCCTCGACGAACTCGCGCGCCTGCGCCACCTCCAGCGCCCGCCACAGCTCCTCGTCGGTCGCGTCCGGCCTGCCGTAGCGGAGGTTGGAGGCGACGGTGCCGGAGAAGAGGTAGGGCGCCTGCGGGACCAGGCCGACCCGCTCGGCGAGCGCCGCCGGGTCGAGGTCGCGCACGTCGACGCCGTCGACGAGCACCTGCCCCGAGGTCGCGTCGAACAGCCGGGGGACGAGGTTGAGCAGCGTCGTCTTGCCGCTGCCCGTGCTGCCGATGATCGCGGTGGTGCGGCCGGGCCGCGCCGCGAAGCTCACGCCGGACAGCACCGGCTCCTCGGCGCCCGGGTAGCGGAAGCCCGCCTCGCGCAGCTCCAGCTCGCCGGTGCGGCGTTGGGGGACGACCGGGTTGGCCGGCGGGCGGACGGTCGGCTCGGTGCCGAGCACCTCCTCGATGCGCTCGGCGCACACCTCGGCCCGGGGGATCATCATGAACATGAACATCGCCATCATCACGGACATGAGGATCTGCATCAGGTAGGAGATGACCGCGGTCAGCGCGCCCACCTGCATGGCGCCGCCGGCGATGCGGTCGGCGCCGAACCAGACCACGGCGACGCTCGACAGGTTCACCACCAGCATCACCGAGGGGAACATCAGCGCCATCAGCCGCCCGACCCGCAGCGACACGTCGGTGAGCTCGTCGTTGGCCGCGCCGAACCGCTCGCGCTCGTGCCGGTCGCGGACGAAGGCCCTGATGACCCGGATGCCGGTGATCTGCTCGCGCAGCACCTGGTTGATCCGGTCGATGCGCTCCTGCATGGCGCGGAACAGCGGGCGCATCCGCATCACGACCAGGCTCACGATGACGATCATCAGGGGCAGCGCGACGAGCAGCAGCGACGACAGCGTCACGTCCTGGCGCAGCGCCAGCACGATGCCGCCGACGCACATGATCGGCGCCGTCACCACCATCGTGCACGTCATCAGCACGAGCAACTGGACCTGCTGCACGTCGTTGGTGGTCCGGGTGATCAGCGACGGCGCCCCGAACCCGTTGACCTCCTGGGCGGAGAAGTCCTGCACCCGATGGAAGATCGCGGCCCGCAGGTCGCGGCCCAGCGCCATCGAGGTGCGGGCGCCGTAGTAGACGGCCACGACCGAGCAGACGATCTGCACGAGCGTCACCCCGAGCATCACCAGCCCGACGCGGACGATGTAGTCGGTGTCGCCCTTGACGACGCCGTCGTCGATGATGTCGGCGTTCAGCGTGGGCAGGTAGAGCGTGGCCAGCGTCTGGACGAACTGGAAGAGCACGACGAGCGTGATCTCTTTCCCGTACGGCCTGAGCCGGGCCCGCAGGAGACGGAGCAGCATCAGGGAGCGCTTCCTGTGGAAGGGGCGGGGGAGTGGCGCACGAGGAGACCGTCGAGCAGCATGGAGACGATCTCGTCGTCGTCCACGTCGCCGATCTCCGCGCCGCCGTGCCCGAGGTCGGCGTGCGCGCTGACCGCGACCAGCGTGAACAGCAGGTGGGCGGTGGTCTCGGGGGACCGGCGCAGCAGGTGGCGGTCGGGTTCGACGAGGGCGGCGAGCGCGGCGGCCAGCCGGTCCCGGCCTTCCACCATCCGGTCGCGGAAGCACGCGTCGCCGTTCATCAGCTCGCGGGGCGCGGTGAGGAGGTTGGCGTTGGCCCGCATCCCGGCTCTCAGGATCGCGACGGCCTCGCGCAGCCGCTCGCGCAGCCCGGCCGTGGTCGCGCCGACGGCCGCCAGCGCGTCGATCCCGGGCTGCGGGTCGAACGCGTTCATGAGCGCCGCGCGCAGCAGGGACGCCTTGTCGGGGAAGACGCCGAAGATCGTGCCTTCGGCCACTCCGGCGGCCTCGGCGATCTGGCGGGTGCTCACCGCGGTGCCGTGCTCGCGCAGCAGGGGGACGGTGGCGGCGATGAGCGCCGCCCGGCGGTCTTCCGGCGCCATGGCCGGCACTCTGCGCCTTTTGGACATGCCGGACACCCTAATGAGCGAGCGCTCACTCGTCCAACGGGTTTTCGGGGCGTCCGGTCTTCGGGGGGTCCGTGCGGGGAGAGGGCGGCCGCCCGGCCTCGTGGCGGGGCCGGACGGCCGTACGGGTCGGGGCCGTCAGAGCGGGCGCACGTCCAGGCCGTAGGAGACGCGGTCGATCCACCAGGGGCCGCAGCTCGCCGAGCTCCACTGCCCGGTGTTGGTCGTCACCCAGGCGCCGTCCCGGCGGCCGTTGACGCACTGGACGTAGGCGCGGAACTCGTAGGCGGGGCCGCTCGTCGCGCACCGGGCGGAGAACGAGTTCCCGCCCCAGCCGTATTCACAGTCGCCGGCCGCCGACGCCGGGCTCAGCAGGCCCGACCCGACGGTGACGGCTCCTGCCGCGAGCACGGTCGCGGCCAGGACACGCAGGGTTCTGGTCATACCTCTCCTTGTGCTGGTGACGGTCGCCCCGAGTGAATTGCTTAGGAAACTTTCCTAATCGAAAGATACGCGCCGACCAGGGCCCGTCAACCCCCGCGCCACCCCTTTCCGACCCCTCTCCTGCCCCCTCTCCGGAGCCGACGACAATGGGGGACATGACACGTGCTGTGTACGTCGCGGCGGGCGAGGCCGGGAGCAACAAGGCGACCGTGGCCCTGGGGCTGGTCGAGCTGCTGTCCCGGCAGGTCGGCGCCGTGGGCGTCTTCCGCCCCGTGGTCCGGGCGGGCCGCGAGGACGCGCTGGTCAACACCGTCAGGAGCCGCTTCCAGCTCGCCCTGCCGTACGGGGCCTGCGCGGGCGTCACGTACGACGACGTGCACGACGACGTCGAGCGCGCGGCCGGCGAGATCGTGGCCCGCTACCGCGCCCTCGCCGGGCGCTGCGACGCGGTGGTGGTGATCGGCACCGACTACACCGACGTGGGGGCGCCGACGGAGTTCGGCTTCAACGCCAGGCTGGCCGCCGACCTGGGCACGCCCGTGATCAACGTGGTCAGCGGGCGGGGCCGCACCGCCGCGCAGATCGCCGCGGCGGTCGAGCTGTCGACCCGGGAGCTGGCGCAGCACCACGCCCACGAGCTCGCCGTCGTGGTGACCCGGGCCGCGCCGGGCACGCCCGCCGTCGGGCACCGGACGCCGGTGTTCGTGCTGCCGGAGACCCCCTCGCTGCGCGCGCCGACGGTCGCCGACCTGCTCGACGCGTGCGACGGGAAGCTCTTCCTCGGCGAGCGGGAAGGGCTCGGCCGCGAGGCGAGCAGCCTCATGGTCGGGGCCATGTCGCTGCCCGGCATCCTCGACCGCTACACCGAGGGCGCCGCCGTCATCATCCCCTCCGACCGGGCCGCCGCCCTGCTGCCCGGTCTGATCGCCGCGCACACCTCGCCCGGCTTCCCGTCCCTGTCGGCCGTGGTGCTCACCGGCGGCACGGACCTGCCGGGGCCGGTCGACCGGCTGCTGCGCGGCATGACGATCCCGCTGCCCGTGATCGCCGCCGACCACGACACCTTCGAGACCGCCACCAGGCTGTCGGCCGTGGAGGGCCGCTTCACCCCCGAGGCCATCGGCAAGATCGACACGGCGCTGCGGCTGTTCGCCGAGCACGTGGACGGCCCGCTGCTGCTCGACCGGCTCGCCATCGCCAAGACCGACGTCGTCACGCCCCTGATGTTCGAGTACGAGCTGCTGGACCGGGCCCGCGCCCGGCGCAGGCACATCGTGCTGCCCGAAGGGGAGGAGCCCCGCATCCTGCGCGCGGCCGACATCCTGCTGCGCCGCGGCGTCGCCGAGCTCACCCTGCTCGGCGACGCGGAGCGGATCAAGGTCCAGGCCGGTCAGCTCGGCCTCGACCTGACCGGCGCCAGGGTGCTCAGCCCGTTCGACCCGGACCTGCGCGAACGCTTCGCCCGCGCGTACGCCGACGCCCGGGCGCACCGGGGCATGACCGTCGAGCTGGCCCGCGACGCCGTCACCGACGTGTCCTACTTCGGCACGCTGATGGTCCACACGGGCATGGCCGACGGCATGGTGTCCGGCGCGGCCCACACCACCGCCCACACCATCAGGCCCGCCTTCGAGATCCTGCGCCTGGGCCTGGTCTCCAGCGTGTTCTTCATGTGCCTGGCCGACCGGGTGCTCGTGTACGGCGACTGCGCGGTCAACCCCGACCCGAGCGCCGAACAGCTCGCCGACATCGCGATCGCCTCGGCGCGCACCGCCGCGTCGTTCGGCGTCGACCCCAGGATCGCCATGCTGTCGTACTCGACGGGCGCCTCGGGCGCGGGCGCCGACGTCGACAAGGTGCGCGCCGCCACCGAGCTGGTCCGCGAGCGCCGCCCCGACCTCCCGGTGGAGGGGCCGATCCAGTACGACGCCGCGGTGGACCCCGCGGTGGCGCGGGCCAAGATGCCCGACAGCCGGGTGGCCGGCCGGGCCACGGTCTTCGTCGTGCCCGACCTGAACACCGGCAACAACCTCTACAAGGCCGTCCAGCGCAGCGCGGGCGCCGTCGCGGTCGGGCCGGTCCTCCAGGGGCTGCGCAAGCCGGTCAACGACCTGTCGCGCGGCGCGACGGTGGCCGACATCGTGACCACCGTCGCCGTCACCGCCGCCCAGGTGAGCGACGAGCCCCCCGAGCCGCACGAGCCGCCCAGGTGAGCGGCGAGCCGCACGAGCTCACGCGCCGGACGGCCGCACCAGCGCGAGGGTCTGGGAGGCGATCTCCCACTCCTCGTCGGTGGGGACGACCAGGACGGCCACCTCGGCGCCCGGCGGCGACACCGCGCGCTCGCCCTCCCGCGCCGCCTCGTTGAGCGCGGCGTCCACGGTCACGCCGAGCCGGTCGAGCCCCGCCAGCGATTCGGCGCGGGTGGCGGCGTCGTGCTCGCCGATCCCGCCGGTGAACACGATCGCGTCCACGCGGCCGAGCAGCGCGTAGTAGGCGCCGACGTACGTGCGGATGCGCCGGGTGTAGACGTCCAGCGCCAGCCGGGCCGCGTCGTCGTCGCGGGCGCGCACCTCGCGCATGTCGCCGGACCCGGCCAGCGCCAGCAGGCCGCCCTCGTGGGTGAGCGCGCGCTCGACCCGCTCGGCGTCCAGCCCGGCCGCCCGCGACAGGTAGCCGGCCAGGGCCGGGTCGACGTCGCCGGAGCGGGTGCCCATGACGAGCCCCTCCAGCGGCGTCATCCCCATGGACGTGTCGACGCTGACGCCGCCGGAGATCGCGGTGGCGCTGGCGCCGTTGCCCAGGTGCAGCACGATCAGGTCGAGCTCGGCGAGGTCGCGGCCCAGCACGGCGGCCGCGCGCCGCGACACGTAGGCGCAGGACGTGCCGTGGAAGCCGAACCGGCGCACGCCGAACCGCTCGCGCCACTCGCCCGGCACCGCGTAGGTGTACGCCTCGGGCGGCAGCGTGCCGTGGAAGGCGGTGTCGAACACCGCCACCTGCGGCACCTCGGGGAACACCTCGCGGGCGAGCCGGATGCCGGTCAGGTTGATCGGGTTGTGCAGGGGCGCGAGCGGGGCGAGCTCCTCGACGGCGGTGATGACCTCCTCGTCGATGAGCACGGCCGAGGTGAACCGGGTGCCGCCGTGCACCACCCGGTGCCCGACCGCGACCGGCGCCGGCTCCGGGCCCGCCTCGGCGAACGCCGCCATCATCGCCGCCAGCCCCTCGGCGTGGTCGCGGAAGCGCCGCTCCACGACGTACGGCGGTGCGTCCCCGCGACGGTGGGTCAGCCGCCCCCGCTCCTCCCCGATGCGCTCGACGAGCCCCTTGGCGGCGCGCTCGCGCGTGTGCGGGTCGACGAGCTCGTACTTGATCGAGGAGGAGCCCGTGTTGAGGACGAGAATGTGGTCGGCCATGGGGACGAGCCTATTTCCGCGACGGCGGCCCGCCCCCGGCGGCCCGTCTCAGGTGGCCGTCTCAGGTGGCCGTCTCAGGTGGCCGTCTCAGGTGGCGGCCTCGTTGAGCGGGCGCCCGTACGTCTCGGGCGCCAGGAACGCCGACGCCACCACCCCCACGCCGCAGAACGCCCCCAGCAGCACCATCGTCAGCGAGATCCCCGCCCCGTCGAGCAGCGACGGCACCACGAACGTGCCCAGCACGGCGCCGATGCGGCTGGCCGCCACCCCGATCCCGAAGGCGGTCGCCCGGATCTCGGTCGGGAAGATCTCGTTGGGGTAGATCCACTGCAGGATCGTGGGGCCGCCGATGGCCAGTGCGTAGACGCCGGCGAGCAGCAGGATGACGGGCGGCGGCGCCTGCGCGAGCACGCCGAGCAGCACCAGGCAGCCCGAGGCCACCGCCATCGGCCAGATGAGCAGCGTCCTGCGTCTCATCCGGTCGGCGACCAGGGTCGCCACCACGCAGCCCAGCAGCAGCAGCCCCCCGACGGCGACGCTGGAGGCGCGGTCGTCGCTGATGCGCAGCGCCTGGAGGATCTGCGGCGCGAAGGCGTAGATCGCGTACAGCGGCGTCACCGAGCACGTCCAGAACAGCGCCACGAACACGGTGCGGCGCAGGTACACGCCCTGGAAGACGGTGCGGAACCGGGTGGGCGCCCGCCGCTCGCCGACGCCGTCGAGATCGGCCGACTCGCCGTAGACGCGGCGGGTGACGGCCAGCGCCTCGCCGCCGCGGCCCTTGGTGATCAGCCAGCGCGGGGACTCGGGCGTCCCGATGCGCAGCACGAACAGCACCGCCGCCACCAGCGCCGGCGACATGAGCAGCCACCGCCACGCGTCCGGCCCGAACCCCATCACCCACAGGCCGAGCAGGTACGCCAGCGCGTTGCCCGCCGACCACATGACCGTCTGCAGGCCGATGAGCGTGGCCCGCGACCGGCGCGGGGCGAACTCGGCCAGCAGCGAGGTGGCGATGGGGTAGTCGGCGCCGATGGCGACCCCGAGCAGCAGGCGCAGCACGAGCAGCTGCTCGGGCCCGGTGACGAAGAACTGCGCCCCGGAGAAGATCGCGATGGCCGCGATGTCCAGCGTGTACATGAGCTTGCGGCCCACGAGGTCGGTGACGTACCCGAAGACGAACCCGCCGGCGAACAGGCCGAGCAGCGCGGAGGCGGCCAGCGCGCCCTGCCACAGCTCGTCGAGCCGCCATTCGGCGGTCATCGGAGGCAGCGCGAGCCCGATGACGCCGAGCGCGAGGCCGTCGAGTAACGGCCCGCCGGAGCAGAACAGGGCCAGCCTGCGGTGGAAGGGCGTCATGGGGGCGTCGTCGATGACGTTCGCCGCCCGGGTCTCGTTCGTGGTCATGGGCTGCTCCGATCGGAGTGGGCCGCGTTCCTGTTCCTGGCGGCGTTGGCGTACCAGAACAGGGCGGCCAGCACGAGGCCGAGCGCGGCGAGCGAGACGAAGGGGTTGTCCAGCACCCGGATCGGCAGATCCCAGCCCATCGACCTGGGCAGCGCGGCGGAGAGCCCGACCAGGGCCTCGCCGGTGATGAGCCCCGAGCAGACCAGCACCGCCCGGTCGTGCGCGACGTCCTCGGCGCCGGGCTCGCCCGACCGCCGGCCGGCCCGTTCGAGCGCGTGGGCCAGCAGCCCGCCGACGAGCAGCGGCAGCGACAGGCTGAGCGGCAGGTAGATGCCGATCGCGATCGGCATCACGTAGATGACGGCCCCGCCGGTCACGCGGCGCAGCACCTGGTCCAGGACGATCAGCGCGACGCCGATCCCCGCGCCGGTCCACAGCATCCCCATCGGGACCGAGCCCCGGGTGAAGACCGCGTCGGCGAGGTTGGCGAAGATCACCGCCTGGGGCGCCTTGAGCGTGTCGCTGCCCTCCCCGCCGATGCCGTACCCGGCCAGCAGCAGGACCACGATGGGGGCGACGACGAAGGCGAACACCCCGACGCCGAACAGCTGCGCGAGCTGCACCCGGCGCGGCGTGCCGCCGAGGATCGCGCCGGTCTTGACGTGCTGCGCGGTGTCGCCCGCCGTCGCCGTGGCGGTGCAGACGAACACCGCGATGAGCAGCACGCACAGCACCACGCGCGAGTCGGCGCCGGCCCGCAGCAGCGTGAAGATCAGGGACGCGGCCAGGAACCCGCAGATCGCCAGCCCCGAGATCGGGTTGTTGGAGTTGCCGACGAAACCGACCACGTAGCCGGACACCGCCGAGAAGAAGAACACCAGGACGACGGCGACCACGGCCGACAGCGCCGCCAGCGCGACCGAGCCGACCATGGACCACACGAAGGCGAAGATGCCGAGCCCGGCCAGCGCGACGCCGCCGACGACCCAGCGCATGCCCAGGTCGGTGTCGGTCCGCTCGGTGGCGGCCCGCCGGCCGGGGCGCAGCCCGGCGAACGCGGTCCTGGCGCCCCGGGCGATCGACGTCCGGGCCTGGACGATCGACCAGCAGCCGCCGACGATCATCGCGCCGATGCCCAGGTAGCGGATGTGGGAGGCCCAGGTGTCCCAGGCGAGCGTCACCAGCGACCCGCCCGCGGCCGGCACGTCCGCCAGGAGCGGGATGGCGACCAGCCAGGACAGCACGCCCCCGGCCACGATCATCACCGTGAAGCGCAGCTTGACGATGAGACCGACGCCGACCAGCGCCAGCGAGATGTCCATGCCGCCGTAGAACACCCTGCCGCCGATCGCGACGGCGCCCTCGACCGTGCCCGAGATCACCTGGACGACGCTGGACAGGACCTTGAACACGGCGCCGGCCAGCACCGCGAGCCCCGCCGGCAGCAGGGTGCCCCGCCCGTCCTCCCCGGCCTCGGCGATCTTGGCGGCGGCCACGCTCTCCGGATAGGTCAGCTCGGGCGACTCCACCGTGAGCGAGCGGCGCAGCGGGATCATGAACAGGACCCCGAGCAGGCCGCCCAGCGCCGCCGCGAGGCTGACCTCCCAGTAGTCCAGGTCCTGCCTGACCCCGGCGAGCACCAGCGCGGGCAGGGTGAAGGCGACGCCCACCGCCAGCGCCTCGCCGGAGGAGGCGATGGTCTGCGCCAGGTTGTTCTCCAGCACGGTCGCCCGTTTCGCCCGGACGCGGATCAGCCCGGTGCAGATCAGCGCCGCGGGGATGGCCGCCGAGATGGCCAGCCCCGAGTACAGCGCCAGGTAGGTGATGGCCGCCGTCATGACGAAGCCGACAGCGAATCCGATCCCGACGGACCGTACGGACAGCTCCGAACGCTCGCCCAGCTCCTTCACGCGCATCCTTTCGTGGTGCTTGAACAGATCCGTGCTGCCGAACCGCCGGCGCGGTCCCTACTCGACCTTCAGGCGCACCAGCTCGTGCACCGCCTCGGCGTCGCGTTCGAGCTGCGCCCGGTCCTCGTGGACCAGCCGCACCAGGCCCCACGCAGACCCCAGGTCCACCGTGACCGGCCAGTAGCCGCCCTCCTCGGCGATCAGCCGCACGCCGTCGTACGACTCCAGCCGGCTGACCTCCTCCAGCCCCTCGAACCCGCTCACCCGGCCGGCGCGGTCGTTGATCAGGCAGCACATGTTGTAGTGCCGGTGGAAGACGTGCGGCTCGGCGTTGTCGTACTCGCCCAGGAAGATCTGGATGTTGTCGCGGTACCAGCTGCGGCCGGTGCACTTCTCGGCCATCAGCGGGGTGCCCGCGCCCGGCAGCCGGTTGTTGATCTCCAGGGCGCGCGGCCCCCGCGAGGTGAGCTTGTACTCGGTGTCGTTGATCCCGTAACGCACGTCGACCGCCGTGTTGAGATCCTGGATGTACGGCAGCGCCTCCAGCACCCCGGGATCGTCCAGCGGCAGCGACCGGAAGTTCCGGTAGACGCTGGGGCGCCCTTCCCGCTGCAGCTTGTCGTACTTGGCGGCCGAGACCAGCAGGCCCCGCCCGCCGTTGTGCAGCAGGTTCATGAAGTACTCGTCGCCGTCCAGGTACTCCTCGGCCAGCACCGAGCCGAAGCGCCTGTCGTACAGGTCGGGCAGGCTCGTGATCGCCGCGAACGCCTTGGCGACCTCCCGCTCGTCGGTGCAGACGAAGACGTTCGACGCGCCGGTGGAGGCGTTCGGCTTGAGCACCACGGGATACCCCTGGCGCTCGGACCACTCCACCACGGACTCCACCCGGTCGGACTCGTGGAAGGCCGCGCACGGCAGCCCGTGCGCGTTCCAGCGCTCCTTCATCGCGCGCTTGTTCACCCGGGCCGCCAGGCTCTCGACCGGGTTGCCGATCAGGCCGAGCTCGCCGGCGAGCAGATCGGTGATGTCGAGCGCGACCTGGGTGCCGGGGATGACGGCGGCGACCTGGCGGGAGGCCAGCAACGCCACCGTCTCCCCGATCGAGCGGTGCTCGTGGATCTCGTCGTAGTCGTCGGGCTGGAAGGTCTGCACGACGTACGAGGCGGTGTACTCCTGGCTCAGCACGGCGATCACGGACAGGCCGAGGGCCTTGCCGGCCTCCCCGTACGACGCCCCGCTCGCCACCGGGTCGACGACCGCTATCGTCCGGCGGTGTCCCGTCATCCCATGACCTCCTTGTTGTGACACGAACGCTGGTGACAGGAGCCCGTCAGGACACGAACTCGAAGTAGCCGTTGGGGGAGTAGTCGTAGCCGGCCCGCTTGAACCGCTCCGCGGGCATCGGGAACCCGGCCTCCAGATACCGTTCGAGGAAGTAGGCGCCCTCGCGCGAGTCGATGCCGATGCTCTTGGCGAGCGTGTCGTCCTCGACGTCCTGGGCGCGGGCGTACTCCACGAGCGTGTTCTTCATGCCGCTGCCGTCCGGCATGCGGATCTTGGGGCGGTTCGTGATGTACGCCGGCAGCCGGTCCTTGAAGGCCTCGCGCAGCAGCCACTTGTCCACGCCGCCGCGCAGCTTCATCTCCATCGGCACGCTGTAGGCGAACTCCAGCAGGTGGCGGTCCATGAACGGCACCCGGGTCTCGACCGAGTTCATCATGCTCGACCGGTCGACCCGCTGCAGGTCCGTACGGTGCAGGTTCGCCACCCGGTAGCGCATCAGGTCCACCGGGTCGTGGTGGTGCCGGAACAGGTCGTACCCGGCCATGACCTCGTCGCTGCCCTCACCGCACAGGGCGAGCTTGAAGCCGTGCCGCTTGGCCAGCTCGAAGGCGAAGTAGCCGACGCAGGTGTCCATGACGTCGATGGCCTCGAAGAACTCCGCGCCGTAGACGATGTCGGGGATGATGTCGACCAGCGCGTCCCGGTTGAGGTGCGCCACCACGTGCGGGATGTCGTGCTCCTGGCAGTAGCGCCGGGCGACCTCGATGTCGGCGGCCCCCTCGAACCCGATCGTCAGCGCCGTGACCGCCGGGTGGTGCAGGCGGGCGCTGGCCAGCACGGCCGCGCTGTCGATCCCGCCGCTGAAGGTGACCGCGACCGGCAGGTCGGTGTCGACCTGCCGCCTGACCGCGTCGTCGAACAGCTCCCGGTAGCGCGCCACCATGTCCCGCTCGGGCAGGTCGCACGGCGTGTCGTCGAGCTCGTGGTAGCGCGTGACCCCCCGCTCGGTGAGGTAGCTGCCCGGCGGCAGCGTCCGGATCTCCCCGGGCACCCCGAGCAGGCACTTCTGCTCGGAGGCGAACCGGTACACGCCGTCCGACACCACGTAGTAGAGCGGCTTCATGCCGACGTGGTCGCGGGCCGCCAGGAAGGTGCGCCGCTCGCTGTCGAAGACCACGAACGCGAACATGCCGTTGAACCTGCCGAGCATGTCCGGGCCCCACTCGGCGTAGGCCTGCGCGATCACCTCGGTGTCCGAGGTGGTCCTGAAGCGGTGCCCGAGCCGCTCCAGCTCGCGCCGCACGTCCTGGAAGCCGTACAGCTCGCCGTTGTAGGCGACCCAGATCCGGCCGTGCTGGTCGGACTGGGGCTGCTGGGCGTGCTCGCGGTCCACGATGGCCAGCCGGTTGGCGCCGAGGGCGGCGCCCACCTCCGAGCGCCGCTCGGCGAAGCACTCCGGGTCGCCGCGGTGCCAGATCTTCGCCAGCATCGCGATGAGCTCACGGTCGCGCGCCGCCAGCCGATGGGCGTCCTCGGCGACGACCCGGGGGTCGATGATCGCTGCGATTCCGCACAAGGTGATCTCCTCCTCCGTTACGCGTCGACCGTCGCGCCGAGGCGCTGCAGGTCATCGAAGAACCGGGGGTACGTCTGCGCCACGTACTGCGGGTCCTTGATCGTCAGCCCGGTACGGCTGCGCAGCGCGACCACGCTCATCGCCATGACCACGGCGTGGTCGTAGTGGCTGTCCACGGTGACGCCGCCGGGCACGCCGGCCGGCGAGCCGTGCACGATCAGCTCGTCCCGCTTCTCGTCGCAGGCGATGCCCGCGCGCTCCAGCTCCCGGCGGAAGTCGCTGATGCGGTCGCACTCCTTGTAGCGGATGTGCTCGATGTTGTAGAAGCGGCTCGTGCCGTCGGCGTGGGCGGCCAGCGCCGCCAGCGGCAGCACGGCGTCCGGCGCCAGCGAGCCGTCGAAGTCCAGCGGCCGCAGCTCGCCGCCGCCCTGCACGCGCAGCGTCGAGTCCTCCTCGGTGACGCTGACGCCGATGTCGCGCAGGTAGGCCAGCACCCCGTCGAGCTCCTCGAGCCGGTGGTGCCGCAGCTCCACCGTCGAGTCGACGCAGGCGGCCACGGCGAGCAGCGCCGCGGTGCTGGCCGGGTCGCTGCCGCAGACGTAGTGCGCCGGCTGGTAGGCGGTGGCGGCCGGCACCCGGTAGCTCATCATGTCCTCGCTCGCGGCGACCTCGACCCCGGCCGAGCCGAGCACCGTCAGCGTGGTCCGCACCATCGCCTTGGCCTTGAGCTCGTCCGGGACGCGCACCGACAGGGCGTCGTCGAGGAGCCCGCCGAGGAAGAGCAGGCCGCTGAGGAACTGGGAGCTGCGCCGGCCGGAGATCTCCACCTCGCCGCCGTGCGCGGCCGAGCCGTCGAGCGTGATCGGCAGGGTGCCCTCCTCGCCCGCCTCGACCACGACGCCGAGCGCCCGCAGCGCGTCGACCATCTCCTGGTTGGCCCGGCGGCCGAGGGAGTCGAGGTACGGCGTCATGAACGTGATGCCGCGGTTGCGCGCGGCGGCGCCCATGAGCAGGCGCAGCACGATGCCGGAGTTGCCGGGGGAGAGGGTCACGCCGTCGTGGAACCTGCCGGGGCCCTCCACCTGGAGGCGGCCGGGCTCGACGTGCGTCAGGCGCGCGCCGAGCTCCTGGCAGCACTCCATCATCGCCTTGACGTTGTTGCTGGAGGCGACGTTGTCGATGACGCTCGTGCCGGGGGCGAGGGACGCGGCGAGCACGGCCCTGGCCGAATAGCTCTTGGAGGCCGGCGGGACGACTTCGCCCTTGAGCACCTTGGCCGGGTGGACATGAAGCTGCTTGTACTGGAGGAAATCCATGGTCCTTCTCAACTCGTCTTCGACGGATCCGTCGTGAGCCCGGCGGCCGGCGCCTGGGTGCGGCCGGCCGCCCGGGGTGATCTGGCGGTTCTGCTGGAGCTAGTTGGCGACCTGCACCCGCGTGTGGCCGGTGACGACGCGCACGCCCAGGCCCTCCATGACCTCCAGGTAGTCGGGGAAGCTCGCGTGCAGGTGCTGCACTCCCTCGATGGACGTCGGCCGCCGCGCGCCGAGCGCGGCGGTGGCCAGGCTCAGGAAGATGCGGTGGTCGCCGTGGCTGTCGACGGTGACGCCGCCGGCCGGCGCCTGCCGCCCGGCGGTGGCGAACCCGTCCACCTCGCCGTCGGCGCCGTACGTGGGCTCGATCGCGCAGCCCATCCGGCGCAGCTCCCCGATCATCACCGAGATGCGCGGGCACTTGTGGTTGTTGACCTGAGCCGCGTTGCGCAGCGTCACCTTGGCCTCGACGAACGGCGCGATCGCCGCGAGGGTGGGGACGACGGTCGGGATGTTGCCGCCGTCGATCTCTATCGAGGCCGAGCCGGGCGAGGTGCGCCGCAGCCGCAGCTCGCCGCTCACCCTGTCGTGCTCGGCACGCACGCCCAGCGCCTCCAGCACCTCGAAGAACTCGGCCTCCGAGCTGAGCGAGGAGCGCTGGTAGCCGGCGACGGCGATCTCGCCGTGGTCGGCCGTGGCCACCGCGCCGGCCAGGTAGGAGAGGGCGGTGAAGTCGGAGGCCACCCGGTGGATGCGCGACTGGTAGGCCGACGGGGTGATCGTGAACGACCGCCCGTCCTGCTCCACGACCGCGCCCTGCTCCCGCATCATCTGCAGGGTCAGGTCCACGTACCCCTGCCCGACCGGGTCGTCGGTGCAGTCCACCCGGATCGCGCGGCGGGCCAGCGGCGCGACCAGCAGCACCGCCGTCAGCACCTGCGAGCTGTGCCGCGTGTCGACGGTGGTCCGGCCGCCGAGCCGGCGGCTGCCGTGGATGCGCACGCGCAGCCGCCGGGAGTCGCTGACGTCCTCGAACCGGCCGCCGAGGTCGCCGATGAACCCCATGTGCTCGCGCACGGGGCGGGCGAACATCGAGGTGTCGCCCTCGATGACGGTCTCGTGGCTGGACAGGCAGGCCAGCGCGGCGAGCGTACGGAAGTTGAAGGCCGAGCCCGCCACGGGCACCGGCGCCCGGCCCGCCCGCAGCGACCGGCCGACCCCCGACACGATCAGCTTGCCCGCCTCGTCGTGCAGCACGTCGAGGCCGAACTGCCGGGCCGCCGTGAACAGCTTCTCCGCCTCCGAGCTCCACGCCGGGTTCACGATGATGCTCGGCGCGTTGGTCAGCAGGCCGAGCAGAATGGCGCGCTGCATGTGCGGCTTCGAGTACGGCAGGCGCCCGGTCCCGCCGATGCCGCGTCGTGCCGGATGTATTTCCACCAGGCGCATCGTCGCGCTTCCCTCTTTTCCGGTCATCATGATTCCGCGGTGCCCGGTAGTATCGCGGTCGCGGTGATTTCGACGAGGAACTCCGGCTTCACCAGGGCGACGGCCACCGTGGTGTTCACCGGCGTGATGTGCCCGAAGTACTTCTGGAACGCCCGGGCATAATCGTCGAAATGGGCGAAGTCGGTGAGGTGCGTGGTGGTGCTCACGACGTCCTCGAGCTCCGCGCCGAGGCGGCGCAGCGAAGTCTGAATTTTCTCGATGATGAATTCCGTCTGGGCGAACGCGTCGTGGCCGACCGCGTTTCCCTCCCCGTCGGCGGCGACGGTTCCCGCGATGAACACCTGGTTTCCGATGCGGACGCCGCGGGAGTATCCCATCTGCGGTTCCCAGGGCGACGCGCTGAAGATGATCTTCTTCTCGGACTGCCGGTCCGCTGCTGCTGTTGCGGTGTTTTCCATGCTCAACCGTCTGACTTCCCTTGTGAGGTGGTGTTTTCGGGCATGCGTGGGCCCGAGATCGGATAATGCGCGGTGAAAACTGAGTACGGCAGGCTCGCGCCGCCGCCGCGCAAAAGAGAAGTGTTTCCGGCGAAATGGGTTCCCTACGTCATGGGAGCAATTCCGGAGCCCCCCGGCTCCACCCGTCGCCGTGTGGCGCGATCATGCAAAGGAAGATCGCTGGTATTTCCCCCGATGTGCCTCCAGTGCCTTGCCGCCCGCTTTCCTTTGGCTACATAAGTACATGCGGAGACATGAGTCAAGGGTCACTCTTCCGGCTTTTGCCCGGCTCAACATCGACATCGGGGCGGAGTGGCGAGAAAGCGCATGTGGAAGGGCGGTCCGGCACCCGGTTTCGCCGGAGGAGAATGATTTCGGACGGTGACTTACCGGGAAAAGACTCGTCCGGACCGCCCGTGTCGGATCGGCAGTCAGGCCGGGAGACGGCGAGAATATTTCTTATAATCTTCCGCCGGCGGCCACCTCCGATCCTCCGGACGATCGGACACGTCACCGCGGCAGGGCCGCGCCGGTCCCCGCCGGGCGGGGTATGCCGGGAGTGACCCGCTCGGGACCAATGGCCGGACCTTCCGGGACTTCCTCCTCCTGTGCCGTGCGGGCCGCCGGGGCGAGGCTGGCGGCGAGAGCCGGCAGGCAGTGAGGAGACGTGAGATGGCCGATCGGATCGTGGTGGGCGTGGACGGGTCCGCGCCGGCGGCCGCGGCGGTGGAATGGGCGGCGGCCGACGCCCAGCGGCGCGGGCTGGACCTGCGGATCGTGCACGTGTGCGGGCACGAGACGGACGCCGGAGAGACGCTGGAGATCGCCGCCGACCGGGCGCTCGCGCTGACCCGCGACGTCGAGGTGACCACCGAGTCGCTGCCCGGGCACGCGGCCGACCGGCTCATCGGCGAATCCGCGACGGCCGACAGCCTGGTGCTCGGCAGCCGCGGGCTCGGCGGGTTCACCCGGCTGCTGGTCGGCTCGGTGAGCGTCGCCGTGGCCGGGCACGCCGCCGGGCCGGTCGTCGTCGTCCGCGCCCCGCGCGTGGTCGAGCACGGCAGGGTCGTGGTCGGCTACGACGGCTCGGAGCACTCACATGCCGCCATGGAGTACGCCGTCCAGCAGGCGCGCGCCCGCCAGGCCCAGCTGCACGTGGTCACGTCCTGGCAGATGCCGCCGTTCTTCTCCTCGCACGCCGTCGCGTACACCGGCCTGATCGAGGAGGCGATGGAGGACGAGATGCGCATGGCGCGCGAGCGCGTGACGCCCTGGCGGCTGGCCAACCCCGGCCTCGTCATCACCGACGAGCAGTCGCGCATCCACCCGATCTCCGCCCTCGTCGAGGCGGCCGAGTCGGCCGACCTGGTCGTGGTGGGCTCGCGCGGGCGGGGCGGCTTCGCCTCGGCGCTGCTCGGCTCGGTCAGCCACGGCGTGCTCCACCACGCGCCGTGCCCGGTCGCCGTGGTCCGGCCGCGCCCATGAGCCCCGTCGCGCTCGTGCTCTACGAGTCCCGGTACGGCAGCACGCGGCTGATCGCCGAAGCGGTGGCGGAGGGCCTGGCCACCCGGATGCCGGCCGAGGCGCGCGAGGCCGCCGCCACGCCCGCCCGCCTGGGGGAGGACGTCACGCTCCTGGTGATGGGCGCGCCGACGCACGCCTCCCCGATGAGCCGGGCGCCCGTCCCGCGGGGCGGGGGCGTGCGGGAATGGCTGGCCGCGCTCGACCCGCCGCCGGCCACGCTCGGCTCGGCCGCCTTCGACACCCGCGTGGGCAGGCCCCGCCTGCCCGGCTCGGCCGCCCGCGCGCTGACCAGATCGCTGCGGCGGCTCGGCGTCAGGTCCGTCGCCCCGGCGCGGAGCTTCGCCGTCACCGCCGCCCAGGGCCCGCCGGCCGAGGGCGAGCTGGACCGTGCCAGGCGATGGGGTGAGACCCTCGCCGCCCGGCACCTACCGGCGGAGCAGGACGCCGCGACCGCCTCCGTGCGCGGCTGAGCCCCCGCTACAGCAGCGTGGTCATCGCCGCGATCACGAAGATCAGCGCGATCGGCCCCAGCACCGCCGACGACACCACGATCGCCCGGTGGCCGGGCAGCAGCCGGGCCAGCGCGTGCGACGCCGCCTGCCGCACCGTCCCCGCGCCCGGCAGCACGAACAGCCCCAGCGTGAACACGGCCGCCGCCAGCGGCTCCACGTGGCTGGTGCTCAACCGGCCGGTCCAGTGCAGGAAACTGGAGGCGGCGATGCCGAGCGCCAGCGACAGCACGACGTGGCCCACCGTCACGAGCACGACCCTGGACAGCGTCCGGCGGTGCTCGCCCAGGAAGTACGCCCCGGCCCGCAGCGCCACGGACAGCGCCGCCGCGGTCAGCCCGACGCCGACCGGCTTGAGCACGGTCAGCGCCATCAGCGTCACCAGGACGAGCACCCCGGAGAAGTCGCTGCCGGCCAGGAACCGCCGCAGGTCGAAGGGCTCCCGGGGCGGCGACGGGCGCTCGGGCTCCGGCCGCTCGGCATGCACCGTCGGCGCGGGCGCGGCCACGGGGCCGGCCGGCGCGTACCGGACCGGCGGGAGCAGGTCGGAGACCGTGTCCAAGGCCCGCGTACGGTCCGCCCGCACGGGCTCCGGGCTTACGGGCTCCGGGCTTGGAGGCACCGGGCGCACCGGCTCCGCGCGCCCGCCCGGGTCGAGCGCCCCGGCCATTCGCAGCAGCTCCCGCGCGCTGGGCCGCGCCGCCGGATCGACCTGGAGCGCCCGGCTCAGCCAGCCCCGCAGCCACGCCGGGGCCCGGTCGATCTGCGCCCGGCCTTCCAGCGTGTTGAAGCAGACCGCCTCGAACGTCCCCGTCCCGAACGGCGGCAGCCCCGTAGCGGCGAAGAACACCGTCGAGGCCAGCGCGTGCACGTCGGCCGCCGGCGTGATCACCGAGCCCCGGATGATCTCCGGAGCCAGGTATCCGGGCGTGCCGACGAACATCCCGGACTGCGTCAGCCGGGCCGCGTTCACCAGGTGGGCGATGCCGAAGTCGATCACCAGCGGCTCGTCCCCGACCAGCATGACGTTGGACGGCTTGAGGTCGCGGTGGATGACGCCGGCCTCGTGGATGTCCACCAGCGCCTGGCACAGCTTCCTGGCCAGCGCGACGACCTCACCGGCCCCCAGCGGGCCCCGGTCCAGGATCGTCGCCTCCAGCGTGCGCCCCGGGGCGAACCGCGTCACCACGTACGGGGTGCCGCCCGTCAGCTCCGCGTCGAGCGTCTCGGCCACGTACCGGCTGCGCACCCGCCGCATGGTCTCCACCTCGCGGACCAGCCGGTCGCGCGCCTTCAGGTCGGCCGCCACGTGCGGGTGCAACACCTTGATCGCGACTTGCCGGCCCGCGCCGTCGAGTCCGAGATGGACGACTCCCATGCCGCCCTCGCCGATCTTCTCGATCAGCCGGTACGGGCCCAGATGCTCCTGCGTCCGCGTGCTCATTCCCGACGTCTTCCTCCTTGCTCCGGCAGCGCCCCCGCCTTGGACATTAAGCGACGACCGGCGCCGGCGCGGCGTCTAGGCGACGTCGGGCCGGGTCATCAGCGGTGATCGCACGTGCACCTCAAGGCTAGGGCCGGTCAGGGGGACGATGTTCCACGCCGCCACCGCCGTCCGCGCGACGGCGTCCACCACCAGCCTGACCCGGTGCGGCGTGGTGATGACATAGACGTCGGCGACGAACGTGTCGCCCTGCCAGGCGGCGGACGCCACGACGGGACGGCCGAGCGGCGCGCTCTCCCGCCACCCGCCGTGCCCGGCCTCGACGACGAGGGAAGCCCCGAGCCGCAGGAGCCACCCGCCGTCCACCGGCTCCGCCGCCACCGTGCTCCCCTCGGGCAGCGGCGACCCCTCGGCGCAGGCGTCGAGCCGCGCCTCGACCGGACGCCCCGGCTCGGCGGTCCCCGGCACCGGCGCGAACGACAGCCCCCGCAGCCGCGCGGCCAGCTCCTCGTCGTCCCCGGCGCTGTCGGCGCGGTCCAGGCCGGGCAGCAGGCACTCCCAGATCGCGTCGAGCACGCCCTGCTCCTGGTGGTGGGCGCCGGTCAGGACGACCACCAGATCGTGCGACGGGGCGACCACGAACTGCTGCCCGAAGGAGCCGACGCCGTGGAAGCCGTGCGGCGACGTCCAGAACTGGTAGCCGTAACCGTCCAGGAAGTCGGCGTCCCCCGGCATGTCCTCGGGCGGCAGCGGGTCGGCGTGCCGCCTGGTGGCCAGCTCGATCCAGGCGGCGGGGACGAGCCGCCGGTCCCCGCGGACGCCGCCGCGCAGCAGCAGCTCGGCGAAGGCGGCGACGGCCTCGGTGGTCAGGTGCAGGCCGTGGAAGCCGAACGCGGCGCCGCTCGCCACCCGGTCCCACTCGGCGTGATCGACGCCCATCGGCTCGAACAGGCGCTCGTCGAGCAGCTCCGGCAGGCCGAGTCCGGTGACCCGCTCGACCATCCGGGCCAGCACGTACGTGGTCGCGTTGTCGTAGGTGTGCCGGGTCCCCTCGGGGTCGGTGAACGGGATGCGCAGGAAGCCCTTCACCAGGTCGTCCGGTTCGAGCCGCCAGGCCTCGCCGAGGCTGTCCGTGCGGTAGCCGGCCGTCATGGACAGCAGGTGGTGGACGGTGAGGCGGCGCGCCTGCGCCGAGACGCCCGCCGGGACGTGGTCGGGCAGCACGTCCACCACCCGATCGTCGAGCGAGAGCAGCCCGTCGGCGATCGCGAGCCCCACGGCGACCGAGGTGAACGACTTGGTCACCGAGTACAGGAGGTGCGGGCGCCCGGCCGAGTAGGGCGCCCACCAGCCTTCGGCGACGACGTGACCGTGGCGGACGACCATGATCGAGTGGCACTCGACGGACCGCTCCTCGAGCCGGTCCAGCAGCGCGGCGACGGCGCGCGACGACACCCCCGAGGCGGCCGGTGTCGAGCGCGGCAGCAGTGCGCGGTGAGAAGGCATTCCGGCACCGTAACAAAGCCACCGAAACCGCCCCACCGATTTAAGGGCGGGCCCGGACTCGGGCGCGACGTACGCGCCGGGGCCGCGCCCGCCCGGCATGCCTGCGCCCGGCCGTAGCATGGGGGCGTGCGGACGTTCATGCACGGGCCGGCGGCGTGGGGGGTCGAGAGCCCGCGGCGGCCCAGCCGGGTGGCCGGCGTCACCATGGCCGGGTTCCGCGTCCGTGACCTGGACACGCTCCGGATGGTGCCGCACCCGGCCGTGACGGTGGTCCTGAACTTCGGCGACGGCTCGCCCGTCCTCGACGGCGCCCCCGGGCACGGGCGCGGCGGCAGCATCGTCGCCGGGCCCGGCCTCGGTGCCGCGGGCGCGGTCCGGGTGCGCGGGGAGAACGTCGCGTGCGTCCAGGTGCGCCTGTCCCCGGTGGCCGCGGGCGCGGTCCTGGGCGTCTCCCCGGCCGAGCTCGACGGCGCCGTCGTGCCGCTGGACGACCTGTGGGGCGCGGAGGCGTCACGCATCCGCGAGCGGCTGGGCGAGGCTGCCTCGTGGCAGGAACGCTTCGCGCTGACGGACGAGCTGCTCGCCCGCCGCGACGGCGCCGGGCCGCCCGTGGACCCGGAGGTCGCCTGGGCCTGGCACCGGATCGCCGCCGGCCGCGGCCGGGCCCGGGTCGACGGGCTCGCGGCCGAGGTCGGGTGGAGCCGCAAACGGCTCTGGTCCCGGTTCCGGTCGCAGCTCGGGCTGCCGCCCAAGCAGGCGGCGAAGCTGGTCCGCTTCGACCACGCCGCCCACCGCCTGGTCGCGGGGGAGAGCCCGGCCCAGGTCGCGGCCGACGCCGGCTACGTCGACCAGTCCCACCTGCACCGCGACGTCCTCGCCTACACCGGGGCCACCCCCGCGACCGTGGCCGGCGAGGCGTTCCTGGCCGTGGACGACCTCGCCTGGCCCGGCCACGCGGCGCCCCGGCCGCCCGCGCTCACCCGGGCGGCACGACGAGGCCCGCCGGGTCGAGCGGGGCCTTGAGCCACTTCCGCTCGTGCGCCAGGTCCGCCAGCCGCCGCAGCTCCTCCAGGTCCGGCGTGGCGGGATAGACGCCCTGCCTGATCCGCAGGGCGGCCGGCTCGGTGATGCGGATGTAGTGCGGCAGGATCGCCGCGACCTGCCCGGGGTCCTCCGCGATCAGGCGGTGCGCCCGGGCGAGCGCGCGCCGGAACGCGGCCAGCGTGGCCGGGTTGCGCCGCACCCAGTCGTCGCCGGCCATCCACCCGGCCACGTGCAGCCCCGCGAACGCGCCGGTCATCGGGTCCGCCAGCACCCGCGTACGCCGCTGCGCGACCCCCTGGGAGACGAACGGCTCCACCAGCAGAGCCGCCGCGAACCGGCCCTTCTCCAGCCCGCCGATCAGCTCGGGCAGCGGGGTCTCCACCAGGACGACGTCGCTCCGCCTCAGCCCGGCGCGCTCCAGCGTGGCCTCCAGCGCCAGCTCCTCGACGCTCCTCAGCCCGGCGACGCCGATCCTCCTGCCCTTGAGCCCGGCCACGGACCTGATGCGGGACCCGGCACCGACCACGAGCGCGGTGGTCCCCGGCCGCGCCTGGTGGAGGCTGCCGACGATCTTCAGGGGGTGGCCGTTCTCGGCCGCCATCAGCGTCGCGAGATAGTCGGTCTGCGCGAGGTCCAGATCGCCGGCGCTCACCCGGGGCAGACCCGCGGCGGCGGCGGGGATCACGTGCGGCTCCACCGTCAGCCCCTCCTGCCGGAAGAACCCCTTGGCGTTCGCCACGTACAGCGGCGCCGCCGCCGCGCTCGCCACCACCCCGACCCGGAGCGTGCTCCGCTCGGGCGGGGGCGCCGGCGCGGCGGGCTCCTGCCGCGCGCCGGGCAGCGCGCGGACGCCGACGGTCGCGGCGAGCACCGTGACGACGACCACGGCCGCCGCGGTGAGCGCCACCAGGTTGCGCCGCCTGCGCCGGTGGATCTCGATGGCCCGGGCGGCCAGATCCCGGTCCGGCATGTCCTCCGCGATACGCCCGAGAGCGTCTCCCAGCCAGGTCATCGGCGCGCCTCCCTCATGTCGGCCGGATCGTCCAGAACGGGCAGGCGCGAGGCCAGCTCGGGCGCCAGCGCGCGCAGCCGGGCCAGGGCGTGATGCGTCTGGCTCTTCACCGTGCCGACCGAACAGCCCATCAGCCCGGCGACGTCACGTTCGGTGCGGTCCTCGTAGAAGCGCAGCACGATCACCGCGCGCTGCTTGGGGGTCAGCCGCATCAGCGCCTGGCGCAGCACGATCCGCAGGACTGTGGAGTCCTCCGTCGAATAGCCCCGCTCGGGCGGCTCCGGGCTCAGCACCTCACCGGTGACGCGCCGCCGCCGCCACGAGATGTACTGGTTCACCAGGGCCTTGCGGGCGTACGCGTCGGGCCGGTCCATCCGGCGTAACCTCGGCCAGCGCCCGACCATCCGCACCAGCACGCTCTGCAGCAGGTCCTCGGCGAGATGCACCTCACCGGTCAGCAGGTATGCCAGACGCATCAACGGGCGCTGGTGAGCATCGACGAACGCCCGGAAACTGGCATCGCGATCCACGTCTCTCCTCAACTCGGTCACCCCCCAAACGCCGCGAACCCCCGGAAAGGTTGGCACCGGACCCCGGACCCGGTTCGACACCCAGATGTCGGCTGCCGTTCACGAGGGGCGGCCATCGGCCGGAAACCAAGATCGGATAGCCTCCAGAAGTCAAGATCACTTCTGAAGGGACGAAGCATTGCCCCAGGCATGGAAACTCAGGCTGGCCACTCTTGGCGCGGCGTTCGCGCTGCCGCTGGCGGTGATCGCGGTCCCCGCCCAGGCGGCGGAGCCGGCGCCGCTGCTCACGCCGGGCGAGCCGCAGGCCGGAGCCGAGGACCGCTACATCGTGGTCATGAAGCCCGAGAAGGCACGCTCGCGCGACTTACGCTCCTCGCTGGAACGTGACACCGTGGTGAACGGCGGCCGGGTCACCCGCCGCTACGGCAAGGCGCTGGCCGGGTTCGCGGCAGTCCTGCCCGGCAAGGCGCTGGCCGCGGTACGGGCGCACGCGGCCGTCGCCTACGTCGAGCGCGACTCCGTCATCACCGGCAGCACCGTGCAGCCCAACCCGCCGAGCTGGGGCCTCGACCGCGTCGACCAGCGCGCCCTGCCGCTCGACAACAGCTACACCTACAACGCCACCGGCGCGGGCGTCACCGCGTTCATCGTCGACAGCGGCATCCGCACCACGCACACCGAGTTCGGCGGGCGGGCGTCCTTCGGCGCCAACTTCGTCGCCGACGGCACCACCGAGGACTGCCACGGCCACGGCACGCACGTCGCGGGCACGGTCGGCGGCGCCACGTACGGCGTGGCCAAGGCCGTCAACCTGGTGGCGGTGCGCGTGCTCAACTGCAGCAACAGCGGCCTGACCAGCGACCTGGTCGCCGCGATGGACTGGGTTGCGGCCAACCACCCGCCGCGCTCGGTGGCCAACTTCAGCCTCCAGGGCTACGGCACGGCCAGCAACGACGCCGCCGAAGGGCTGATCGACTCGGGCGTGCAGACCGTGTTCATCGCCAACAACTACAACACCGACGCCTGCACCAACGCGCCGCGCTCGCCGCGCGGGGTCGTGGTCGGCGCGACGACCATCCTGGACGAGAAGGCGAGCTTCTCCTCCTTCGGGCCGTGCGTGGACGTGTTCGCGCCCGGCACGGCGATCACCTCCTCGGTCAGCACCAGCGACACCGCCTCGGGCGCCTGGTCGGGCACGTCCATGGCCGCCCCGCACGTCACCGGCTGGATCGCCCGCCACCTCCAGGAGAACCCCGCCGCCACGATGGCCGACAGCAAGGCGGCCATCATCAGCAGCTCCACCAAGGACGTGCTGACCGGCATCGGCGAGGGCTCCCCCAACCGGCTGCTGTACGCCGCCCCCGGCCCCGCGCCGGACGACACGGTCGCGCCCAGCACGCCCGGCACCCCGGTCGCGAGCGGCCTGACCGCGCGCGGCGTCACGCTCACCTGGACGGCCTCCACCGACAACGTCGGCGTCGCCGGGTACGACCTCCACACCGGCGCGGGCCAGCCCGTCGGCTCCTACACCGGCACCGTCGCCCAGCTCGGCGACCTCGCCCCGGACACCACCTACACCTACTACGTCCGGGCCCGGGACGCGGCGGGCAACCTGTCGGCCCCGTCCGGCACGGTCACCGTCACCACCCCGCCCGACGCGGCGGCCGGCTCCTGCAAGGTGACCTACCGCATCACCTCGCAGTGGGACAACCAGTTCAACGCCGAGGTGACCTTCACCAACACCGGCCAGACCGCGGTCGACGGCTGGACCATCGGCTGGTCCTACCCGGCCGGCCAGCAGGTGATCAGCGGCTGGAACGCCACCTTCGCCCAGACCGGCACCGCCGTCACCGCGGCGAGCCTCGACTGGAACCGCGGCGTCGCGCCCGGCGCGTCCGTCTCGGCCGGGTTCAGCGGCAGCCACACCGGGTCCAACCCGGCGCCGGCGGCCTTCACCGTCAACGGCTCGCCCTGCACCACGAGCTGACGTAGACCGCGCGGAGGCGGAGGCGTCCCCCCGCCTCCGCGCGGCACCCCCCCCGGGCCCGCTGATTCGTATCAGCTCGATTGACGGCCGCCACCCCGCCGGGCGAGCGTGTGGCACCCGGTCGCCGGGACGGTCATCCAGTCGCCGAACGACGACGACCACGGCTGCTGGGCGACGGCCCTCCCCGGCCGGCGGCCGGACGCCGACGGCGCCATGCCCGTGGAGTTCCTCGGCGGCAACCCCTACCGGCCGCGCCACCGCACACCGGACGCCTCGGTGGTCGCCGACGTGCGGATCACCGGCGGCCAGGTCCGCCGCTCGGTCCGCGCGGTCTCGGCGGCCGCGACCGCGGGCGGGCTGGAGCCGCGCCGCGCCGGGGGAGTGGTCCGCTTCAGCTGGGGCGCGGGACGGCCGGCCGCGTTCGCCGTGACCTCGGTGGCCTGCCTGCGGGACGGCAGGCGGCGGCTGCACGTGCTGCGGGCGCCGCACGACGGCACGTTCGATGCCGCGATCACGTTCGACTGCTGGCCGCCTGCTAATCCGTATTACTCCCGCCCCGCCCCTTGACGGTGACGAGACGCGTACCGGACACTCTCTTCCACTGCTAATGCGCATTACCTGAAGGAAGGTGAGATGGGACGCATCACGCAGCGCGACATCGCCCGGCTCGCCGGCGTCAGCCAGACCACGGTCTCGCTGGTGCTCAACAACCGGCCGGGGGCCGAGACGAGGATCCCGGCCGAGACCCGGGACCGGGTGCTGCGCGTCATCAGGGAGACCGGCTACGTGGCCGACCCGCTGGCCAGGCGGCTGGCGGCGGGCCGGAACCGGATCCTCGGCGTCTTCACCTACGAGCCGGTCTTCCCGAGCGCGACGGGCGACTTCTACCACCCGTTCCTCATCGGGATCGAGGAGTCGGCCGAGCAGGTGGGCTGCGACCTGCTGCTGCTGACCAGCGCCCCGCTGGTCGACGGCCGCAAGCGCATCTACCACCAGGACCACCGCCTGCGCCTGGCCGACGGCTGCGTCCTGCTCGGCCGCGAGCTCGACCGGGAGGAGCTGGCCAGGCTGGTCGCCGAGGGCTACCCGTTCGTCTCGGTGGGCCGCCGCGACGACGCGGGCGGCCCCGTCTCCTACGTCGGCGCCGACTACGGCAGCGTGGTGCGCGAGCTGGTGGAGGGGGCCCGCGGCCTGGGTCATGAGAAATTCGCGTACGTCGGGCACGGCGCCGGGGCCGAGTCGTTCGCCGACCGCCACCGCGGATTCCAGGAGGGGACGGCCGGGCTCCAGGCCGTCACCCTCCCTCCGGCGGACGCCGAGGACGCGCTCGGCACCGACGCCACCGCGATCTTCGTGGAGGAGTATGCCGACGGCGCGGTCATCCTCCAGGCGGCCAGGGCGCGCGGCCTGGCCGTGCCCGGGGACCTGTCGATCGTCACGCTCGGCGACCCCACCAGGCCCGCGCCGACCGACATCGACTTCACCGGCTTTCGCATCCCCCGTGCCGAGATGGGACGGCAGGCGGTGGAAGTCCTCACCGAACTCATCGAGGGCGGCAGCCCGGTCCAGCGGCTGCTCCCGTGCGAACCCGTCAAGGGTCTGACCCTGGGAAGGAACAACGTTGCGTGAGCTGAGCACCGAGGTGCTGGTCGTCGGAGGCGGCCTCGGGGGAGTGGCGGCGGCGCTCGCGGCGCTCCGAGCCGGACGGCGGGTGATCCTCACCGAGGAGCACGCCTGGCTGGGCGGGCAGCTGACCAGCCAGGCGGTGCCGCCGGACGAGCACACCTGGGTCGAGCAGTTCGGCGTCACGGCGAGCTACCGCGCGCTGCGCGACGGCATCCGCGACTACTACCGCCGCCACTTCCCCCTCACCGAGCCCGCGCGGGCCTGGCGTGAGCTCAACCCCGGCGCCGGCTGGGTGAGCCCGATCTGCCACGAGCCCCGGGTGGCGCTGGCCGTCATCGAGGCCATGCTCGCCCCCTACCGGGGCAGCGGGCGGCTCACCGTGCTCCAGCCGTGCACGCCGCTGGCGGCGGAGACCGACGGGGACCGCGTCCTTTCCGTACGGCTGCGCCACGAGGGGGACGAGGTCGTGGTGACCGCGCCCTACGTCCTGGACGCCACCGAGACCGGCGAGCTGCTGCCGCTGACCGGCACGGAGTACGTCACCGGCTTCGAGTCGCGCGACGACACGGGCGAGCCGAGCGCCCCCGCCGAGGCGCAGCCGCTCAACATGCAGGCGATCTCCGTCTGCTTCGCGGTCGACCACATGGACGGTGACCACACCGTCGACCGGCCCGCCTCGTACGACTTCTGGCGCGACTTCGAGCTGCCCTTCTGGGGCGGCAAGCTGCTCGGCTGGCGCAGCCCGAACCCGCGCACGCTGGAGATCGGCGAGCGGAGCTTCACCCCCAACCCGGACGACGATCCGCTGCTGGTCCGTGCCGACCAGCGGCGCAACCCCGGCGACGGCAACCTGTGGACCTTCCGCAGGATCGCCGCCCGCCGCCTGTTCACCCCGGGCGCGTACGCCAGCGACATCTGCCTGGTCAACTGGCCGATGATCGACTACGTGCTCGGCCCGGCCTTCGACGTGCCCGACGCCGCGCAGCACGTGGCCGCCGCCCGCGAGCTGTCCCGTTCGGTCCTGTACTGGCTGCAGACCGAGGCCCCGCGGCCCGACGGCGGCACCGGCTGGCCGGGGCTGCGGCTGCGCGGCGACGTGACCGGCTCGGCCGACGGCCTGGCCCAGGCTCCCTACATCCGGGAGTCGCGCCGCATCCTGGCCGAGCACACCGTGGTCGAGCAAGACGTGGTCAAGGGCGCACGCTACGGTGATTCGGCCGGGATCGGGATGTACCGCATCGACCTGCACCCCTCGACCGGCGGCGACAACTACATCGACGTGCCGAGCGCGCCGTTCGAGATCCCGCTGGGCGCGCTCGTCCCGCGCCGGGTGGACAACCTCCTGCCCGCCGGCAAGAACCTCGGCACCACGCACATCACCAACGGCTGCTACCGGCTGCACCCCGTCGAGTGGAACATCGGCGAGGCCGCGGGCGCGCTGGCCGCCTTCTGCCTGGACAGCTCGGTGCCGCCGCGCGCCGTCCGGAACGATCCAGACCTGCTGGCCCGCTTCCAGGACCGCCTGGAGGCCCAGGGGATCGAACTGCACTGGCCGGATATTTCCGGTTATTAACCCCCCGCAAGGAGTAACGACATGCGCACAAAGGTGACCGCGCTCGGGCTGGCGGGCACGCTGGCCCTCGCGGCCTGCGGATCCTCCGCCGAGCCGCAGGGCGGCCCCGTCACGCTGCGAATGACGATCTGGACCGGCAACGAGGCCCACCTCAAGCTGTTCGGCGACATCGCGGCCGCGTACCGGAAGACCCACCCGGACGTCACGGTGAAGTACGACACCCTTCCGGTGGAGACCTACACGACCACGCTCACCACCCAGATCGCCGGCGGCAACACCCCGGACCTGGCGTGGATCTTCGAGAACTCGGCCCCCGACTTCGTCGGCTCCGGCGCGCTGGTCCCGCTGGACACCCTGGTCAAGCCCGAGGAGCTCGCGCCCAGCACCACCAGGCTGTGGCAGAAGGACGGCGCCCTGTACGCCTACCCGTTCTCCACCTCGCCCTTCGGCGTCTTCGTCAACACCGACCTGCTCAAGAAGGCCGGGCAGAGCGTGCCGGCCAAGGGCTGGACGTGGGAGGAGGCCGTCAAGATCGCCTCGGCCGTGCAGGAGAAGACCGGCAAGGCCGGCCTGGTCGTGCGCGACTTCGACTACAAGGGCTGGGACAACCTGGCCGCCGTCTGGGGCGGCTGGGGCGCCGAGGCGTGGAGCGAGGACGGCAGGACCTGCGGTTTCGACAAGCCCGAGATGATCGAGGCGATGGGCTTCCTGCACAAGGCGATCTTCACCGGCAAGGCCATGCCCGCCCCCGGCACCACCGCCGACTTCTTCGCCGGCGAGGCCGGGATGACGATCACCCAGATCTCCCGCGCCTCCCTGCTCCAGGACGGCGCCTTCGGCTGGGACCTGGTGACGCTGCCCACCGGGCCGAAGGGCGCGTACAGCGTGATCGGCCAGGCCGGCATCGGCGTGCTCAAGAAGTCCAGGAACGCCGAGGCCGCCGCCGACTTCCTGGCCTTCTTCACCAACCCGGAGAACTCCGCCAAGCTCGCCCAGTACTTCCCTCCGCCCCGGCAGCCGCTGCTGACCGCGGACTCGCTCGCGAAGAGCAACCCGCTGCTCAAGCCGGAACAGCTCCAGGACGTCGTGGTCGACGGCATCGCCGCCGGCCGCGTCAAGCCCAGCCACACCGGGCAGGCCGAGCTGAGCCAGGCCGTACGCGCCGGGCTGGACCAGCTGTGGCAGCCGGACGCCGACGTGGCGACCGTGATGAAGGGCGTCTGCGCCGCCATCCAGCCGATGCTGGCCAAGTGATGGCGCTGTCCGTGACCCGCCGGGCGGGCTGGTGGACCGCCCGGCGGCGCGACCACCTGCTCGGCTACCTCTTCATCGGGCCGCAGCTCGCGGGCAGCCTGCTCTTCGTCTTCCTGCCGCTCGGGCTCGTCCTCACCTACAGCCTCAACGAGTGGAACGTGTTGGCGGACACGTTCACCTTCGTCGGCGCCGACAACTACCGGCGGCTGCTGAACGACCCGAACATGGCGTCGGTGCTGACGGCCACCGGGCTCTTCTCCGTGGGGCTGGTCGTCCTCAACCTCGCGCTGGCGCTGCTGCTGGCCGTCCTGCTCAACCAGCGGCTGCGCGGCACCACGGTGTTCAGGACGCTGTTCTTCTCCCCGGTGGTCGTCTCGCTCGTGGCCTGGACGATCGTGTGGGGGTTCCTGCTGCAGAACAACGGCGGCATCAACGCGATCCTGGCCGCCGCCGGCATCGAGGGGCCCAACTGGCTGCGCTCCGGCTCGTGGGCGACGGTCTCGGTGATCGTGGTCCAGGTGTTCAAGAACGTCGGGCTCAACATGGTGCTCTTCCTGGCGGCGCTGCAGGGCGTGCCGAAGGACCTGTACGAGGCGGCCCGGCTGGACGGCGCCTCGGCGTGGACCCGGTTCCGGCGGATCACGCTGCCGATGATCAGCCCGACCGTGCTGCTCACCTCGATCATCACGGTCGCCGGGTCGCTGCAGGTGTTCGCCCAGATCGCGGTGCTCACCCAGGGCGGCCCCGGCACCTCGACCACCGTGCTCGTCTACTACCTGTACCAGCAGGCCTTCCAGTTCCACCACTTCGGCTACGGGGCCACGCTGTCGGTGCTGCTGTTCGTGATCGTGCTCGCCCTCACCCTGCTGCAGTGGCGCATGCGCAGGAGGTGGGTGTTCCATGAGGCGTAAGACCCTGCTGTACGGGCTGCTGTGCGTGCTGTGCGTGCCGTTCGTCTTCCCGACCTGGTGGATGGCCACCTCGTCGCTGAAGCCGGTGAGCGAGATCTTCGCCTTCCCGCCCTCGCTGTGGCCGGGGCGGCCGACGCTGGAGGCCTACCGGCAGGTCTTCGAGCTGCAGCCGTTCGCGCAGCAGTACTGGAACAGCCTCTACATCGCCGCGGTCGTCACGGCCGGCACGCTGGTGGTCTCCGCACTGGCCGGCTACGCCTTCGCCCGCATCCGCTTCCGCGGGTCGAACGTGCTGTTCGTGATCGTGCTGACCGGCCTGCTCATCCCGAGCGAGGTCACGATCGTGCCGCTGTTCCAGCTCTTCCACGGCTGGGGGCTGACCGACACGCACTGGCCGCTGGTCCTGGTGCCGATGCTGGGCGCACCGAGCGTGCTCGCCACCTTCATCATGCGGCAGTTCTTCCTGGTGCTGCCCCGCGAGCTGGAGGAGGCCGCGGCCGTCGACGGCCTGGGGCGGTTCGTCACGTTCGTGCGCATCGGGCTCCCGCTGGCCCGCCCCGCCCTCGGGGCCGTGGCCATCTTCACCTTCCTGCACAGCTGGAACCTCTACCTGGAGCCGATCGTGTTCCTCTCCAGCCCGGAGAAGTTCACGCTGCCCCAGGCGCTGACGCAGTTCGTCGACGCCTACGGCGGCCCCATGTGGAACGTCCAGCTCGCCGCCGCCTCCATGACGGCGCTGCCGGTGCTGGTGGTGTTCGTCCTGGCGCAGAAGCAGTTCGTCGAGGGCCTGGCCCACACCGGGCTGAAGGGGTGAGGGGCGCTCCCGGGCCGCCGGAGGCTCAGGCCGCCTTGGCGGCGGCCCTGTCGCGGGTCGCCCAGAGGTAGACGAGCGCGCCGGCGAACAGCGCGATCGAGGTCCACTGGTTGATCCGCAGCCCCAGGAGCGTCACCGCGTGGTCGACCCCGCCCACCGGGTCGATGCGCAGCCCCTCGATCCAGAACCGCCCCAGCGTGTAACCGGCCACGTAGAGGGCGAACAGCCGCCCCGGGCGCGGCGCGAACCGCCTGCCGGCGTAGAGGAGGGCGAAGCCGAGCGCCAGGCTCCACAGCGACTCGTACAGGAACGTCGGATGGTAGAGGACGCCCGGCTCGCCGCCGTGTGCCCGGTCGATCTCCAGGCCCCACGGCAGCGTGGTCGGCGAGCCGTACAGCTCCTGGTTGAACCAGTTGCCCCAGCGCGCGATCGCCTGCCCGAACGCGATGCCGGGCGCGACCGTGTCGGCCACCTCGCCGAGGGACAGCCCCCGGCGGCGGCAGGCCAGCCACACGCCCACGCCGCCCAGCGCGACCGCGCCCCAGATGCTGAGTCCGCCCTCCCAGATGAACAGCGCCTGGTAGGGCTCCTTGATCGCGCGCTCGCCGAAGTACGTCTGCCAGTCGGTGATGACGTGGTAGAGGCGCGCGCCGACCAGGCCGAAGATCACCCCGGGGAACGCGATGTCGCCGATGACGCCCTTCTCGCCGCCCCGGGCGCGCCAGCGCCGCTCGCTCAGCCAGATGCCGAACGCGATCGCGACGATGAAGCACAGCGCGTACGCCCGGATCGGGAGGAATCCGAGATGCCAGACCGCTTCGGGAGGGCTGGGGATCGAGGCGAGGGCCATGCGGGTGAGGCTAGCCCACGCGGGGCCACCTCAGGCAGGCCCGCTTCACGCGCGGTTCACGGTGCGCGGCAGCAGCGCGAGCAGCCCCACCAGGACGAGGGCGGCCGGCGCGCCCCAGAACAGCACCTCCGGGACGGCGGCGGCGGTCGCCGACGCACCAGGGGGCCGCCCCTGGAGCTCGCGGGCCAGGACGCTGCCGAAGACGGACACGCCCAGCGACAGCCCCAGCCCGCGGACCGACACCACGGCCGACGTGGTCGCGGCCAGGTCCGCCGGAGAGGCCGCGTTCTGCGCGACGACCACGAGGTTCTGCATCAGCAGCCCGAAGCCGACGCCGAGCACGCCGAGGACCACGGCCAGCAGCACGTACGGAGTGCCGGGCCGGAGCAGGCTCAGCAGCCCGAACCCCGCCGCCGCGATCAGCGCGCCGGCGAGCAGGTACGGCCGGAACCGGCCGCTCGCGCCGATCCGGGCCCCGGCCAGCGAGGAGACCGCCATGAACGTCAGCACGTACGGGTTCAGCGCCAGCCCCGCCTGCGTCGCGCCCATCCCGTACGCGGCCTGCAGGTACGTCGGCAGGTAGACGGTCGAGCCGCCGAGCAGCGCGCCGAGCAGCGCGGTCGCGGGCAGCGCGACCCGCAGCACGGGATCGGCGAACAGCCGGGGCGGCAGCAGCGGGTCGGCCGCGCGACGCTCCTGCCACACGAACAGCGCGCCCAGCGCCACCACGGCCGCCGCCAGCGTGAGGATCACGCCGGAGTCCCACGCGTACGCGCGGCCGCCCCACTCGGCCACCAGCAGCAGGCTCACCATCGCGCCGGCGACCAGCACGGCCCCGGCCAGGTCGACGCGGCCGTTCCCGCCGGTCCTGGGCAGCCGCAGCGCGAACGCGGCCAGCGCGACGGCGAGCAGGCCGAGCGGCAGGTTGACGTAGAAGATCCACCGCCACCCCCACGCGTCGGTGATCGCGCCGCCGGCGAGCGGCCCACCCACGCTGGCCAGCGCGAAGACGCCGCCGGTGAACCCCTGGACCCGGCTGCGCAGCCGGGCCGGGTACAGCTCCGACAGCGCGATCGTCGGCAGCACGAACAGCGCCCCCGCCCCGGCGCCCTGGAACGTCCTGGCGGCGATCAGCTCGGGCATCGTCCGCGCCAAGCCGCACAGCGCCGACCCCGTGACGAAGATCGCGACCCCCGTCACGAACACCGCGCGGCGGCCGAACCGGTCGCTGAGCCGCCCGTACAGCGCGCCCGTCGCGGTCGAGGTCAGCACGTACGCGGTGACGATCCAGCCGATCGCGTCCAGGCCGCCCAGGTCGGCCGCGATGTCGGGCAGCGCGACCGCCACCACGGTCTGGTCCAGGATCGACAGCAGCATGCCGATGAGCAGCCCGGCAGTGGCGAGCGGCACGTTGCCGCCGCGCGTCACCGCCGGGGCGACGTCCGTGCGCGTCATCGCCCGGCCCCCGCGAACGGGTTCGGCAGCCCGAAGTCGGCGCTCAGCAGGTCCTGGTCGAGCGCCGCCGCGGCCACGGTGCCGCTCGCCGCGGCGGCGATCACCGCGGCCAGCGGCACCGGCACGCTGGCCCGGCGGGCCATGTCGCCCGCGGCGTACACGCCGGGCACGCTGGTCTGCCCGAACTCGTTCACCTCCACGCACCCGTCGGCGAAGGCCGCGCAGCCCAGGCGGGCGGCCAGGCCGGAGCGCTGGCGCGGCACGTTGACGACGAACACCGCGTCCCGCTCCACCGGCGGCCCGGACGCGAACATGATCCGCTCCAGCCGCCCGCCGTCGCCCTCCAGGCGGGTGACGGCCTCCTCACGGACGCCGACGCCGTGCCCTTCCAGCGTGGCCCGCGCCTCCGGGTCGAGCGGGCGGCCGTCGGCGCACAGGACGACGCCGGCGGCGAAGCGGCTGAGCTGCAGCGCCAGCCGGACGCGGGACGGGTCGGTGCCGAGCACGGCGACCCGCCTGCCGGTGCACTCGTAGCCGTGACAGTAGGGGCAGTGGAAGGCGGAGCGCCCCCACAGCTCCCGCACGCCGGGCGGGCCGGGAAGCTCGTCGGCCAGCCCGGTCGCCAGCAGCAGCCGCCGCCCCTCCACCGTGCCGCCCACCGTGCCGCCCACCGTGTCGCCTGCCGTGTCGCCTGCCGTGTCGCCGCCGGACAGCTCCAGCCGGAACCCCTCGCCGTCCCGCGCGCTGACCTCGGCGACCGTCCCGGTCCTGGCCCGCACCGACGGGTACGCGGCCAGCTCCTCGCGGCCGAGCTTGCGCAGCTCGCCGGGCGGCGTGCCGTCCCGGGTCAGGAAGTTGTGCACGTTCTGGGCGGCGGCGTTGCGGCCCTCCCCGGCGTCGAGCAGCAGCGCCGATCGGTGCACCCGCCCCAGGGCCAGCGCTGCGGACATCCCGGCCGGGCCCCCGCCGACGATGACGACGTCGAACATCTCTTGCCTCCCTAGCAGTGATCGCTTGGCGTGAGGCAAGTGTGCAAGTTAATGTCAACATGAAGTCAAGGGCTCGTCTGGCCCGTCGGTCTTGCACCGCAGGCATAAGCTGTTGCCCATGACGCAAGAGGACGAGGATCTCGACCACCTGGTGCGCACGCGCATCCGCGCGCTGCGGGTCGCGCAGGGCTGGTCCCTGGAGGAGCTGGCCACCCGCGCCCGGATGAGCCAGTCCTCGCTGAGCCGCATCGAGAACGGCCGCCGCCGCCTCGCGCTGGACCAGCTCGTCACCCTCGCCCGCGCCCTGGACACCTCCCTCGACCAGCTCGTCGAGACCGCCGCCGACGACGTCGTCACCAGCCCGACGATCGACGCCGCCCACGGCCTGATGCGCTGGCCCGTCAAGGCCGACCCCGGCATGACCGTGATGCGCCGGCGCATCACCGAGCCGCCGCCCGCCAACCCGGCCCGCATGCGCGCCCACCCGGGCCGCGAATGGCTGGTCGTCCTGTCCGGCACGGCCGTCCTCATGCTGGGCCACCGCCGCCTGCGCCTGGAGGCCAACCAGGCCGCCGAGTTCCCCACGATGACGCCGCACGCCATCGGCGCCGAAGGCGGACCGTGCGAGATCCTGGGCATCTTCGACCGTGACGCCCAGCGCGGCCACCACCGCGAGGGCGGCGACCGGCGGGACGACGTCCCCGCGTGAGGAGGATCCGATGCTGACCGTTCGCGGCGTGTCGTACCTGGTGGACGACGCGCCACCCGGCGAGGTCGGGCGGGACCTGCGGGTGATTCGCGAGGAGCTGCACTGCACGGCGGTGATGCTGATCGGCACCGACGAGGAGCGCCTGATCCGCGCCGCCGAGCAGGCCCTGGACGCCGGTCTGGAGATCTGGGTCCGGCCGCATCTGCGTGACCGTCCCCGGCCCGAGGTGCTGGCGCACCTGGAACGGGTGGCCACGGCGGCCGAACGCCTGCGCGCCGCGCATCCCGATCGGGTGACCCTGCTGGTGGGCAGCGAGTTCTCCCACACCGCCCCGGGGATCGTGCCGCTGCCCTGGTCCTACCTGCGGCTGCTGGCGATCCTGCGGGCCCGCCGCCTGCTGCGCCGCCGCATCACCCGGAAGCTGGACGCCTTCCTGGACCGGGCGGCGCGGTGCGCGCGGCAGGTCTTCCACGGCCGGCTGAGCTACGCGGCCGCCGGCTGGGAGCAGGTCGACTGGTCCCGCTTCGACGTGGCCGGGGTCAGCCTCTACCGCTCGGGCGACGACCACGCGGGCTACGAACGGCGCCTGCGGTCACTGGTGCGCGACCAGGCCCGGCCGGTGGTCGTCACCGAGTTCGGCTGCGGCGCGTTCACCGGGGCCGACCTGCGCGGGGCGGCCTCGTTCCGCATCGTCCGCTGGTTCGCCGAGCAGCCCGAGATCCGGGGCGACCACCCACGCGACGAGCGCACGCAGGCGGCCTACCTCGGCGAGCTGATCGGCCTCTACGACGACGCCGGCGTGCACGGGTGCTTCGTGTTCACCTTCGCCATGCGGGGTTTCCCGCACCGCGACGACCCGAGGCTCGACCTGGACAAGGCCGGGTTCGGCATCGTGAAGGTGGCGGACGGCGACGACCCGGCCTGGACGCCCAAGGCGGCCTTCCACGAGGTGGCGCACCGCTACCGTTCCCTGTTACGGGAGAACCGGGCGAACAGGAAGAAGTAGAGCCGGATGTACTGCCCGACGAGGATGCCGTTGATGATGGTGCCCTCGCGGATGAAGTGCGGTGCCCCGAGGAAGATCAGCCCGATCGCCGCCGAGGTGACCAGCAGCGTGCAGTCGAAGGCCGTCTTGATGTTGCCCCACTTCCAGCCCGTCCGCTTGAAGATCGTGTTGACGAACATGTCGATCGGCATGAGCACCAGGTTGGCGCGGATCATCAGGAACAGGCCGAACGCGAGCGTCGCGTCCGCGAACACCAGGAGCGCGAACCGGCCGGCGTACGGCTCGACCACGATCCAGTCCGTCAGCATCAGGTTCAGGTCCAGGAACGAGGCCAGGGCCAGGGCCGGGATCAGCGACAGGAAGCTCCTGGCCTTGAAGTCCTTCGGCATGACCAGGTACGTCAGCCCGAGCATGACGAGTTCGAGCAGGAAGTTGAACGTGCCCTGGCTGATCGGCGGCAGCACCAGGGTCATCGTGCGGGTGAGGCTGCTCTGCGGCGAGATGCCGATGCCCGCCCTGATGGCCAGGCTGACGCCGAGCGTCAGCACGTAGATCCCGGCGGCGTAGGTGATCCAGCGCCGCACCAGGCTTCCGGTGTCAGCGACCCCGGCATCGTGTTCGTTCTGTAGCACAGTCTCTCCTCGGCTACGTGTCAGGTGACCGGCACCCGCTGACACTCGGTCGGATACGGAAACGCTGTCGTCAGACCATGAAGCCGAAGCGGTCCAGCGAGATGAACAGGGTCAGGAGCTTGTTGACGACCGGCTCGCCCTCGTTGCGGTGGCCCAGCTTCTCCAGGGCGGCGTCGATCGAGCGGGTGGCGTCCACCAGCTCGGGCAGGTCCATGTCGGCCATGACGCCGTAGATGTCCAGCGGCAGCGAGGCCCGCACCTGCCCGTCCTCGGTGACGACGCAGCCGCCGACGTAGGCGTCGAGCCGTTCGAGGTTGGCGCACATCTCGCCGCTGTCGGCGCCGACGACCACGAAGTACGGGAAGGGGGCCGGCCAGAACGTGGAGACGGCGCCGCGGTCGATCGAGACGCCCTTGAACAGGCCGTTGACGATGTGGCGCGTCCCGTCGGCGTAGCGCTGCACGACGGAGATCCGGTTCAGCCGGACGCCGTCCACCTCGGGGACGACCGCGCCGTCCCGGAACGGGACCCACACCTCCTGGGCGAACTTGAGGTGGCCGCGCCCGTAGACGTCGAAGAGCAGGACCTTGGCCCGCTCCCCGTCGGCGGAGACCTCGATCGGCGTGAGGTCGAGCTGGTCAGGGGTCAGGCCGGTGAGGCCGGGCCTGGGCTGCTTCACCATGCCGGAGTAGTCGAGGCCGGCCCGCCTGAGGAGCTTGCGGTCCTGGGCCACCAGCTCGCCGCCCTTGAACACGTACCTCGGGTTGATCTTCGACAGGCTGTCGGTCAGCACGATGTCGGCGAAGCGGCCGGGGGCGAGCGAGCCGAACTCGTGGTCCATCCCGAAGGAGCGGGCGGCGTACAGGGTGCCCATCTTGATCGCCTGGATCGGCGGGACGCCCATCTCGACGGCCAGGGAGATCACCCAGTCGATGTGGCCCTTGGTCAGGACGCGGTCCACGGAGATGTTGTCCGCGCAGAGCTGGAAGTTCTCGGCGGGCCAGCGGCGCCTGACGATGGCGCGCAGCATCGTCCTGATCACCTCGGGGCTGCCCACGCCGAACTTGATCTGCGTGTGGAACCCGTACCGGACGCTCTTGTCGATGTCCTCCTCGTTCCAGACGTCGTGGTTGTTGTGGGCGCCGATCGCGGGCAGGTAGTTGAGCAGCATGTCCGGCAGCGCCGTCACCCCCCAGTGGGCGTTGACGAAGCCGCCGTTGGCGCGGCCCAGCGCGGCCTTGCGGAAGTCGTCGTCGTTGCCCGTCATGTACGACAGGTGGGCCAGCTCGCCGAGGCCGATCACCGGGTCCATCCGCAGCATGGCGGCGGTGACGTCGACCGACGTCTTCTTGCCCGGCGCGAAGGCGTAGATCCGGTACGGCAGCTTCTCGTGGTCCTTGAACAGGGACTGGGCGGCCTCGATCGCCTCGTCGCCGGCGGCGCTGGCGAAGTCCAGCGTCTCGGCGAAGATCGTCGTGGTGCCGCTGGGCACGATCGCCTCGCCGAACGCCGCCGGGTGGGCGAGCTGGGCGTCGAAGTGGAGGTGCGCGTCGATCAGGCCGGGGATCGCGTACAGGCCCTGGCCGTCGAAGACCTCCCGCACCCGCACGACCGACTCGTCCGGGTCCAGCGCGATGATGCGCTGGCCGTGGACGAGGATCGAGCCCTGGTGGACGGCCTCGCCGTGCACGTCCAGGACGTTGAGGTCGCGCAGCAGCAGATCCGCCTCCCGCTCGCCCCGCAGAATGTCGAAGATCATCCGGACGTGGTCGTAGTGGGCCGGCAGGTCGGCCGTCTTGTCGTGGGGCATGCGTTTCCTCACTTCATCGCCGCTCTTGTCGCGTTGAGGACATGAAAGGGCACGCCACCGTTGCTGACAAGCAGCCGTTTTCGCACGGACTGTACGCTTTTTGCGTACAGTCGGGACGAGGAGGCCCCATGCTCCATTCACGCCTGCTGCAGTACCTCGACGAGGTCGCGCGGCACGGCTCCATCCGGGCGGCCGCGGCGAGGCTCCACATCGCCCCGTCGGCGATCAACCGGCAGATCCTGGTCCTCGAACAGGAGCTCGGCGAGCCGCTGTTCGAGCGGCTGCCGCGCGGCATGCGGCTCACCCCCGCCGGAGAGGTCCTGCTGGCGCACGTGCGGCGGACCATGCAGGAGTACCGCGAGGCCGTGACCGAGATCCGCGACCTGCACGCGCTCCCGAGCGGCGACGTGGTGATCGCCACGATGACCGGCCTGGCCAGCGGCATCGTCTCCGCCGCGACCGTCAGCTTCTACGCCCGCCATCCCGCCGTGCGCATCTCGATCCGGGCGCTGTCCACCCACGACATCCTGCGCGCCATGGTGGACAGCGAGGCCGACCTCGCGCTCGGCTTCAACATCCCCGCCTCCCCGCAGCTGGAGACCTGCTGGCAGCTCGACACCCGGCTCGGCGCGGTCGTCGCGCCGCAGCACCCGCTGGCCCGCCGCGAGTCGATCCCGCTGGCCGACTGCGCGGCCTACCCGCTCGTCTTCGCGGACCGGTCGATGCTCATCCACGGCATCATCGCCGACACCTTCGCCGAGGCCGGGCTCAGGGTCGAGCCCGCCTTCCACACCAACTCGATCGAGACGATGAAACGGCTCGCCGCCTCGGGGGCGGCCGTCGCGTTCCTCAGCCGGTTCGACATCGCCGAGGAGCAGCACAACGGCAGCCTGGCCTACCGGCCGGTCCGGGACCGCGCCTTCAGCAACAACATCCTCTCCCTCGTCCGGCGCGGGAAGCACGGCCACGGCCCGGCGGCGCTGCTGTTCGCGGAGGAGATCGTGGCGACGCTGGAGTCGGTCGTCTCCTCGGCGGGCTGACCCGGCCGGGCACGACGCGCCGACGCGGGCCTGGGGGCTGCCCGCCCGCCCGTTCGTCGGCTACGGTCGGGAAACGCATGCCGAGTGCCGCGCTGCGCAACCTCGCGCCGCCTCGCGCCGCCCGCCGTGGCCGTTCCCCAGCCCGTTGGAACGTGCCACCAGACCCCCCCCAAGCAAGGAACGGAGCCCCGACGTGACGAGCGAGCCACGCCCCATGACACGCGAGGACCGCAAGGTCCTCGCCAGCACCCTGGCCGGCACCACCATCGAGTGGTACGACTTCTTCATCTACGCCCAGGCCGCCGGCCTGGTGTTCGGCCCGCTGTTCCTGGCCCCGGTGAACGAGCAGGCCCCCGGCCTGGCCACGCTCATCTCGCTGGCCACGATCGGCATCAGCTTCCTGTTCCGGCCGCTCGGCGCGATCATCGCGGGCCGGTACGGCGACCGGCTGGGCCGCAAGCGCATGCTCGTGCTGACGCTGCTCATCATGGGCGGGGCCACCACCCTCATCGGCCTGCTGCCCACCTACGCCGACATCGGCGTGGCCGCGCCCATCGCCCTCATCCTGCTGCGCATCCTCCAGGGCTTCTCCGCGGGCGGCGAGTGGGGCGGCGCCGCCCTGCTGTCGGTGGAGCACGCGCCGCGCGAGCGCCGCGGCTGGTGGGGCGCCTTCCCGCAGGTCGGCGTGCCGATCGGGCTCATACTCGCGACCGGCGTGCTGTGGGTCATGAGCACGGTGACGACGCCGGAGCAGTTCCAGGCGTGGGGCTGGCGGGTGCCGTTCCTGCTCTCCCTCACGCTGATCGTCATCGGGTACCTGGTCCGGCGGGCCGTCGAGGAGAGCCCCGTCTTCCAGGAGCTCCAGCAGCGCACCAGGACCTCCTCCGCGCCGCTGCGCGACCTGTTCCGCCACAACAGCAAGAACGTGGTCCTCACCGCGCTGATCTTCGTGGCGAACAACGCCGCCGGATACCTCCTCATCGCCTACTTCATCAGCTACGGCACCACCACGCTGGGCCTGTCCCGGCCGTCCGTCCTGCTCGCCACCGTCGCCGGTTCGGTGGGCTGGCTCGGCTTCACGCTGTACGCGGGGGCGCTGTCCGACAGGATCGGCCGCGTGCGCACCTTCCAGATCGGGTACGCGCTCGTCTTCGCCTGGATGATCCCGCTCTTCCTGCTCATGGAGACCCGCAACATCTGGCTCTTCGCCACCGCGATCCTCGTCCTGACCCTCGGCCTCGGCCTGTCGTACGGGCCCATGTCGGCCATGTACGCCGAGATGTTCCCCGTCTCGGTCCGCTACTCCGGCGTCGCGATCGGCTACGCGCTCGGCGCGATCCTCGGCGGGGCCTTCGCGCCCACCATCGCCCAGGCCCTGGTGCAGAGCACGGGCACCACGATGTCCGTCGGCGCGTACATCATGGCGCTCTGCGTCGTCTCCCTCGCCGCCGTCACGGCGGTCAAGGAACCGAAGGGCGCCGACCTGGGCCTGACCCGGCCGTCGGCGCCCTGACGCGAGGCGGCGACCGCGCTCGATCGGGACGGCGGCGAGTGGCAAGATGATCGGAATGCCGATCGATTCGCACCTGCTCGCCGTGTTCACGGTGACCACCGTCGTCGCTCTGATCACCCCGGGTCCCGACATGCTGTTCGTGCTGGGCTGCGGCGTGCGGGGCGGCGCCCGCGCCGGGCTGCTCGCCACGCTCGGCGTGATCACGGGTGACGCCTTGTACGTCGTCGCCGCGGCGGCCGGGCTCTCCGTGCTGCTGACGGCGTTCCCCGTCGTGTTCACCGTGCTGCGGCTGGCCGGGGCCGCGTACCTGATCTACCTCGGCGTCCAGATGTTCCGCAACCTCAGGAAGGGCTACGCCGACGACGCGCCCGGCGCCGGGATGACCGGCCGGAGCGCATTCCTGAACGGCGTGGTGTCGTCGGCGGCCAACCCGCAGACGTTCACGTTCATGGTGGCCTTCCTGCCGCAGTTCATCGACCCGGGGGCGGGGCCGGTCTGGCTGCAGTTCGCGATCCTCGGCGCGATCCTGATCATCCTGGAGTTCCTGGCCGACGCGACCGTCGGCGTGCTGGCCGGGCGGATCGGCGGCTGGCTGCGCGCCCGGCAGGCGGTGCGCCGCCGCCTCGACGCGGCGACCGGCACCCTGTTCATCGGCCTGGGCGTCACCCTCGCGGCCCAGCGCTAGCCGCACGGCGGCCGGTGGGGCACGCCGGGGATGTGCCGCTCCCACTGCGCCCGGGTGATCGCCGGGTGGGCGCGCTCGCACACCCGGGCGGCCACCCGCCCGGCGTCGGTGTCCCACAGTCGCGCCGCGGCGTCGGCGCCGCCCGAGGCGAGCAGGCCGTCCGGGCCGTACGCCACCGTGTAGATCCGGTCGGTGTGGCCGCTCAGCACGGCCGGGACGCCGGGGCGGCGCGGGTCGTCGAGCCGCCACAGCCGCACCGTGCCGTCGAAGCTCGCCGTGGCGAGCGTCCGGCCGGCCGGGGCGAACGCGACGTCCGCGACGGCGTTGGAGTGCCCGGTCAGCGTGGCGAGCGGCTTCGGCCGGCGCGGGTCGGCGATGTCCCACAGCCGGGCCGTGCCGTCGAAGCCGGCGGACGCCAGCAGGTTCCGGCCGCCGAACGTCACGTCGTTGACGGCGTTGGCGTGACCGCCGAGCGTGGCCAGGGCCACAGGCCGGCGCGGGTCGGCGACGTCCCACAGGCGCACGGTGCGGTCGGCCCCGGCGGTGGCCAGCGTCGTCCCGTCCGGGCCGAACGCCACCGAGTAGACCGTGTCCGCGTGAGCGGTCAGCGTGGCGAGCGCGGCAGGCCGGCGCGGGACCGCGATGTCCCACAGGCGGACGGTGCGGTCGGCCCCGGCGGTGGCCAGCGTCGTGCCGCCCGGGGCGAACGCGACGGAGTAGACGTTGTCCGTATGGCCGCCCACCGTGGCCAGGTGGACGGGCCGGCGCGGGCCGGACACGTCCCACAGCCGCACGGTCCTGTCGAGGCTCGCCGTGGCGAGGGTCCGCCCGCCGGGCCCGAACGCCAGCCCGACGACGCCGTCCGCGTGCCCCGGCAGCGTGGCCACCCGGACGGGCCCGCCGGTGTCCCACAGCCGCACCGTCCGATGGCTCGCCGCGGCCAGCAGGCCGTCAGAGCCGAACGCCACCGCGTACACCGTCCCGCTGTTGCCCCCGAGCGCCGGGCCGGGGACGTCCCAGAGCCGGGCCGTGGCGTCCCTTCCGGCGGAGGCCAGCGTGCGGCCGTCCGGGCTGAAGGCCACCGCGAAGACCGTGTCGGCGTGCCCGCGCAGCGTGATCGGGTCACCGGCGTCGCGCGCGTCCGCGACGTCCCACAGCCGGACGGCGAAGTCGTAGCCGCCGGTGGCCAGCGTGCGGCCGTCCGGGCTGAACACCGCCGCGGCGATCCCGCCGCCCTCCTCGGTCAGCGTGGCGAGCGGCTTCGGGCGGCGCGGCTCGGCGACGTCCCACAGGCGCAGCGTGTCGTCGAAGCTGCCGGTGGCCAGCGTGCGGCCGTCCGGGCTGAACGCCGCCGTCAGGACGGGCCCGGTGTGGCCGCGGAGCGTGCCGAGCGGGACGGGACGGCGCGGGTCGCCGAGGTCCCACAGGCGTATCGGACCGTCCGACCCGGCCGTGGCCAGCGTGCGCCCGCCGGGAGCGAGCGCCACCGCGGGTGAGGCCTCCTGCCTGCCGTCCAGCGCGGTCAGGAGCTCCGGGGCGCCCGGATCGGTCACGTCCCACAGCCGCACCAGCCGGTCGTGGCCGGCGGTGACGAGCGTGCGCCCGCCGGAGCCGAACACCACCCGCCGGACGTCGCCGGTGTGCCCGGCCAGCGTGGCCACCTGCCGCGGACGCCCGGGGACGCTGACGTCCCACAGGCGGGCGAGATCGTCCTCCCCGCCGGTCGCCAGCACCCGCCCGTCCGGGCTGAACGCCGCCGACAGCACCCCCTCGGCACGGGAGCCGGCCGTGGCCAGGAGCGCGGGGCGGTGCGGGGCGGACAGGTCCCACAGCCGCAGCGTACGGTCGGTGCTCCCGGTGGCGAGCAGCCGCCCGTCCGGGCTGAACGCCGTGGCGTAGACAGCGTTCGTGTGGCCCGCCAGCCGGGTCGCGTACGGGCCGGCCAGCGCGCTGAGCAGGCTGCCGCGCGCCTCCGGGCCGGGGACGAGGCGGTAGGCGGCCAGGCTGAGCTGGGCGGCCAGCGCCGGATCGGTGGCGCGCAGCGCGCCGGTCTCGGCGCTCAGCTTCAGCGACAGCGCCTCGTCCCGCTGCTGGGTGGCCGTGCGCTGCGCCTGGAAGGCGAGGCCGGAGGCGCCGAGCGCGAGGACGAGCAGGACGGCCAGCGCCACGATCACCTGGCGCATGCGCCGGGCGCGGCGGCGCGCGTGCCGGGTGCTGGCGTCGAGGAAGGCCCGCACCTGCGGCGGCAGGCCCCGCCCCGCGGCCCACTGCTGGGCCGCCAGCAGGCGCGCCCCGCGGTAGAGGGCGTCGGGGTCGCGCCGGTCGCGCTGCCACGCGGCGGCGGTGGCGGCGAGCTCGCGCCCGGCGACCAGCCCCGCCCGGTCGGTGCCGAGCCATTCCCGCAGCGACGGCCAGGCCGTGAGCAGGGCCTCGTGGCTGATCTCGACGCTGTCGGCGCTCGCGGTGACGAGCCGCTGGGCGATGAAGCGGTCGAGCACGTCCTCCGCCTCGTCCGGCCGGTCACCGCCGTGCCTGGCCAGCAGCTCGGCGGTGGCGACCCGGCGCCGGGTGTCGGCGGTGTCGGGGGCGACGTGCACCAGATCGAGGAGCAGGCGGCGCGCCGTCTCGCGCCCCGACGGCGACAGCGCGCCGTAGACCTGGTCCGCGCTGGCCGCCACGGCGCCGTCGAGGCCGCCGACCTCGTGGTATCCGGCGACCGTGAGCTTCCTGCCCTTCCCCTGCCGCCAGGCGGCGTGCAGCACGTGGGAGAGCAGCGGGAGGACCCCGGCGTCGTGCGCCGCCCGGTCCGCGCCCCTCGGGGCGACCTCCCGGACCAGGAGCTCGACGAGCCCGTCCTCGACGTCGATCCCGGCCAGGCGGGCCGGCTCGGTGATCGCCTCACGCAGCTCCGCCTCCGTCATGGGGCCGACGGCCAGCTGACCGTCCTGCACCGCGGTGACCAGCTCGGGGAAGCGCAGCAGCGGGGCGTAGAAGTCGGCCCGCAGCCCGAGCACCACCAGCGCGCCGCCCGCGGCGGCGGCGCACAGCGCGGCGACGAACCGCCGCCGCTCCTCCTCGTCGGCGCAGAGCGTGAACACCTCCTCGAACTGGTCGACCACCAGGACGAGCGGCCCGCCGTACACGGCGCAACTCCCGGGGTCCGCCCGGATCGCCGCCGCGACCTCGCCGCCGCAGAGCCCGGAGGCCCCGGAGGTCCCGGACGCCTCGGACGCCTCGGAGGTGCCGGAAGGGCCGGACGTCCCGGACGTCCCGGAGGTCCCGGTGACCGCCGCCAGCCGCGCGGCCAGCTCGTCCACCGGGCGGGCGCCGGGCACGCAGAGCACCACCGGCCAGTCCCCGGAACCGGGCAGCTCGCCCGCGCGCAGCGCCGCGATCAGGCCCGCGCGCAGCAGCGACGACTTGCCCGACCCGGACGGCCCCACGACGACCTGCACGCCGCCGCCCCGCTCCCGCAGCCGGCCCACGCGGGCGACCAGCCGGCGGGTCAGCTCGCGGCGGCCGAAGAACCACCGGGCGTCCTCGACCCCGAAGGACGCCAGCCCCCGGTACGGTTCCGGCCCGGCGGGGCGGCGGCCCGGCGAACGCCGCGTCCTGCGCCAGGCGCTCAGCCACTCCTCCAGCGTCCGCGCGTCGGTGACCCCGCACGCCTGCAGCACCCGCGTGAGCAGGTCCCGCGACGCCGCCGACGGCAGCCCGCGGCCGGCGAACCAGTCGCCGAGGGTGCTGTGCGCGCCGTGCCCGCCCGCCTTCGCCGCGACCTGCCGGACCGTCAGGCCCGCCTGCTCGCGGAGCAGGGAGAGCTCGCGCGCGAAGTCCCGCCGGTCGCGCACCCGCCCGGGATCGGGCGTGTCGGCTCCGGATGCGTCGGCTGCGGGCGTGTCGGGTTCGGGCGTGTCGGCTTCGCGGGCGGCGTCGGGGCCTTCTCGGGTCGGCACACCAGTACGTCGCCGCGAGGTGGCGGAGGGTTACAGGCCCGGTGTCCGATACGTCGTGTACGGCCTTGTACGGACAATTCCGCACGGCTTCCCAACCGCCCAGGACTCCGTGATCGTCGACTCGGCGGCGTCCGCCGAGGCGCCCCCGTGCGCGGACGCGCCTCCACCTCACGTTAGGAGCAGCCGTATGCGACCACCTCCAGGAGCCACCCGCACCCGGCGCCCGCGGGCGTCCGCCGTGCTCGCGGCCGTCCTGCTCGCGGCCGCCGCCCTGGCCGGCCTGTCGCCCGTCACCCCCGCGGCTCCGGCGCACGCCGACGCCGGCCAGGTGTGCCGGGTGACGTTCTCCGTCACCACGGGCGGGGACGGGCTGCGCGACGACTCCACCGAGACCGTGACCCTGGGCGGCCAGGCGTTCCTCTTCGAGGACTGGAACGGCGACGGCGCCGAGGACACTCCGCCCGAGCGGTTCCACCTGGGCGGCACCGGCGACCTCGCGCACACCACGTTCACCTGGCACGCCCACCTGTCGCCGTGCGTGCCCGCCGACGCGCTGCTCGACGGCTTCACCTTCCACCACCTGTCCACGGCGCCCGACCTGAACGCGGACAACTGGGACCTGAAGGCCCTCAGGATCGTCGACCGCGACAGCGGCGCCGTCTACGCCGACCGCCCCGCCTCGGCCGAGCTGCTCCACCGCTTCTACAAGAACACCGACCAGACCTGGAACACCAGGGAGGGCCTGCCGGACGCGGACACCGACGGCGACGGCCTGACCGACCGCGTCGAGCTGCGGGGCATCCCGCGTCCCGACGGCACCCGCGACACCTGGCTGCCCGAGCACGGCGCCGACCCCTGCCGCAGGACGATCGCCGTGGAGATCGACTGGCTCGACGACGGCACGGACTCCGACCGGCCCACGCCCGGCGCCCTGGCGGAGGCGCGGCACATGTTCGACAGCGCGCCGGTCAGCCCCGCCGGGGCCTGCCCGTACGGTCCCGTGTCCAGGACGGGCATACAGCTGCTGATCGACGAGTCGACCGCCATCGCGGTGACGCCGCAGGAGCGCAGGCGCTACCTGTTCGCCGAGGAGCCGGACGGGCGCACCGTCTTCGAGCACCACCGCGACGGCAACTTCCCCGCCGCCCGCCAGGGGTTCTTCTTCTACTCCCTGTGGGGCTACCAGTACAGCGGCGGCCACTCGCACGCGGGCGGGAGACGTACCGACTTCATCGTCACGCTGGGATCGTGGGGCGACGTCACCGACCGCGAGCGGAGCGCGCTGTTCGTCCACGAGCTGGGGCACGCGCTCGGGCTCGCCCACGGCGGCGGCGACGGCGTCAACCACAAGCCGAACTACCTGTCTGTCATGAACTACGCCTACGGGCTCATCGGCGTGCCCGACTACAGCGCCTGGCAGGCGGCCGTCGGCGGCATGGGCGACGCCGACGCCGACGTCTGGAGCGACCGCGTCCGCGCGGTGAGCTCGATCGACTACTCGCGGGAGAAGCTCACGGACCTCCAGCAGTCGAAGCTGGTTGAGAGCAGGGGAGTCGGGGCCTCGACCGACCTGCTGGTCACCTGGCTCGACCCCCGCCTGGTCCAGCGGGTCGCCGACGCCTCCCGGGGGATCGACTGGGACTGGAGCTCCGGCGGCGCCGCCGACCCCGACCCGTCGCACGAGGTCGGCGTGAGCCTGCTGAGCTGGAGCCAGGTGTGCGTCTCACCGGAGGACCCCGCCGGCACGCGGCCCGGCCTGGACACCACGCCGCACGACCTCGACCGGCGCTACGGCAGCCTGATCGTCACCGGGAACGACGACGAGTGCTCGACCATGGCGGAGCCCGGCGACACGCAGGTCCGCGACCCGGGCTTCCGCTACCCGGGCAAGGACGAGACGCTGAGCGGCTTCGACGACTGGGACGCCATCACCTTCCCCATCGGGGTGTCGCCCGACGCCGGCGCTCCCTCCCCGCAGCCGCAGGAGCCCGAGCTGACCGAGAAGGAGGGCAGGCGCCTCGTCGCCCGCCTCGTCGACGCGATGGTCGCCGCCGCCGCCCCGGCGCCGTCGGCCACGCCCCGCTGGGGTTACGCGTACATGGACCAGGCGAGCGCGCCGCTGGGCGCGGACACGGCGCTGAACCCCGCCTACCAGTGGACCACCGGCAGGCTCGACCCCGCCACCGCGAGCCGGCGGGCGAGCGTGAGACGCACCGGGACCGGGGACTACGAGGTACGCCTGCCGGACGTCGCCTCGCAGACCGGCGTCGCCCATGCCACCGCCTACCGCACGCACTACCGGGGCCGCGTCTGCTCGGTGGCCGGTCAGCAGCCCGCCGGGCCCGACGAGGTGATCCGGGTGCGCTGCTTCGACCAGACCGGAGCCCCGGTGGACTGGTGGTTCACCGTGTTCTTCGCCGCGCCCGCCGCCGGTGACACCCCCTACGCCACCGTCCGCTACGACGCGCCCGGCGGCGCCGGTGACCTCGCCCCCGCGCGCAACGACGGCACGTTCAACTCGGCCGGCCTGGTCAACCACGTGCGCCACGAGGGGACCGGCCGCTACACGGCGGTGCTCAAGGGCGCGCCGTACGCCGCCGACAAGGGATACCTCCAGGTGGGCGCGTACGGGACGGGAACGCCCGCGCGCTGCCACGCGGAAGGCACCGCGCCCGCCGGGGAGGGCCTGGAGGTGAGCGTCGGCTGCTACGCGATCGGCGCGGACGCCACGCCCCGCCGGATCGACTCCCCGTGGGTCCTGTCCTACACGCAGGACGCCGGGCTGCACCGGGACGCCTCGACGCCCGCCGCCTACGTCACGACCACGGGCGACCCGGAGAACCCCGGGATCGACGCCCGCCGCTCCCACAGCACGAGCGCCGAGACCCCGGCGGTCACCCGCCTCTCGGCAGGCTGGTACCGGATCGCGTACACGGGTATCGGCAAGCCGGGCGACAGCGCCCAGGTGTCGTCCCGGAGCGCGGGCCGCTACTGCCATCTCGGGAACGTCAACGCCCACAGCGCGCCGCCCGCGCTCCTGATGGACGTCTACTGTCACTCCGGGGCGGGCACCCTGGCCGACGCCCACTTCGGCGTCGCCTACCTCAGGGCGCCCTGACCGGGAGCCCCGTCCCACAGCCGCGCGCCGCGACGGAAGGAACGCGTGTTGACCAGTTCGGAAACGGCCGGCCCGCCCGCCCGGACCCGTGAGGCCGTGCTGTTCACCGGGCTCGGCCTCGTCGCGGACACGGCCGCCGTCGCGCAACTGGCGGTCAGCGGCTCGGTGACGGGCATCCTCGTCACCGGCCTTCTGGCCGCCCTGCTCGGGTTCGTCCTGCTGCTGCGGCGGCTCGGCAGCGCCCTGCGCGTCGCCGACCTGCTGGTGGCCGTGCTGATCGCCGTCGGGGCCGGGACGGCGGGCGCCGCCTTCGACCGCCTCCTGACAGCGCCCGAAGCCTCCGCCGCCATCCCCGCCGCCACCCCAGCGTCCTCGGCCGGCGGCGAGGACGTCACCGTCCCGGCGACCCCGTCACCCTCCACGACGGCGACCGGCGAGGGCGAGGTCACGCTCGCCGACAACGACTACCTCGACCTGGAGAGCGGCGTCGTCAGCGAGGCGAACGCCACCGCCGACATCGTCTACAACGCCCCGTACACCGACCTCTGGACCAAGGGGGGCGGCGAGCTGCGGATCACCCCCTTCGACGGGACCCCCACGAAGGCCGCGTGCGCGGCGCGGCTCCAGCGCCGCCACTACGGCAGCGTCGACGCCGAGAAGGGCGCCTGGTACTGCCTGGAGACCACCGAGCGGAACGTCGCCGCGGTGCGGGTCACGGACGTCTCCCGGCCCGACGGCAGCGTCACCGTGTCCTACCTCGTCTGGAAGCCCTGACGCCGTCACGAGCCCAGGTCGTCCCACTCCTGGAGCAGGTGGGCCGTGGCCGCCGAGGGAGCCGTGAACGACCAGCGGCCCGGCGGCAGGCTCAGCGCGCACCCCCCGTCGGCCAGCCTGGTGACCGGCAGCTGCTCGTTCAGGCCCATGAGGAAGGTGCCGTTCACGGTCATCCCGTCCCACGCGCCGCGTACGGGCAGCACCGCGCGGGTGCTCACGCCCTCCGGGACGGCGAAGGTGAACTGGACCCCGCCGGGCCCGGCCCGCCAGCCCGACTCGACGGTTCCCGAGGCGCTCGCGTAGCGGGCGTGCGCCTGGCGCAGCAGCGGGACCGGGCCGGGGCGCAGCAGCAGCTCGCCGAAGCCGCCGCCCGTCCCGCGCGGGTCGTCGCCCAGGCCCGCCACGTGCCGGAACATCCAGTCGCCCACGCAGCCGTAGGCGTAGTGGTTGAAGGAGTTCATCGCCGGCGTCTGCAGGCCGTGGCGGTGGTGCCAGGCGTCCCAGCGCTCCCACATGGTCGTCGCCCCGGCGCGGAGCTGGTAGCGCCAGGACGGGTAGCCCTCCTGGTTGAAGATCCGGCACGCCAGGTCGTGGTGTCCGGTCTCCGACAGCACCGGCAGCAGCAGCGGGGTGCCGACGAAGCCCGTCATCAGCCGGTGTCCGTCGGCGCGGACCAGCTCGGCCAGCGCCCGCGCCGACGCGGCCCGGTCCTCCGGCGCGACCAGGTCCCAGGCGAGGGCGACGGCGTAGCCGGTCTGCGTCTCGGTGCGCAGCCTCGGCCCGTCGAGGAAGGCCCGCCGGAACGCGCCGGACACGCGGGCGGACGCCTCGGCGTACTCCGCCGCGTGCGGCTCGCCGAGCACGCCGGCCGCGTGCGCGATCAGGCGGAGGCTGCGGGCGAGCGCGGCGGTGGCGATGAGGTTCCTGGGCGTCTCGACCGTGCCGGGGGCCAGCCAGTCGCCCAGCGCCCGGCCCGGCCGGACGCCGTCCTCGGCCTGGGCCAGGCAGTAGGCGGCCCAGCGCCGCATCGGGTCGTACGCGCGGCGCAGCGTGCGGTCGTCGCCGTAGCGCCGCCACAGCAGCCACGGCACCTCGACCAGCGCGTCCGACCACACGGGGGAGTCGTAGCCGTACTCCGGCAGGACCGGCGCGACGTGCGGGACCGCGCCGTCGGCCCGCTGCCCGTCGATCAGCGACGTCACCCACCCGGACAGGAACGCCTGCGTGTGCCGCAGGAAGCTGAGCGTCGAGCCGAACACCGAGATGTCGGCCGTCCAGCCGGTCCGCTCGTCGCGCTGCGGGCAGTCGGTCGGCACGCTCACCAGGTTGCCGTCCGCCGACGCGCCGATGTTGGCGACGAGCTGCCGGACGGCCGGATCGCTCACGGTCAGCGAGCCGGTGACGGCCATCGCCGACGACAGCAGCACCGCCTCCAGGTCGTCCGGCGTCAGCGCGCCGGGAAAGCCGGTGATCTCGGCGTAGCGGAACCCGTGCAGCGTGAACGCGGGCTCCACCTCGTGCCGGCCGGGCCCGAGCAGGAACTCGTCGCACTGGTCCGCGGTGCGCAGGTTGTCGGTGTAGAGCCGCCCGGTCGCGGTCAGCTCCTCCCCGTGCCGCACCACGATCCGCACCGGGCCCGGCGCGTCGACGCGCAGCCGGACGCGCCCGACGACGTTGCGCCCGAAGTCGGCCACCTGGACGCCCGGCGCGGGCTCGGTCACGCACACGGCGGGCACCGTGCCGATCACCCGCACCGGGGGAGCGGGGTCGGCCTCCACGAGGACCCCCGGGACGCCCACCGGCTCAGCCGCCCCGCCCTGGGGGAACGGGGTCTGCACGGTCTCGCCCATGATCAGGTCGGCGCGCGGGCGGCCGAGGTCGTGCCGGGTCCAGGCCGCGCCCGTCGCGCACACCCGCCGGACCCCGGCGCCGTCCCGCACGAGCACCTGGGCGCTGACGGCCGGCCGGTCGCCGTAGCGGCCCGGCCCGCCGCCGGCCACGTGACCCGCGTACCAGCCGGGCGCCAGCCACAGCTCCAGCTCGTTCTCACCCGGCACGAGCAGCCGCGTGAGCTCCAGCAGCCGGTAGCGGACCCGGTGACCGTAGTCGGTCCAGCCGGGGGCCAGCTCCTCCTCGCCCAGCCGCACCCCGTTGAGCAGCGCCCGGTAGACGCCCAGCGCGGTGGCGGCCAGCCAGACGCGCCCGGGCCGCGAGGTGAACGACCCGCGCAGGCTCACCGCCGCCCGCGGATCGCCCGCCAGCCACGGGGCGTCCCACCCGCCGCCCGCCCGCAGGCCCGTCGTGAACGCGCCGGCTGCGTGCCCGTCCACACTCCACGTGTACGGCGTCAGCGGCGCCAGCAGGTCGTCCGGCACGTCCACCAGGTGCGACCCGGCCGGGACGGACGACCGCCACACCTCGCGCCCTTCGGCGCGCAGCGTCACGGCGGCCTCCTCGGCGAGCCGGGCGTTCCACGACAGCCGGGGCGACGGCTCGTCCACGCCCACGGGATCGGCCAGACCGCACGTCAGGCCCGCCTGCGGGCCGGGCGGGACCGGACGGATGAGCGGCGCCTGCGCGCCCGAGACCTGCGCGCCGAGCACCCCCGATTCCCCGTTCACGCATCGAGCCCGGTGGTGAAGGCGTTGTGCAGGCCGTCGACGTCGACGCCGGACAGGCTCGGCGCCATCACGTTGATCAGCAGCACGAAGCACGCGTCCTGCTCCGGGTACATCCACCACTGGCAGCCCGAGGCGCCGCCGTGCCCGTACAGCCGCCGTTCGAGCAGGCCGGGAGCCGAGTGGCGCAGGTTCCAGGTGAGGCCCCAGTCCTGCCCGGCGTTGACCGGGTCGGGCTGCAGCTTGACCAGGCCCGTCGTCTGCGGGGTCGTCATCGCGGCCAGGGTGGTCGGGTGGATCAGCGCGCGGTCGCCGCGCAGCAGCGCCCCGCCGAGCGCCAGCAGGTCCTCGGCGCGGGAGAACAGCGCCCCGGCCGGGTGGCGGAGCCGGACGAACGCGTCGAGGTCGAAGCCGGGCCCGAGCAGCTCGACGCCGTGGACCTCGGCCGGGTCGCAGGCCGGGTCGAACGTGATGCGCCCGCCGCCCGGCACCAGCGCGTTCAGGTCGGAGTCGACGACGCCGGCCACGTCGCGGCCGGTGACGTCGCGGATCATCTCCGCGATCCCGGCGAAGGCCAGGTTGGAGTAGTGGCTGAGCGTGCCCGCCTCGAACAGCGCCGGCGCGGTGACCAGGTGCTCCACCAGGTCGTCGGGGGTGAGCGTCTGCTCGGCGATGCCGGCGGTGTGGGTGAGCAGGTGCCACAGGGTCACGTCGGGCCGCGCGAAGCCCGGCAGCACGTCCCGCAGCGGGCGGCGCAGCGACAGCAGCCCGCGCTCGACCTGGCGCAGCGCGGCCAGCCCCACCAGCGGCTTGGTCACGGAGAAGAGCGCGAAGTGGTCGTCGGTCCTGGTCGCGCGGCCGTCGTGCGTGCCGAACGCCTCCAGCACCTGGATGCCGCCGGAGGTGGCGGCGCCGAACACCGCGCACGGCAGCCGCCCCCCGTCGATCTCGCGTCTGACCCAGTCGAGCGCGATGTCGTGCGTGGTCATCCCTTGAGAGCACCTTCCGTGAGACCGGCCAGGACGCGCTTCTGCGCGGCGACGTACACCGCCACGAGGGGCAGCGTGGTGAGCAGGACGTGGGCGAAGACGAGGTTCCAGTTCAGGCTCTGCAGGGTGCCGGAGGCGAACTGGAACAGGCTGAGCGGCAGCGTGGCGTTCGCGCTGCCCTGGAGCAGGAAGAGGGCGAAGAAGAAGTCGTTCCAGACGCTGATGACGAGGATCACGCTGCCGACGAACAGCACCGGCCGCAGCAGGGGCAGCAGGATGCGGACGAAGACCTGCGGGCGGGAGGCGCCGTCGATGGCGGCGGCATGCTCCAGGTCGGGCGGGAACGCCCGGACGAACCCGGTCGCCAGGAAGACCACGATGCCCACGCGGCAGCCGGTCATCGTCAGCACGTAGCCGAGCGAGCCGCCGTCCAGCGACAGGGCGCGCAGCAGGTAGACGGTCGGGATGATCGACGGCGGCAGCAGGATCGACAGGCCCATGACGAAGTAGGCCGCCTGCAGCCAGCGCGACCGGCTGCGCCCGAACGCCCAGGCCGCCGCCGCGCCGAGCAGCACCACGGCCGCCACGATCGGCACGCTCACCTTGAGGCTGTTGAGCAGCCCCGTCAGGTAGGCGCCCCGGTCGAGCACGATGCCGTAGTTCTCGGCGACCGCCCACGTGCGGGGCAGCCCGAGGCCCAGCTCGGCGGCCTCGCCCGCGGGCTTGAACGAGTTGACGACCACGAGCCACACGGGCACGATCACCCACGGGATCGCGAACAGCGTCAGCGCCGCGTACTTGAGCGCCTGCCTGAAGGCGGGCCTCATCCCGTCACCTCCCTGCGCCGCAGCCACCACACGAGGGGCACGGCGGTCGCGATCACCAGCAGCGTCACGGTGAAGCCCAGCGCGCTCGCGGTGCCGAAGAAGCCCTGACCCCACTGCTGGCGCATCACCACGTTCAGCGCCCGCGTGTGGTCGCCGGGCCCGCCGCCGGTGGTGGCGGCGATCACGTCGTACGCGCTCAGCGCGCCCACCAGCGTGACCGCCACGTTGAACGTCAGCGCCGGGGCGAGCATCGGGAACACCACCCGGCGGAACCGCGTCCACGCCCCGGCCCCGTCGACGGTCGCCGACTCCAGCAGCGACTTCGGGATCGAGTTGAGCCCCGCGATGTAGACGAGCGTGATCAGCCCGCTCCACTTCCACGCGTCGATGAACGCGACCACCACCAGCGCGGTGGCCGGTTCGCCCAGCCACGCCCACTCGATGCCGAGGAAGGAGTTGACCGCCCCGTCGGGGGCGAGCAGCCCGCGCCAGATGTAGCCGGCGGCCAGCGGCGAGATGAGCGTCGGCAGGAAGAACGCCGAGCGGAAGACGGTGTTGACCCGGCCGGTCCGCTGGAGGGCCAGCGCCAGCGAGAGGCTGACGGCGTTCTGGATGGCCATGCACAGGATCGCGTACAGCACGGTCACGGTGACCGCGTTGGCCAGCAGGTCCTGGTCGATCAGCGTGCGGACGTTGTCCAGCCCGTTCCAGGTGATCTCGGCGCGGAAGCTCGTCCACGAGGAGAACGCGAACCGGACGTTGAGCAGGAACGGGGCGACGAAGAAGACCGCGACCAGCACGATCGCGGGCAGCGCCCACGGCAGCCAGGCCGCCCTGGCCCGCGTCATGTCCCGCATCACCATCCGGGCAGCCCCGCCGCCTTGGCCGCCTGCTCGACCTGGCCCTGGAGCTGGGTGGCGGCCTTCTGCGGGTCCTTCTGACCGGCGATCAGCTCGGACATGAGCTGCGCCAGCCCGCCCATGCCGGGGATGTCGGAGTTGAAGGCGATGACCGCGCCGGTGTCGTACGCCTTCTTGACGTCCTGGAGCACGGATGGGACGCCCTGCGGGCCGGGTACGTCCTTGAGCACGGGGAAGGTCTTGGACGCGGCGATGTACTCGGCGTAGGCCGGGCCGGTCATGAAGCGCACGAAGTCGAGCGCCGCCTTCTCACGCGCCGGATCGCCGGTCTTGGGCAGGTAGAACGTGCCGATCGGGCCGGGCGCGTAGGTGACGAGCGGCTTGTCGCTCGACAGCCCGGCGAAGCCGACGGACTCGTCCACGATCTTCTGGTCGCCGCCCGCCGCCGCGAGCAGCGCCGGGAGCATGTCGGAGTGCTGGGCGACCATGGCCGCCTTCCCCGTGACGAGGGCCTTCATCGAGTCCTCGAACTTGGCGGTGACGATGTCCTTGTTGAAGCAGCCGTCGGCCTGCAGCTTGGCGTAGGCGCTCAGCCCGGCGACGAACGGCGAGCCCGCGTCGGCCAGCGTGCTGGTGTGGCTCGCGATGGCCTTGCCGTACGCGTTGCCCTGGTTGGCGCCGGCCAGGTAGAGGATGGGCAGGATCTGCACCGGCCAGATCGACCCGCCCGACTCGAAGACCGGCGTGACCCCGGCGGCCTTGAGCCCGGTGCAGGCGGCGGACAGCTCGGCGAAGGTGGTGGGCGGGGTCAGCCCGGCCTCGGCGAAGACCTTCTTGTTGTAGTAGAGGCCGAACACCTGGGGGAAGCCGGTGATGGCGGCGTAGACCTTGCCGTTCACGGCCCCGGCGGCCTGGTAGAGGTCCCCGGACCTGGCGATGTACGCCTCGCCGGTCAGCTCGCGCAGGTTCTCGGCCGGGTTGAGGGCCAGCAGGCCGCTCACCGTCGCGTGATACTCCAGGATGTCCGGGCGCTCGCCGGTGGCCCACTTGGTCTGGGTGGTGTCCTCGAAGCCGTCGGACGGGATCGACACGAGCTCAATCGTGTGGCCGGACTGCTTCTCGAACTTCTCATACATCTCCAGCAGCGCCGCCGGGTCCGCGCTGTTGTGCCAGAGGGTCAGCTTCACCTGACCGGTCCCCTCCGGGGCGGACGACCCGCAGCCGGAGACGGACAGGGCGAGGACGGCGCCGATCGCCGCGCCGAGCAGACGGGATGGTGCTCTCACGCCCGTGCTCCTGTTCACATAGGGGGGTTGGTTGTGTAGAACGTTCTCCATTGTTAGGGCACAAGATAATCGCCCGTCAAGAGGTAGACCTGAGCATCGATCCGAGTTAGCCTCCTCCCTCAGAAAGATCGTGTAGTTCGTTCTACGAGAGAAAGGACGGCGTGTGCCGAGCGGACGGGTGACGATCGCCGACGTGGCCAGGCGGGCCGGAGTGTCCACGGCGGCCGTGTCCAAGGTGGTGCGCGGCGCCTACGGCGTGAGCGCGGAGATGCAGGCCAAGGTGTCGCAGGCCATCGACGAGCTGGGCTACCGCCCGCACGCCGCGGCCCGCGCCCTGCGCGGACGCACCTACACGCTCGGCGTCATGCTCTCCGACACCCGTAACCCGTTCTTCCCCGACATCATCGAGGGCGTCACCGGGCACCTGAGCGACACCCAGTACCAGGTGCTGCTCGGCCCCGGCGGGATCGAGCCCAGGACGCAGGCCCGGATGACCGACGCCATGATCGACCGGAGCATGGACGGGCTCATCCTGATCTCCCCGGTCATGACGGACGCCGAGCTCACCGCCATCGCGACGGCCGTCCCCGTCGTCGTGGTGGGGCGGCACGGCGGCTCCGCCGCCTACGGCGCGGTCGTCGACGACGACGTCATGGGGGCCAGGCTCGTGGTCGACCACCTGGTCGGGCTCGGGCACACCCGGATCGCGCACATCACCCACCTGGAGCGCGCCCGCGCCCAGGGGCTCCCGCACACGGTACGCGCCGAGGGCTACCGCCAGGCGATGCGCGCCCACGGGCTGGCCGACGACGTGCTGGCGACCTCCTTCACCGAGGAGGGCGGCTACGAGGGCGCGCGGCAACTGCTCGCCCGCGCCGACCGGCCCACCGCGATCTTCGCCGGGGCCGACATCGCGGCGCTCGGCGTGCTGCGCGCCGCCGACGAGGCGGGCCTGTCGGTGCCGGAGGACCTGTCGGTCGCCGGCTACGACAACATCGGCATCGCCTCGCTCAAGCGCATCTCGCTCACCAGCGTCGACCAGGACGGGCAGGCCATCGGGGCGATCGCCGCGCAACTGCTCGTCGAACGCATCGAGGGCCGGACCCGGTCGGTGACCTCGTCGGTCTCGCCGACGCTGATCGTCCGGGGCACCACAGGCCCGCCCCGCCACTGAGGAAGCCCGGCCGCGCATCGGGGGACTGTCGCGGACCACGTATTAAAACGTTTCGTTGGAAGGACCCCCGTGAGACGACTCGCCCTGCTCGCCCTTCTCCTCCCCCTGATCACACCAGCCCTGCCGGCCGCCGCCCAGGCGGCCACCCTGACCTGCCCCGTCCGCGTCGACCCCGCCGCGTTCGCCACCGAGGCCCGCCTGGGCGAGCTGGCCGAGCAGCAGGAGACGTTCGGCCCCAGGCCGACCGGCTCCACCGCGCACGCCGGCTACATCGACTGGCTGGAGGACGAGCTGGCGGCCGTCCCCGGCCTCCAGCTCTCCTCCCTGCCCTACGCCATCGACCGCTGGGACAGCCTCGGCGCCGCCCTGACCGTCGGCGGCACGCCGGTGCAGGTGGCGGCCCCGGTGCCGTTCTCCGCCGCCGCCGGCGTCACGGCGCCGCTCGTCCACCTGCCCGCCGGCACGGGCATCACCGCGGCCAACGCCGCCGGGAAGATCGTCGTCCGGGACCTGCCGTGGACCAACGTGCCGAACCTGCTCTTCTATCCGCCCACGCTCGGCTACTCCATGTACGACCCCGGCCTCACGATCAACATGCTCGGCTCGGAGTCGATGGAGGCCCCGGCCGCGGCCGACGCCGACCTGAAGGCCGCCGCCGCCGCGGGCGCGCTGGGCGTGATCGAGATCAGCACGCTCCCGCACGCCCAGATCGAGGGCATGTACGCGCCCTACGAGGGCCTGCCGTACGGCGTGCCCGGCGTGTACGTCGGCGCCGACCAGGGCAAGCAGATCAAGGACGCGCTGGCCGCCGGGCAGCAGGTCCAGGCCGCGCTCACCGTGAACGCCGCCTGGACGCCGACGACCACCCGCACCCTGCTCGCGACGCTCCCCGGCGGCGCCGCGCAGAAGATCGTCGTCGAGAGCCACACCGACGGCATGAGCCCGGTGTGGGACAACGGCCCGCTCACCATGATCGAGATGGCCCGCTACCTGGCGTCGCTGCCGGTGGCGTGCCGCCCGCGCACGGTGCAGTTCGCCTTCGTCACCGGTCACCTCTACCAGCACCTGACCGGCCCGGACGTTCGCGAGGGCGGCGCGGGCCAGCTCGCCGCCCAGCTCGACGCCGAGTACGACCAGGGCGGGGTCTCCTCCGTCGTCGTCCTGGAGCACCTGGGCGCCCGGCGCTACGACGCGGTCGCCAGGCCGGGCGGACTGCCGGGCCGCCAGCTCGTCGCCGACCCCGCGCTCACCGAGCTGCTGCTGGTCCCCGTCAGCGAGAGCACCCCGCTGCGCGAGCTGGTCAGGGGCCACATCGAGCACTGGGACGTACGGCGCACCGCGATCCTCAAGGGCCTGTCGGCGGCCGACCTCACCAAGGTGCCGCGTCACTGCTCCTTCGGCGGCGAGGGCACCCCGTACAACCAGCACCTGCTGCCCGTGATCGCGCCCATCGCGGCGCCGAAGACGCTGTTCTCGCCGAAGTTCGGGGCCGAGGCGATCGACCTGGCGGTCATGCGCAAGGCGTCGCTCGCCTTCACCGACGTCGTGCTCGACCTCGGCCCGATGGCGCAGTCCGCCGTCGCGGGCGACGTGACCGCCATGCGCCAGCAGCGCGCCTCCGGCACCCCCGGCTGCGCCTGACCACCGCCGTCTATCCAACGGCACGCCCACCGGCACGGCCGCGCGGAGCCCGCGCACCGTGCCGGTGCTTCCCCCCACCCCAGGAGACGCCCGCGTCTCCGGACCACCCGTGAGGTGCCCATGAAGAACATCACCCGTCGCCAGGCCCTGCGCGCAGGGACGCTCGGCCTCCTGCCGGCCGCGTTCCTGGCGTCGGCCGCCGAGAGCGCCGCCGCCGCCTCCGCCACCATCGAGTCGGCCTACCAGGCGACCGGCCCGTGGCCGGTCACCACCGGAACCTCCGGCGGCCACCGCCTGTACCACCCCGCCACCCTGGGCGCGGGCGGCGTCACCCACCCGATCGTCACCTGGGGCAACGGCTCGTGGGCCACCCCCGACAACTACCCGGGACTGCTCAACCACCTCGCCTCATGGGGCTTCGCGGTGATCGCCTCCACCGACACGACCACCGGCACCGGCGCCGAGATCCTGGCCGCCGCCCAGCACCTCGCCGCCCTCGGCGACGACCCCGCCAGCGTCTTCCACGGCAAGCTGGACGCCACCCGGATCGCCGCCGTCGGCCACTCCCAGGGCGCGGGCGGCTCGATCAACGCGGCCAACGACTCCGCCGGGCTGATCACGACCGTCGTGCCGATCGCCGTGCCCGCGCAGTGGATGGCGAGCCCCGGGGACGAGTTCTCCGTCGCCGACCTGACCTGCCCGGCGCTCTTCCTCAGCGGCGCGAACGACTGGCTGATCTCCTCGGCCGCGACCGTGCGCGGCTACTACGACCAGGCCACCGCCGGGGCGGGCATGGCGCTGCTCAAGGGCGCGGGACACAACGACATCCAGAACAACGGCGGCGCCTTCCTCGGCTACGTGACCGCCTGGCTGCGCTATCGCCTCATGGGCGACACGCAGGCCCGAGGGGCGTTCGCCGGAGCCGCCCCCGAGCTGACGGCCAATGCCGCCTGGCAGAACCAGGCCCTCAAGAACCTCGTCTAGCTGGTCACCCGGCCACCCCGTGGTCTTCAATGAATGCACCGATCGGAGGTTTTGACATGTGGTCCTATTCGAGCGCGGTCGCGCCGGCCCCGCTGCTGGGCGAGACCATCGGCGACAACTTCGAACGGACCGTCCGGCGCTTCGGCGACCGCGAGGCCCTCGTCGACGTGCCCACCGGCCGCCGCTGGACGTACGCGGAGCTCGACGCCGACGTGAACCGGCTCGCCCGCGCGCTCCTGGCCGCCGGCATCGCCAAGGGCGACCGGGTCGGCATCTGGGCGCCCAACTGCGCCGAGTGGGTGATCGTCCAGTACGCCACCGCGAAGATCGGCGCGATCCTGGTCAACGTCAACCCCGCCTACCGCGCCCACGAGCTCGACTTCGTCGTCAGGCAGTCGGGGATGCGCCTGCTGTTCAGCGCGCGCACGCACAAGGGCAGCGACTACTGGGCGATGATCGAGGAGATCGGCTTCTCCGGCGTCGTCTACCTCGGCGAGCCCGGCCCGCTGGAGGCGCTCGCCCCCGAGGAGGCGCTGCGCGAGCGCATGGCCGCACTCAGTCCCGACGACCCGATCAACATCCAGTACACCTCGGGCACGACGGGCTTCCCCAAGGGCGCCACGCTCTCGCACCACAACATCCTCAACAACGGCTACTTCGTCGGCGAGGGCATCGGCTACACCGAGCACGACCGGGTCTGCCTGCCGGTGCCCTTCTACCACTGCTTCGGCATGGTGATGGGCAACCTGGGCGCCACCTCCCACGGCGCCTGCGTCGTCATCCCGGCGCCCGGCTTCGACCCGGAGGCGACGCTGCGCGCCGTCCAGCAGGAGCGGTGCACCTCCCTGTACGGGGTGCCGACCATGTTCATCGCCGAGCTCGCCCTCGCGGGACGCTTCGACCTGTCCAGCCTGCGCACCGGCATCATGGCGGGCTCGCCCTGCCCCGTCGAGGTGATGAAGCGCGTCGTCACCGAGATGAACATGGCCGAGGTCGCCATCTGCTACGGCATGACCGAGACCTCGCCCGTCTCCACCATGACCAGGTCCGACGACGACCTGCGACGCCGCACCGAGACCGTCGGGCAGGTGATGCCGCACGTCGAGGTCAAGATCACGCACCCGGAGACCGGGCTGACCGTGCCGCGCGGCGAGTCGGGCGAGCTGTGCACGCGCGGCTACTCGGTGATGCTCGGCTACTGGAACGAGCCGGAGCTCACCGCCCAGGCCATCGACGCCGCCCGCTGGATGCACACCGGCGACCTGGCCACCATGGACGCCGACGGCTATGTCAACGTGGTCGGCCGGATCAAGGACATGGTCATCAGGGGAGGGGAGAACGTCTACCCGCGCGAGATCGAGGAGTTCCTCCACCATCATCCCGGCATCGCCGACGTGCAGGTGATCGGCGTGCCCGACGAGAAGTACGGGGAGGAGCTGATGGCCTGGATCGTCATGCGGGAGGGGAGCGAGCCGCTGACCGCGGCGGCCGTGCGCGAGTTCTGCGCGGGCAGGCTCGCCCACTACAAGATCCCGCGCTACGTCCACGTCGTCGACGGCTTCCCGATGACGGTCACCGGCAAGATCCGCAAGGTCGAGATGCGGGAGGAGAGCGTCCGCCTGCTCGGCCTTACGTGATCTACAACGTAAAGGCCGTCGGCAGGAGCACCGTGCCGATCCCGAGCAGAGCGCAGACGCCGAGGATGCGCAGCATCGGCCACTTCAGCACGAACGTCATCGCCAGCGCGGCGGCCGTGACGCCCAGGGCGACGGGGTCGACGGCGCCGAGCCGGGGGAGCTGCGCGCTGAACGGCCCCCACGCCCAGGCGAACGTCTCGCCGAACAGGGTGTGCTCGGCGAAGTACACCGCCAGATTGGCGATGACCCCGACCACGGAGGCGGTGATGCCGGTGAGCGCGGCGCTGATGGCCGCGTTGTGCCGCAGCCTCTCCACGTACGGCGCCCCGAGGAAGATGAACAGGAAGCACGGCACGAACGTCACCCACGTCGTCAGCAGCGCCCCCAGCAGCGCGCCCGCCCACGGCGTGAGCGCGCCGGGGTCGCGATAGGCGCCGAGGAACGCCACGAACTGCACCACCATGATCAGCGGCCCCGGGGTGGTCTCGGCCAGCGCGAGCCCGCGGACCATCTCCGCCGGGGTCAGCCAGCCGTAGACCTCCACGGCCCGCTGGGCGACGAACGCCAGCACCGCGTAGGCGCCGCCGAAGGTGACCAGCGCGGTGCCGGAGAAGAACAGCCCTTGCGTGGTGAACACGCTGTCGGTGCCGAGGAAGACCGCCACCGCGGCCACCGGCACCCACCAGACGACCAGGCCGATCGCCAGGATCCTGACGGCCGAGCGCCGGCTCGGCCGGGCGTGGTGCAGGGCGTCGTCCGGGATCAGCGGCGCCGGCCCGCCGTCGCCGCCGTGCCCGTTGCCCGCGTCGAACACGTGCGTGGCCAGCCGGTGCGCCAGCCACCCGGCGAGCGCCGCGGCGGCCACCACGAGCGGGAACGGCACGCCGAACAGCGCGAGCGCGAGGAAGGCGGCCACGGCCAGGGCGACGAAGAAGGGGTGGGTGAGCGAGCGCCTGGCGACCCGGATGACGGCCTGGGCCACGATGGCCAGCACGGCCGGGGCGATGCCCGCGAACAGCGCGGTCACCACCGTGGTGTCCTGCCACAGGATGTAGACCGCCGACAGCGCGAGCAGCGCCAGCATGCCGGGCAGCACGAACAGCGTCCCGGCCACCAGCCCGCCCCGGGTGCCGTTCAGCAGCCAGCCGACATAGATGGCGAGCTGCTGCGCCTCCGGGCCGGGCAGCAGCATGCAGTAGTTGAGGGCGTGGTTGAAGCGGCGCTGGCCGATCCAGCGCTTCTCCTCGACGAGGGTGCTCTGCATGACGGCGATCTGTCCGGCCGGGCCGCCGAACGTCTGCAGCGAGATGAGGAACCAGGCGCGCACGGCCTGCCGGAAGGGGATCACGTCACGGGTCGCCTCGGTCGTCATGCCGGCTCCCTTCCCAGCAGCAGCGCCCGCCGGTGGAACTCGTACAGGCCGTCGAAGACCGGCCCGGTGACCTCCAGGACGCGCTCGTCGTCGCAGATCATGGACAGCCCGCGCAGGATCACGTCCACGCCGGGCGCCTCGGGGGCGTCGAAGCGGCCGTCGTCGAGGTCGGCCTCGTGCACGATCTCGGCCAGCTTCCACAGCACCGGGTCGTCGAGCTCGTAGCGGCGCAGGACGGTCTCGAAGCTGCAGTCGTCGCCGTGATGGGACAGCTCGGCCCCGCGCATGTCGAACGGCGTCGCGTCCGCCGGCGCCAGCGCCGGGTCGTCGACGAACACGAACTCCGGCTCGGGGTCGAGGTGCCGCCGGATCAGCCAGGCGCACGCCGCCCGGTCGATGTGCACGCCGGCGCGCGTGACCCACCTCATCGCGCACCCCCGCTCGTACGAGTGCCTGCTTCGGCGTCGGCGTCGGCCTCGGCCAGTGCCCGTACCGCTTGCTGGGCGGCCTCGCGCTCGGCGGGCGGGAAGTAGTCGCGCCTGCCGATCCTGCGCAGCTCGGCCTGCAGCCGTTTCAGGGCGCGGCTGCGCTCGCCCGCCCGCGCCCCGGCCGCCGTCGCGGCCTGCTCGATCACCGCCCGGTACTCGGCCGCCCGCGCGGCGCGCATCTCGGCGGCGATCGCCTTCTCCTGCGCGGCGCTGCCGGCGGCGGCCAGCCACACGGTGGAGCTGCCGCCCATCTCGCCGATCTCCTCGGCGATCCAGTCGATCTGCTCCCGGGTCCGGGCGTCGGCGGGCAGCGCGACCAGCCCGTCACCCAGCCGTGCCACCCCGAGCCGGTCCAGCTTGCGCCAGATCGTGATCCGCAGTGTCGACGGCTGGCGCGGGATCCGGTACGCCAGCAACACCCATCGCTCGGCCATGCCTCACCTCCGAGTGCAACCGTAGTTACTGTAACCACGGTTGCACAACGTTTCGGCCGGTCGCGCTTCGGCGATCAGCCGGTCCGGGCCAGGAGAGCCCGCACGGCGGTGCGGATCGGCTCGCTCGGGGACTCGGGCACGCCGGTGGTGAGGGCGGTGAACAGGATGCCGAGCACGCTCATCTCCAGGAGCATGGCCGCGTCCTCGCCGATGTCGATCCCGGCGGCGCGGCACTGGCGGACGAGGAGGTCGCTCCGGCTGTGCAGGGCGCCGGTCAGCACGCGCCGCAGCCGGGGGTTCCTGGTGCTCTCCAGGTGCAGCTCGAACAGGGCGAGCGGGTCGTGCCGGTCGCTCAGCATCGTGGTCAGGACGCCGACCAGCGCCTCCTCCAGGTCGGCCGGCGAGATCGGCCGGACGGTGTAGGAGTCCACGCGTTCGCCGAGCCGGTGGGTGATGCGCTCGATGACCCCGTCGAGCAGCGCGTCGCGGGTGCGGAAGTAGCGCGAGGCGGTGCCGGCCGGCACGGCGGCGGCGGTGTCGACGGCTCGGTGGGTCAGCCCGCGTGACCCCCGCTCGGCCAGCACGGTGATGGCCGCGTCGGCCAGGTGGTCGCGGCGCTGGGGGTTAGGCGGTGGCATGGTTTCCTTCCCTGGTGGGGTGGCCGGCCGGACCGCACCATTTCACCAGAGCCGCTTCGACGCCGGTGTGGTCCCCGGCCCAGGCCACGTACCCGTCGGGGCGGATCAGCGTCGCCTCGGGCCTGGTGCTGATCAGGGGTCTGGCGTGCCGGACGCGGGTACGCCACGGGGCTGGGGCGCCGTGGTCGGAGAGCAGGACGAAGGCGCCGGCGCGCAGCACCTCGTACAGGCGGCCCGTGTGGGTCGGGCCGTCGGCGGCGCGGCGGCCGGCCAGCGGGTGGGCGTCCGGCTCGCGGGGCGGGTAGGCGAACTCCAGGCCGGACAGCCTGCCGAGGATGCGGCGGCGGCCGGGCGCGGTGCGGAGCAGGGTCGCCATGACGCGCCGGTTGATCTCCAGGCGCGCTCGCGAGCCGCTGAGCACCAGCCCGGTGAGGTGGTCGGTCATGGCCAGGACGGCGGAGCCGACGGGGTGCCGCTCGGCGTGGTAGGTGTCGAGCAGCCAGGGTGGTGCCCAGCCGTGCACGGTGGCGGCGAGCTTCCAGCCCAGGTTGGCGGCGTCCTGGATGCCGGTGTTCATGCCCTGGCCGCCGATGGGGGAGTTGACGTGGGCGGCGTCCCCGGCCAGGAACACGCGCCCTGATCGGTAGCTGCGGGCCTGGCGGCGTTCGGCGGTGAAGCGGGAGAACCAGCGCGGCTCGCTCATGCCGTAGTCGGTGCCGGCGATGTGGTGGAAGGCTTCGCGGATCCGGGCGAAGCCGGCGTCCTTCTCCTCTTCGCGCAGCCAGGCGCCGACCCGGTACCAGCCGTCGCCGAAGGGGAGGGTCACCACCACGCCCTGCGTGCCGACCTGCGTGATGGGCGGCGGCTCGGCGGCGGGGATGCGGACGTCGGCCAGCAGCATGGGCAGGCTGTAGGCCGCGCCGGCGAAGCCCACGCCGGCCAGGTCGCGGACCGTGCTGTGGGCGCCGTCGGCGCCGATGACGTACCGGGCCTCCAACTCGTCCCCGTCCTTGAGCGTCAGCCGTACCGAGTCGGCGTCCTGGGTCAGGCCGGTCACCTGCGCGTCGCGGCGGATCCGTACGCCGAGCTCGGCGGCCCGGCCCTGAAGGAGCTTCTCGGTGCCGTTCTGGGGGACGAGCAGCAGCATTGGGTAGCGCGTGCCGAGCCGTCCGAAGTCGACCCGTGAGGCGTAGGCGGGGTGCACCGTCCTGAGCGGGTTCCCCGCCTGGACGAGGGCGTCGCCCAGGCCGCGGGCGTCGAGCAGTTCCAGGGCCCGGGCGTGCAGGCCGAAGGCGCGGGTGACGCTGGACGCGCTGCCGCGCTTGTCCACGATCGTGCAGGACACGCCCGCCAGCGCGAGCTCGCAGGCGGCCATCAGCCCGGTGGGGCCGGCTCCCACGATGACGACGTCGTGCATGACTCGACTCCATTCGCTACATCTGTATCGCTACATTTATAGCGCATGGCGAACCGGCCGCGTCAACGCAGGCGTTCGAGCCTGGTCCAGCCCGTCCAGCCGCGCTGCCTCAGGAGCTCGATCAGCCGCCGCGCCGGCGGCACCGTCGCGAACGCCAGCGTGTCCATCAGCGCGGCGAGCGGCAGCTCGATGCCGGTGTCGTCGACGTAGTCCTCGCCGCGCTCGTCGGCCAGCCGCGTCAGGTAGGCGGCCAGCCTGTCCGCCAGCCCGGCCAGCAGAGGGTCGTCGTCGGCCCGGTCCAGCGCCTGGCTCAGCGTGAGGAGGAAGTCGACGAACCGCGGGTCGCCGAGCTGCTCGCGCTTGCGCGCCATCCACTCCGGCACCCGCCCGGGGGAGTGGGCCGCCAAGGGGATCCAGCCCTCGCGCTCGGCCTGGACGATCCGCTCGTCGACCCCGAACTCCCGCAGCCGGTCCAGATACGCGACCACCTCCGGGGGCAGCACCAGCAGTTCCCCGGCGGCCAGGCGGGCGATCCGCTCGCGATGCCGCTGCCGCTCGCGGATCTCCGCCCGCAGCCTCCGGTCGATGTCCGCGATCGCCGCGGCGAACTCCTCCTCGCCGGCCCGCAGCAGCTCTCGCACCCGCGCCAGCGGGACCCCGGCCTCGGCCAGGGTCCGGATCCTGATCAGCTCGACCACGGCGCCGCCGTCGTACCTGCGGTAGCCGGAGTGGTCCCGTTCCGGCTCGGGCAGCAGCCCCTTGGCGTGGTAGTGCCGCACCGCGCGGACCGTCACTCCCGCGTACGACGCCAGTTCGCCGATGGTCAGCATCAGAGCACTCTCCAGGAATCGCTTCAGAAGCTCGCCGTCGCCCTGCCGATGATCTGGGCGATCTCGTGGGCATGGGTGAAGACGAGCTGGTGGTCGGCGTCGAGCCAGGTGGTGGTGATGTGCGGGTGCGCGCGGACGAGCCGTTCGACGCCCGCCCGCCAGTTCAGGTTGAAGCCCGCCGCGGGTCCCTCGCCGTCGCCGCCGGCCATCGAGGTCGACATGATCATGGTGATGGGCCGGTCGATCTTCTTGTACCGGTCGAGGATCCCGGCCCGGATCGCGTCGATCTCGAGGTTCAGCTCGGCGATCTCCTGGGCGGTGAGCAGCGCCTGGCGCGCGGTGCCCCGCAGGGCCTCCTGCTGGGCCGCCAGGCCCTCCCACATGGCGCGGAACCGCGGCAGGAGGGCTTCGGTGACGAACGGTTCCGGCACCGGGTTCGCCCCGTCGACGAGGACGAGCCCGGCGACGGCGCCGGGATGCTCGCAGGCGTAGTGCACGGCGAGGTCGGCGCCCAGCGAATAGCCCGCCAGCACGGGCGCCTCGGCCAGGCCGCGCCGCCCCAGCTCCGCCATCACCGCGCCGAGATCGCCGAGGAACGCCTCGAAGGAGTAGCGGCCGGCGGCCGAGGCGAGGCCGTGGCCGCGCAGGTCGAAGGTCACTACCTCGTGGTCGCGTCGCAGCAGCTCGGCCAGCTCGCGCAGGTCGGCCTGGGTGGAGTTCAGCCCGGGGCACAGGACCAGCGGCCGTCCCCGGCCCCCTTGGGACACCGGGATCGTGACGCCGTCGTTCCGGATGGTGAAGTGCCGCATGGTCGTGTCGTCTCTCTCCGCCCGCTCTTCATCGGTCATGCCACCATGCTGAAAGCTTGACCCAGCGTCAGGGTCAAGCCGTCCCTCGGGCCGGGCCGGAGGGTGAGTTGCGGCCGGGATCCGGCCGCATCTGTTCGTACGGTGGCGGTATGGAGATCGCTGTCACTGCACCGGCCGGCAACGTCGGTCGCTTTCTGGTCGGGCATCTGGTCCGTGCCGGGGTCCGCCCCCGGCTGCTGAGCCGTCATCCTGAGCGGCTGCGCGCGGCCTGGGGTGACCTCGTCGACGCGCGAGAGGTCGATCTGCGGGACGCCGGGGCCGTGTCGCAGGCTACGCGGGGCGTGGACGCGCTGTTCCTGGTCGTGCCGCCGGGTGACGGCGACGATCCGGTGGCCGCGTACGCCGAAGTGGGGGAGGTCGTGGCCGCCGCGGTGGCCCGCAACGGCGTGCCGCGTACGGTGCTGCAGAGCAGCGTGGGGGCGGAGCTGCGGGAGGGCGCCGGGGAGATCGACGGGCTGGCGCGGGTGGAGCAGACGCTGGACCGCGTCGTCGTCGGGGAGGCGGGTCTGGCCGTCACCCACCTGCGGTGCGGCTTCTTCTACAGCAACCTGCTGTACGAGCTCGACGGCATCCGGGCGGGTGAGGTGTCCGTGCTGCTGCCGACCGGGATGCCGTTCGCGTGGGTGGCTCCGGCGGACATCGCGGCGGTGGGCGCGTCGCTGGTGCTGAGCCGTGACTGGTCGGGGCGGCGGGTGCAGGCGGTGCACGGGCCGGGGGACCTGTCGTGGGAGGAGGCGGTGGCCGTGGTCGGGGAGGTCGTGGGGCGTACGGTCACGGTCCGCCGGGTGGCCGACGAGGACATGCGGGCGGCGCTGACGGGCGCGGGGCTGTCGCCGGCGCGGGTGGAGGCGGTGATGGGCATGTCGACCGGGTTGCGTGACGGCTTCGTGCCCGAGCAGCCGCGGACCGCGGTGACGACGACCGACACGACGCTCGGGGCGTGGGCGTGGGCCGAGCTGCGCCCCGCCCTCGGCGCGACCGGCTGAGCCGCGCCGTGCGAACTTCGCGGGGCCGTTGATCGTTGTCAGGGTGTGTCGAGCTCAGGGGGAACCTTGGTGGAGCAGGTCTTCGCGTATTTTCCGTTGCTGTTCGTGGCGTTCGGCGCGGTGATCGCGTGGGGGTCGGTCAGGGGGATCGTGAACGGCAGGCGGTTCGTGCGCGGGGCGCGGCGGGTGCCGGGCGTGGTCGCCGACGTGCGGACGACGTTCGCCGGGCGGGGTGAGCATCTGCGGGCGAGCCGGCGGCCGGTGCTGACGTTCACGACCGTGGAGGGGCGGGAGGTGACCACCGAGTCGTGGGCGGTGTCGGACCTGGGGGTCGGCCGGGAGGTCGAGGTCCTGTACGACCCGCAGGACCCGACGCACGCCGCGCCCGCCGGCGCCGTCGGCGGCGGCTACGGGGGCATCGTCCTCGGGCTCGTGGCGGCCGTCGCGGGTCTGGCGTTCTTCGCCGTCTTCTCCGAGTTCTTCGGCTCGTTCGGCGGCGGTGGTTTCTAGGCCGGTGGTTTCCAGACCGGTGGTTTCCAGACCGGTGGTTTCCAGGCCGGCGGGTTCAGCCGAAGATGCTGAGCCGGGCCAGCTCGCGGCGGGAGGTGACGCCGAGCTTCGGGTAGGCCCGGTAGAGGTGGTGTTCGACGGTCCGGCGGCTGAGGAACAGCCGGGCGGCGATCTCCCTGCTGGTGTGGCCCTCCGCGGCCAGCCGGGTGACCTGCAGCTCCTGCGGGGTCAGCCGGTCCAGGGGGTTGGGCGCGGCCGGCCGGGCGGGGCCGGCCGGGGCGCCGATGGCGCGCAGCTCGCCACGGCTGCGTTCGGCCCAGGGACGGGCGCGCAGCTCCTCGAAGATCCGCAGCGCCGTGGTGAGGTGCTCGCGCGCTTCGGCGGCGCGGCGGTCGCGGCGGAGCCGCTCGCCGTACAGCAGGGCGGTCCTGGCCCGCTCGAACGGCCTGCCGCCCTTGGCGTGCAGGGCCAGCGCGTCGGCGTACAGGTCGGGGGAGCCGGTGAGCAGGGCGCGGCAGCGCAGCGCGACGGCTTCGGCCCAGGGCCGGCGGCTCGCGTGGGCCCATGCCTCGAAGCGGCGCAGCGGCTCCTCGGCCCGTTCGGCGGCGCCGATCCGCACGGCGGCTTCGACGAGGTCCGGCATGGACGTGGTGAGCACGGTGACGTGGTGGCCCGGCCCGGCGTGGGCGGCTTCTAGCCGCCGCAGGGCCTCCTCGTCGCGGCCGAGCCCGAGGTCGAGGAGGCTGAGGGCGCAGGCCGCGGCCACGCGGCTGGTGTCGGTGGCGTCGGCGACGAGCTCGCGGCAGCGGGCTTCGTCGCCTTCGGCGGCGGCGATCCAGGCGAGCGCCACCTCGATCTCGTCGATGCGTCGGAGCAGGCCGGTGTCGCGGGCGATCGTGACGGCCTCGGCGGCGGCCGCGGCGGCGTCCTGGGGGCGGCCGGCCCGGAAGAGGGCGGTGCACCGGTTCTGCAGGACCTTCGGCAGGCGGCCGATGAGCCCCTGCCTGCGGTACTTCTCGATCTCGGCGGCGGTGAGCTCCAGGACGGCGTCGTCGTCGCCGAGCAGGGCGGCGGCGTAGATGGCGTGGATGCGCTCGGGGTCGCCGCCTGCCGAGAGGGTGCGCCGTACGTGGCGTTCGAGCCGGCGCACGCCGGCCGGGTAGTCCTGCTCGATGAGCAGCGCCATGCCGGTCGCCGTGTCGTCGGGCAGGCCGAGGGCGTCGAGGCGCGCGGCGGCGGTGTGGACGGTGGCGGGGTCGCCGGAGAACCAGCCGTAGCCCGCGGCGAGCCGGAGCATCTCGGCCGCGTCGTCCGGTTCGGCCCCGGTGGCGCCGTCGATGAGCAGGAGGGCCGCGTGGCCGGGGTTCTCGCGTTCGAAGGCGACCGTGGCGCGGACCCGGGCGACGCGGGCCCGGTGGGGGCCGTCGGCCGTCGTGGTGGCGGCGTCGGCCGCGAGGGTCTCGGCGTGGTCGGTGTCCCCCGCGGCGAGGGCCTGCTCGGCGGCTCGCGCCCGGCGTTCGGCGCGGCGGCGCGGGTCGGGGGTGAGCCGGGCGGCCCGCTCGTACAGGTGGGCGGCCGAGGCGTACGCGCCCCGGGCGTGCGCCCGGCTCGCGGCTGCGGCGAGGTCGGCGGCGGTCGGCTCGTGCGGCTCGGTGGTGGCGGCGGACAGGTGGCGTACGCGCAGGTCGGGGTCGTCGATCGCGGCGGCCAGGGCGGCGTGGACGGCGAGCCGGCGGCTGGGCGCGAGGGCGTGGTAGGCGGCGTTGCGGATCATCGGGTGGCGGAAGACGACCCGGTCCGTCGTGATGCAGATCAGCCCGGCGCGGTCGGCCTTGTCGAGGTCGCTCAGGGTCGCGCCGAGCGCTCGCCCGGCCGTGGCGAGGGTGGGCAGGTGGCCGCGGCCCTCGGCGGCGGCCAGGGAGAGCATGGTGCGGGTGCGCTGGGGGAGGCCGGCGATCTGCGCGTGGAACAGGCCGGTGAGCCGGTCGGGGACCGGCAGCGGGGCCGCGGGGTCCGGCTGGGGGGCGGGCGAGGCGGCGAACTCGACGAGCGCGAGGGGGTTGCCGCCCGATTCGGCGATGATCCGTTCCGCCAGGGCCGCCGGGAGCTTGCGCGCGGCGAGGACCCGCGCCGCGTCGGCGTCGCTCAGGCGTGACAGGTGGAGTTCGGCGAGGCCGGCGGCGTCGAAGGAGCCGGTGCGGGCCGAGAACACCATGACGACGCCCTCCGCGGCCAGGCGCCGGGCGGTGAACAGCAGCGCCTCCGTCGTGGCGCGGTCGACCCAGTGGGCGTCGTCGACGAGGCAGAGCACGGGCTGCCGGTCGGCGAGCTCGGTGAGGAGGGTGAGCACGGCCAGGGCGTTGAGGAAGCGGTCCACGCCGGTGGCGCCACCGGTGCCCAGCACCGCCCGCAGGGCGTCGGCCTGGGGCGGGGGGAGGGCGGCGATGTGCTCCTGGACGGGCCAGAGCAGCTGGACCAGGCCCGCGTACGCCAGGTCGGCCTCGCTCTCCACGCCGGTCACGCGCAGGATGCGGAAGCCGCGCGCGGCGGCGGTGGAGGCGGTCCAGTCGGCGAGCGCCGACTTGCCGATGCCGGCCTCGCCGCGGATCACCACGGCGCCGCTGCGCCTGCTCGCGGCGGCGGTCAGGAGCGCCTCGACGGCTTCCTGCTCGGCTGCCCGCCCGTACAGCACCGGTCCTCCGTCCGTAGGTGTGTCAGTACCCATACGTAACCCTGCCCGGCCAACCGCAATTCCGTAATTTTTACCGATTCGGAGGATGGGGTGTGGTTCCTACGGTCGGGATCATGACTGTCACGCAAAGCAGGCCGGGCCGGCTGGCCGGGCTGACCCTCGCCCTCCTGGCGTTCGCCAATCTGATCACGTCGCTGGACTTCACCATCATCTATGTCGCGCTCCCGCACATCGGGCAGGACGCGGGCTTCACCGCGCACGGCCTGCAGTGGGTGGTCAGCGCCTATGCCGTCTTCTACGGCGGGTTCCTGCTGCTGGGCGGCCGGCTGGCCGACCTGCTGGGGCGGCGCAGGACGCTGAACGCCGGATTGATCCTGTTCGGCGCGGCCTCGGTCCTCGGTGGCCTGGCCTCCTCCCCGGCGCCGCTGATCGTCGCCCGGGTGTTGCAGGGGATCGGCGCGGCGCTCGTGTTCCCCGCCACGCTGTCGCTGGTGAACACGGTGTTCGCCGAGGGCAGGCAGCGCAACCGGGCGCTGATGTGGTGGGCGCTGGCCGGGGCGGGCGGGCTCAGCCTGGGCGCGCTGCTGGGCGGGCTGCTCACCCACGCCTTCGGCTGGCAGGCCGTGTTCTGGGTGAACCTCCCGCTGGTGGGCGCGGCGCTGATCGGCGCGTTCACGCTGCTCGACGCCGACCGTCCGCAGGCGCGCGGCGCGTTCGACATCCCCGGGGCGATCACCGGGACGGCCGGGGCCACGCTGCTGGTGTTCACCATCGCCCAGGCCGGTGAGGCCGGGCTCACCACGACGGTGGCCGTGGCGGGGGTGCTCGCGGTGCTGTCGCTGGCCGGGTTCGTGGCGATCGAGGCGCGCAGCCGCTCGCCGCTGATGCCGCTGCGCCTGCTGGCCAACCGCAACCTCAGCGCGGGCATCCTGGTGATCGTCCCGTTCGGGGCGGCCATGAACACCGTCATGTTCTTCCTCACGCTGTACTTCCAGGACGTGCTCGCCTACACCGCGCTCCAGGCCGGGCTGGCGTTCCTGGTGATGTCGCTGGTCATCGCCGCCGGGGACTTCTGCTCCGAGCGGCTCATGCACCGCTTCGGCACCCGTACGACGCTGATCGTCGGACTGCTCGCCGGGGTGGCCGGGAACGTCCTGCTCGCCGCCTCGATGGGCGCCCAGGCCGGCTTCGTCGCGCTGCTTCCTGGCGTGGTCGTCTACGGGCTGGGGATGGGCATCGTCTTCCCCGCCATGTTCGCCGCCACCGGCACGGGGGTGGCCGATCACGAGCAGGGCACGGCGAGCGGGATGGCGTCGACCGCCTTCCAGGTGGGCATCGCCACCGGCCTGGCGGTCCTGGTCGCGGTCTCCGCCGCGTGGGGGATGCCGGCCGCGGTGTACGCCGCCGCCGCCGGCACCGCGCTCGGCCTCTTCGCCGCCGTCGCCCTGCCCTCCCGCACGCCGTAGCCCGTCAGCCCGGACGGCCGCCCATGACGTACCGGCCTCCTCGCCCCCGGCCCGGCCGTCACACGGGGGAGAGGGCCGGTTCGGCGGCCTCGTCGCGGTCGCCGGTGCGCAGGTAGCGGCTGGCGAGCGCGGGCAGGATCGTGAGGATCGCCAGGACGGCCAGCACGACGCCCAGCACGATCGGGGCGCGGAGCCCGTAGCCGGGGATGAGCGCCGAGCCGATCGCGGAGCCGAGGACGACCCCGAGCGTGATGAACGAGGAGTGCACGGTGTTGACCAGCGGCGCGGTGCTGCCGGCTCGCTGCACGCGCACGGCCATCGCGGGGTTCATGGTCACGCCGGTCAGGCCGATGCCGAGCATGAACGCCACCGCCGCGGCGGGGACGTCGGTGAAGAGCGCCAGCCCCGCCAGGGAGACCGCGTTGAGCGCGGTGCCGGTCAGCAGCGTGGCGACGGTGCGCCGGTCGGCCAGCCGGCCGACGATCGCGTTGCCGATCAGCGTGGCGGCGCCGTAGGCGAGCAGGAGCAGCGGGACGGTGCCCTCGCCGAAGCCGGTGACCCGGGTCAGGACGGGGGTGAAGAAGCTGAACGCGGAGAACGTCGCGCCGATGATCAGCGTGCTGGAGACGATCGCCAGCAGGAACTGCGGCCGGCGCAGCACGGCGAGCTCGTCGCGCAGCGACGCCGGCGGAGCCGCCGCGGCGTCGGGCCGCGCGGGGTCGCGGACGTAGGCGACGGTGAGGATCGCGGCGATCACGGTGAGCGCCGAGATGGTCCAGAAGGCCGCCTGCCAGCCGAGCCGCCCGCCGACGAACGTCGCCAGCGGCAGCCCGAGCAGCGTGCCGAGCATGAGCCCGCTCATCGCCACGCCGACCGCCCGGCCGCGCATCCGCTCGTCGACCACGCGGGCGCACATCGACACGGCGATGCCGAAGAACGCCTGCGAGGCCACCCCGCTGACGACCCGCGCGACCACCATGACCGGGTATGAGGCCGCGAGCGCGGCCAGGACGTTGCCGGCGAGGAAGACGGCGATGACGACCAGCAGCGCGGTCTTCGGCGGTACGCGCAGCAGCGCCATCGTCAGGACCGGACCGCCGACCGCCATCGCCACGGCGAAGATCGTCACCAGGTAGCCGATCCGCTCGATGCCGGTGCCGAGTCCCTCGGCGAGCTGGGGCATGAGGCCGGCGACGGCGAATTCGCTGGTCACCATCGCGAAGATGCCGGCGGCCAGGACGTAGACGACCAGGGGAACCGTTCGGGTCATGTCATCGGCTTTCTGTGATTGAGAATCCAAAATGAGGGCATGCGGAAGCCCTTCGAGGGCCGGGGCGGCGGGTCAGCCCAGGAGGGCGTGCAGCCCCGCCAGCGCGATCCGCCGCAGGGTCTCGGGGTCCGTGCCGGCCTGCGCGGTGATCCGCAGGCCGGAGATGACGGTGCTGACCAGCAGCGCGCCGTCGTCGGGGTCGACGCCGGGGGAGATGCTGCCGTCGAGCTGCCCGGCGCGAATCGCCTCGCCCACCAGGGCGCGCCGCTCGCGCAGGTCGCGGTCGAGGAGGCGGGCGACGCGCTCGTCCCGCTCGCGCAGGCCGGGGTCCATGAAGCCGTGCACGACCATGCACCCGGCCGCGTGGCCCCTGGCGGCGGCGTCGTGCTCCTCGGCGACCACCACGTCGACGAGCCTGCGCAGCCGCTCGGCGCCGCGCACGCCCTGGTCGGTGAGGATCGCGGCCTGCCGCGCGCCCGTCACCTCGACGTAGCGCTCCAGCGCGCGGACGTAGAGCTCGTCCTTGGAGACGAAGGTGTTGTAGAGGCTGCTGCGCCGCACGCCCGCCGCCTCGCACACCTGCTCGGTCGACGTGCCGGCGAACCCGCGCACCCGGAACTCGCCCGCCGCGGCGTCGAGCACCTTGACCTCGTCGAACATCCGTGGCCTGCCCATGACGGACACCCTAACACGTAATGGACTCTGAAATCCAAAACGGTTCAGGCAGGGGCGACGCCCTCGTAGTCGACCAGCAGGTGGCGCGGCCCGCGCAGCACGGCGCTCGGGCGGTACGGCGGCGGGTCGGCGACCAGGCGCGGCCCGCGCAGCCTGCGGACGAGCTCGGCCAGCACGATCTGCGCCTCCAGCCTGGCCAGCGGCGCGCCGAAGCAGTAGTGGACGCCGCCGCCGAAGCCCAGGTGCTCGTTGCGGGCACGGCACGGGTCGAAGCGGTCCGGGTCGGCCACGTGGCCGGGGTCGCGGCTGCCCGCCGCCAGGGCGAGCACGATCGGCGATCCGGCGGGAATCGTCGTGCCGGCGATCACGATGTCGTCCAGGGCGATCCGCGAGGACACCAGCTGCACCGGCGGCTCGTACCGCAGGAGCTCCTCCACGGCGGGGACGATGAGGCCGGGATCGGCGCGCAGGCGGTCGAGCAGGCCGGGATCGCGCAGGAAGGTGAGCATGCCGTTGGCGATGAGGTTGATCGTGGTCTCGTGGCCCGCGATGAGCAGCAGCACGGCGGTGGAGACGACCTCCTCGGGCGACATGCCGCCCTCGGGCCCCCGGTACGTGACGAACCCGGACAGCATGTCGTCGCCCGGCTGCCGGCGGCGCTCCTCGGCCAGCCCGCCGAGATAGCGCTCCAGGTCCCGCGCCACGGCCAGGCGTTCGCGCTCGCGCTCGGCGCGGTTCTCCTCGCCCGGTCCGAGCGTTTCCACGATCTGGTCGGCCCAGGCGTGGAACTGCGGCTCGTCCTCCTGCGGGACGCCCAGCAGCCGGCAGATCACCGCCACGGGCAGCGGGTAGGCGACCTCGTCCACCAGGTCGGCCCGCCGCTTGCCGGCGATGCCGTCGATCAGCTCCGTGGTGATGGCCAGCATCGCCGGCCGCAGCCCGTCCACGACGCCGGGGGAGTGCGGCGGCCCGAAGTGGCGCATGGCCAGCCGCCGCAGCCGGTCGTGCGCGGGCGGGTCCAGCCCGATGAACGAGATCGCGCCGTCCTCCTTCCCGCTCGCGCCCGGGTCCGCGTCCGGGCCGCCGAGGTTGCGGCGGTCGGAGCTGACCCTCGGGTCGTGCAGCAGCGCGACGATCTCGCGGTAGGTGCTGACGACGTACGTGCCGTCGGGCTGGCGCGCGACCGGAGTGCGGCGCAGCTCGCCGAACAGCGGGTAGGGGTCGGCGCGGCCCGAGGGGTCGAGGATCCGCTCGAAGGCGCTGGACGAGGTCGTGGTCATGTCTTCTCCTGCCGGGGCGATCAACTCTGCGGCGCGTGCAGCAGCGAGGCGCGGCGCTCGGCCGGGTCGTGGCCGGTCACCACGACGGTGGCCCCCGCCGTGGCGACCAGCCGTTCGGGCACCCGCGCGGGCACCGGCCCGCCGTCGCCGTCCTGATCGACGTGGCGGAACTCCGGCGGGAACGGCGCCGCCGACTCGATCAGCCGCTGGTAGAACTCCAGCCACAGCCCCTGGTCGAACGTCACCGCCGCGGTGATGCGGCCCCGGTAGCCGTAGACGGCGGCGAAGCGGCGCTCGGCGACAGAGCCCTGCGTGATGACGACCTCGTCGGCGAACGTCGGCACGCCGACCGACTTGATGTTGACGCCGAACTGGGTGGACCAGAACACAGGCACCGACAGGTGCGGCCACCGGTGCGCCTGGTCGCTGACCATGTTGTGGGCGGCGATCTCCGCCTGGGCGACCGCGTTGCCCCAGTGCTCCAGCGTCATGAACTGGTAGTCGTAGAGCGGGTGCGGGAAGCGGGCGATGTCCCCGGCGACGAACACGTCGTCGGTGACCAGGCCGTTGGTGTCCACGGCACGGCAGCCCGCGTCGCAGGCCACGCCCCACACCCCGGCGGCCAGCCCGGAGTCGCGCAGCCACTCGACGTTGCGGATCGAGCCGAGCGCGACGACGGCCACGTCCGCCTCGACGGTGCTGCCGTCGGACAGGCGGGCCCCGCGCAACCGGCCCTGCCCGTCGCCTTCCAGCGCCGTCACCGTCGTGCCGCACCGCAGGTCCACGCCGTGCTCGCGCTGCAACGCGGCCGCCACGTCGCCGATCACGCCGCCGAGCGCGTTGACCAGCGGGGCGGGACCGCGTTCGACGACCGTCACCGGCAGGTCCAGCTCGCGGCAGACGGAGGCGATCTCGCTGCCGGTGAACCCGGCGCCGAGCACGAGCACCCGGCCGGGCCGGGCGGCCAGCGCGGCGCGCAGCCGCTCGGCGTCGGCCGTGGTGCGCAGCGTGTGGACGCCCTCCAGCGCGGCCTCCGCCTCGTCCGGCCACGGCCGGGCCCGGGTGCCCGTGGCGAGCAGCACCCGGTCGAAGCCGATCTCGCGGCCGTCGGCCAGCCGCACCTGCTTGCCGGCCATGTCGAGCCCGGCCGCCGGGGTGCCCCACAGCCATTCGGCGTCGACCTCGCGCAGGTGGGGCAGCATCGTGTGGCCGGGCGCGACCTGGCCGGTGAGCACCTGCTTGGACAGGGGCGGCCGGTCGTACGGCTCCTGCCGCTCGTCGCCGATCACCGTGAGCGAACCGGCGAACCCCTCCCGCCTGAGCACCCCCGCGGCCCTGGCCCCCGCCAGCGACGCGCCGACGATGACGATGCGGCCGTCGGTCATCTTCCGGCCGGACGGCCGGGGCTGTCCCTGGGTGGCGTACGTCTCGGTCCAGTCGAGATGGATGGCCTGGACCGGGCAGGCCGCGGCCGCCCGCAGCACGTGCCCGCGCTGCTCGTCGCCGGGGTCGAGGTCGTACAGGAGCGCCTCTTCGCGCATGCTGAAGACGTCCGGCGCGAGGAAAGCGCACTGCCCGTATCCCTGGCAGCGCGTCAGGTCGACGACGACTCTCACAGGCACTCCCCGTTGAGCGGGCACGCGCCCCCGCTCCTCGGTGGCGGCCCGGCGGAGAGGGCCTACCCCGCCCCGCTCGGGCCGTAGCCCACCCGGCCCCGTTCCTTCCCGTCTCTTTGCCGTCCCGCCCCCGCCCCCGCCCGGGGATGATGGGGGCATGACACGCAGAAGCCCGTCACCCCGGCCGCCTGCGTGCTCGGCCGGCAGGGTCTCGCCGTTCTGGCGCTGGTCCTCCTGGCTGCCGGGCTCGGGACCTTCGTGCTCGTCCGCGCCCGCAGGGCCGGGTAGAGGCGCGATCACCAGTTGGTGAAGGCGCCGTCGGGGGTGCGCAGGTGGGGGCGTTCGGCGGCCGTGGCCTGGTAGGCGCGGGCCCGGGCGCGATCGAGGTCGACGCCCAGACCGGGCAGGTCGGGGATGGCGAAACGGCCGCCGCGCACCACGGGCCGGGCGGTGAAGACGTGGGCCAGCTCGGGCAGCGCCTGGTGCTCCTGCACGCCGACGTACGGCGAGGCCAGGTTCAGGTGCAGCGAGGAGGCGGCGGTGACCGGGCCGAGCGGGTTGTGGGTGGCCAGCTTGACGTAGTGCGTCTCGCACATCGCGGCGATCTTCCTGGCCTCGGTGAGCCCGGCCGCCACGGCGACGTCCACCCGGGCGTAGTCGACCAGGTCCTGCTCGACGAGGCGCTGGAACTCCCATTTGGACCCGAGCTGCTCGCCCGCCGCGAGCGGCACCGCCGTGCGCGATCGCAGCGACCGGTACACCTCGAGGCTCTCGCAGCGCAGCGGGTCCTCCACGAAGTACGGCTTGGCCGACTCGATCTCGCGGCACAGCGTCACGGCCTCGGGCAGGTCGAGCCGCGTGTGCACGTCGAGGATCAGCTCCACGTCGTCGCCGACGGCCTGGCGTACGGCGTGGAACAGCTCGATGCCCCAGCGCATCGAGGCGCGCTGGTCGAGCGTGCCGTCGCGGTCGTGGGGCACGGCGAAGCGCAGGTGCCGCCAGCCGTCCGCGATGAGCACCCTGGCCCGGTCCAGGAACGCGTCGAGGTCGTGGTAGTCGTCCCCCAGGTGCGCGTAGGCGGGGACGTGGTCGCGCACCCGCCCGCCGAACAGCTCGTAGACCGGCACGCCCAGCGTCTTGCCCCGGATGTCCCACAGCGCGACGTCGATCGCGGCGATGGCGGAGGACAGGATCCGGTCGGCGGGGAAGAAGCCGCGGCGGAACATCACCTGCCACAGGTGCTCGATCCTGGCGGGGTCCTCGCCGAGCAGCAGGTCGCCCAGGTGGTCGATCGCCCCGGCGACCGCCTTCTGCCGTGATCGGATGCCCACCTCGCCGATGCCGTGCACGCCCTCGTCGGTGTCGATGACGACGAGCATCATGCTGTCGCCGTGCTCGGGGAGGGTGAGCACTTCCCAACCAGTGATCTTCACAGGCGAACTCCAATGAGAACGTTACCGGGATTTTCGCAACAAATCATGCAACATCCCGACTGGATTGACCAGGGGCGGATTCGGGCCGGTCAGAAAGGTGAAGAACACTCTTGACGGTTCCCGGGAACGTTTGCGAGCATCCTCCGTACCGATGACGAGGAGGGCGGCGTGGCAGTGACGATCCGGCAGGTGGCGCAGGCGGCGGGGGTGTCGGTCTCGACCGTCTCCCGCGCGTTCACCGCCCCCGACCAGGTGCAGCCGCAGACCCTGCGGCGCATCAGGGACGCCGCCGCGCAACTGGGCTACACGCCCAACCCGGCGGCCCGCTCGCTGCGCGGCGGGAAGACCGAGTCGCTCGGGCTGATCATCCCCGACATCGCCAACCCGTTCTTCCCGCCGATCATGAAGGCGATGCAGGCCCGCGCCAGGAGGCTCGGCTACACCGTGCTCGCCGCCGACACCGACGAGCGGGAGTCCGACGAGCTGGAGACCATCGCCGCGGTCTCCAAGCGGGTGGACGGCATGATCCTGTGGGCCTCCACCCTGGCCGAGGACCGGCTCGCCGAGCTGGCCGCGACCATGCCGGTGGTGCTGGTGAACCGGCACGTGCCCGGCATCCCGGAGGTCCACATCTCGCTGACCGCCGGCATCTCCCAGGCGGCCGAGCACCTGAAGGCCTACGGCCACTCCCGCTGCGTCTTCGTCAACGGCTCGCGGCCCGAGCTCAGCCGGGGCAAGTCGATAAAGGAGGCGTTCGAGGCGCACGGCCTGTCCCTCGTCGAGTTCGGCCCGTACGAGCCGCGCTTCGAGACCGGCGTGCACGCCGCCACCCTGGTCACCTCCTCGGGGGCCACCGCGGTGCTCGCCCACAACGACCTGGTCGCGCTCGGCGTGCTGCACCAGCTCGCCAAGCTCGGCGTCAGCGTGCCGGGCGACGTCAGCGTGATCGGCATAGACGACACGCTGCTGGCCGAGACCTCCACCCCGTCGCTGACCACCATCCGCATCTCGGCCGAGGAGCTCGCCACCCAGGCCACCGACCTGCTGCTCGACACCATCGGCGAGCGGGGCGGCGGGCGCGTGGTGGAGATCGGCTCCCGGCTCATCCCCAGATCCTCGACCGGGCCCGTGCGCCACTGACCGAAGGGTCTCCCGCGGTGCGGCGTGCCGTACCGCCATCCCGTCATGCCATCTTTAACACCATTCATCCTGCTATGACCTGAATGCGGGAGTTCAGATGAAGAAGACCACCGCTGCCCTCGGCGTCGCCGCCCTGGCCACGGCCCTCGCCGCGTGCGGCTCGTCCTCCGGTTCCGGTCAGGAGTCCGGCACCATCACCCTCAGGGTCCAGGGCATGCCGCCGGCGACCGACAAGCCGGGCCTGGCCGCGTTCGAGAAGATGGCCGCCGACTTCGAGAAGCAGAACCCCGGCATCGCCGTCGAAGGCTCCTCGGCCGACTACGACCCGCTGACGTTCTCCGCCAAGCTGGCCGGCGGCAAGGTCGAGGACGTGATCAAGGTGCCGCTCACCGAGCCGCAGGGGCTCATCGCCCGCAAGCAGGTCAAGCCGCTCACCGCGGAGCTGGCCAGGTGGCCGCACTACAAGGAGTTCAACCCGCAGGTGCTGCGGCCGCTGAGCGACAGCGCCGGCCAGGTGTACGGCGTGCCCCAGTCGCCGTTCGCGATGGGACTCGTCTACAACCGCGACCTGTTCGAGAAGGCCGGCCTCGACCCCGACCGGCCGCCGGCGACCTGGGACGAGGTCCGCGACCACGCCAGGCGGATCGCCGAGAAGACCGGCAAGGCCGGGTTCGTGCACGAGTCCAAGAACAACCAGGGCGGCTGGCAGCTCACGAAGCTCACCTACGCCTTCGGCGGCGACATGGAGAAGCAGGACGGCGGCTCGTGGGTGGCGGCCTTCAACGCCGAGCCGGCACGCCAGGCCCTGACCCTGCTCAAGGAGATGCGCTGGAGCGACGACTCCATGGGCGACAACCAGCTCATCGACCAGAACGACGTGATCAAACGGTTCGCCGCCGGCGAGATCGGCATGTACCTGGGCACGCCCGGCACCTACCGGCTGGCCAAGATGACCTACGGCATGAAGGACACCGACGCGTTCGGCGTCGGCCCGATGCCCCAGGCGGGCGGGAACGCCACGATGATCGGCGGCGACGTCTACATGGTGCCCAGATCGGCCTCCGCGGAGAAGACGGCCGCTGCCGTGAAGTGGCTGTTGTTCGCCTACGCCCAGCCGCAGTACGACACCGGCGCCGCCGCCGAGCGGGCCAAGGCGCTGGCGGCCGACCCGAACGCCGCCGTGGGCGTGCCGACGCTGCCGATGTTCGACGAGGCCCAGCAGGCCAAGATCGACGAGGCCGTCAAGCCGTACGTGAACGTCAAGCTCGAGCACTTCCGGCCGTGGGTCGAGGGCACGCCCGAGCTCGAACTCCGCGCCGAGCCCCCGGTGCAGGCCCAGGCCGTCTACGCCGTGCTCGACAGCGTGGTGCAGGCCGTCCTGACCGACAAGGACGCCGACGTCAGCGCCCTCCTGGCCCAGGCGGAGACCGACGTCAACACCAAGCTCGCCGCGAGCCGGCAGTGACCGTGGCGCCACACGCCAGGAGGCGGGGGAACCCCGTCATGGCGTTCCTCTTCCTCATCCCGGCCTTCGTCGCCTTCGGGGCGTTCTCCTACTGGCCGATGATCAGGGGACTGCTGATCTCCTTCCAGGAGACGAACCTGGTCGACCCCGCCACCTGGGTGGGGCTGGACAACTTCACCGCGCTCCTGCGGGACCCGCTGCTGTCCACGGCGATCGCCAACACCCTGCTGTTCGTCGGGCTCGGCCTGCTGATCGGGTTCCCCGCGCCGCTGATCCTGGCCACCGTCATGTCGACGGTGCGCAAGGGCGCGGGGATCTACCGCTTCCTCGTCTACCTCCCGGTGGTGATCCCGCCGGTGGTGGCGATCCTGCTGTGGAAGTGGTTCTACGACCCCGGCCACGGGCTGTTCAACGAGCTGCTGGGCCTGGCCGGCCTGGGCCCCTTCCCCTGGCTGGAGTCGCCCAGGACCGCCATGCTCAGCCTGGTCATCCAGTCCACCTGGGCCTGGATGGGCAGCACGGTCCTCATCTACCTGGCCGCGCTGGTCACCATCCCCGCCGAGCTCTACGAGGCGGCGCAGATGGACGGCGCGTCGATCGCGCGCAGGCTGTGGCACATCACCCTGCCCCAGCTCCGCCCCACCATCGGCCTGCTGCTGCTCCTGCAGCTGGTCAGCACCACCCAGGTGTTCACCGAACCGTACGTGTTCACCGACGGCGGCCCGGAGAACAGCACGCTCACGGTCCTCCTGCTGATCTTCAGGTACGCCTTCCGCGACGGCGACTACGGCCAGGCCGCCGCGCTCGCCTTCCTCCTGGCGATCTTCCTCGGCCTGCTGTCCACGATCTACCTGCGGGCCACCCGCAGCTGGAGTTCCGCATGAGCCTGATCTCCCACGTCGAGGAGCGCCGCCCGGCCGTCAGGGCCGCGGTGCGCACGGTCCAGTGGCTCACCCTGGCCGTCCTGGCGGTGATCGGCATCGGCCCGCTCTACATGACCGTCAAGGGCGCGGTCTCGCCGGCCACCGACCTGATCGCCGAACCGCTCCAGCTGTGGCCCGGCGACCCCCGGCCGGAGAACTTCGGCACCGCGTGGAACGACCTGGGCATCGGCCACTACCTGCTCAACACCCTCCAGGTCGTCGGCGGCTCCTGGGCCGTGCAGCTCGTCGTCGCGGTCACCGCCGGCTACGCCCTGTCGGTGCTGAGACCCCGGCTCGGCACCGTGATCTACGGCGCGATCCTCGCCACCATGTTCGTCCCCTACACGGTCTCCATGACCAGCCTCTTCCTGACCATCATCGACCTGGGCCTGGTCGACTCCTACTGGGCGATCTGGCTGCCCGCCGGAGCCAGCGCCTTCAACGTCCTGCTGGCCAAGCGCTTCTTCGACGCGCTGCCGCCCGAGCTGTTCGCCGCGGCCAGGGTCGACGGCGCCAACTCCTGGCAGCTCCTGACCAGGATCGTGCTGCCGATGAGCCGGCCGATCCTGGCCGTCATCAGCCTGATCGCGATCATGCACAGCTGGAAGGACTTCATCTGGCCGCTGGTGGCCATCACCGACCCGGCCAAGCAGCCCATCAGCGTCGCCCTGGCCACGCTGGCCGACCAGGCGCCGCAGGACATCCTCATCGCCAGCATGGCGATGGCCCTGGCCCCGCCGGTCCTGCTCTTCCTCGTCTTCCAGAAGTACGTCGTCGCCGGACTCGGCTTCACCGGCGTCAAAGGCTGACCCGCAACGCCGATCACGAAAGGCAGTCCCCCCATGCCTGAAGTCTCCCGCCGCACCCTCATCCAGGCCGCCGCGATCACCGGCGCGGCCTCCGCGCTCACCATCACCCCCGCCCACGCCGATGCCGATGCTGGCAGCCTCTCGATCACCGCCGACGGCATCACGCTCGTCGCCGAGGCCGACGGCTCGATCCTGGTCCGCGACGGCTCCGGGACCGATCGTCTCAGGATCGGCCACTTCATGATCAAGGACAGCGTGCTCGGCCAGCAGCGCACGTTCGGCGGCACGCCCAGCCTGACCACCGTGGACGGCCGCCCCGCGCTCCAGGTCGCCTACAGGATGTCGGCCGGCGCCTCGGCGGTGACCGTGCGCGGCACGTTCACCGTCGCCGCCCGCCGGGCGAGCCTGCGCTGGGAGGTGACCGGCAGCACCACCCTGACCCCCGGCGGCTACATGTTCTCCCGCGCCCTCATCGGCAACACCGCCCCGGAGCGGTACGTGCCCGCCACGGTCTGGACGAAGGACCCGCGCGGCGGCGTCCCGTACGAGATCAACGCGGGCTCGCTCTACCAGGAGACGTGGGACGGCACCAGCGCCTGCTTCCGGCTGGCGGCCTCCCGGCCGTCGTTCACCAACGCCACCTGGATCCACGCGCCGGCCGACGCCGACGGGACGACCCGGGTGGAGCTGGTGCTCGGCGACATGCGGCCCGGCGCCGCCAACGCCGTGGCGACCGCGGCCCCGCTCGGCGTGGACGTGTGGAGCGAGCAGCCCTTCGGCCTCTACGAGCCCTTCGCGACCCTGGCGGTCAACGCCCAGGTGGTCAACGGCGGCCCGGCCGCCAAGCCGGTCACCCTCACCTGGTGGGCCCGCGACTTCGGCGGCGCCGTCCTCGGCACCGGCACGCTCAGCAGGACCGTCGAACCCGGCGGCGCGTGGCAGGAGACGTTCACCGTGCGCGGCCCCGCGCAGGGCATCGTGTTCACCGAGGTCAGAGCCACCTCCGGAAGCGAGGAGGCGTTCGCGCGGACGAACCTGGCCACGCTCAAGCCGTACGCCTACCGCGGCGACGGCAAGTTCGGCATCGCGAACTACACCTGGCTCCTGGTCCCCGGCAAGCAGCAGGTCGGCCGGCTGATGCGCAAGCTCGGCGTCACGTGGGTGCGCATCGCCTACGACGGCGCGCCCGGCATCCCGCCCGCCGAGCTCGACGCGCTCGGCATCAAGCACAACGTCCAGCTCGGCGGCGTCATCTTCAACGGCACGGCGCAGCAGATCGCCGCCTGGGCCGACGACCGGGCGGCGATCGCCAAGCAGTCGGGCGCCGCCTACTTCGAGGTGGCCAACGAGCTGAACCAGCCCTGGATGTCCGGGCAGAAGGCGGCGGAGTACGTACGCGACGGCCTGAAGCCCATCCACGACCGGCTCAAGGACTCCGGCATCAAGCTGATGAACTGCGGGCTGGGCGGCATGGACCACCGCTGGACGACCAACTTCCACGCGGCCGGCGGCTGGGACCTGATCGACGCCTTCGCCTTCCACCCGGGCCGGGGCAACTTCACCGCCGACTACGCGCCGCCGCCGGAGGAGTGGGAGCAGGGCTCCAACGGCTCCTACTGGAACTTCCTCGGCGCGCTGCGCAAGGCCAGGCAGACCCTCGACGAATACGGCGGCGGCAAGGAGCTGTGGCTGACCGAGGTGTACGCCTGCACCCGGCCCAACCACTGGTGGAACGACACCCACCGGCAGGCCGCCGAGAACACGCTGCTGCAGCTCGCGCTCTGCCTGTCGGAGGGCGTGGACGGCGTCAACTGGTACCAGCCCCACGACAGCACCATCCACCACCCGCAGGAAGCCGACCCCGGCAACCCCGAATACCACTTCGGACTGCTGAACCGCGACACCAGCACCAAGCCGGCGCTGCTCGCGTTCGCCACGGCGACCCGCCACCTGGAGGGCGCGACCTTCGAACGCTGGCTCACCTTCGCCGACCCCGACCTGAAGGGCCTGCTGTTCGACACGCCGCGGGGCAGGCTGGCGATCCTGTGGAGCCGCAAGGACGGCTACATCCTGAACCGCGACCACGGCGACGGCCAGTGGTACCCGCACCCGGAAGCCTGGGTCGACCACTGGCCGACCAAGACCCGCGTGTCGCTGAAGACCTCGGGCCGGACGGTCCGGGAGATCGACTGCATCGGGCAGGAGCGCACGATCACCGCCAGGGGCCGCCGCGCCCAGGTCACGCTGGACGGCGCCCCGCGTCTCTACTACGGGCTGGAGCTATGAGATCGGAAACCCTTTCGCACGACGTGACCGTGGTCGGCGGCGGCCTGGCCGGTGTCAGCGCCGCCGTCGCCGCGGCCCGGCTGGGCCGCACGGTCGCCCTGGTCACCAACCGGCCCGTCCTCGGCGGCAACTCCAGCAGCGAGGTGCGGGTCTGGGTGGTCGGCGCGACCGGGCACGGCAAGAACCACCACGCCCGCGAGGGCGGCATCATGGGCGAGCTGTTCCTGGAGAACCAGTACCGGAACCCGCACGGCAACCCGTACTTCTGGGACACGACCGTGCTCGACCTCGTCCGGCAGGAGCCGAACATCGCGCTGTTCCTCAACACCGACGTGCGCGAGGTGGCGTGCGAGGAGGGCCGGATCCGCTCGGTGACCGGCTGGATGATGGGCTCCGAACGGCTGATCACCTTCGCCTCGCCGATGTTCCTCGACTGCACCGGTGACGGGCTGGTCGGCCACCTGGCCGGCGCGAGCCACCGGATCGGCCGCGAGGGCCGCGCGGAGTACGGCGAGCCGTGGGCGCCCGAGGAGCCGGACGCCATCACGCTCGGCAGCACGCTGCTGTTCTACACCAAGGACGCGGGCGAGCCGGTCCGCTACGTCCCGCCGAGCTTCGCCAAGGACATCACCACGACGTCGATCCCCGAGCGGCGCATCATCAGGGCGGGCGACAACGGCTGCGCCTACTGGTGGATCGAGTTCGGCGGCGAGCTGGACACCGTGCACGACAACGACCGCATCCGCGACGAGCTGTGGTCGGTCATCTACGGCATCTGGGACCACATCAAGAACTCGGGCAGGTTCGACGCGGAGACCATGACCCTGGAGTGGGTGGGCGCGCTGCCGGGCAAGCGGGAGTACCGCCGCTTCCTCGGCGACCACGTGCTCACGCAGCACGACGTGCTGGGCCAGACGCCGTTCGACGACCGGGTCGCCTTCGGCGGGTGGTCGATCGACCTGCACCCGCCGCAGGGCATGTACGCGAAGGAGGACGGCGCCCGGCAGCGCTACGCCGACGGGATCTACCACATCCCCTATCGCTGCCTGTACTCGCGCGACGTGCCGAACCTGCTCATGGCCGGGCGCAACATCTCGGCGTCGCACGTGGCGTTCGGCTCGACCAGGGTCATGGCCACCTGCGCCACGATCGGCCAGGCGGCCGGCACCGCGGCCGCCCTGTGCGTGGCAGAGGGGGTCGCGCCGAGGGAGCTGGACGCGCGCGACCTGCGGACGGCGCTCCTGCGGGAGGACGGCTCGATCATCGGCGTGCCGTACGAGGACCCCGCCGACCTCGCCCGTACGGCCGCCGCGACCGCGTCGAGCACGTTGTCCCTGCTGGAGGTGGAGACGCCGGCCGAGGCGCGGCCGCTGGCAGCCGACGCCGGGCTGGTCCTGCCGGTGGACCCGGCGCTGGACGCCGTCGAGCTCCTGCTGGACGCGGCCGCCGCGACCGAGCTGGTCGTGGACCTCTACGACCCGGTGCTGGGCCAGAACTACGTGCCGCGGCGCCTGATCTCCACGCATCGCGTCGCGGTGGAGCCCGGGAAGAACCAGTGGGTCCGGGTGGAGCCGTCCTTCCGGCCGGATCAGGCGCAGAACGCGTTCCTGCTGGTCCGCGCGAACCCCGACGTCTGCCTGCACGTCGCCGACCGGCCGACCCCCGGCGTGCTCTGCTTCACCCGGGTCCCGCTGCGCCCCCAGGACGAGGCGCCGCAGCTCCTGCGCGAGTGGACCGACGCCGGACTGCTGCGCCGCACCTTCTGCTTCCGCGCCGGCCCGACCCGCGCGTTCACGCCGTCCCGGGCGCTCGACGGCTTCCAGCGCCCGCACGCCGGACCGCACATGTGGGTGTCGGGCGAGCTGCCCGCCACCCTCGAACTGACCTGGCCCGCGCCGGTGCCGATCGGCCGCGTCGACCTGCTGGCCGATGACGACGTGAACGAGGACCTGATCAACCTGCACCACCACCGCACGCCGTTCGAGGTCATGCCGACGCTGATCCGCGACTACCGGCTGGAGGCGCGGCAGGACGGCCGCTGGCGGACGGTGGCCGAGGTGCGCGGCAACCGCCGGCGCCGCAACGTCCACGACCTCGGCGCGGTCACCGCCGACGCGCTGCGGATCGTGGTCGACTCCGCCAACGGGACGCCGTACGCCCATGTCGTGGCGGTGCGCGTGTATGAGTAGAGGCATGCGACGTGTCCTGGTCACCGGCGCCGCGGGCCGCATCGGCCGGGCCGTGCTCGACCTGCTCGACCGGCGGGGGATCGCGGCCAGTGCCCTCGTGCTGGACGATCCGGGCGACCTGAAGGCCGACCGGGTCGTCGAGGGCAGCGCGACGGATCCGCACGCCGTGCGCCGCGCGCTCGACGGTGCCGACGCCGTCGTCCACCTCGCGGCGATCCCCACTCCCGAGCGGCATCCGGCCGAGGTGGTGTTCGCCACCAACACGCAGGCCACCTGCACCGTGCTGGAACAGGCGGGCCGGGCCGGGATCCGGCGGGTGTGCACGGCGGGCAGCACGGCGATCTCGGGACTGCCGTTCGCCGCGCGCACCCTCCACCCGCCGTACGTCCCGGTGGACGAGGAGCAGCCGTCACAGTCCGAGGACCCCTACGCGCTGTCGAAACAGGTCGACGAGCTGACCGCCCGGACGATGGCGCGGCGCTTCGGCATGTCGGTGGTCGTCCTGCGCCTGCCGTACGTCGGCGGCTTCGACGAGCGCCTGCTCGACTTCGCGCGAAGGTGCGAGCTGGACCCCGGCCTGCACGCGCCCGGCCTGTGGGCCTATCTGGAGACCCGCGACGCGGCGCGGGCGTGCCTGGCCGGCCTCGGCCCGGACGGCTTCCACGTCATCACCGTGGCCGCGCCGCAAACCCTGGTCTCCCACCCCACGGAGGAGCTGCTCCGCAGGTTCCACCCCACGGCCGAGCTCCGCCGCCGGCTGCCCGGGCGCACGGTCCCGCTGGACCTGACCAGGGCCGCCGCCGTCCTCGGCTTCGCCGCGGAGCTTCACGTGTGACGCGGGGCCGCCCTGCCGGAGGCGTGGCGGGAGAACACCTCCCGCACCTCCCGGGGAGAGCAGGCCAGGTGCGGACGGCCCGCGGGGATCAGCGGGACAGCCGGCGTAGGGCGATCTCGAACGGGCCCCGGTGGCCGATGCGGCGCATCCAGTCGGCCAGCACGATCGAGACCAGCCAGACCGCCACGCCGACGGCGATGACGGCGGCGGTGCCCAGGTCGTCGGCCAGGTCCAGCGTGAAGGGGTAGAACAGGGCGACGAACACGACGGACTGGAAGAGGTAGAAGGTCAGCGAGCGCCGGCCGAGCGCCGCCAGCGCGGTCGTGACCGGGCCGTGGGCGCCGCCGATCCTGACGGCGGCCAGGGCGACGGCGGCGGCCAGGGCGATGCCGCCGGTGTGACCGGTGAACGTGTGCGCGATCGCGGGCAGCCAGGTCGCGTCCGTCTTCCAGACGCCCGCCGAGATCAGCGCCATCGGCAGCCGGCCGGCGACGACCAGGGCGAGGAAGGTGAAGGTGACGCGGCGGAGCAGGGCCACGTGCAGCTCGGGGTCGTCGAGGATCCGGCGCCGGGCGGCCCAGATGCCGATCGTGATGCCGGGCACCACGAGCAGGACCACCCCCGGAGCCTTCCCCGCCCACACCAGCAGGTGCAGGAGCACCTGGCTGGGGAAGTCGTCCTTCATCATCGACGGCAGCGTCTCGGGGTGGCCGGCGACCTCGGCGGCGTGCGCCCGTACGGTCTGCCAGGCCAGCAGGCCAGTCATGGGCACCAGGGAGATCGCCGAGGTCCAGAGCAGGACCGAGTCACGGGCCCGCATGATCGGCGCCATGATCAGCAACGCCAGGCCGTAGGTGGAGACGATGTCGAGCGGCACCAGCAGCGTCGCGTGCAGGAAGCCGATGACCAGCAGCCAGAACCCCCGGCGGCGCAGCAGCTTGCGGACCGCGAGCCAGTCGTCGCCCTTGGCGAACCGGCCGGCGGCGAGCTGGCCGAGCCCGTAGCCGAACAGGAACACGAACATCGAGCGCGCCAGGTTGTCGGCGGCGAAGACCTTGAGGAACCGGCCGAAGGTGTTGAGCGCCGCCGGGCCGAGGTCGGCGTGGCTGATGAAGACCGGCGCGTGCGCCAGCGCGATCAGCAACAGCATGAAGCCGCGCGCCAGGTCCGGGGCGAGCGCGCGGGCTCGCGCCGGGGACGGCGCCCGCACGCTGCCCGAAGGGACGGTGGGCATGGGTCACTCCAGAGAGAGGGGAGGAAAGGGAACCGCGGCGTCGTCCGTCACCGGCCGGCGGTCAGGCGTCCCAGGTGACGGGCAGGCTCTTGACGCCGTAGATGTCGGCGATCTCCGGGCGCAGGGCGACCTGTCCGGCGGGCACGGCCAGGCGCAGCGTGGGGAAGCGCTGGACCAGGGCCGGGAGCGCGACGCGCAGCTCCACCCGGGCGAGCTGCTGGCCGAGGCACTGGTGGATGCCGTGGCCGAAGGCCAGGTGGCCGCCGTCCTGGCGGCGCAGGTCGAGCCTGTGCGGCCCGGGGAAGCGCTCGGGGTCGCGGTTGGCGGTGCCGAGGGACAGGATGACCGTCGTCCCGGCCTTGATCGGGTGGCCGCCCAGCTCGACGTCCTCCAGCGCGACCCGCACGAACTGCTTGGCCACGCTGAGGTAGCGCAGCAGCTCCTCCACGGCGGGGCCGGCGAGCGCGGGGTCGGCGCGCAGGGCGGCGAGCTGCTCCGGGTTCTCCAGCAGCGCGAACGTGCCCAGGGCGAGCATGTTGGCGGTGGTGTCGAGCCCGGCGGCCAGCAGGATCAGGGCCATCCCGCGCAGTTCCTCGTCGGTCAGGTCACTGTCGAGCAGGTCGCTGAGCACGTCGTCGGTGGGGTGGGCGCGCTTGGCGGCCACCAGGGCGGCGAGGTAGCCCTGGACGGCGGTGTAGGCCGCGATCAGGTCCTCGTCGCTGGTCTCCCCGTTCATGAACGTGTCGATGTCGTCCTGGAAGGAGCCGCGGTCCTCGTACGGGACCCCGAGCAGCTCGCAGATCATGATCGCGGGGATGGGCTTGGCGAAGGCGGTCACCAGGTCGGCGGGCGGCCCGGCCTGCTCCATCGCGTCCAGGTGCGCGGCGGTGACCTGCTCGACGCGCTCGGTCAGCAGCCGCATCCGCCGCACGGTGAACCGGCCCACCAGCGGCTTGCGGTAGCGGCTGTGCCTCGGCTCGTCCATCAGCAGGAACTCGCCGGGCGGCGCGGGCGGGACCTCGATGTCGCCGTAGTCGATCGTCGGGTGGTGCCTCATGAGCTCCTTGCGGGAGCTGAAGCGCGGGTCGGCCAGGATCGAGCGGGCCAGGTCGTAGCCGGTGACCAGCAGGCCCTGGTGCCCGTCGGCGAAGGGCAGGCGGCTGATCGGGCTCCGCTCGCGCGCCTCGACGAGCTCCTGGGGCGGGTCGAAGGGGCAGCCGGGCCGGCGCTCGGTCGGCAGCGCCGGCAGGGCGTGTTCGGTCATGACGCCTCCTTTCAGGAGATCTTGCGGCGGTAGGTGTTCATGGCGAAGCCGTAGGCGACGACGAGGATGCCGGCGCACCAGGCCAGGGCGACCCACAGGTCGGTGCCGACCGGCTGGCCGGCGAACAGGGCGCGGACGGCGTTGACGACGGAGGTGACCGGCTGGTTCTCGGCGAACCAGCGCACCGGTCCCGGCATGGTGTCGGTGGGCACGAACGCCGAGCTGAGGAACGGCAGGAAGATCAGCGGGTAGGAGAACGCGCTCGCGCCCTCCATCGTCCTGGCCGACAGGCCCGGGATGACGGCGATCCAGGTCAGCGCCAGCGTGAACAGGACCAGGATCCCGGCCACCGACAGCCACGCCAGGACTCCCGCCCCCGAGCGGAAGCCCATCAGCAGGGCCACCAGCATCACGACCGCGAGCGAGATCAGGTTGGCGACCAGCGAGGTCAGCACGTGCGCCCACAGCACCGACGAGCGCGCGGTGGGCATCGACTGGAAGCGTTCGAAGATGCCGCCCTGCATGTCCATGAACAGCCGGTAGGCGGTGTAGGCGATGCCCGAGGCGACGGTGATGAGCAGGATGCCGGGCAGCATGTAGTTCACGTACGAGCCCGAGCCTGTCCTGATCGCGCCGCCGAACACGTACACGAACATCAGCATCATCGCGATCGGCATGATCGCGGTCGTGATGATGGTGTCGGGGCTGCGCGCGATGTGGCGCAGGGAGCGTCCCAGCAGGACGGCGGTGTCGCCGAAGAAGTGCTTGCTCATGGTCGTCCCCTTCAGGCTTTCGTGCCGACGAGGCTGAGGAAGACGTCCTCCAGGGTCGGCTGCTTCTCGACGTACTCGACCTTGGCGGGCGGGAGCAGCCGCTTGAGCTCCTCCAGGGTGCCGTTGACCAGGATGCGGCCTTCGTGCAGGATCGCGATCCGGTCGGCGAGTTGTTCGGCTTCGTCCAGGTACTGGGTGGTGAGCAGCACCGTGGTGCCGCCCGCGGCGAGCTCCCTGACGGCCTGCCACACCTCGATCCGCGCCTGCGGGTCGAGGCCGGTCGTCGGCTCGTCGAGGAAGATGACCGGCGGGTGGCCGATCAGGCTCATCGCGATGTCCAGGCGGCGGCGCATGCCGCCGGAGTAGGTGGCGACCCTGCGCGCGCCGGCGTCGGTCAGCGAGAACCGGGCGAGCAGGTCGTCGGCGATCCCGCCCGGGTCCTTGAGGTGGCGCAGGCGGGCGACCAGCACGAGGTTCTCCCGCCCGGTGAGGATCTCGTCGACCGCGGCGAACTGCCCGGTGAGGCTGATCGACTCGCGGACGTCCGGCGCCTGCGTGGCGACGTCGAAGCCGTTGACGCGGGCCGTCCCGGCGTCGGCCTTGAGCAGCGTGGACAGGATCTTCACGGCGGTGGTCTTGCCCGCCCCGTTGGAGCCGAGCAGGGCGAAGATGCTGCCCCGCGCCACGGTGAAGTCCACGCCGCGCAGCACGTGCAGATCCTTGTACGACTTCTCCAGGCCCTGCACCTGGATCGCCTGAACTTCCTGGGTCGTCATCGCGGGGTCCTGTCCTCCTGCGCGGCGCGCTCGACGGCGCTGGTGAAGCGGGCACGCTCGCGGGCCCTGTACTGCCGGTAGCGCTTCTTGTCCTCCAGTGACCCGGTGACGATCTCCAGGTACCGGAGGGCGCGGCTCGTCGGCCATGTCCGCCTGCCTCCTTCGTGAAGCCGTTGCCGACGACTACTCGGTGACGCTGACTACCGGTACAAAGTAACACTGACTACCGCTATCTAGCAACACCGAGTAGCTGGCAGCAGGAGTGGCATTTGGGGTGATTGATACGCTTGACGGCCACATAACCGAACAGATGGGGGTGTCTCGCCTGATGCTCGAGTCGCTCGGTGACCACTGCGCCCACGTCCTCACGACCACCCCGTCCGCCTCGGTGTCCGTCGCCGTCGCCCGGGACGGCGCGCCGGTCCACGCCGAGGCGTTCGGCCTGGCGGACCTGGAGGAAGGCCGGCCCGCCACCACCGGCACCGCCTACCTGCTCGCCTCCATCACCAAGCCGATGATGGCCACCGCCGTGTGCCTGGCCGCAGAGGAAGGGCTGCTCGGCCTCGACGACCCGGTGGAGAAGCACCTGGACGGACTCCGGCTCGCCCGGCCCCGGGATCACGGCGAGCCGACCGTGCGCGAGGTGCTCCAGCACCGGGCCGGGCTCGGCAGCCACTACGACTTCGCCTACGCGCCCGCCCCGAGCGTGACGGCGCGGCAGGCCGTCGAGCGCTACGGCACGCTGTACCGCGAGCCGGGCTCCGGCTTCGAGTACTCCAACCTCGGCTACGGCGTCCTGGACCTCGTCCTGCGGTCGGTCACCGGCCAGGATCCCGCCGGCTTCGTCAGGGATCGCGTCTTCACCCCCCTGGGGCTGCGGAGCTGCCACATCGGCCCGGAGTACCGGGGCCCCGCCCAGGAGGCGGCGCGGCACACCGCCGACGGCGGCCGCTACCCGGTCTGCGACACCAGCCACCGGGGAGCCACGCTGGCCTGGGCGACCGCCACCGACCTGGCGATGTTCGGGCTGTCCTGCGCGGACGCGCCCGGCGTGCTGGGCCGGGACTCGCGGGCGGCCATGCTGGACGCCCTGCCGATCGGCCCCGGGCTGGGATACGGGCTGGGCTGGTTCGTCTCGCGCCAGGGCGCGCACACCGTCGTGAGCCACAGCGGAAGCATGGGCGGCGTCGCCACGATGCTCGTGGTGGTGCCCGAACTGCGGCTGGCCGCCTGCGTGCTCACCAACCGCACCGGCGCGGCCGTGCGCGAATCGGTGCTCGTCCATCTCATGGGCGAACTGGTGCCCGGATTCACCCGGGCATCGCTGCCGCCGCCCGCTGACGCCCCGGCCCGCGAGATGACGGTCCCCGCGGGCGTCTGGGAAGGGCGTATCGACACCTACGAGGGCGGCGTCCCGCTCGTCCTGCGCGTGCGGGACGGGCAGGCGGAGGTGTCGCTGGACGGCGGCGAGCCGGTGGCGGGCGAGCTGGCCACCGCCACCCCGGAGTGGGACCTGCGCGCCCTGTTCGCGGTGCAGCTCCCCACGGCGGACGCGCGGGCCGACTCGCCGCTGCTCAACCTGGACCTCAACGAGCGGGACGGCGTGCTGACCGGCGCCGCCCGGGCGCTGAAGGACGGCGAGCAGGGCGGCCTGCTCGGCAACTTCCTCAGCCACTGGTGCGAACTGCGTCTCACCGACAGCTAGAAACCGGGCCGCACCCGAACCTCGGCACCTCTATGACTACACACGTGTGTAGTATACGATCCAGCCGTGTAGCCAGATGCGCGACGGAGTAGGAGGCTTGGTCATGGCGAGGGTGGAAGCGGACCCGGAGGACCTGACCGCGCGTGCCCGCATCCGCGACGCCGCGCTGCGGCAGTTCGGCGAGCTCGGTTTCGAACGGGCGACCATCCGCGGGATCGCCGAGGCGGCGGGCGTGTCCTCAGGGCTGGTACGCCACCACTTCGGCTCCAAGGAGGCGCTGCGTGAGGAGTGCGAGCAGTTCCTCATCAAGTCGCTGCGCCGGCTCAACGACGAGACCCGCGCCGACCCGACGCCCCGGCAGGCGAACCCGGTCGCCGCCGCCCAGCGGATGTTCGGCGCGTACCAGCCCTACCTCGCCCGCGCCCTGGCCGAAGGGCGCGCCGCGGCCGTGTTCGACGAGATGGTGCGGATGGCCGAGGAATGGCTGGAGGAGGCCGACAAGGCCCGCCCCGACCCGCCCTTCGCCAGCCGGAAGGCCCGCGCCACCGTCGGCACCGCCATGAGCCTGGCCGTCCCCGTGCTGCACCAGCACATCTCCCGGGGGCTCGGAGTCGACCTCCACGGGCCCGAGGGCTCGCACCTGCTCGCCCTGGTCCTGCTCGACCTCTACTCCCACCCCCACCTCACCCCGGAGGCGGCGGCGTCGCTGCGCGACGCCCTCGAAAAGCTCCGGGACCCCTCACCCTGACGCGCGCGTACCCCGTAGGACCGCGCCGCAGGGCGTGGCGATCGCGCCCCGATCGGACCACCCCTCCTGAACGACACCACCGGAGCACACCCATGACCCCTGCCATCGAAACCTCCGGGCTCGTCAAGACCTTCGGGCCGGTACGCGCCCTCGACGGACTCGACCTCTCCGTCGGCAGCGGCGAGATCCACGGCTTCCTCGGCCCCAACGGGGCGGGCAAGTCCACCACCATCCGCATCCTGCTGGGCCTCATGCGAGCCACAGCCGGGCGCGCCACGCTCCTGGGCGGCGACCCCTGGAGCGACGCCACCGCGCTGCACCGGCGGCTGGCGTACGTGCCCGGCGACGTGGAGCTGTGGCCCAACCTCACCGGCGGCGAGGCCATCGACCTGCTCGGCCGGCTGCGCGGCGGCATCGACGCCGGGCGGCGCGACGAGCTGATCGCGGCCTTCCAGCTCGACCCCACGAAGAAGGGCCGCACCTACTCCAAGGGCAACCGGCAGAAGGTCGCCCTCGTGGCCGCCTTCGCCTCCGACGTGGAGCTGCTGATCCTGGACGAGCCGACCTCCGGGCTGGACCCGCTCATGGAGGCGGTCTTCCAGGAGATCGTCGCCGGCCTGAAGGACGCCGGGCGGACCGTGCTGCTGTCCAGCCACATCCTCGCCCAGGTCGAGAAGCTGGCCGACCGGGTCAGCATCATCAGGCAGGGCCGGATCGTCCAGGCCGGCACCCTGGCCGAGCTGCGGCACCTGACCCGCACCATCGTGGAGGCCGAGACCGCCGCCCCCGTCACCGGCCTGCCCGCCCTGCCCGGCGTGCACGACGCGACGGCCTCCGGTGCTCGGGTGCGCTTCAGCGTGGACGCCGAACACCTCGACGCCGCCGTCAAGCACCTGGGCGCGTTCGGCATCCGGGCGCTGACCAGCCACCCGCCGACGCTTGAGGAGCTCATGCTCCGCCATTACGGCAACGAGCGTCACCACGGCAACGAGCGTCACTACGGCAACGAGGGTCACTACGGCGACGGGGCGGCGGCATGAGCGCGACCATGACCCGGGGCGGCGCGCTGACCGGCACCGGCATCCTGCTGGGGCTGGCCCTGCGCCGCGACCGGATCAAGCTGCCGGCCTGGACGCTGATCATCGCCCTGTTCGTGCCCTACTTCGCCACCGTGGCGGCCAGGACCAACCCGACCCCCGAGGCGCTGCGCCGCACGATGGACATGATGGACGTGCCCATGCTGCGGCTGTTCACCGGTCCCTCGTACGGCACGGGCGACCTCACGGTCCAGCGCTACCTGATCGCGGTCTACTTCGTGGAGTTCCTGCTGGGCGCCGCGCTGATGAACATCCTGCTCATCGCCCGCCACACCCGCGCCGAGGAGCAGAGCGGCCGGGCCGAGCTGATCCGGGCCGCCGTCGTCGGACGGCACGCCCCGCTCACGGCCGCCCTGCTCCTCAGCGTCATCACCACCGCCGTGCTGGCCGGGCTCATGACCGTCACGGCGATCGGCGCGGGGCTGCCCGCCGGCAGCGCGCTGCTGTTCGCCGTGGCCACGGCGGCGACGGGGCTCGTCTTCGCCGGGGTGACCGCGGTGAGCGTGCAGCTGACCGAGCACGCGCGGGCCGCGGCCGGCATCGCGGGCGGGGTGCTGGGCGTCGTATGGGTGATCCGGGGAGCGGGAGCCGTCCAGGACACCGAGGGCGGCGGGCTGACCTGGCTCTCCCCGCTGGGGTGGTCGCAGCTCACCCGCGTGCTGGCGGACGAGCGCTGGTGGCCGCTGGGCCTGTCCGCCGCGCTGACCGCGGTCCTCGTGACGGCCGCGTACGCGCTGGCGGCCCGGCGGGACCTCGGCGCCGGAGTGGTCGCCACGCGCCCCGGCCCGGCGTCGGCGCCTGGCTGGCTGCGCTCGCCGGCGGCGCTGTCCCTGCGCCTGCAGCGCTCCTCCATCCTGTGGTGGAGCGGCTCGCTGGTCGCCGGCGGCCTGGTCTTCGGCGCCCTCGCCGGGTCGATGCGCGACGGCCTCGCCACGGACTTCCTCGACGCCGGGCCCGACGTCCTCAGCGGCTACCTCAGCCTCATGGTGGTCGGCATGTCGTTCATCGTGGGGATCTTCGCCATCCTCGCGGTGACCAGACTGCGGACGGAGGAGGTGCGCGGGCGGGCCGCCCCGCTGCTGACCACGCCGACCAGCCGGTGGGCCTGGCTCGGCTCGTCCCTGCTGGTGACCGCCGCCGCGGCGGTGACGCTGCTGGCCCTGTCGGGCCTGGCCCTGGGGGCCGGCGCCGCGCTGTCGCTGGGCGACGGCGGCTACGTGGGGGAGCTCACCGGCGCGGTCCTCGCCCGCGCCCCCGAGATCCTGCTGCTCCTGGCGATCACGCTGGCGCTGTACGGGTTCGCGCCCAGGGCCGTCGCCGTGGCCTGGGCGGTGCTCGCCTACGGCGGGTTCGTCCGGTTCTGGGCGACGGATCTGCCGGCGGCGCTGAAGGCCCTGTCCCTGTTCGACCACATCCCGCGGATGCCGATCGAGGGCTTCACCCCCACCCCGCTGGTGACGCTCACCGTCCTGGCGGCCGGGGTGACCCTGCTCGGCCTGTACGGGTTCCGCCGCCGCGACCTGGACGGATAGCCGGGACCCTCCGGTAGGGGGTCAGCGGCCGTCGTAGCCGGCGAACATCGGCGGCAGCTCTTCCGGGGTGAGCGCGGTCGGGCCGAAGAGCCAGTCCACATGCCCGTAGTCGTAGGGATCGCGAGCGCGGAGCACCTCGTTGCGCCACGTCCGCTTCTCCCCGTCGTGATGCCACAGCTCGCCCCAGGCGCGGGCGGTGGTCTGCACGCGGCGGCAGTGCCGGACGCGTACGGCGTTGTAGGCGGCCAGCGCGGCGTCCCAGCCGACCCCGGCCGCGGGGACCCTCTCCGCCCGGCCGCTCGCGTGCTCGGCCAGCACCCACGCGTCCTCGATCGCCATGACGGCGCCCTGGGCCAGGTACTGCAGCGGCGGGTGCGCCGCGTCACCGGTGAGCGCTATCCGGCCGCGGACCCAGTTCGCGAGGGGGTCGCGGTCGAACATCCGCCACCAGCGGTCGCGCCACATCAGCGGCAGACCGGCGCGCACCTGCTCGCAGGCGCCGGTGAACGCCGCGTCGAGCTCGTCCGGCGTGCCCCAGTCGGCCTCTCCCGCCAGCGCCTTCGGCGACTCGAACACCGCGACCTGGTTGAACATCTCCCCGTTGCGCAGCGCGTACTGGACGAAATGGCACCGGGGGCCGACGTGGACGACCACGTCATCGGGCTGCGTCGGCAGGTGGGCGACCTGTTCGAAGGGCACGGCGCCGCGGTAGGCGACGTACGCCGAGTTGACGGGGGCGTCGTCGCTCATGATGCGGCGCGCCACCGAGTGCAGCCCGTCGGCGGCGAGCACGACCCGCCCGAACTCCCGCCCGCCGTCGTGAACGGCGAAGGCCCCTCCTCCGGCCTGCTCGTACCCCGTCACGGTGACGTCGTTGACGAGCTCCACCCCGGCCCGCCGGCAGGCGCGCAGCAGCGCGCCGTGCAGGTCGCTGCGATGGATCACCAGGTACGGGAAGCCGTAGCGCCGCTCGACGTCCCGCAGGTCGAGCACGGTGAGGACGTCACCGTCGAGCGCGTCCCTCATGACGATGCTCCGGGGCAGCACGCCGAGGGACGTGACCTCGTCGAGCAGCCCCCAGTGGTGCAGGATGCGGGTGCAGTTGGGCGCGATCTGCAGCCCGGCGCCGACCTCGCCGAACTCGTGCGCCTGCTCCAGCAGCCGCACCCGCAGGCCCTTGCGGGTGAGCGCCAGGGCGTTGGCCAGCCCGCCGATGCCGCCGCCCACCACCACGACGTCGTGGCCCCGTACAGACATGACCGGTGATTGCCTTTCTCGACGCGTGCCGGACTAGAGCCAGCGGGGGAGCCTGGGCGCCGGGCCGCCGCCGGGAGCCGTGACGCCGTCCGACCGGCGGCCGGAGAGGTAGGCCGCCAGACCGGCCAGGGTGCCGGTGACCCGGGCGGGCTCGCCGGAGCCGGGCACGGTCCACGTGCCGTCGTGGCCGGTGGCCGTCAGGACCAGCGCGGGCCCGGCGGCGGACCGCCCGGCGGCGATGTCGTCGATCAGGGCGGCGAGGAAGCCGGCCGGCAGATCGTCGAACTCCACGCCCGCGCCCAGGTCGACGGCGTGCACCATGACCTCGCGGGCACGCATCCAGGGGATCTCCTCGGCGGTCACCGTGCGGCCCTGGGCGGTGCGCACGTGCCGCTCCCACTGCGACCGGTCCAGCTCGGCGAGTCGCGCGTCCAGGGTCAGCGCGGCTCGCGCGAGCCAGGCGCGCAGCTCGGCCGCCGGCAACGCGGCGCCGGCCTCGATGTCGGCGTCCCGCCGCTCGGGGGAGGGGTACATCGGCCGCTCCTCGCCGGTGCGGGCCCAGTGCGCCAGGTTGACCAGCGCGTCGGCGTTGGCCGCCAGGTGCGCGAGCAGGTGCCTGCCGCTCCAGCCGGGGAGCCGGGACGGCCCGTCGAGCCGATCGTCCGGCAGCGCGGCCAGCGCCCTGCCGAGGATCGCGCCGCCCTGCGCCATCCACCGCAGGGCGTCGGCGCGGCTCCGGTACGCGGCCGTCATGCGACCGGCCCCGCGATTCCGCCGGTGGTGTGCTTCACGTGCTGGGTCCTTCCACGTCGGAGCGGTCCAGGCGCAGCGCCTCGAAGATCGGGCCGTCGCTGAACCGGAAGAGGTCGAGCGCGCCCGAGTCGGAGTCGGACGCCGAGGCCTCGGACCGCGCCGAGAACGGCGTCCAGGACGGCACGACGAACAGGTCGCCCCTGGTGACCGGCCACGACACGTCGCCGACCGTGACCCGGCCGCTGCCGTCGAAGACCTGGTAGACCGAGGAGCCGGTCTCCCGGCGGGGCGCCGTCTCCGCGCCGCGCCGGATCCGGTGCATCTCGACCCGGATGGTCGGCAGCACGTCGCCGCCGGTGGTGGGGTTGACGTAGCGGACCGCCGCGTGACCGGGCTCGACCGTCGCCACATGACCCTCGGCCTCCAGCGCGAGCTGGTCGGCCAGCGCCCGGTCGGTGTCGGCCCACCGGTAGGCCAGCAGCGGCGTGGCGGGCCGGGAGCCGGGGAACGCCACCGGGCGCAGGCCCGGATGCCCCCACAGCCGCTCCGACCGGGACCGCTCCGGGGTGGTGCGCTCGGCCGCGCCGATCCGGTCACGGCCGGGCTCGAAGAACTGGGACTCGGTCACGTACTGGAACGGGATGTCCAGCCCGTCGATCCACGCCATCGGCCGGTCGGCGGCGTTGTGGTGGGCGTGCCAGTTCCAGCCGGCCTGCGGCAGGAAGTCGCCGCGGCGCATGGGCACCGGATCGCCGCCGACGACCGTCCACACGCCCTCGCCCTCGACGACGAAGCGGAACGCGTGCTGGGTGTGCCGGTGCTCCGGCGCGTCCTCGCCCGGCATCAGGTACTGGATCGCCGCCCACAGCGTCGGCGTCGCGAACGGCCGCCCGCCGAGCGCCGGGTTCGCCAGCGCGATCGCCCGCCGCTCCCCGCCCCGGCCGACCGGCACCAGGCGCCCCGAGCGCTCCGCCAGGGCCAGCAGGCTCTCCCACCGCCACAGGTGCGGGACCGCCTTCGACCGGGGGTGCGGCGGCATCAGGTCGCCGATCTCGGTCCACAGCGGGACCAGCAACTCCTTCTCGAAGCCGCGGTACAACTCCGCCAGCGCCGGCGTCGGCGACGGCTGGCCGGGGGAGTCCACCACGGACAGGCGAACCGGGGAGTCCGCTGTCTCGGTCATGTCAGCTCCTTGGTCGGTCGACGCGGACCCCAGCTTGTCCCGCGAGGCGCGAAAGAGAACAGCAGATTCTGCTGTGCAGAATCTTCCGGACCCAGCGGCGATCCGGCAGGCGGGTCAGCCGTGCGGGCGGCGCAGGAACTCGCGAGCCCCGCGCAGGCGCGTGCCCAGGAGCCCCTGCGTACGGGCGCCGTCCAACCGGACGTCCAGCGCTGCGCCCGGGCCGGTCTGTGCCCGGCGGCCATGGGGGAGGTCGCTCGGGTCGTGCCCGGCCCGGCGGGCGATCAGCCGGCCGAGCTCGTACCGGCTGACCGCGTCCGCGCCCGCCAGGTGGACGATGCCCGCGTGACCGCCCGCCGCCACCTCCAGGAGAGCGGCCGCGAGGTCCCCGACGTACACCGGACAGCGGACCACGTCGGTGAACAGCACCCCTGCGCGATGCCTCATGGCCAGCGCGTGGACGAACTCCTCGTGCTTGGAGTCGCCGTCACCGATGATCAGGGAGGTCCGGGCGACGACGGCCGCCGGGTCCAGCGCCTGGACCGCCGTCTCGGCCGCTGCCTTGGCGGCCCCGTACGGGGTGACCGGATCCGGGAGCGCGTCCTCGTCGTAGCGGACCCTCGTACCGGAGAAGACGGCGTCGCTGGAGACGTGCACCAGCCGGCACCCGTGCGCTTTCGCGGCGACCGCCACGTGTGCGGCCCCGTCAGCCGTGGTCGCCCAGTCGGCTCCTCCGGACGCGGCGTTGATCACGATCGACGGCCGTGTGGCGGCGATGACGGCGGCGATCTGATCCGGGATGCGGAGGTCGACCGGCGACCACCGGGCTTCCGGGCCGCTCTGAGGCCGGGTGGTGTAGGTCGCTGTGACACTGTGCCCGGCAGCGTGCGCTAGCCGGACCAGCCGGCTGCCCAGATGGCCGCTGCCGCCCACGATCAGGATGCTCATGCGGCGCCACACTACGAGCTCCGCCGATGCGCCGGCCCTTGACCGGGGATCCTCCTCGTGGTTCAGTACCTGTCAATCGATCGATAGGGAAGCTGTTCATGGGGATTGCGGAGATCCAGCAGGTGGCGGTGAGCCTGTTCGCGCAGAAGGGGTATGCGGCGACGGGCATCCGGGAGCTCGGGCGGGCCGCGGGCATCACGTCGGCGACCCTCTACCACTACGCCGGGTCCAAGGAGGAGATCCTCACCGGCATCATGCGGGCGTGCCTGGAGGAGCTGCTGCGGTCGGCGCGCGAGGCGGTGGGCGGCTCGGCGGATCCGGCCGTGCGGCTGGCTCGTCTGGTACGGGTGCATGTGGGGTTGTGCGCGCTCAACCCGCTGACGGCGAAGGTGACCGACCAGGAGATCCGGGCGCTGACCGCCGATGACCACAGGCTGCTCGTCGGGCTCCGCGACGACTACGAGTCGATCTTCGCCGGGGTGATCGAGGACGGCATGAGCACGGGCGTCTTCCGGCTCGCGGATCAGCGTGTCGCCCGCCTGGCCCTGCTGGAGATGTGCAACGGCGTGGCCAACTGGTACCGGCCCGACGGCCGGCTGGGCGTCGCCGAGCTGCAGGACCAGTTCGTGGAGCTGGCCTGCCGTCTCATGGGGGCGCCGGCGCGGAGGCCGGGGGAGCAGGGGGAGCTTCCGGCTCCCGTCCGGCTGGCGAGCGAGCCGGTCGCCGAGCGCGCGGAGGTGGCGGGGTGAGCGTCATCGACGCCCGGGTACGGCTCCCGCAGGAGCTCCGCCCGGCCACCGCGTACGCCGCCCCGCGCCAGCAGGTCGAGCAGTACGACAGGGTCCTGCAGCTGACGGACAAGATGAACGCCGGCCGCCTCGCCGATCTGCTGCAGGCCATGGACGACGAGGGCATCGGCCGGGCCGTCATGCACGCCGAGTCCGAGGGCGGCGAGCCGGCGGAGGCGCTCAACGAGGCGCTGTGCCGGGTCCTGGCCGACCATCCCGGCCGGTTCGCGGGCATCGGATGCGTCGACGTCGCCGAGTCGCGGCCGACGCGGATCGCCCGGCAGGCGGCCTCGATCGCCGGTCTCGGCCTGCTGGGGGTCACGGTGCAGCCGGCGTTCTTCGGGCTGGACATCGACGACCGCCGCCTGTATCCCCTGTATTCGCGGGCCGAGGAGCTGGGCCTGATCGTGGCGGTGCACACGGGCATCACCTACAGCCGGATGCACCCGCTGCGGCACGAGCGGCCGGAGCTGCTGGACCAGGTGGCCTGCGACTTCCCGGACCTGAAGCTGATCGCCTGCCACGCGGGCTGGCCGTGGGTGACCGAGTACTGCGCCGTGGCGCGCCGCCACCCGACGGTCTACCTGGAGTTCGGCGCGCTGGCGCCGCGATACGTCGCCAGGGCGGGGACCGGCTGGGATCCGCTGTTCGGCATGATGCGCAACGTCCTGCGTGACCAGGTGCTCTACGGCAGCGACTGGCCGATGATGGCTCCGGCCCGCGCCCTCGCCGAGTGGCGGGAGTCCGGGCTGCCGGACGCGGCGCTGCGGGCGCTCTTCCACGACAACGCCTCCCGCCTGTTCGGGTTCGGCGGGGCGGCCCGGTGACGGGCGGCGTCACGCTGTCCGCCATGCTCGGCCGGGCGGCGGCCGACACCCCTGACGGCGTCTTCCTCCGTACGCGTGAAGGAGATCTGACCTACCGCGAGACCGAGGAGCGGTCGGCCGGGCTCGCGGCGGCGTTCGCCCGGGCGGGAGTGGGCGCGGGCGCCCGCGTCGCGCTGCTGATGGGCAACAGTCTCGAACAGGTCGTCGTCTGGTTCGCGCTGGCGCGGCTGGGCGCGGTGCACGTGCCGCTCAACACCGCCCTGCTGGCCGAGCAGCTGACGCACGCGCTGCGGGTGGCCGGGGCGTCGGCGCTGGTCGCGGACGCCGAGTTCCTGCCGGTCGTCACGCCGGTGCTCGATCGGCTGCCCGAGCTGAGGCGGGTCGTCGTCAACGGCCCGCCGGGCGAGCCCGGGTACGAGGACCTGGCCGCGTACCGGGACTGCCCGGACCGGGCTCCGCGGGCCGAGGTGGACGAGCTGGGCGCGGCCACCCTGCTGTTCACCTCCGGCACGACCGGCGTGTCCAAGGCGTGCGTGCTGTCGCACCGATACCTCGCCAGGCAGGCGCAGCTCCATGCCGCGAACCTGGGCCTGCGCGGCGACGACGTCCTCTACTGCCCTTTCCCGCTGTTCCACATCGACGCGGCCACCCTGACCGTCGGGGCGGCCCTGGCCTGCCGTGGCACCGCCGCGCTCGGCCGCCGCTTCAGCGCCTCGCGGTTCTGGGACGACGTGCGCGACTTCGACGCGTCCGTGTTCAACTTCATGGGCGCGACGCTGACGATCCTCTGGAAGCGGCCACCCGGCGAGAGGGACCGCGACCACCGGGTCAGGCTGGCGTGGGGCGTGCCCATGCCCGCGTGGCACCGGGAGTGGGAGGAGCGGTTCGGCATCCCGCTCCGGCAGGTGTACGGGCTCACCGACGGCGGGGTGCCCGTCTACGACCCCGTCGAGGGCCCGCGCAGGCCCGGCACGTGCGGCCGGGTGATCCCGGAGTTCGACGTCCGGATCGTGGACGACGCCGGGCGCCCGCTGCCCAGCGGGCGGATCGGCCAGATCATCGTACGGGGCCGCGAGCCGGGGCTGGTGATGAACGGCTACCACGCGATGCCCGAGGCCACCGCGCGGGTCCTGAGGGACGGCTGGCTGTACACCGGCGACCTCGGCACGCTCGACGACGACGGCTACCTGACCTTCGAGGGCAGGCTCAGCGACTCCATCCGCCGCCGGGGCGAGAACATCTCCGCCTACGAGGTGGAACAGCTCCTCACCCGGCACCCGGCGGTCGTGGAGGCGGCGGCCGTCGGCGTGCCCAGCGAGCTGACGGAGGAGGACGTCAAGGCCGTCGTGGTCGTCCGGCCCGGCGCGAGCCTGACCGCCGAGGAGCTGCACCGGTTCTGCGTGGACACCGCGCCGGGCTTCATGGTGCCCCGCTACATCGAGCTCGTGCCGGCCCTGCCGAGGACCCCGACGCAGAAGGTCGAGAAGTTCCGCCTGCGCCAGGCCGGGATCACCCCGGCGACCTGGGACAGCCAGGCGCGGCCGGACCATGACCAGCGCCAGGCAGGAGACTGAACGATGTCCCGGATCCTGCGTCACGTTCCTCTGACGATGCGCGACGGCGTACGCCTCGACGCGAACGTCCACCTGCCCGGCGGCCACTCCGCCGCCGGGTCGCCGGTGATCGTGGCCGCGAACCCGTACGCCAAGGACGTGTGGTTCGGCCCGCGGACGGCCCCGCACCTGGAGAGGTTCACCCGGGCCGGGTACGCGGTCGCGGTGGTCGACTTCCGCGGGACCGGCGCCTCGGAAGGGGTCAAGCAGGACGCGTTCGAGCGGGTCGAGCAGGACGACATCCACGACGTCGTCGAGGAGCTGGCCGCACAGGAGTGGTGCGACGGGAGGGCCGCGGTCTGGGGCCTGTCCTACGGCGGCATCACGGCGCTGCGCGCGGCGGCCGGCGGGCCTCCGTCGCTGCGCGCGGTGGTGGCGATCGAGGGATCGACGGACCCCTACACCGACGAGGTGGCGCGCAGGGGCGCCGTCGGGCTGGCCATGATCATCGGCGAGTGGTCGGCGATGATGCTGGCGCTGACCGCCCTGCCGCCCGAATCGCCCTGGCTGCCCCGGTCGGCGTTCTCCGCGCGGCTCCGGGCGGCCAGGCCCTGGCACGAGGCGTGGGCGGAGCACCCGCACCGGGACCACTACTGGCGGGGCCGGGAGGTCGACCCCGCCGCCATCGAGGTGCCGACCCTCCTCTTCACCGGCTGGCGCGACACCAACGTCGCCGGCGCGTGGCGCGACTTCGCGGCGATCCGGGCGCCCCGCCGCATCGTCTGCGGGCCGTGGCTGCACGGCATGCCGGAAGGGCAGGAGCGGGCGCCGGTCGACTCCGTGGCGCTGGCCATCGCCTGGTTCGACGAGCACGTACGGGACATCCGGCCCGAAGGCCCGCCGGCGCCGGCCGTGTCGGCGTACGTCATGGGCGCCGAGCGGTGGGAGTTCGCCGAGCGGTATCCGGCCGTGCCGCCCGTCGATCACGTCCTCCACCTCGCGGCCGGCGCACTGCGCACCGGCCCGCCCGCGACGCCGGGCCGGGTCTCCGTCCGCTTCGACGCGACGGTCGGAGTCGCCGCCGGGCTGGGGATGTCGGCGGCTCCCGGCGACCAGGCGCGGGACGCGGCCCGCTCCGCCGTCTTCACCTCCGAGGCGCTCGGCGCGAGCCTGGACCTCGCGGGGGAGCCGCGCGTCAGCCTCTCGCTGCTCGTCCCGCACCTCGACGTGGACGTGGCCGCCAACCTCAACGACCTCGCGCCGGACGGCCGCGCCACGCTGATCACCCGCGCGTTCCAGCGCCTGTCCAACCCGCCGCCCTACACCGGGACGCCCCGGCCGTCGGACGCCGGGCATCGGGTCGAGCTCGCCTTCGACCCCACCCGCTACCGGTTCAGGCCCGGGCACCGCCTCCAGCTGACGCTCAGCGCGGCGGCCTTCCCCGAGCACTGGCCGCACCTGTCCGGCAGCGGCTACGACGTGCTCGTCGGCCCGCCGCACGGCAGCGCGCTCCACCTGCCCGCGATCCCCACGGCCGACGAGACGCCCCCGTTCGAGCTGCCCGCGCCCATCGCCGTGGAAGGCGGCGATCGGATGCTCGACCGGGTCGTGCCCGTGACCGTCGAGGAGAGCCCGGACGGCACGGAGGTCGTCGTGCGCGGCGGTCACCGGTCGGCAGGCCGCACCCTCGGGGGCGATCCCGTGGAGCTCCTGCACGCGTACGAGATCTCGGCACGCGCCCACGACCCCTCGGCGACGCGGCTCAGCACGCGGACCGACATCAGCGTGGGCATGGCCGGGAGCCTGCGGAGCGCCCACGCCACCTGCGAGATCAGCCCGTACGGGTCGGCCGCCACGTTGCGCGTCACCGGCGACGGCATCGACCACTCCGCCACCTGGGACACGCCGTCGCGAACGTGAGCGGAGGTCAGCGCCCCTCCCTGTCACCGGCGAGGTGGACGATGTGGAGGCCGCGCAGCCGGTCGGCGTCGGTGTCGATGGCGATGTGCGAGATCTTCCCGTCGTGGACGGTGAACGTGATGACGGCCTTCGGGCGGCCACGATGCGACCAGACGGCCGCCGGGACGCCGTCGACCAGGGCGAGCCGGGCCGCCTGCGCCCGCCCGGCGAAGAACGCCGCGACCGCTTCGGCGCCGCGGATCTCGACGGCCACGGCCTCCGGATCGAGCAGCTCGACCAGCGCGGCGAAGTCCCCGCCCCGGGCCGCGGCCAGGAACGCCTCGACGACCTCCCGTTTCGCCGACCGGGCCGCGCCGGAGGCGTCCGCCGTTCCCCGCACCTGGCGCCGGGCCCGGCTGGCGAGCTGCCGGGCGGCGGCGGGGGAGCGGTCGATGACGGCGCCGATCTCGGCGAACGAGACGGCGAAGACGTCGTGCAGCACGAACGCGAGCCGCTCGGCGGGAGTCAGCGTGTCCAGCACCACCATCAGCGCGACACCGACCGAGTCGGCCAGCAGCGTCTCGTCCTCGGGGGTGGCCCGGGCCGGGTGGCCGCTCGGCGGCGGCGCGGCCGGCTCGGGCGGCAGCGCCCCGGCCGGCTCCTCACGCCGGGCGCGGCGCGCTTCGAGCATGTTCAGGCAGACGCGGGCGACGATCGTGGTCAGCCACCCGCCCGGGTTCTCCACCTGGCCGGTGTCGGCGCGGCCGACCCGCAGCCACGCCTCCTGCACCGCGTCCTCGGCCTCGGCGGGGGAGCCGAGCATCCGGTAGGCGACCGCGTGCAAGCGGCTCTGGTGCTCGGCGAACCGTTCGCTCAGCCAGTCCTGCTCGACCATTCGTCACATTCCTCCGTCCGGTCCTGTCATACCGATTGACCGGCGGACAGCCGCCGATGTGACAGCCGAGCTCCCCTGGAAGAGGCGACCATGCCGAAACACCTGAAGACCGCCCTGTACTGGTTCATCGCCCTGCAGTTCGCGCTGGGCGCCGTGACCAAGTACTGGCCCGGAGACACGATCTTCGGTCCGGCGTACTCCGTGAAGTTCGCCGACTGGGGCTACCCGTCCTGGATGCGGTTCGTGGTCGGGGCCCTGGAGGGCGTCGCCGCCGTCCTGCTGGTGATCCCCGGCCGGCGCACGCGCTTCCTGGGGGCCACGGTGCTGATGTTCGTGCTCACCGGGGCGGTGACCACCCACATCGTCAACCACGACCCGGCGGTGGAGAGCTGGGCCGCCCCCACCCACCTCGTCATCATGGGCGTCATCGCGCTGGTCAACTGGCCCGCCCACTGGCGGGCGGCGGCTCCTCAGGTGGCGGGTCCGGCTCGTCGAGAAGCCGGAGATCGGACGGGGTGATCGTGGCGGAGGCCAGCAGCGCGATGATCAGGTTGTGGTTGAGCGTGTTGCCCAGCGGCGGCGGGATCTCCTCCTCCAGGAGTCCGGGCACGCGGGCGCTGAGCCGCTTGCGCGTCTGGGTGACGATGTGGGCCGCGCGCTTGGCGGTCCACCGCTCGCCGGGACGGACGCGGGCGAGTTCGTCGGCGACCTGAGCCCAGGTCAGCGGCTGCGGCCACGGCTCCGGCCGAAGATAGCGCTGCCCCAGGCAGACCAGGACCAGGCGTTCGGTGGCGCTCAGGGGGTGTCCCGCGGGTTCGCGGGTGTCGGCCTCCTGGCGGGCCGGCGCGGCCGGAGCCGGCGGCCCCGCGACGACCCGCACCTCCAGCAGGTGCTCGCGTTCGGGGCCGACGACGAACAGCGGTGTGTACGCCACGGGCAACGCCACCCGGTGCCGGGTGAGCACCAGCCGCCCACCCGGCAGGCGGATGGGCAGGTTGCCGAGGTTGTGCAGCACCCACCGCCCGTCCTGGCGGCTGATGGACCCCTGCCGCCGGCTGACGTACGGGTCGTCGGGGCCGACGCAGACGTGGACGTCCGGCTCGCAGCGCCCGAACACCACCTCGAACCCGGCGTCGGGCGCGACCCGGATCCCGCCCTTGGCCCCCCGGACGTACAGCGTGCCGGGAACGGCCGGGGGGAGATCCGCGGAGTCCCGCGGCAGGAGGTCCACCTTGCTCGCGGTCCCGCGCCTCGTCCCCGCCATGCCGCCGATCCTCCCCGCCCGCCCCGGGGGGAGTCAACCAGGTCCTGACACCCGAACTACTCGTCAGTAAGCTTGTGGAAGATCTGCTGTCTGGCATCACAATGACGCATGGCCGACTTCACCCCGCTGCTGCCCGGTGACCCTGAGCAGATAGGCGGCCTGGATCTCCTCGGCCGGCTGGGCCAGGGCGGACAGGGCGTCGTCTACCTCGCCAGGACCCCGATGGACGTGCGCGTGGCCGTCAAATGGCTGCATCCGTCCGAGGACGAGGAGAGCACCGAGCGCTTCCTGCGGGAGGCGGAGGTCGCCCGGCGGGTCGCGCCGTTCTGCACCGCGGCCGTCCTGAGCACGGGCGTCGAGCAGGGCCGGCCGTACATCGTCAGCGAGTACGTCGAGGGCCGCTCGCTGGACCGGGTCGTCAGGGAGGACGGCCCGCTCACGGGCGGCGACCTGGAGCGGCTGGCCATCGGCACCGTCACCGCGCTCGCCGCCATCCACGAGGCCGGCGTGGTGCACCGGGACTTCAAGCCCGGCAACGTCATCATGGGCGTCGGCGGCCCCCGCGTGATCGACTTCGGCATCGCGCGCACGCTCGGCCCGGCCACCATGACCAGCAGCACGCAGATCGGGACGCCCGCGTACATGTCCCCCGAGCAGATCCTGGGCCGCGGCGTGGGGCCCGGGGCCGACATGTTCTCCTGGGGCTGCACGATGGTCTTCGCCTCCTGCGGCCGGCCGCCGTTCGGCACCGACGGGACGCCCGCCGTGATGCACCGGGTGCTCAACACGCAGCCCGAGCCGGGGCTGCTCGACGGACGGCTGGGCGACCTGGTCCGCCAGTGCCTGGACAAGGAGCCGCAGAACCGGCCGACGGCCATCGACGTCATCACCCGCCTGGTGCGGAACCCGGAGCCGGGCGCCGACCCGCTCACGGAGGGGGCCAGGCAGGCGGCGCCGGACGCCGGGCCCACCAGGCCGTCGCGCACGCCGATGCTCGCCGCCGCCGGGGCGGTGCTCACCGTCGCGGCCGTGGCGGCCGCGCTGATCGTGCCCGGCTGGCTCCGACCGGCCACACCGACCTCGCAGACCAAGCAGAGCACGCTGTCCACGCAGGCCGACGCCCAGAGCGCCGGGCCGGCTGCCGCGCCGTCGCGGGCCGCCCCCGCCAAGGTCCCGCTCCCCGGCGGCGCGATCACGCTGTACGAGAGCCCGTCCGACCCGATCACGCTGACCGCGTACGAGGTCGACGACGCCGACTACGCCAGGCAGTCGTTACGGGGCACGTTCGAGGCGTACCCGGACAACGTGGACTCGCTGGTCTCTCCCGACGGCCGCTATCTCGCCGGCCGGCCGGAGGACTACACCTCCGACGGCTACGACTCGATCCTCATCACCGACCGGCAGGCGGGTTCGAGCTTCCGGGTCAGGACCGTACGCGAACCGCTCGACACCAGCGTCCGCGCCTGGTCGAAGGACAGCTCGAAGATCCTCCTCAACCTCAACAGGAAGACCGAGGACAAACAGGGCAAGGACGTCTGGACCACCCTGGGCTTCGCCATCCTGGACGTGCCCCGGGCGCGGGTCCAGGTGGTCGAGGTGGCCGACGACTCGATCCGGGACGGCGACTTCGGCTGGGACGCCGAGGAGGACGGCGTGATCGCCGTCTCCGGGAAGGACGAGGCGCTGCGCTTCTTCGACGCCTCCGGCAACCGCACGCGCGACCTCCCCGGCGTCGGACCGCTGGCGTCCGGCACCGTCGACGTCTTCTCGCCCTCGGGCCGGATGTTCGTGACCGACTGCCCCGGCTCGGACGACGGCGACCACTGCCTGTGGGACTCGCGCACCGGCAAACGGCTGCGCACGTTCTCCTCCGACTGCGACAAGGTGCTCGGCTGGTACGACGAGGCGCACCTGTACTGCTGGGAGTACGACAACGGCGCCGAGGACGAGGTACGCGTGGTGGCCTTCGACGGCAAGCTGGTGCACCGGCTGCTGGAGTCGGCGGACAAGCTGGAGGTCGCCCCGTATTTCACGATCGACCCGCGCTGATCAGGATTTCGGGACCCCTCCCGGCGTGGTGGCGGTACAACCGTGGCATGCCTGCCGAAGGGAAGCCCATGTCCAGGATGATCGTCACCGCCCTGGCCCTCGCGTGCGCCGTGGTCATGGCGCCCGCGGTGGCCGCCGCCCCCGCCGCCGCCACGGCCAAGCCCTCCTACCGCGGCTGCTACGACGGGAAGTGCAAGTTCACCTTCTCCGACCCGGTCAGCTTCCGCATCTCCAAGAAGCGTTACGGCTTCTCCAGGGTGTACGTGTCGAAGGAGTACGTCGGCGGCATCTTCAACACGGACATGGTCGTGGTGCGGGCGCCCGGCCTGACCGCCTCCCTGGGCGAGGGCGCCGAGGGAGATATCCGCAGCAACGGCAAGAACACCCTGTCCTTCCGCGTCCTGGCCATCACCAGCCAGGGAGCCACGATCCGCTTCACCGGGTGACCTTCCGGGCCCGGACGAGGAGCCGGCCGGCCAGCGCGACGGTCACGACGACGCCGGCGACGAGGAGGTCGGGGACCTGGCCGGCTCCTCGCAGGACGGCGCCTTCGATCGCCGCCTGGTCGGTCGCGCCAAGGATGCCGGTCAGCTCGGTCGTGCCTGCGGTGGCCAGCAGCAGGACGCCGACGGCGACGGTGAGCGCGCCCCCGACGATCCCCGTCCAGGTGTTGCGCCACCGCCCGATCGTGACCTCGCGCGGCCGGACGAGGCGCCTGACGAACGGGGCCCGCCCCCACAGCAGCGCGAGGACCAGCAGCGGCAGAGCCATCCCGGCGGCGAAGACCACCAGGACGAGCCCGCCGGCGAGCGCGTTGCCGGAGACCGCGGCGACGGTCAGCACGGCGCCCAGCAGCGGGCCCGCGCAGACCCCGGCCAACCCGTAGACGGTGCCGAGCACGTACACCGCCGTGGTGGAGGTCCCCTCGGCGGCGGCGCCGCGGGACAGGAACGGGACCGGGACGTTCAGCAGCATCACCGCCCCGAGCGCGATCACCACGATCGAGGCGACGGTGACGAAGGTGAAGCGGTGCTCGTTCACGAACGCCCCGAGCGTCCCGGCAAGCACGCCGAGCGGGACGAGGGTGGTGATCAGCCCGAGGTAGAACACCCCGGTACGGGAGAGCAGGGCGCGCGGGCCGGCGAACGCGTAGGAGAAGAACGCCGGCAGCAGCATCGCCGAGCACGGGCTGAGCAGCGTCAGCACGCCGCCGAGGAACGCTCCGAGCAGGCCGATGTCCATGCCGGGCTACTTCGCCTGGTCCAGGGCCTGGTCGAGGAACCCCTGGAAGACCTCCGCCGGCTGCGCCCCGGACAGCGAGGTGTTGCCGGCGACGAAGAACGGCACGGCGGTGACGCCGAGCTGCTGCGCGGACTGCGTGCTCGCCCGCGCGGCCGCCCGGAGCGCGGGATCGTCGAGATCGGCGGTGAACCGCTTGATGTCGGGAACGCCCGCCTTCTTCGCCAGGCCGACGAGCGTGTCGCGGGGAAGGTCGGCGTGCCCCTTGTCGGGGGCGGCGGCGTAGACGGCCGTCACGAACTCCACGAACCTGTCCTGCCTGCCCGCCGCCCGGGCCGCGACGGCGGCGTCCTCGGACTGCCCGCCGAAGAACGTCACGTCATGGAACTCGATCCGCACCTTGCCGGTGTCGACGTACTTCCCGATCAGCGCCGGCAGCGTCTCGCGGCTGAACACCGCGCAGTACGGGCAGCGCAGGTCGATCCACTCGGTCAGGACCACGGGGGCGTTCACGTCGCCGATCGCCATCGGGTCGCCGGCGTCCCGGCGGACGAACTCCAGCTCCTGCCCCTGGTCCGCCCCCTGGTCCGCCCGCTGGTCCGCCCCTTGGTCCGCAGGGGACGACGGGGACGCCGCCGGTGGCGCCGCGGCGGGGGAGCGCTGGGGGAGGAGCTGGGCGGTGACCACGATCGCGAGGAACACGACCACCGCGCTCAGCACGACGGTCCAGGTCGTGGAGCGGCGGCGCCTGGCCGCCATCGCGTCCGCTGAGCTCGATGCCGGGGAGTTCACAGATCGGTCTTCCTTCTCCTCAAGTCGACTATCTCGCATAGTCGACTATGCACCATAGTCGACACAGGGCATGATGGACGCATGGAGTGGTCCCCGCGGATGACGGATCCGGCGCCGGCAGCCTCGGCCGGGGAGGCGGTCCGATGAAGCCCGCCGCCCCCGGAGAGCCGCCCCGGCTGGGCGCGCTGGAGGCGCAGGTGATGGACGTGCTGTGGGATCATGGGCCGGCCACGATCCGGGGCATCATCGGCCGCCTCCCCGGCGAGCCCGCCTACACCACGATCGCCACCGTGCTGGCCAACCTGGACCGCAAGGACCTCGTCACCTCCCGCAAGCAGAACCACTCGACCCTGTACGCGGCCCGCGTCGCCCGCGAGGAGCACGTGGCGTCGGTGATGAACCACGCCCTCGGCACCAGCAAGGACCGCGCGGCCTCGATCCTGCACTTCGTGGAGAGCATCCCCGACAGCGACCTCGACCTGCTGCGCGAATATCTGCGGCGGCGCGACGACGGACACCGGTCATGACGGCCCGGATCCTGGCCGCGCTGCTGATCCTGGGACTGGTCCTCACCGCGGTGGCCGGCCCGTGGGCCCTGCGCCGCGCGTCGCCGGTGCTGATGCGCCTGCCGCGACCGGCGATCGGGCTGCTCACCGGCGGCATCGTGGCCTGGGTGCTGGCGCTGCTCGCGCTCGGCCCGATGCTGGCCTGGGTCGTCTCCGGCCCCGACGTCCTGCCCAGCGGGGCGGCCCAGGTCTGCCGGCGCTGCCTGGCCGCCGCCAACCCGTTCACGGACATCCCGGTCGACACCGTCGTCCCGGTCGTGGCGCTGCTCGCGCTCCCCACGGCGGGCGCGCTGCTGCACGCCGTCTCGATCATCGTCGAGGCGCGGCGACGGCACCGCGGCACCCTGCGCACCGCGCGACGGCTCCGGGCCCGCAGCGAGCCCCGCCGGCTGCACGGCCACGCGGTGCTCGTCGCCGACGACCCGCACCCGTTCGCGCTCACCCTGCCACGGCGGCACGGCGGCATCGTGATCTCCACGGGCGCACTGGACGTCCTGGACCCCGGCGAACTGGCGGCGGTCCTCGCGCACGAGCACGCCCACCTGCGCCAGCGCCACCACCTCATCACCGCGGTCGTCGCCACGCTGACCCGCAGGCTGCGGTGGGTGCCGCTGATCGCCGCCGCCGAGGCCGCGCTCGGCCACTACCTGGAGATCGCCGCCGACGACACCGCACGCCGCCAGGTCGGGACGCCCGCCCTGGCCGGCGCGCTGCTCACCCTCGGCCAGAACGGCCGGCCGCACGGCGCGGCGCTGGCCGGAGCCCTGCACGCGCTCGGCCCCAACCGCATCCACCACCTGGTCCGGCCCCACACCGGCATGACCGGCGCGATCGCCGCCGTGGCCACCGCCTGCTGCCTGACCGCGCTCACCCTGCTGGCCGCCGCCGTCCACGTGCCGTACGTGCTGGCCGTGCTCACCGGGTGCGCCTGAGCCGATGCCCCGGGGATCCGGCTATTGACCTCGCCGGGCGAACTCGTCGGGCGTCGTGCCGCCGGGGAAGCGGGTGACGAAGTCGAGCACCCCCACCCAGGCCGGCCGGACGGCGATGCGGACCATGGTGGTGCCGGGCCGGTCGACCGCGGCGACGTTCGCCGCGCCCTGCTCCTCGCCGGCGTAGCGGCGCTGGGCGGCGGCGTACTCCTCGACGATGCCCTCGACCTCGGTGACCTCGGCGTTCCCCCGGATGAGGAGCGCCGAGGGCGGGGTGGTGGCGGTGTCGATGGTGATGGCGATGCCGGGACGGGCCCGTAAGGCCCGGACTTTGAGACCGCCGAAGGTGGAGAGCACGATCTCGGCGCCGTTCCAGTGGAACAGCATGGGGAACACCCGCGGCGTGCCGTCCTTGGCCACGTAGGCGACGCGGGCGAGCTCGGTGGAGTGGAGCAGCCGCTGGGCGACGCCGGTCTCCAGCAGGCGGAGGTCGCCCTGCGGCAACGCCGCCTCGGCGAGGCGGGTCATCGGGTGACGACGCGGTCGAGGTTGTCCAGGCACAGGTCCCAGCCCTCGCGAAGCTCGGCCGCCGCCTGCCGGTCGGGCAGGCCCGAGTGGGTCAGCACGACCGAGGTGAGGCCGTCCCGCTCGGTGATCTCCAGGTCGCAGCGCGATCCGGTGCCCGCCTCGCCCTCCTCGCCGTGCCAGATCCAGGCCAGGCGGGCGGGGCGTTCGACGACGGTGTAGACGCCGGTGGCGGTGTACTCGACGCCGTCGGTGTCGCGCATGACGACGCGCAGCCGCCCGCCGACGCGCAGGTCCACCTCGGCCTCGGAGGTCTCCCAGTCGGGGCCGGCGTGCCACCACTTCCTGATCACTTCGGGGTTCGTCCAGGCGTCGAACAGGGCGTCCGCCGGCTCCCGGTAGGTGCGTTCGATGCGGACGGCGGTCGACTGCGAGGTCGTTTCGATCATGGGTGTCTGCTCCTTGTCAGCCAGGTGTTCCTCGACGGCCTCGAACATGCGCTCCCAGAGGGCGCGCTGGCGGTCGACCCAGGTGACGGCGTCGACGAGCGCGGCCGGGTTCAAGGCCAGCCGGTGCGTACGGCCGACGACCTTGCGGACGACGACCCCGGCCTCTTCGAGGATCTTCAGGTGCTTGGTGATCGCCGGTTTGGAGACGCCCAGGTCCGAGGTCACCTCGCCGACGGTCGCGGGGCCGTCGCCCAGCCGTTCGATCATCCTGCGCCGGATCGGATGAGCCACAGCCCTGAACGGATCGTTCACCATGTGGCTAACAGTACACCCTTTAGTTAACGATGTCAGTGGGTCTCCGCGATCAGGTGGACGATGCCGGCCGGGTTCTTGATCCAGTGGGTCCGGGAGTCGAGGTTCTCCAGGGGCTCGACCTCGTCGCACGGGTGGACGCCGATGCCGGCCAGCTCGCTCACGGCCGCGTCCAGGTCGTCGGTGTGGAGCTGCAGCCACAGGTCGGGCCGGCTGTAGTTGTCGACGCAGTCGAGCCACAGCGTGTTGGGGCCGAACCGCACGGAATGGGTCCGCGAGACGGTCGGGGCGTAGGAGACGTCGTCCTCCTTGACGTCGAAGCCCAGGGTGTCGCGGTAGAAGGCCACGGTGGCCTCGTACTGCGCCTTGGGGATCTTCATGGCGATGTTCAGGCCGGCGGTGAAGGTCGGAGCGGTCATGGTCGTGTGTCTCCTCGGTTCGTCTCGGTGGCGTGCGGTGCGTCCTCGGTGGCGTCCAGGGCGTCTTCCAGGGCGGCCAGGCGGTCGTCCCATCTGTGGGCGAGCCTGGCCAGCCAGGTCTGGGCGGTGCGGATGGCGGCTGGTTCCAGCCGGTAGGGATGGCGGCGGCCGGTCGGGCCGGCGGAGCTGATCAGTCCCGCTTCGGCGAGCTGGCCGAGGTGCTTGGCGACCGCCTGGCGGCTGATCGGCAGCCGCCGCGCCAGGTCGGTGACGGTCGCGGGCCCGGCGCGGGCGAGCTCGTCCAGCAGTGCCCGCCGCGTCGGGTCGGTGAGCGCCGTGAACACCGCGAGGGCCTGGCTCTCCACGTCACCCGGTGGCATCGAGGTAGATCTCCAGCTCGGCGAGCTCGGCGTCCCACCCCTGGCTGTTGGCCGCGCGGGCGGAGCGGCCCACGTCGGCGGCGGCCTGGGCGAACCCGCTCTCCACCAGGCGCAGCCGCGTGCCCTCCGGCACCGGCTCCAGGGTGAACTCCACCAGCGTCCGGGCCGCGTCGTCCTCGGGCAGGCCCTCGATCGCCCACCGGAACGCGAAACGGCGCGGCGGGTCGACCACCGCGACGGTGGCGACGGATTCCTGGCCGAGGTCGTCCCAGCGGAAGAACGCGCGCCCGCCGGGTCGCAGGTCGATCTCCGCCACCGAGCCGAACCACCGCGAGAGCCCTTCCGCGGTGGTCAGCGCGGCCCAGACCCGCTCGACGGGGTGCCGGAGCACCATCACCCGTTCGATCGCGTCCGCGTCCATGCCCACCTCCTTCGCAACCTGTAGGTTGCCATCAATAGGCAACCTACAGGTTGCGACGGGTGTCCCGCAAACTCCGTCAGCCGGCCAGCGCGGACAGGACGCGGCTCAGGTCCCAGTAGGCGCGCAGCGAGACGATCCGCCCGTCGTCGTCGACCCGGTAGACGAAGACGCCGTCGTAGCCGACGCGGGCGCCGGTGGCGAAGCGGGCGGAGACCGAGGCCACGACCGCCGCCTCGGCCCCGGCGGGGTGCACCGCGGCGACCTCGAACCGCACCTGGCTGGGGGCGACGGTGAGCTCCCAGAAGCGTTCGAGGGCGGCCCGGCCGCGCAGGCCGGCGCCGTGGGGGTCCAGCGGCGAGCCGCCGACCGGGTCGTGGAGCACGGCGTCCGGCGCGTAGCAGGCGAGCCAGGCGTCCCGGTCGCCGGCGCCGATCGCGCTCATCGCGGTGAGCGCGGCGACGGCCGCCGGGTGGGTGGTGAACATCGGGTGCCTCCTCGGGGGCCATTGCTTGACGCGTGTCAAGCTAGGTCTACGCTTGACACATGTCAAGCACGCGCTCGCGCATCCTGGAGACCGCCCAGCGGCTCGTCACCGAACAGGGCCCCCAGGTCTCGATGGCCGAGGTGGCCCGCGCGGCGGGGATCTCCCGGCAGGCGCTCTACCTCCACTTCGGCTCCCGGGCCAGCCTGCTCGTGGCCGTCGTGCGGAACATGGACGCGCGCAGCGGCATCCGCTCACGCTGCGAGGAGGCCCTGACCGGGCCGGAACCCGTCGAGGCGTTCCGCGCCTTCCTGCGCGTCTGGCTGCGCTACGCGGCGACGATCCACCCGGTGGCCTCGGTGCTGCTGGCCTCCCGCCGCGACGACCCCGACGCCGCCGCGGCCTGGAACGACCGGATGGGCGAGCTCCACGAGGGCTTCCTCACCGCCGCCCGCCGGCTGCGAGCCGCCGGGCGGCTGCGGCCCGGCCTGACCCCGGACCTCGCCGCAGACCTGGCCTGGGCGATGACCTCGATCCCCGTCTGGGAGCAACTGACGACCGACCGGGGCAGGAGCGCCGCCGACGTCGAGGAGCACCTGGTCGGCGCCGTGACCGCCGCCCTCACCGGCGGCCCGCCGGCATGATCCGAAGCCCGTGAAACTCACCTGGAAGGGTTCCCGGCGACCGGGCAATCACCAGTGTCCTGACATTCCAGGTGAGAGAGACCATGCATGACCACGTTCCTCGACGGAGAGGTCGCCGATCCCGAGCGATTCGCCGTCCTCTTCGATGCCCACGACGAGGAGATCCGCCGCTACATCGGCCGTCGGCTCGATCCCGACGTCGCCGAGGACCTGGCGGCCGAGACCTTCCTGATCGCCTTCCGCCGGCGTGACAGCTTCGACGCCGCCAAAGGCGGCATCAGGCCCTGGCTGTACGGGGTCGCCACCAAGCTCATCGGCCGGCACCGGCGTGCCTACGGCGAGCTGACCTACGACGAGGTGGCGGCGGCGCTCGGCGTCGCCTACGGCACCGCCGCCTCCCGGCTCAGCCGGGCCAGGACCAAGCTTCGTGACGCGTTGGGAGTTGAGGTGTGATGATCGCCGGGGGCTTCGTGGCCGTGCCCCTCCTGGGCGGGACGGGTGTGCGGACGGCAACCGTGCCCACCGTGCCTGCCGCGGACGCGGTGCTCGACGCGGCGGCCGGCCGGCTGGCCGCCCAGCCCCCGGGGACCGGGGCGTGGTGGCGGCGGGAGATGGTGCGGGTGTCGCGGGTGCGGACCGCGGCCTACACCGTCGAGCAGCGGGCCAGGGACGTGCTGTGGGCGAGCCGGGACCGGAAGGTCGGCTACCGGCACCAGCGTGGCCCCGTCTCCGCCGAACCGCTCACGCCCGCCGACCGGCAGGCGTGGCAGGCCGCGGGCTCGCCCGACCTGTGCGACGACTGCCTGCCGGGAAAGATCTACTTCACCCCGCTGAAGCTGACGACGACGCTCGCGACGCGGCTGCCCGCCGAACCCGAGGCGCTCAAGGCCGAGATCCTGCGGGCCACCGACGGGCGGGCCCCGGAGGCGTGGCTGTGGGGGGGGCGAGCGCATGGCTCCTTCTCGACGCCGAGACCACCCCTGCCACCAGGGCCGCGCTGACGTACGGCGAGGCGTCGGCCCGTCAGCAGATCGTCATCGACCGGGACAGCGGGCAGCTCCTCGCCATCCAGGAGAGTGACGGGTCCTCGGCGTATCTGGCCAAGCGGCTGGGCTGGACCGACGACCCGGCCCCGAAGGAGTCGACCTTCTCGTGACGCCGGCCCGCCCGGCGAGGATCACGTACGGTGCCGCGCGTCGGCCAGCAGGTCGCGCGCGGTCACGATCAGCCCGTGCATGGCGTGCTCGAACGCCTCGTCCACCGTCATGAGCGGCGCGGCTGCGACCGCCTCACGAAGGTGCGGGACGGCCAGGCCGGGGTGGGCGCGCAGCCAGGAGGGCGGGGCGGGAGTGTGGTGCATGACCGGCTCGCCCTGGTCCTGGCGGTGGTCCACGAGCAGGACGAACGCGAACACTCGCATCGTCAGATCGTGGTGCACGATCTGCGCCTGAGTGACGCTCAGCCCGATCGCCCGCAGCATGCCCAGGAAGGCGTCGGTGTGGACGAGGCGGTTCGGGTGGATCGCCACGTCGCCGAGGTCCTCGTCCAACGACACCAGCAAGGCACGCGGGTAGCGCCGGTAGACCGCGCGCAGGGCGGCGCCGTACTCCCGGATGCTGCGTTCCCACTGCTCAGGGTCCGGCCGCGGGGCCGGCCACTGCTCGATGAACAGGGCGACCGCGCGGGCCACGAGCTCGTCGCGGTCCTCGGCGTAGTTGTACAGGGCCCGGACCGTCACGCCGAGATGCTCGGCGAGCAGCCGCATGGTCACCGCGCGGAACCCGTGCACGCCCGCGAGGTCGAGCATCGTCTGGGCGATGAGGTCCTTGGTGAGCGTCGGCCGGCCCTTGCGCGTCAGCGGCCTGCGGCGGCGGCGCGGGCCGTCGGCGGGTCCGGTCCGGTCCGGTCCGGCTGTGTCGGGATCTTCGGGCACCGTCCGAGCATAACAACGTTGAACTTCACACAGTGTTGACTTTAAGCCCGGGCATGCATCACGATCACTTAGGTGAGCCTTACCAATCCTCAGCTCCCTGGTCGGGTGGCGGCCGTTCGCGGCCGCGCGATCCTCGGCCTCGTCATCGCCGGCACCGCACTGGTCGTCATCGACATGACGATCGTGACCATCGGCCTGCCCGCGATCCAGGCGGACCTCGGCACGACACTCGCCGGCGTCCAATGGGTGATCGTCGGCTACATGATCACCATGGGCGCGGTGACCCAGGTCGCCGGCAGCCTGTCCGATCGCATCGGCCGGCGCCGCATGTACCTGCTCGGCATCGCCCTGTTCACCCTCGCCTCGCTCGCCTGCGGCGCCGCGCCCACCCCGGTGGTGCTCGACCTCGCCCGCGCCCTTCAGGGAATCGGCGGCGCCGTCCTGATGGTGAACGCCCTGCCCCTGCTGTCGGACCACCTGGACGGGGAACGCCGAAACCTGGCCATCTCCACCTGGGGGAGTGCCGCGACCGCCGCCGGCCTGATCGCCCCGCTCCTGGGCGGCACCCTCGTCGACGCCTTCGGCTGGCGCGCGATCTTCCTGATCAATGTCCCCATCGGCGTGGCCGCGTTCCTGCTCTGCCTGCGCGTCCTCCCGGCCGACGCCTCCGGCCGGTCCGCCGCGCACGGCCGGATCGACTGGGCGGGCGCCGCACTGCTGATCGCCGCGCTCGCCGTGGGCGACCTCGCGCTGCTCCGCGGCGAGGAGCAGGGCTGGGCGTCGGCGGCGACGCTGACCCAGCTCGTGATCGCGGCCGTCCTGCTCGTCGCGTTCCTCCTGCTCCAGTCCAGGTCCGGCGCGGCCACCCTGGACCTCGCGCTCTTCCGCAAACCCGCCTTCACCGGGGCCGCCGCGGCGGTCTTCATCTCACGCGTGCTGTCCATCGGCGGCACGGTCTACTTCGTGCAGTACTTCCAGGAGGCGCTGCACCTGAGCCCCACGCAGAGCGGCCTGCTGCTGGCGCCCGTCTTCCTGGCGCAGATGGCGGCCGGTCTGCTCGGCGGCAAACTCCTGAGCTGGTTCGCCCCCGGGCACGTCATCGCCGCCGGCTACCTCTGCAAGGCGGTCAGCGCCACGTGGCTGGCCCTGGCCCTCACCCCGGCCGCCTCGCCGTGGCTGCTGACCATCCCCCTGCTCGTCTGGGGGGTCGGCGGCGGCATCGCCGGCGCGCCGGTGATGGCCGTCGCCATGAACGTCACCGACAGGCAGCGCGCCGGCATGGTCTCCGGCACGATCACCAGCCTGGCCTCCATCGGCGCCGGGATCGGCACCGCCGTGCTCGGCGCCGTCTACACCACCCGCATCGCCGGCGTCACCGCCGGACCGCGCGAGGCCGCCGTCGCCTCCGGCGCGTCGGCGGTGCTCTACGGTTGCGCGGGCCTGGCCGTCATTACGATGGTGCTGGTCCTGGCCCTCATCCCTCGGCGCGGGCGAGCATGAGGACCGGATCAGCCGGCGGCGTCAGGACTGCGGAGGAACCGCAGGACGCGCTCGGCGACCGCCCGGGCCGTCTTCCCCTCCGGCCCGAAATGGTCCAGGCCGGGCAGGGTCTCCAGCTCGGCGCGGGGAAGGGTGTCGCGTACGGCATCGAACTCCGCCCTGCTCGCGCGGGGCGTACGCCCTCCGCACAGGACCAGCACCGGGGCGGTGACGGCCGCGAACGCGGCCAGCCGGCCCTGCTGGGCCGCCACCTGCTCGTGCTCGGCCAGGCCGGCGCCCAGCAGCGGCCGCATCCGCTGCCAGCTCGGCCCGCGGAACCCGACCCGCAGCGCCATCCGCAGATACCAGTACGGCAACTTGGCCAGAAAGGCGGGCGCACCACCCGCGCCCCGGATGAAATGAACGAACGCACCATACGGATCACCCGCGGCCAGCCGCTCCCGGTACGGATCCATCCACCCCGTGGGCACCGGACCGGCGGGGACTCCGGGCTCGTACACCACGACGCGCTCGAACACCGGGAACGACCGTGCGCCCTCGAGAACGACAAGGCCGCCGAAACTGTGCCCGAACGCCAGCCGCGCTCCGGTCTCCGCCTGGACGGCCAGCAGATCCTCCACCTCCTTGCCCAAGGAGTAGTCAGGCCCCTGCGGACCGCTGGCGCCACGCCCCCGCCGGTCGACGACGTGCACGGTGAAGGAACGGGCCAGAACGGCGGCCAGCGGTAAGTAGTCCTGCGAGGTTCGCAGCGCGCCTCCGAGCACGATGAGACCCGGCCCGGCGCCCGACGTCAGATAGCTGATCGGCGTCCCGTCCGCCGAGAAGACCGTGCGCTGCTTCACCTGGCCGCCTCCCGCTCCACCCGGTCCAGCGTCGCGAGCAGCCGCGCGGTGTGCTCGGCGAACTCGGCATAGGGCACGCCGCTGTGCTCGACCAGAGCGGCCAGCTTCTCCTCGAACTCCTGCCGGAGCGAGGCCACGAGGCGCTCGCCCTTGCCGGTGAGGCTGAGCTGCCGGCGGTTCCCGCCCGCCGGATCGGGCTGCACGTCGAGCAGCCCGTCGGCGGCGAGGACGGCGGTCATCCGGCTCACCGACGGCTCGGTCACACCCAGGCCGTCGGCAAGGGCGCGCTGCGTCGAGACACCCAGCTCGCTGATCAGGGTCAGCGCGAGAAAGCGGCTGTAGGAGATGTCATGCTCCGTCCGCAGCATCCGGTCCGCCGCCCGGTCAAGGCGGGCAAGGAGCACATGCAGGTTGAGACTGAGATTACGTTCCACACCGGCTAACTTAGCATCCTAACTTAGCCTTGCAAGTCTGCTCGAAGTTTTGGTCGAAAGGCTGCCTCATCACCGGCCAGCCGACATATGGTGTCTCCGCCGTCCGTCTCTCGGTGGAGGTAGTGATGACCGATTCGGTGCCGTTGCGCCCGCCTGTCCTGGTCCGCCACTTCGACACGATCGCCGACGCCGGGCTCGCCGCCGGCACCGTGGTTCTGTTCGTCGCCGTCGCGCTGGGCACCGGCGTGGCCTCGCCCTGGCAGCCGTGGCCCGGTGTGATCCCGGTGGCGCTGGGCCTCGGCGGCCTGCTGTTCCTGCGCCGCCGCCGGCCGATGACCGTGCTGCTGCTGTCGATCGCGGTGCTGGCGTTCTACCATGCCGGGGAATGGTCCCCCGCCGGGTGGATCTGGCCGCTGTCGGTCGCGTACGTGACCGCCGCCGCCACCCCGCACGTCCGCTGGGTCGCCGGCATCGGCGCCGCCCAGCTCGCCTATTCCGCTGTCGACGCCTGGTGGATCGTCGAGCGGAACCTGGAGCGCTACCTGATCCACACCGTCGGGGAGGCCGCCCTCCTGGCCCTGCTCATCACCGGCGGCATCGCCTGCGCCGCCACCCGCCGCTGGCGCGCCCACCAGCCGGAGCGGCCCTGACCTGCCGTCGCTCGTCGCCGACCTGCTGGATGTCTCGTCAGCCGATCAGGTCGTACGCCGCGGCCACGCTCGGGTAGGCCAGCGCCGCCAGGGCGACGACGCTGTGCTTCGGGTTCCTCGCCGTCGACCGCGGGAGTCTTGGGTCGTGTTCGGTCATGCCCTCCGGGCACCGGCGAGCGCCGAGGCGTGGCAGGCGTCAGGCGTCGAAGCGGCGCCGGGCGGACTCGATGTGCCCGAAGTGCTCGTGGGTCCAGCCGCAGAGCAGGTCCACCGTGGCGCGCAGGGCCTGGCCGGGTCCGGTGAGCGTGTACTCGACCCGTGGCGGCACCGTCGGATACACCTTTCGCTCGGCCAGGCCGTTGCGCTCCAGCATGCGCAGGTTCTGCGTGAGCATCTTGTGGCTGATGCCCTCGACCTCTGTCCGCAGCTCGCTGAACCGCAGGGTGCGCTCGCCGAGGGCTTCGATGATCAGCAACGCCCACTTGTTGGCGACGTCCGAGAAGATCTCCCGCGCCAGGGAGTCGGCGCGCCGCAGATCCGCTTCGTCGGACAGGTTGCTGAGCTCTTTGGTCACCATCAGGTTCCCCAGTCACTGAAAAGTGCGTTCTTCCATGTCAGCGCACACTCTCCTACAGTTCCTGAGTAACCGCAAGAAACTATCGATGGAGAAGATTGTGGCTGTCACGCTCATCAACCCTGAAGGACACGTCCGCGTGCCGCTCTACCACCACGTCGCGGTGGCGACCGGAAGCAGGCACGTTCATCTGGCCGGTCAGGTGGCCTGGGACGAGAACGGCGAGCTGGTCGCGCCCGGCGACCTGGCCGGGCAGGTCGCCCAGGTCTACCGCAACGTCGCCAAGGCGCTCGGCGCGGCGGGGGCGACGTTCCACGATGTCGTCCGTTTCACCTGGTACGCCGCGGGCTGGAAGAGGGAGATGTACGACGCCTTCAACGCGGGCGTCGAGCAGGCGGCGCGCGAGTTCGACCTCGCCACGCCGCCGGCCGCGCTGATCGGCGTCGACATCCTCTTCGAGCCCGGCATCCTCGTCGAGGCCGAGGTCACCGCGATCATCGACTGAGCCGCGTCGCGCCGGCCTCCCGGGCGACCGGCTACCAGGTGACCGGCAGCCGGTGCGCCCCGTAGATGCTCATGTCCGTGCGCATCGGAACCTCCTCGGCCGGCACCGCCAGCCGCAGCCCCGGGAAGCGCCGGAACAGGGCGGGGAAGGCCACGCGCATCTCGATCCTGGCGAGCTGCTGGCCGAGGCACTGGTGGATGCCGTGCCCGAAGGTCAGGTGGCCCGCGGTGGGAGGCCGGGTGACGTCGAAGGTCTCCGGGTCGGCGAACCGTTCGGGGTCGCGGTTGGCCGCCGGCACCGAGATCGTGACCACCTGGCCCTTCCTGATCGTCCGACCGGCGATCTCGACGTCCTCGAGAGCGGCCCTGAGCGGTCCGAGGTGCGTGACGGCCAGGTAGCGGAGCAGCTCCTCGACGGCGCCCTCGATCAGGTGCGGCCACGACCGCAGGGCCGCGAGCTGCCCCGGGTCGCTCAGCAGGGCGAAGGCGCCGAGCCCGAGCATGTTGGCCGTGGTCTCGTGCCCGGCGACCAGGAGCAGCAGCCCCGCTCCCGCGATCTCCTCATGAGAAAGGTCACTGCCGGTCACGAGGCCGCTGAGCAGGTCGTCGGCCGGTTCCGCCCGCTTGCGCGCCACCAGCTCGTACAGGTAGCCCATCATCGACCCCGTCGCCGCGCCGACCTCCTCCTTGGTCGACCCGACCCGCAGCGCGGTCGCGGAGTCGCGCTGGAAGCGCTCCCTGTCGGCGTACGGCACGCCGAGCAGCTCGCAGATCACCAGCGAGGGGATCGGCAGGGCGAACTCCTGGACCAGGTCCGCGGGAGCGCCGCCTCGCTCCATGGCGTCCAGGGTCCCCTCGGTGATCTGCTCGATCCGTGGCTCCAGCTGCCGCATCCTGCGAACGGTGAACTCCGCGGCCAGCTGCTTCCTGAAGCGGGAGTGGTCGGGCGGATCCATCTGCATGAAGAAGCCGGGCGGCTGGGCGAAGTTCTCCGGCTCGAGTCCCTCCCAGCGGATCGGCCAGTGCAGGTTCTCCAGCAGGCTGCTGAAACGCGAATCCGTCAGCACCGCCCTGGCCGCCGAGAAGCCGGTCACCAGCCAGCCCTGGTGACCGTCGGGATAGCGCAGAGGGCGGACGGGCGCCTCCTCCCGCCAGCGCCCGAGCACCTCGGGAGGGTCGAACGGCGAAGGGCGCTCGGTGGGAAAGGTGACAGGGGCCGGCGAAGCCTCGGACATGGACAGCTCCCTCATTGAGCCTCTATGGATGTAGAGACTCTACGTGAGTAGAGGTTCGCCCGGGCAACCGGCCTCAGGAAAGGAAGGCGGCGCGGTCGGCGGCGGGCAGCCATTGGCGCCCGGGGTCGAACGGGCGGAACCGGTCCCTGACGAAGCGGGCGAGCGACGTCAGCAGCGGATGGTCGTTGTGCCGCCGGCGGAGCAGCGAACAGGGATACACGGGGACCGGGTCGACCACCGGGATCTGCACGGTGCGCGCATGGCTGGGCAGGCGGCACCACTCGCCGACGAGGCCGACGCGCTCGCCCGAGGCGATCCCCTCGACGTAGTACTCCCAGCCGAAGTCGGGGCCCGAGTCGTCGATGTGGACGCCGAACTCGGCGCCGAACAGGTTCCAGAAGTCGGCCCACTCGCTGCCGGCGGCGTTGCCCGGCATCCACACGGTCATGCCCGCCAGCCGCCCCGTCTCCACCTGCGGCAGAGCGGCCAGGGGATGGTCGCGGCACACCAGCAGGTGCGCCTGCTCCAGATAGGCGGGGCTGGACACCAGGTCGTCGTCCAGCGGCCCGCAGGTCCGCGCGAAGGCCGCGTCCACGGACCCGTTCGCCAGCGAGGCGCGCGCGGAACGCAGCCCGTTGGAGGTGACGATGTCGATCTCGGCGTCCGCGGTGACCTGGTGGAAGGCGCGGATCACGTCGATGGAGGCCAGCCGGGTGTCCAGGACGTCGACACGCAGGGTCCGCCGCCGGTTGCGCAGCATCTCGGCCGCCTGGTCGGCCAGGCCGACGAGGGCGCGGGCGTGGTTGAGGAACACCCGGCCGTCCTGGGTGGGCTCGGCGCCGACGCGCGTGCGGGACAGCAGCCGTACGCCGAGGTCGGTCTCCAGTTTCGCGATGCGCTTGGAGACGGCCTGCTGGCTGATGCCGAGCGTGGCGGCGGCCTCGCTGAAGTAGCGCTCGTCGGTGACGGCGACGAAGGCGCGGACCGCCGCGAGGTCCAGGTCAACTGGTTGTACCACCGTTGGTTGTGGACGGGCGGCGTGTCGGTTGTTGGACAACCCGGCTTCCTCTCGGGTCGAATGCGGAGTCTTCGCCGCAGCCTACAACCAGGGGGAGTGGATATTGATGGGGTCCTTCGTGCACCTCCACGTGCACACCGAGTACAGCATGCTCGACGGCGCGGCCAAGGTCGGCCTGCTGATGGAGGAGGTGGCGCGGCTCGGCATGCCGGCCGTGGCGATGAGCGACCACGGCAACGTGCACGGGGCGTACGAGTTCCACCAGAAGGCGCGCAAGGCGGGCATCAAGCCGATCATCGGCATCGAGGCGTACGTCGCCCCCGCCTCCAGGCACCACCGCAAGCCGGTGTACTACAGCGACGACCTCTCGCTGCGCCGTTCCGACGACGAGACCGGCGAGGGCGGGGACGTCTCCGGGCGCGGTCTGTACACGCACATGACGATGTGGGCGGCCGGTGCTCAGGGCCTGCGTAACCTCTTCCGGTTGCAGTCCCGGGCCTGGCTCGAAGGACACGTCCAGAAATATCCGCGCATGGATGACGAACTGCTCGCCGAGCACGGCCAGGACCTCATCGCCACGACCGGCTGCCCCTCCGGCGAGGTGCAGACCAGGCTCCGGCTCGGCCAGTACGACCAGGCCGTCGCGGCCGCCGCCCGCTACCGCGACATCTTCGGCCCGGACAACTACTTCCTGGAGCTGATGGACCACGGCCTCGCCATCGAGCGCCGGGTCCGCGACGACCTGCTGAGGCTCGGCAAGGAGCTCGACCTGCCGCCCCTGGCCACCAACGACTCCCACTACGTCACGGAGAACCAGGCCCAGGCCCACGACGCGCTGCTGTGCGTCGGCACCGGCAAGCGGCTCGCCGACCCCGACCGCTTCCGCTTCAGCGGCAGCGGCTACTACGTCAAGCCCGCCGAGGAGATGCGCGCGTCGTGGGACGCCGAGGTGCCGGGCGCCTGCGACAACACGCTGCTGGTCGCCGAGCGGGTCGGCGACTACGGGGAGGTGTTCGCGCACCGCGACCTGACGCCGCGCTTCCCCGTACCGGAAGGCGAGAGCGAGTCGAGCTGGCTGCGCAAGGAGACGCTGGAGGGGGCGCGCCGCCGCTACGGCGGCCGGCCGTCGCAGGAGGTGCTGGACCGGATCGACTACGAGCTGTCGGTCATCGACGCGATGGGGTTCCCCGGCTACTTCCTGGTCGTCGCCGACATCTGCCGGTACGCCCGCGAGCACGGCATCGGCCTGGGCCCCGGCCGGGGCTCGGCCACCGGCTCGATGGTCGCCTACTGCACCGGCATCACCCAGCTGGACCCGATCGAGCACAAACTGATCTTCGAACGCTTCCTCAACCCCGAGCGCGTCTCCATGCCGGACGTCGACCTCGACTTCGACGACCGCCGGCGGGACGAGATGATCGACTACGTCACCCGCAGGTACGGCGAGGACCGGGTCTGCCAGATCGTCACGTTCGGCACCATCAAGGCCAAGGCCGCCATCAAGGACTCGTGCCGGGTGCTGGGCCTGCCGTACGCGCTCGGCGACCGCATCACCAAGGCGTTCCCGGCGGCGGACGGCGGCAAGGAGATCCCGCTGGCCGCCATCCACGACCCCGGCCACCCCCGCTACGGCGAGGCCGCCGAGCTGCGCCAGATGTACGAGCAGGACCCCGACGTCACCAGGGTGATCGACGCCGCCACCGGCATCGAGGGCCTGACCCGGGGGACCGGCATCCACGCCGCCGGTGTGATCCTCTCCAGCGAGCCGCTCATCGACGTGATCCCCCTGGTCAAGCCGAAGACGGACGGGCCCGTCATCACCGGCTTCCCCTTCACCCAGGCCGAGGAGATGGGCCTGCTGAAGATGGACTTCCTCGGCCTGCGCAACCTCACCGTCATCGGCGACGCCATCGCGAACGTCCGCGCCAACAAGGGCGTCGAGCTGGACGTCCTGGAGATCCCGCTCGACGACGCCGCGACGTACGAGCTGCTGGCCCGCGGCGACACGCTCGGCGTCTTCCAGCTCGACAGCGGCGGCATGCGGGTGCTGCTGAAGCTGATGCAGCCGACCACGTTCACCGACATCGCCGCGGTGAACGCGCTGTACCGGCCCGGCCCGATGGAGATGAACGCCCACACCAACTACGCGCTGCGCAAGACCGGCAGGCAACCGGTCGAGCCGATCCACCCCGAGCTGGAGGAGGCGCTGGAGCCCATCCTGGGCGACACGTACCACCTGGTGGTCTTCCAGGAGCAGGTGATGGCCATCGCCCAGCAGCTCGCCGGCTACTCACTCGGCGCCGCCGACATGCTGCGCCGGGCCATGGGCAAGAAGAAGAAGGAGGTCCTGGACGCCGAATGGGACCGCTTCTCGGCGGGCATGCGCGGGCGGGGCTTCTCCGAGGAGGCCGTCAAGGCGGTGTGGGACGTCCTGGTGCCGTTCAGCGGCTACGGCTTCAACAAGTCGCACACCGCCGGCTACGGCCTCGTCTCCTACTGGACCGCCTACCTCAAGGCCAACCACCCGTGTGAATACCTGGCGGCGCTGCTCACCTCCGTCGGCGACGACAAGGACAAGATGGCCGTCTACCTGGCCGACTGCCGGCGCGCGGGCATCAAGGTGCTGCCCCCGGACGTCAACGCCAGCCGGCAGGACTTCGCCGCGGTCGGCGCCGACATCCGCTTCGGCCTGGGAGCCGTCCGCAACGTGGGCACGGGCGTCGTGGACGCGATCGTCACCGCGCGGGAGGCCAAGGGCCAGTACACCGACTTCAACGACTTCCTCACCAAGGTCCCCGCCGTCGTCTGCAACAAGCGCGTCATCGAGTCGCTGGCCAAGGCCGGCGCCTTCGACAGCCTGGGCCATCACCGCCAGGCCCTCGTCGCGGTGCACGAGCAGGCCGTCGACGCGGTCGTCGACCTCAAGCGCAACGAGGCCCACGGCCAGGACTCGCTGTTCGGCGAGCCGGGCCGGAGCAGCGCGTTCTCGACCACGATCCCGGAGGGCGAGTGGGACCGCGCCACCCTGCTCGCCTTCGAACGCGAGATGCTCGGCCTGTACGTCAGCAGCCATCCGCTCGACGGCGCCGAACACGTCCTCGACGCCAACCGCGACACCACCATCGCCGAGCTGCAGGCCTCCGGCCGGCAGGACGCGCCCGTCCGCATCAGCGGCATCGTCTCCGGCCTGCAACGCAAGATCACCAAACAGGGCAGCCCCTGGGCGATCGTCACCCTCGAGGACCACGACGCCGCCGTCGAGTGCCTCGTCTTCCCCAAGACCTACACCCTGTACGGCGAAGCGCTGGCCGAGGACCGGGTGATCTCCGTACGGGGACGGGTCAACGTCCGCGACGAGACGCTGAGCGTGTACGGCGAGGAGATCAAGGTCCTCGACGTGTCACACGCGAACGCCGAGCCGCCCGTGGTGCTCTCGATCCAGGAGAGCCGCCTGAACGCGCGCGTCGTCTCGGAGCTCAAGCACATCCTGTCCGCCCATCCCGGCCGCGCCCCCGTCCACGTCCGCCTGCACCGCCAGGGCGCCAAAGGGCTGCTGCTGAACCTGCAGCCCTTCCGGGTCGCCCCGGAGCCGGCCTTCTACAGCGACGTCAAGGCCCTGCTCGGCCCAGGAGCGATCTGGCAGGGCTGACCCGGCGGCCCGGAGTCGTGGCGCTTCGGCGGTCAGGTCCAGTTGGTGCTCGTCAGGACGTGGCCGTCGCACGCCAGCAGGGCCCGCGAGACGCGGCCGTGGAGGTTGTTGCCGATCTTCGTGTAGGCGTAGGTGACGCCCGGGTCGACGGTCTCCGAGACCCAGCCGTCGGCGCGGGCGGCGCCGGAATTGGAGCGTTCCAGGACGGCGGCGCAGTTGGTGCGGGAGTTCTCGATGCGGGCGAACGAGCCGCACCGGTCGGAGTAGAAGTATTTCAGGGCCATGCCGCCGGCGGTTCTGGTCGGCCCGACCTGCCGGAAGGTGCCGGCGCAGCCGCCGACGGTCGGGTACTGGCCCTCGAACCCGTAGGCCCCGTAGTTGCCGCCCGAGAACGACGCGGCGTCGGCGGTGAGCGGGGTGAGCGCCAGCAGCGCGGCGGCGCCCGAGGCGGTCAGCAGGGTCTGGAACGATCGGCGGCGCATGCGAACCTCTTTCGTCAGCGGGCTGGGCGGCCATCGCGTGGTGCGCACGTCAAGACCGATGGCCGCAGACATCAGTGTGACGTCCTCACCGCCGCTGACCAGGCAGATCGAGACCGGGGACTCCTACTTGTCGCGCCGCCGGCCTCGTTCCAGGAGACGATCGTCGGCCGCCGGCGCGCCCAGCGCGACCATCTGGTCTCCCGCCTGTCCGCGCTGCCGTGGTGCCGCTTCCGGACCCCGCAGGGCGGCCTGTCGCTGTGGCTCGAACTCCTCGACGCCGACTCCAGCCGGCTGGCCGCCCTCGCGGCCACCCGCAATCTCTTCCTCACCCCGGGCTTTCATTTCTCGCCCGACGGCGCCCTGGGCCACTACCTGCGGCTTCCCTTCACCCTCCCGCCGGAGGCGCTCGACGCCGCCGTCGACAGGCTCATCGAGACCCACGCCGCCCTGTACGAGCCGGGCACGCGGTGAACGGCCCGGTCACGCCAGGACCGACACGAGGATCACCGTCATGACGACGGCGAGCACGACCCCGGCGACGGCGAACGCGACCCGATAGGGATGGCGCTCGGGCCAGGACACCAGGCCCGGGTACGTCCTGGCCAGTTCGGCGGCGTCGACCGGGCGATCAGGGCCGCCGCACGGCACGCCGAGCGCGCTCACCAGCCGGTCGATGTCCGCGCGCGCGTAGCCGCCGGCGGGCACCCGCATGAGCAGGCTGCGGTCGGCGTCGAGCACGAACAGGGTGTCGCCGGGCGACCCCCGCGGCGCGACGAGGGTCGCCCGCACCACCTCCGCGACGCGCGACCGTGAGCGGCGCCGCTGGTAGAACAGCCCTCGCAGGACGATCTCCCGCGACGTCAGGACGATCCGGGCCCGGACGAAGGCGCAGATCCCCAGGAGGATCGGCACGGCGAAGAAGGCGCCCACGATCGGGGCGAACACCGTCGGGGCGTCGCCGGCCAGGACGGCGGCGACGATGAGCACGGCGGCCACCAGTGCGGCGGCCAGGAAGATCGCCCCCTTCCTGGCATCGGGCCGCAGAACGAGCTCATCCTGTGTCTCTCGCACGCCAAGATCCCCCTTTTGCTCTCCTTCCCTAACTTGCCTCACCAGGAGCGGTGCTCCGGCCATGCGGGGTTCAGGGGGTGACGGGGATGTTCGTCAGCCCGGAGACGGCGTTGGTGACGGTGTTGGAGGAGTGCACCACGTTGGGGCGGGCCCGGCACTTCGAGGTGGACGTGATCCTGATGGCGTAGGCGCCCACGCCGCCCAGGTCGGAGCGGTTCCCCCGCCACACGTTGCCGCAGCCGTTGGCGAACGACGGGCTGGTCGCCGGGTTGTGGGTCTCGTAGCCGTTGGCGAGGACACCGGGCGAGGAGAAGGTGCCGGTGTTGCCCTCGATCAGGTAGCCGATGCCCTTCACGTCGATCCAGGAGTCGGCCGAGTTCTGCCCCGACAGGCCCCGGCCGTCGAAGGTGTTGCCCCGGATGACGCCGTCGTGGGTGCCCTCCTTGACGTCGACGTGCTCGGCGGCGACGCCGGGCCCCAGGACGTTGTCCAGCACCTGCACCCGGTCGCTGCGGTCCACGCCGCCGGAGTTGCCGTGGCAGGACCAGTTGGAGCCGGCCGAGCCGATGTAGACGGCTTCGCCGTACCCGGGCTTGACCGAGCCGGTGTTGTCGATGCGGGAGTTCTTGACGACCCCGTCGGAGGACGACCTGCGGAAGTGCACGGCCTCCTCCTCGATGTGATGAACGTGGACGCCGTCGATGGTCACGTGCCGGGAGTCGTCGAGGACGATTCCCTTCTTGGAGTCCTTGACGGTGAAGCCGGTCAGCTTCCAGTGGGGCGCGCCGTAGAGCCACAGGCCGTAGCCGGAGTCCCAGCCGTTGCCGGGGACGGGGCACGAGGGGGCCTGTCCCGACGGGCCGTCGTTGACCAGCACGGCGGTGGCGGGCCCGGTCAGCGTGATCGGCGCGGACGCGGTGCCGTCGCGCTCGGCCACGAAGGCGCCCCGGTACTCGCCGGGCGCCAGCCGGATCGTCTGCCCCGGCTGCGCGCCCGCCAGCGCGGCGACCAGCCCGGCGGAGGTGGAGACGTCCACGGTCGTGACGGTGGCCGAAGCGCAGACAGGCTGCGCGGCCAGGGTGAGCGCGGTGACGCCGGCCGCCACGAGCAGACGGCGACGTGCGGGTTCGTACACCACAGGTAGCATCGACGCTCCTGACATGGGGGGTGTCGGGGGGTCATTAGGAGAGTTTCCTAACTTAACGCGGAGCGTAAGTGCGACGGCACTCCTCTGCAAGCCCTCGGTGCAAAAAGCTCGATCTGATCCAGTCCGCAGGTTAGGAACCCTTATTAAGGTCGAGCTTCGCGGCATCGGGAACCCGGTGACGCCCTTCGGGAGACAGCACGGTGAAACACCCACTCACGAAGGAGAGGCGTTGAGCGCTGAGACGGTCGAGATCGACGACGGAGAGCTGATCCGTCGTTCGGCGCACGACCCAGAGCAGTTCGCCGCGCTGTTCGATCGCTACGCCAAGCAGATCCATCTGTACGCGGCCCGGCGGCTCGGCACACAGGCTGCCGATGACATCGTGGCCGAGACGTTCCTGGCGGCCTTCCGCAGGCGCGGCACGTACGACACGTCGTGCGCGCTGGCCAGGCCGTGGCTGTACGGGATCGCCACGACGTTGATCGCCAGGCACCGGCGGCAGGAGGAACGGCTGCTGCGGGCGCTGAGCCGCACCGGCGTGGACCCGCTGCCCGAGGCGCTGGCCGACACCGTGTCGCGCCGGGTGACGGCCCAGGGCAGGGAGCGTGAGCTGGCGGGGGCGCTGGCGTCGTTGCCCCGAGGTCATCGGGACGTGCTGCTGCTGGTGGCGTGGGAGGACATGTCGTACGAGGAGGTGGCGCGGGCGCTGGACATCTCTGTGGGGACTGTGCGGTCACGGCTGCACCGGGCGAGGAAGAAGGCCAGGAAAGTGCTAGGGGATGAGGAGCTGTAGTGAACGTGCTGAAGGAGTTTCGCCGGAACACCCCGGCGATGACTGACAACGCCGCGACTGCTGCCAAGGCGCGGCTGATGACAGCGATCCACGAACCGGAGGCCACACGCAGGTCGGCCTCGTCCGGCACGAGAAGGTTCGGCTGGCGGATCGCGGTGGCGGCGGCTCTGGCCCTGGTCGTCGGCGGGACCGTCGTGACGCTCAGGGACGAGCCGGGCATGGCACCGGTGGCCAGCGTGACCGAGCTGGGCGAGCGCGCCGCCCGTGCGGCCGAGGACGATCCGATGCCCGCGCCGGGCCCCGGACAGTGGCTCTACACCAAGGAACTGCAGCTGACCGGGGTCGAAGGGGACGTCGACCGAGACCAGCGTGACACCTGGGAACGGTGGACAAGCGTGGACGGCAAGCGGTCGGCCTGGTACCAGGGCGGCAAGCTGATGTTCCAAGGCGGCGCGATTTTCAACCCGGCTGAGCTGGCCAAACCGCCTGTCACCCCGCCGGGGGTGATCGCCAAAATCAAGGCGGCCATCCTCGACGAGGACCGCCGGGGGCCGCAGGAGCTGAACGGCCACGTCCCGCCGGTGATGCTCTTCATGGAGATCAACCAGCTCATCTCCGAGCAGTGGCTCGCCCCCGAGGTGCGGGCCGCGCTTTTCCGCGCGCTGCCCACGATCAAGGGCATCACGGTGACCCAGGATGTGCCCGTCGCCGACGGACGGCGAGGCGTCGCGTTCAGCATCACCGAGGCCGAGGCACGGAGCTATCTCGTCCTGGACCCGCAGACCTTCCGGTATTTGGGCACCAACTCGACGCGGCTGCAGGATCGGACCTACGAGTGGGCCGATGGCAGTAAGGAGACCTTCAAGGCGGGCACGGTGGGCCTGACGGCGCAGCTGGAAGCCACGATCGTGGACCAGCCCGGCCGCCGCTCCTGACCACGGCGGCATCCCGGGTCGCACACGGGCCCGGCCACAGGGCTACCGTCGAGGCATGACCCACGACCTCGCCCCCGGCCTGGGCTGGGTGCCTTCCTCCTGCACCCTGCCAAGCGCCGAGCAGCCGCTTCGCGTGGCCGAGTTCGACGCCCTGTTCGCCGACGCGGTGCGGGGCGTGGCACGGCCGGAGCGCACCCGGCTGCGCCTGGAGCTCGCCCTCAGCCCGGACAACGCCGCCCGGGCCGCCGAGCTGGCGGCCCGGGAGAACGGCTGCTGCTCCTTCTTCACCTTCGGCCTCTCCATCGCCGCCGGCAGCCTGACGCTGGACGTGGCGGTGCCGGCAGAGCATGTCGAGGTGCTGGACGCGCTGCAGGCCCGCGTGGGCGCCGTGGCCCCGCGCTGAGCCCGGGCCGAGGCGGTCAGGGGAGTGTGGAGCCGGCCGCGTTCCCGCCAGTGGCGGGGAACGGGATGACCGCGCGTACCTTGCCGCCCGGGCTGTGCTGGATCGGTTCGCTGCCGCGTTCGAGCCGTACGTGACCGAGGCCGTGGCGGGACAGCAGGTCGCGCAGGCGGACCTCGGCCTGATGCCAGAGGGTCGCGTGGGCGGGGTGCAGCCGGACGCGCAGCGTGGCCGGCGCGGTCTGGACGATCTGGAACAGTTCCAGGCCGGGCACCGCCTCCAGCAGCGTGGCCAGCGGCAGCGGTGCGAGGGTGACCGTCGCCTGTTCGTCCCCGGCGCCGGGGAAGGTGAGCAGGTCGGCGGCGCGGCCCTGGACGCGGACCGCCGGGCCGGCCCGGCCGCACGGACACGGATCGGGCCGGAGCAGGACGCTGTCGCCGAGGTCGTAGCGCAGGATCGGCTGCACGCGGTTGGCCAGGTTGGTCAGCAGCACGGTGTGCGAGGGCTCGCCCGGGGCCACCGGCCGGTACTGCTCGTCTACGGGTTCGAGGACGGCCCAGTCGGCGTTGAGATGCATCCAGCTCTGCGAGCAGCCGTAGGACAGGAAGGGGCACTCGTTGCAGGCGTAGCTGGTCCGTACCTTCGCCCGCAGGGCGGCCGCGACGCGCGCGTACTCGCCGACGGGCAGTCCTTCGGCGGTGAGCATCACCAGGGCCGGGTTGATGCGCAGCCGTCCGGCTTCCGCCTCGCCGGCCAGCAGGGCGCCGACACTGGCATAGGGGGCCAGCACCGCTGGGCGGAAGTCGTTGAGCTCGGCCACCAGATCCGGCAGCGGCTGGTGCACGCTGAAGGCGGCGACGCGGGAGCTGCCGCGTAGCCGGGCGGCGGCCACGGTGGAGGCGAAATGCCCGCCTTCGGGTATCACCAGCGCCACCCGGCCGCCGCCCCGCGCGATGCGGGCCACGTCCCGTACGCTCAGCGAGCCGGTCAGCAGCCGCGCCATCATCGCGGAGGTCACCGCCGTCGCGCGGGCGTCCTGGAGGAAGATGCCGTGCGTGCCGGTGGTGCCGGAGGTGGTGGACAGGGTGTATCGGCCGGCGAACGGCCGGCCGATGCGCGCCGGGTCGTCGGCGAAGGCTCGTGCCTGTGCCAGGGTGACGGCCGGGTCGGTGACCCAGTCGTCGAAAGCGGCCATCAGCTCGCGCTTGCCGGTGGGCGGCAGCAGCGCCAGGTCGGCCGCGTCGGCCGGCAGGTCCCGGTACAGGCGCCGGTAGTAGGGGGAGTGGGTGCGCGCCCAGGTCACGAGCTCGCTCACGCGGGCCCCCTGCCGGGCGGCCATCGCCTGCTCGCCGCCTGCTTTGGCGGAGCGGGCGTCGGCCAGCAGCCGCAGCGTCGAGGTGTTCATGATGCTCTGGTGTCCCTTCCGGTGGCACCGCGTGCAGGCGGTGTACGGACCCGGCCGGGCACCTGCGGGGAGGACTCGGCCAGGCATGACTGCGTGGCCGAAGGTCTCGTCCACCGGCCGGTGACCGGTCCCCGCCACCGGAGAACGCGAGGTTCTCAGCGTGTCGACGTGCGGGCGTTGCGGACTACTCCCCTTCGGAGTGTCCCCATCCTCCACACATTTCGGAAGTCGCGCAAGTGTCGAAATGTAGGGGGTGGGCCCTCGGCGCGGGACAATGGAGGAACGATGTCGACCTCTCCCACCACGGGTTCAGCTGGAGCCGAGCGCCCGTCGCCGCCCCCGGCGCAGCTGAGGGCGGCGGCCGGGACGTTCGCCCTGCTGGCCAGCCCGGTACGGCTGCACCTGATGTGGCTGATCACCCACGGCTCCTATGACGTCAGCACGCTGGCCGGGCACGCGGGCATCAGCATCGCCACGGTCTCCCAGCACCTGGCCAAGCTCCGGCTGGCCGGGCTGATCACCGCGAGCCGGGACGGCCGCCGGACGCTGTACGCGGTGGAGGACCCGCATGTGGTCACGCTGATCGGCCAGATCTTCGACCACATCGCCCCCGACGGAAGCCTGGCTCCCGATCCTCCCCGATAGCTTGCCCGGCCCGGGTCGCCCAGCGGGCAGCCGGTGCCTAGCCGGGTGCCGAGGCGGCCACATGGGCGGCGTAGACGTCCGGCGGGTTGGCGACGCACACCATCTCGGTGTCCTACTCGGCCCGGTTGGAAGAGCCGGCATCACGTCCCCGGCGGCCTTCGCAGGGGTGGTGTCCGTCACCGGGTGCCGGGAGGGGCGTCGATGAAGTCGCGGGTGAGCGCGATGAGCCGGCTCGGGTCGGCGAACCAGTCCATGTGGCCCTGCCCCTCGATCTCGACGAGGCGGCTGTCCCGGATGGCGGCGTGCAGCCGGCGGGAGCCGTCGACCGGGATCATGTTGTCGTCGGCGAACCCGATCACCAGGGTGGGGGCGGTGATGGCGGGCAGCAGCGGGCGGATGTCCACGTTCAGCCCGAGGTCGACCTGGCGGCCGATGCCGGGCGGGGGCCAGGCGTCGGCCAGCGAGTAGGCCAGGCCCTCGTGGCCGAACCGGTCCAGGGCGGCGGCGCCGAAGCCGGTCAGGGTGGAGAAGCGCTTGAACAGCTCGCGGTCGGTGTCCAGGAGCTTGCGCGCGGTCTCGAAGTAGAAGCGGTCGCGGGGGCCGGTGGTGTCCGGCCAGCCCGCGACGAGGACGAGCCTGCGGACCAGCTCCGGGTGGCGCGCGGCGACGGCGGCCGCGGCGACCGCGCCCAGAGAGAACCCCAGCAGGTCCACCGGACCGTCCACTGCCGCCCGGGCGGCCGCGGTGATCTGCTCCGTGATGCCGTCCACGCTCAGCTCGCGCCCGTCGTCGGTGGTCTGCCCGCTGCCGCTGAAGTTGGGGCGGACGACGGTCCGGGTGGCGGTGAAGTGGCCGAAGACGTTGCCGAAGACCTTCTCGGCGTCGCCGCCCATGCCGTGGACCAGGACCAGGCCGGGGCCCTGGCCGTCGACCTCGTAGTGCACCCGTGCGTCCTGCGCGGAGATGAAAGGCATGATCGAACCCGTCCTTTTAGCGAGAGCTGGTTAAGTGAGCACTAAGATAACGAGTGCTCGCGTAGCAGTCAAACAGATGAGCGCTCGCGTATTCGACGGCGCGGTGCGCAGCGGTCCATGCCGCACCCGGGCAGGCACGGGCTGCTGCGGCACCGGTCGAAGAGCTGTCCGGGTCAGCCGTTCAGCTGGGCGATCGCTCGCACGGCTTCCTGGTCGTCGGACTGGAGCCGGCCGGCCCAGCCGGCGTTCTCGAGCGGGTAGTGGTTCATCAGGATCAGCGTCTCGTCGGTGTTGGCGAGGCCCTGGTACGCCTCGGCGATCGCGGCATGGATCCTCTCGGTCATGCTCCGCTTGGCGTCCAGGCTGGACAGCTCCGGCGCCTCGAGGAAGCACAGCGGCCGGATCGGCTCGGCGGCGATCCGGCCGTCCTGGGCCACCTGGTCGGGCGCGTACTCGCGGAGCCAGATCCGCACGTCGGGGATGCGGTAGGCGGCGTCGATCGCCTCGGTGATCTGCTTCATCATCTTCTGCTTGGCGTCGGCTCGAACCCCGGTGGGGGCTTCGATGATGAACTGCGGCATGTCCGTTCTCCTCTTTCGGTGACCGTGTGGTTGGACCGTACAACTAGTTGATTGGGAAAAACAACTAGAGAGGTAAGTTTCAGAACTACGGCTGCTAGACTCGGGGCATGGCGGGCAAGCGGAAGTACGACGACGGATGCGCGGTGTCGCACGGGCTCGACCTGATCGGGGAGCGGTGGACGCTGCTGGTGGTGCGCGAGCTGCTTCTCGGCCCCAAACGCTTCACCGACCTGCGTACCGGCCTGCCGGGCGTCAGCCCGGACGTGCTGACCCAGCGACTCCGCGAGCTGGCCGAGGCCGGCATCGTGCAGCGGCGCAAGCTGCCCGCCCCGGCGGGTTCCTGGGTGTACGACCTGACCGAATGGGGCATGCAGCTCGAACCGATCGTCCGGCACCTGGGCCGCTGGGCGAGCCGCTCGCCGAGGCTCCGGCACGACGCCGCGATCGGCGTCGACTCGCTGGTCTTGTCCTTCAGGGCGCTGTTCGCCCCGGAAGCCGCGGCCGGGCTCGACGCCGTCATCGCCCTCAACTTGGGCGAGCAGCGCTTCCGCGTCGAGATCGCCGGCGGCCGGCTCGACGCCGCCCGCGGGGAGGCGGAGCACGCGGACGTGGTCATCGGCACCGATCCCGCCACGCTGACCGCGCTGCTGCACGAGGGTCTGCCCGTCGCCGACGCGCTGAAGGCCGGCGACCTGGTGATCGACGGCCCCCTGGACCTGGTCGAACGGTTCCTCGGCCTCTTCCCGCTCCCCGAGCCGGCTCCGCTCCCCGGTCCCCAGTGATCACGTGCGGGTGACCGCCCCGTGCGGAGCGCGTGGCAGGATCGCGGCCATGTCCCTGCGTGTTCCCCGCCTCCGGGTCGGCTCGGCCGAGATCATCGCCCTGGCCGACGCCGAGGGTCCGTTCTTCTCCCCGCGTGCCGAGGCCTTCCCCGAGGCCACGGCCGCCCAGTGGGCCGAAGCCGACCGCTACGACCCGGGCGCGGTCGACGCCGAGGGCCGCTGGCGGCTCCAGTTCCGCGCGTACGCCATCCGCGGGGACCAGGGCCTCACCGTCGTGGACGCCGGGATCGGCCCGGCGGACAGCCCGGCCGGCTCGTGGGCGCCCGTGCCCGGCAGGCTCCCCGAGTCACTCGCGGCCGCGGGCCTCGACCCGGCCGAGGTCGACACCGTGGTGCTCACGCATCTGCACACCGACCACGTCGGGTGGGCGGTCGTGACCGAGGCGGCCGTCCCGCCGGCGGACGGCGCACCCGCGCCCGGCGGCCGTCGCCCGTACTTCCCGAATGCCGACTACCTGCTCCAGCGGGCCGAGTTCGAGGCGCTGGACGCGCTCAACCCGCAGCTTCGCGAGACCCTGACCGACCCGCTGGAGGCGGCCGGCCGGCTCCGGCTTCTCGACGGGGACACGCGGCTGCGCGCCGGGCGCATCGTCGCGACGCCCGGTCACACGCCCGGGCATCAGAGCGTGGTGGTGGGCGACGGGCGCGAGCTGGTGCTCGTCACCGGCGACCTCCTGGTGCACGCGCTCCAGGTGCTCCACCCCGAGCTCGCCTACGCGCACGAGCTCGACCCCGGGGCGGCCAGGCGGTCAAGGAAGCGCATGCTCGACCGCGCGACCGCCACCACGCTGCACCTGGCGACACCGCACCTGACGGAGCCGTTCGTCGCGGTGTGACCCCGGCCGGCTCCGGTGCTCAGGCGACCGCGAACCCCGGTCATTGACGCGGGACGTCGATGCCCGCCGCGCGTAGTTTCGCCTCGACCAGCGCGTTCAACCGGGCGATGCCCGGCGCTTCGTCCTCCCGGTGGTGGTTGACCAGGCCGTACCGAATGGCGGCGTCGGACCGGCTCCGGGACGCGGGCGGCGGAGCCAGCAGCGCGCGGTCGGCCAGCAGCCTGTCGGCCAGCGCGGACGCCAGCTCCTCGATCCGCGGGTCGCCGGGATCCCAGGACATCGCATCGACGCCGCGCCTGGTCAGCTCGACGAGCTCGGGATCGTCAAGCGAGTGTTCGAGCCGGGTCAGGAAGCTCTCGAAGATCTCCGGGACGAGTGCCCGGGCCAGCAGCAGGGCCTCCCGCTGGGCGGCCACGTAGTCAGGGCCGAAGCCGAGTTCGGCGAGCCGCTCCAGGACCGCGCAGGCCCGGTCGGGCAGCAGGGCCCGGTCACCGTGGGCGAGCCGGTGCAGCGTGTCGCGGCGCGCGGTCAGGTCCTCGATCCGCTGGGTGAGCCGCCGCTCGACGTCGTGCAGCGACGCGGCGAACTCCTCGGGGCCGGAGTCGAGCAGGTCACCGATCTCGGCCAGCGGCACACCGGCCTCGGCCAGCGTCCGGACCTGGACCAGCCGCAGCAGGTCGGTCGACCGGTAGCGCCGGTAGCCCGACCCGTCCCGCTCCGGCTCCGCGACCAGGCCGAGCCGGTGATAGTGCCGCACGGTCTTGATCGTGACGCCCACGAACGCCGCCGCCTGACCGATCGTGAGCCCGTCCGCCATCGGCACAGCGTACCGGCGGCGGCGGGCCGGCGGCCCTCGCGTCCACGGGTGACGCGACCGGGTTGACGTTGACCTAAGGGCAGGGTGCACGCTCCCCGCAAGGCCCCTCGGAGGGGCGAACACCACGCCCCCCTCGAAGGGGCGAAGACCAGGAGGTTCATGATGGGACAGAGCACCGGCGGCTTCTCCGACGCGGGGCTGCGCAGACTGCGCGAGGTGCTGGCGCGCCATGTCGAGTCCGGGAAGATCCCCGGGCTGGTCGCCCTCGTCAGCAGGGGAGACCGGACCCACGTCGAAGCGCTCGGGACGATGCGGCACGACGGCGGCGCGCCGATGCGCCGGGACACGATCTTCCGGATGGCGTCGGTGTCCAAGCCGGTCACGATGGCCGCGGCGATGGTCCTGCTCGACGAGTGCCGCCTGCGGCCGGACGACCCGGTCGACGAGTGGCTGCCCGAGCTCGCCGACCGGAAGGTGCTGAAGCGTCCCGACGGGCCGCTGGACGACACCGTGCCGGCCGACCGGCCGATCACCGTACGGGACCTGCTCACCTCGACGCTCGGGCTCGGCATGGACTTCGAGCTGCTGAACGCCCCGATCAGGGCCGCGCTCTTCGAGGCGACCGACTACGGCGTGGCGTCCGGACCGGCGCCGGATCCGGACGAGTGGATGCGCCGCCTCGGCGAGCTGCCCCTGTCGTACCAGCCCGGGCAGCGGTGGCAGTACGACCTCAGCCACGAGGTGCTCTGCGTGCTCGTGGCCAGGGTCACCGGCCGGCCGTTCGGGACGTTCCTGCGCGAACGCGTCCTCGACCCGCTGGGCATGACCGACACCGGCCACCACGTGCCCGCCGCCGAGATCGACCGGCTGCCGCCCCTGTACGGGCCCGACCCGCGGACCGGGGAGTTCCTCGTGTGGGACGAGGCCGAGGGCGGACGGGTCAGCCGGCCCCCGGTGTTCCAGGGCTGCGCGCTGGTCTCCACCGTCGACGACTTCCACGCCTTCTTCCGGATGCTGCTGAACCACGGCGTGCACCAGGGACGGCGGATCCTGTCCCGGCCCGCCGTCGAGCTGATGACCACCAACTGCCTCACTCCCGAGCAGCAGGCCGCCCGCGACAGCATGTACCGGAACATCGCGCACCTGTCGGCCGGGCTTGCGCTGCACGGCGGCTGGGGCTACGGCATGGCGGTGCGCACCCGCCGGAGCGACTACGCTCCCGTCGGCCAGTTCGGCTGGGACGGCGGAACGGGCACCACCGTCTACGCCGACCCGGCCAACCAGCTCACGGGAATCCTGCTCACCCAGACCGGGATGTCCACCCCGGCCCCGGCGCGGCTGTTCCACGACTTCTGGACCACCCTCTACCAGGCCCTCGACGACTGAATGCCGGGGCCCCGGCTACGGTCTGACCAGGATGGCGTTGCCCAGGGAGCGTTGTCCCGTGGCGTCGGAGGGCCGGTTGACGATGCCCGCTCCGGACGTGGCGAGCACGCTGGAGCCGCCGCCGTCGAGGTTCATCGCCTCCACCGCGCCGAGCCGCTTCATCAGCTCGGCCGTCTGCGCGATGCCGAGCCCTTCGCTGTATCCGGCCTGCCTGCCGTCGACGACCACGAGCATCAGGCGCCCGCGGTCGTCCATGCCGATCATGGATCGCGGGTTGGCGCGCAGCGTCCAGTTGTAGGTGAACGTCTGGTCGGCGCCCTCCCGGATCAGCCCGTCGGCGCCGGCGTTGACGGAGATCCTGCCGTCACGGACCAGGGTGGGCCCGACCTGCAGGATCGTGGTGTCGGGGGTGAGGGGTACGCGGTGGCCCCTGCTGTCCTCGACGCGCTCGGTGACGGTCAGCTTGCTTCCCGGGGCGGCGTGGCCGAGCAGCCAGGCGGCGCTGTCGCCGATGGCCTGGACGACCGACCCGCCGGCCGGGACGGCGGCGCCGCGCGTGGTGTTGACCGCGAGCACGGTGCCGTCGGCGTCGAGCACGGCCTCGGCGCCCTCGCCCGCGGGTGGCACGCCCCATTCGGGGGTGAAGAGCACCAGCTCGCTGGAGTCGATGCACCTGAGGTCGTGCTGGGGCTTCTCGGTGGGCTGGTCGCCGCCGACGCCGCCGCAGTTCCACACCTCGCCGGGCAGCCGGTTGACGCCGTCGATCTCGGCCGTCGCCCCGCCCGCGCGCAGCGTCACGCGCGCGGTGAACGCGTCGACGTCGACCCGGCGGCCGCCGTGCGTGATCTTGATGCCGCCGCGGCCCTGGGTGGCGGAGCCGATGAGCTTGCCGTTCTTGACGTACAGGCCGCCGGGCGCCCGGTTGTAGAACCACTGGGCGTTGATCCCGGCGGCGGCGCCGGTCGCGGCCATGAGGTCGGTCAGCGTCTCGGGGCCGTTGAGTGCCTGCCCGAACTCGGTGTCCACGGTGCCGCGGAACTCGCGGAAGTCGACGCGCAGCACGTGCACCTTCTGGGGCGCGGTCGCGTCGGCGCCGTCCTGCGCGGTGTAGCGGGTGCCGCCGGCGAAGCCCGCGGCCCTGACGCGGGTCAGCTCGGCGGACGCCTCGCCGCTGGTGGCGTAGCGGCCCACCCGTACGGTCCACCCGAGGACGTCCGCCGGGCGGTCGGCGAAGTCCGGGAGGTCGACCCGCTCGACGCGGGGGGTGAAGCCCTTCTCGCGCAGGGCGGCGGCGATCCGGTCGGCGATCTGTCTCGGTCCGAGCGCGGTGCCCGCCGTGGCGGCCGGGCCGTCGAGGGTCGCGGGCAGGTAGACGTGGACCGTCCAGTGGTCGTCGGCGTCCTGGGCGCCCAGCGAGAGCGTGGTCAGGCTGACGCCCGGGGGCAGGCCGGGCGGGGGCGCTCCGGCCGTGGCGGGCAGCAGCACGGTCAGGGCCGCGACCAGGGACGTTAAGGCTGTGCTGGGCATGTGCGTCCTTCGTTCTCGTGGCCGGCCCGGCGGAGACCCGTGTCTTGACGGCGCATCGAGCGGCTCCTATTCTTCAGGGTCAATTAATAAATGACCCTGAAAAAAAGAGCAACCCTCCGCACCCCACCGACCCAAGGACCCTTCATGAGGAATCTGCTTCGGCTCGCGGCGGCCGCACTCACCGCCCTGCCGCTGACCGCGTGCGCCGCCGCCGGGAGCGACGGCCCCGTCGCGCTCACCTGGTGGCAGGGCCCGAACGCCGACACGCCCACGCGGGAAGCCGTGGCCGCCTGCACGCGCGACGGCAAGTACACGATCAAGGTCGAGACCCTCCCCGAAGGCTCCGACAAGCAGCGCGAGCAGCTCGTCCGGCGGCTGTCGGCCAAGGACCGGGCGGTCAACCTCATCACCATGGACGTCGTGTGGACGGCCGAGTTCGCCGAGGCCGGCTGGATCCTGCCGCTGCCCGGCGCCACCGCCAAGACCGTCACCGACGGCACGCTCGACGGCGCTCTCAAGTCCGCCACGTGGAAGGGCGAACTCTACGCGGCGCCGCTGCTGTCGGGCTCGCAGCTGCTCTGGTACCGCAAGTCGCGAGCCGCGCAGGCGGGCATCGACCCGGCCAAGGGCGAGCTGACCTGGGAACAGCTCCTGGCCGCGGCCGGCCGCCTGCCCGAGGGCGAGCGCGGAGTGGCCACGCCCGGCAACCGCTACGAGGGGTACACGGTCTTCGTCAACGCGCTCGTCGCCTCGGCGGGCGGGCAGGTCGTCGACGCCGAGGGCCGTCCGGGACTCGACGGCGACGCCGGGCGGGCCGCCGCCACCGTCATCGGCTCCCTGGCCACCGGCCCGGCGGCGCTGAAGGGCCTGAGCACGCTCGACGAGGAGACCATGCGCGCCGCCTTCGAGCAGGGGGAGGCGTCGTTCATGACGAACTGGGGCTACGTCTACGCCGCGGCCGCCGAGCGCGCCGCGAAGGAGCCCGCGTTCAAGAAGGTCTTCGACGACTACGGCTGGGCCCGCTACCCGAGGGTCGCCGCCGACCGGCCCAGCGCCCCGCCGCTCGGCGGCTCCAACCTCGCCATCGGCGCCGGCACGCCGGAGGACCAGCGCGAGAGCGCCTACGCGGCCATCGCCTGCCTGACCTCCGCGCAGTCGCAGAAGGGCTTCATGATGGGCGCCGGCATCCCCGCCGCCCGCGCGTCGGTCTACGACGACGCCGAGGTACGCGCCGCGTTCCCGTTCGCCGACGTCATGCGCGACTCGATCGCCGAGGCGGAGCCCCGGCCGATGGTGCGCAAGTACAACGCCCTGTCGACCGCGATCCAGACCGCCTTCCACCCGCCCGCGTCGGTGACCCCCGACACCGCGGCCAAGGCCCATGCGGCCGTCGCCGAGGCCGTGGGACAGTGAACCGGATCCGCACCGAGCGGCGGCTGGGCTGGCTCATGGCCGGCCCGGCGCTGCTCCTCATGACGGCGGTGACGGTGGTGCCCGTCCTGCGGACCGTCGCGCTGTCGCTGGAGAGCTACTCCCTGAGCGCCCCCGGCGAGCGCGCGTTCGCGGGGCTCGGCAACTACCGTGAGATCCTCACCAGCGGCGACTGGTGGCGCGACCTGTCCTCGACGGTCATCCTGACGGTCACCAGCGTGGGCATCGAGTTCGTGCTCGGCTTCGCCCTGGCGCTGGCCATGCACAAGGTCCTGTGGGGCAGGCAGCTGCTGCGCACCGTCGTGCTCGTGCCGTACGCCGTGCTCACCGTGGTGTCGGCGTTCGCCTTCCGCTTCGCCTTCCAGCCGTCGGTGGGCTTCGTGGGCGGCGACTTCAACTGGCTCGGCGAGACCTGGTCGGCGTACACGGTGATCGTGCTGACCGAGGTGTGGAAGACGACGCCGTTCATGGCGCTCATGCTGCTGGCCGGGCTGGTCACGGTGCCCGGCGAGGTCCACGAGGCGGCCAGGGTCGACGGGGCCGGCGCCTGGCAGCGCCTGTGGCGGGTGACGATCCCGGCCATCCGATCGGCGATCATGGTGGCGCTGCTCTTCCGCACGCTCGACGCGTTCCGGATCTTCGACACCGTCTACATCCAGACGCAGGGCGCCGTCGGCACCGAGACCCTGTCGTTCCTGAGCTACCGCTTCCTCATCAGGGACCTGGAGGTCGGCCTCGGCTCGGCCGTCTCGGTGCTGCTGTTCGTCTGCGTGGCGATGATCGCGGCCGGATTCGTCAGAGCGTTCAGAGGTGAATCATGAAACGGCGCGTCGCGGACATCCTGGTCACCCTGACCGTCGCGGTCTGGACCCTGGCCCCGATCGCCTGGGTCGTGAGCCTGTCCCTGAAGCCCGCCACCCTGCAGAACGACGGCCGCTTCCTGCCCGCCTCGCCGACGCTCGACAACTACACCGGGCTGTTCACCAAGCCGGTGTTCACCAGCGCGCTGGGCAACTCCGTGGGCATCTCGCTCATCGCCACGACCGTCTCGGTGATCGTCGCCATCTTCGCGGCCTACGCGATCGCGCGGCTGGCCTTCCGCGGCAGCGGGCTGGTGCTCGGCACGGCCCTGTGCCTGACGATGTTCCCGGCGATCGCGCTGGTCGGGCCGCTGTTCACGCTGTGGACCGAGCTCGGCCTGTTCGACACCTGGCTCGGCCTCATCATCCCGTACGTCTCCTTCTCGCTGCCGCTGGCGATCTGGCTGCTGACCTCCTTCTTCCGCACCATCCCGCGCGCGCTGGAGGAGTCGGCGCAGGTCGACGGCGCCACCCGGCTCCAGGCGCTGGTCCGGGTCGTCCTGCCCGCGGCCGTGCCCGGCGTGGTCACCACGTTCCTGCTGACCTTCCTGGGCTGCTGGGGCGAGTTCCTGTTCGCGATCTCGCTCACCTCGACCGAGGCCTCGCGCACGGTCCCCGCCGCGCTGGCCTTCTTCACCGGTGACTCGGAGTTCCAGCAGCCGTACGGCGCCATCGCGGCGGCCGCCCTGATGGTGACGGTGCCGGTGGTCGTCCTCGTCCTGCTCGCCCAACGCCGCATCGTCGCCGGGCTCACCTCCGGCGCCGTGAAGGGGTGACACCATGCCTCACGCCGGAACCCACCGTCTGCCCGAGAGAGTGCTGCCATGACGTCTTCCGCGACCGCTCCCTTGCTGCGCCGGCTGAACGCCGAGAAGGCGCTGGCCGTCCTGCGGGAGGTCGACACGATCCGCCTCGCCGAGCTGGCCGACGCCTCGGGCCTGTCCAGGCCCACGGTCGACGCGGTGATCGAGGATCTGCGCAGGATCGGGCTGATCGCCGAGACCGAGGACGCCACCGCCGGCCGCCGCGGCCGTCCCGCCAGGCTCGTCCGGCTGCGGGCGGAACGGGGCTACGTCGTCGGCATCGACATCGGCGTGCACAAGTGCGTCGTCTCGGTGGCCGACCTGCGCGGCGCAGTCCTGGCCACCGAGGTGCGGCAGCTCGGGCAGGAACTCGGCCGCAAGGCCCGGCTCGACGGTGTTCGGAGGACCGTACGAGCCGCGCTGAAGCCCGCCGGGGTCGACCGGTCCGCCGTCCTGGCGGTGTGCACGGCCACGCCCGGCGTCGTCGACCCCCGCACCGGGGTGGTGCTGGCCTGCGACGTGCTGCCCGACTGGAAGGGCCTCAACCTCAGGACCGAGCTGGGCCGCTCGTTCGGCGCGCCGGTCCTGGCCGACAACGACGCCAACCTCGCCGTGGTGGGGGAGCGCTGGCGCGGCGTGGCCGCCGCGAGCGAGGACGTCATCTACGTGCTGGCCGGCGAACGCCTGGGCGCGGGCATCGTCTCGGGCGGCCAGGTCTTCCGCGGCCACGACGGGGGCGCCGGTGAAATGGCCTTCCTCAGCCTGCTGGAGCACACCCCGGGAGCCGAGGGCATCGGCGCGCTGGCCAGCCATGTCGGCAAGGAGGTCGTGGCCAGGCTGCGCGAGCACGGCGAGCCGCAGCCCGGCCAGGCCGAGGGGCTGACCGGCGACGCCGCGCTCCTGATGGCCGCCGCCCGCGACGGCGACGAGGAGGCCCAGCAGGTCCTCGAGCAGATCCTGGCCCGCATCGCCAGGGCGGTCGGCACGCTGGCCCTGCTCCTGAACCCTGAGCTGATCGTCATCGGAGGCGGCGTGGCGGCCGCCGGCGAGCAGATCGCCGAGCCGATCCGCCGCAGGCTGCCGCAGATGACCTCGCTGCCGCCCCGGCTGGAGGTGTCGTCGCTCGGAGACCGGGCCGTCACCGCCGGGGCCCTGCGCACCGCCCTGGACGTCGTCGAAAGTTCCCTGCTGGACAACCTGAATGGCTGAGAAGAGAAGCATGTCACCTGTGTCGCTGGCCATTGTCGGAGCCGGGGACCGCGGCAGCGGATACGCCCGGTGGGCGCTGGAGCACCCTGACCAGGCCCGGATCGTGGCCGTCGCCGACCCGGTCGAGGAACGGGCCCAGGCCCTGGCCCGCCCGAGCGGCGCCCGGGTCTTCCCCGATTGGAGGCAGCTGGCCGAGGCGGGCCGGATCGCCGACGCCGTCGTGATCGCCACCCAGGACTCCGACCACGCCGAACCGGCCCGGACCTTCGCCGGGCTCGGCTGCCACCTGCTCGTCGAGAAGCCGCTGGCGCCGACCGAGGCCGAGTGCCGCGCCATCGTCTCGGCCGTCCAGCGGACGGGGGTGATCTTCGCCGTCTGTCACGTGCTGCGGTACGCGCCGTACACCGACACCGTGCGATCCGTGCTGAGCTCGGGCCGGATCGGCGAGATCGTCTCCGTCCAGCACCTCGAACCCGTGGGCTTCTGGCACCAGGCGCACTCCTACGTGCGCGGCAACTGGCGCAGGTCCGACCAGGCCAGCTTCATGCTGCTGGCCAAGTCGTCGCACGACCTCGACTGGCTCCAGTACGTGGTCGGCCGCCCGGTCCGCCGGGTGTCGAGCTTCGGCGGGCTCAAGCACTTCCGCCCGGAGAACCGCCCCGAGGGAGCGGCCTCACGCTGCCTCGACTGTGCCGTCGAGCCCGGCTGCCCGTACTCCGCGACGCGCCTGTACTTCGGGCGGCTGCGCGAGGGGCGGCACGGCTGGCCGCTGAGCGTCGTCACGCCCGCCTTCACCGAGGAGGCCCTCACCGGCGCCCTCCGGCACGGGCCGTACGGCAGGTGCGTCTACGACTGCGACAACGACGTCGTCGACCACCAGGTCGTCGCCCTGGAGTTCGACGGGGGAGCCACCGGCACGTTCACCATGACCGGCTTCAACACCGGCGGGCATCGCCGTACCCGGATCTTCGGCACCCACGGCGAGCTGTCGTGCGACGGCCGGAGCGTCGTCGTCGAGGACTTCCGCACCGGCGACTCCACGACGATCGCCGTCACGCCGACCGGCGACCCCACGGCGGGCGGCGGCCACGCGGGCGGCGACGAGCGGCTCATGGAGGCGTTCGTCCGCGCCGTCGCCACCGGCGACCGCGGCCTGATCCGCTCGGGCCCCGCCGAATCACTCGCCTCCCACCTGGCCGTCTTCGCCGCCGAGCGGGCCAGGCTCACCGACCGGGTCATCACCGTGGAGTGAGGCCGGAACCGCAACAGGAAGGAGCTCGCCCCATGCGAGCAGCGCTCAGAACGGTCCTTTCCGCCCTCATCTGCTTAGCCCCGCTGCTCGCCCCCGGGCCCGCCCATGCGGACGCGCCCGACGCCGAGAACTGGCCGCGCCCGCGGTTCATCAGCTACAACGTCTGCGGCGGCGCGAGCCACTGCCCGCCGATCTACGAGGACTCCGCGATCGCGTGGCGGGACGTGGTCGTGCGCGCCCTGGACGCCTGGGACGCCGACCTCGTGATGCTCCAGGAGGTCTGTTACGGGCAGTGGACCCTGCTGCGTGACCACCTGCGCGGCCGTACGGGCGAGCCCCGGTACGACTCGGTGTGGGCGGCGGCCCTGCCGTCCGCCCCCGGCTGCTCGCGCTGGGGCGACGACCTGCGCTTCGGCCTGGTGATCTTCGCCAAGGGCGGGACCGGGACGATCGACAACGGCTCCCGCGTCGTCCATCCGCTGCCCGAGGCGCGCGACGTCGAGAACCGGATCCTGCTGTGCGCCCGCGCCACCGTCACCGGCCGCCAGGTCCGCGCCTGCAACACCCACATCGACCCCGACGACGCGACCGCCAGGCTCCAGGTGGAGCGCGTGGCGACCCTGACCGAGGGCTACGCGGGCCAGGGCGAGCCGGTGGTGCTGGGCGGCGACTTCAACGTGCTCCCGGCGGACGACACCCTCGACCCGCTGTACGGCCACACCGGCGGGCACGGCGTGTTCCAGGAGGTCGACGAGAACGACAAGGAGCACTTCGGCTCAGCGTGCGCGCAGACCCGGGACCGCTGCAGGAGCGGTGAGGCGACGGCGAAGCTGCCCTGCTCGCCCCACGTCAGCGAGCCCGGGAAGATCGATTACATCTTCCTCAGCCACTACTGGTTCACGACCGTCCGCGGCGACGCGGCGGCGTGCACGCCGGGCATGTCGGACCACCACCTGCTGCGCGGTGCGGCGGCCTGGGAACACTGACCGGCCCTTGCCCGTGGCCTCGTCCGGGCATACGATCAGGGCAGTCGTACAGGACGACTGCCCTGATCGGAGGAAGCCATGACGTCCCCGGCGGCCGAGCGCGGACGCGACGTGCGGAAACGCCTGCTGAACGCGGCGGTGGAGCTCATCCCCGAGCGCGGCTGGGCGGCGGTGAGCACCCGGGTCCTCGCCGAGCGCGCCGGGGTGACGCCGAGCGTGGTGCACTACCACTTCCCCTCGCTGCCGAGCCTGCTGCGCGAGGCCGCGACCGGCCGGATGAGGGAGCTGCTGGCCGGGCTGAACGAGCTGCTGGAAGGCGCCCGGTCGCCCGGCGACGCGATCGGGACGATGCTCGCGTCGGCCGAGGAGTACACCGGCGCGGACGCGAGCTCGCTGCTGTTCGTCGAGGCGTACCTGGCGAGCACCCGCGACGACGAGCTGCGCGGGCAGATCGCCGAGCTGGTCGCCGAGTTCCGGCAGCGGTTCGGCGGGTGGCTGGAGCGGCACGGGGTGCCCGCCCCGTTCGAGACGGCCGCCGTCCTGGCGGCCTCCGTGGACGGCCTCCTGCTGCACCGTGGCCTGGGCCTGAAGGCGGACGATCTCTCGGCGGTGCTCCACAGGCTCGTCCCCGCGCCGGTCGAGGAGGGATGACGTGCGAACGGTGATCTGCGGCGCCGGGATCAGCGGCCTGGCCCTGGCCCACCGGCTCGCCGCCCTGGGCGGCGAGGTCGTGGTGGTCGAGCGCGCCCCCGGGCCCCGACCGCAGGGATACATGATCGACTTCTTCGGCCCCGGGCTGGAGGCGGCCGAGGCGATGGGCCTGCTGCCCGCGCTGGAACGAGCGGCCTACCACTACGACGAGGGGCGGCTGGTCGACCGGGACGGCCGCCGCCGCGCCACGCTCCGGACCAAGAGCTTCTCACGCGGCCCGCTGCTGAGCCTGCTGCGCCCCGATCTCGAGGCCGTCCTGGCCGGCGCCCTTCCGGCCTCCGTCGACCTGCGCTACGGCACGGCGCTGACCGGCGTGGCGAACCGCCCCGGCGGCGTGACGGTGACGCTGGCCGACGGCGGTGTCCTGGACGCCGATCTGCTCGTGGGCGCCGACGGGATCCACTCGACCGTCCGCCGGCTGGCCTTCGGGCCGGAGGACCGCTACCTGCGCTACCTCGGCCTGCACACGGCGGCGTTCGTCTTCGACGCGCCGGACGTGCACGCCGCCGTCAGGCACGCATTCTGCCTTACCGACTCCGCCGACCGGCAGATGGGCTTCTACGCGCTCCGCGACGGCCGGGTCGCCGCGTTCACGGTGCACCGCAGCGCCGACCCCGCGACTCCGGACGACCCCCGGGCGGCCGTCCAGCGGGCCTACGCCGGCCTGGGCTGGGTGACGCCGCGCGCGCTGGAGCGGTGCCCGCCGGCCGAGGAGATCTACTACGACCAGGTCGCGCAGATCGAGCTTCCGGAGTGGAGCACCGGCCGGGTCGTCCTGGTCGGGGACGCCGCCCACGCCGTGTCGCTGATCGCCGGGCAGGGCGCGTCGCTCGGGCTCGCCGGCGCTTTCCTGCTCGCCGACCGGCTCGCGCACGAGCCGGCGATCGAGCGGGCCACGGCCGGGTTCGAGCGGCTGTGGCGGCCCGTGGTCGAGGACAAGCAGCGCAACGCCCGGTCGATGGCCCGCTGGTTCCTGCCCTCCTCACCGGCCGACCTGCGGGTCCGGCGCCTGATGCTCCGGCTGAGCCGGGTGCCCCTCGTCATGGGCTACGTCAGCTCGATCCTCGCGGGCAAGGACACCAGGCTCGCCGACGTCGCGGGGCCACGTCACCATCCGTGCTGAGCCGTCCCCGGCCCGGCGCGAGGTCAGCTGACGACGAAATCCTCGACCAGTGGGTCGTCGCGCAGCTCGGCGGCGGTGGCGTCCGGGTCCAGGACCTCCGCCGCCAGATGGACGCCCGGCGGCACGGAGCCGGTGAGCACGGCGCGGGCGGCGAGCGCCATCACCACCCCGCTCAGCGCGTACGAGTCGACGGCCGTGAGGACGATCCGGCCGGGGCCGGGCGGCTCGCCGGGACGGGGGCGGGCGGTGAAGAGCATGACGTAGAAGGCGCCGAAGTCGGCGTTGTCCGCCAGGGAGGCGCGCACGACGGAGCCGGCGAGCGCGGCGGGATCGGCGCCGTCCGCCTCGGCCCAGGCCGCCGCGAGAGCCTCGGGGAGCCGGCCGGAGACGAAGACGTTGTAGCACCGCACCTCGTCGGCGCGGGTGTCGGCGGCCAGGGTCTGCGCCTCGGTGGTGAGGTACGGCCAGGCGTGCACGGGGACGGGGAAGCCCGGCAGCCGCACTCCGTGCAGCGGCGCGAGGGCGTTCGGCTCGACCCGGCCCCCGCGCCAGGCCGCCATCGGCGCCCCGAACCTGGGCCCCCTGGTCAGCAGCGCGTCCACGGCGGACAGGGGGGTGAACACGGCCGCGCCGCCCACGTACACGTCGAGCCGGCGCGGCGCCCGTCCCTTCGCCAGCAGCCTGGGCAGGAGCCCGGACAGGCCCGGCATGACTCCGGCGGAGAACACCGCGATACGGTCGCCCGCCAGGGGGTGGCCGGTGAGGGCGTCCTTGGCGGCCAGCTCGCCGCCGATGTCGACGTAGTCGGCCCCGGCGGCGAAGGCGGCGCGGGCCACGGTGTCCAGGACCCGGTACGTGGGCCCGGCGCAGCTGACCACGATCCGGCAGCCGTCGCAGAAGGCGGCCAGCTCGGCGGGGTCGTGGAGGTCCACGCGCACGGCGTGGGCCGGGCCGGGGAGGGAGGCGGCGACGTCGGCGGCTGCCGCCACGTTCCTGCCGCCCACGCGCAACGGGCCGAGGCCGAAGGCCGCGATGCGCTGAGCGGCCGTCCGGCCCACCGCGCCGGTGGCGCCGAGCAGCCCGATCATCGCCCGTCCCCGAGACGGGCGCGGACGGCCAGCGCCACCCCGGCCACGGTCGGGTCGGCCAGGAACTCGCGTACCGGAACGGACGCCCCGGCCTCCTTGGCCAGGCGCACCACGGCCCGCACCGCGAGCAGGGAGTCCCCGCCCAGGCCGAAGAAGTCCGCGCCCCGGTCCAGCACGGGAACCTCCAGGAGCTCCTCGAAGACGTCGGCGACCGCCTGCTCCAGGTCGTCGGCGGGCGGGCCCTCCTGGTGGCGGACGGCCGCTTCCGGCAGCAGGCCGAGACGCAGCCTCTCGTCCGGCGCGGGTTCAGCGGCCTCGGGCAGGTCCGGCACCCGGTCCCAGCCGGAGCCGTCGGCGAGGGCGTCCACCAGGTCGACGAACTCGGCGAAGGCCGCCGTCACCTGATCGAGGTCGAAGAGCTCCTCGACGAGGGAGAAGACCGCGACCATCTCCGGGCCGAGCTCGAAGCAGCGCACCTCGATCGCGACCTGCGGGGTGCGCAACTGGTGGAAGTAGTCGGAGGCGACCACCCGGCCCAGCGGCCCGGCGTCCTCCGGAGGGCGGCCGCCCATCGCGGCGTCGACGCCGAGCACGCTCTGGAACACCACCGGCCCGACCGGCCGCCGGCTGCCGCGTCGGCGGGCCAGCTCCCGGCCCACCTCCACGCCGGTGACCAGGTTGTGCGCCGCGTGCTCGCCGGAGGCCACCTGCGCGGCGGTGGCGAGCTCGGCGAACGTGGCGGCCGGGTCGAGGTCGAGGGGGAGCAGCATGGTGGCGGCGAAGGCGCCGACGACCCGCTGCACGTCGGGGTGGAGCGGCAGCCGGTTGAGCTGCAGGGCGTTCAGCAGCATCCGGCGATGCCCGGCCCAGCGGGCCAGCACCACGCCGAACGCGGTGAGCATGGCCGTGGACGGGGTGACGCCCCGGCTCGTGCACTGCTGCCGCAGCGCGCTCCAGCGATCGGCGCTCCAGCGATGCTCGCGGTTGCCCATCGTGACCGGGCGCACCCGCTGCGGGTCGGCGGCCAGCGGCAGGGCCGGCGGGCCGGGAAGCGCTTCCAGGCGGGACCACCACCAGTCGCGGTCGGCCTGCCACGCCTCGGTGGCGGGCAGGCCGGCGAGCGAGGCCACGTAGTCGCCGAAGTGGATCTCCAGCGGCGGCAGGGCGGCGTTCCAGTCGGCGACGAAGGTGAGCAGGTCGCGGCTGAGCACGCTGGACGACCAGCCGTCGAAGACGAGCAGGCTCAGGCCCAGGTGGAGCCGCCCCTCGTCCTCCGGGAGCAAGGTCAGCCGCACGTCCAGCCCGGGGCCGCGGGCGGGGTCGGGGCCGCTGGTGCTCATCTCGTGCCGTACGTCCCGCAGCGTGGCGGCGATCTCGTCCGGGCTCGCCTCGCGCAGGTCGTACACCCGCACCCGCGGCACGGCGCCGGGCGCGCCGGCGGGCAGGACGTGCTGGCGGCCGTCGGAGGTGACGCGCGCCCGGAGCGTGGGCTGGTGCGCGGCCAGCCGCTCGATCGCGTCCGTGAGCGCGTCGGCGGCCTCGTCGCCGTCGACGCCGGTCAGCGCGTGGTCGAGGTAGTAGTGGGCCGAGTCGTAGGACAGCTCCCAGCCGTCCTGCTGGCCGACGAAGTACCCCTGCTGCAGGGGGAGCAGGGGGAACTCGGCGTGCGGGTCCGGGCGCGGGGTGACCGTGATCGGCAGGGCCCGCGGTCCGGGGCCGCCGGCCGCGCGTCGCCGGACGAGCTCGGCCAGCTCGTTCAGCGTGGTGTCCACGCGCACGTCGGACAGGGCCAGCGCGACGCCGAGGCGTTTGCGCACCAGCGCGGACATGCGCACCGCGAGGACGGAGTCGCCGCCCAGGCGCAGGAAGCCGGTGTCGTACGGGATCTCCTCGGGCGGCAGGTCGAGCAGCTCCGACCAGATCTCGGCCAGTTCCTTCATGGGCACTCCCATCGTCAGTGATCAGCGGGTGGCGGCGAACAGGCGCTGCGACAGCGCGGTCAGAGGGTCGTCCCGTCTGGGCAGGTCCACGTCGACGCGCAGCCCGCTGCCTTCCAGGGCGGCCAGCCATTCCTCGCGGCGCAGGTAGGTGCGGGTGGTGCCGGCTCGGGCGTCGTGCCGCTCGGGCGGCCCGTCCGCGGTGGACAGCGCGAACGGCATGGAGGTCAGCGACTGAGGGTGTTCGCGGACGGTCTCGATGAGCAGCACCCGGCCGCCGGGGGCCAGCAGCGCGGCGATCCGGTCGAGCAGTCGGCCGACGTGCGGGGCGTTGTGCGCCATCGTCGCCGCGACGACCAGATCCAGCTCTCCCGGCTGGTGCGGCAGGTCGCGGGCGATGTCGAGCAGCGCGTAACGCAGGAAGCCCGCGTCGAACCGCCGCCGCGCGGCGTCGAGGAAGAACGGCGACAGGTCGGTGAACAGGTAGAACTCGACCGGACGGCCGTCCAGCGCGGGCAGCAGGTCGGCGGTGGTCGCGCCGATGCCGGCGCCCAGTTCGAGGATGCGCAGTGGACGGCCGGTCCGTCCGGCGAGATCCCTCAGCACCTCGGCCGCGGCGGCGTTGAGGTAACGGCTGATCAGGTTGCCGCGGTACACGGCCTCGGCTGTGCCCGGCTCGCCGTCCGGGTAGAGCAGCGCCTGCACGCCGACCTCGTCGCGCAGCAGCGCGGGCAGCTCCCGCAGCGACCGCAGCATCAGGTCCGCGAGCTCGGCGGGGTAGCCGAGCGCCGCCCGCGCGGACTCCATGCGGGCCCGGGCTTCGGTCAGCTCGGCCCGGCGTGGTGCGCGCAGGCCGTGGTAGCCGCCGGCGGCGTCGCGGCCGGCCAGGCCGTGCTCGTGGAGGGCGGCGAGCCAGTGCCCGGGGATCCACCGGTGGCGGGGTACGGCGCCGAGGTCCTGCGCGACCGCGTCGGGATCGTGCGTTCCGCCGTCGCGCAGCCGGGTGCGCCGGTGCAGGTCGGCGGCGATGCCGAGCAGGATCAGCCGGTCCAGGTCCTGTACGGCTGCCGCGGTGCCACCGGTGGCGGATCCGGCGATCGCGGTGCGCCCGGCGCGGTCCGCGCGGTCGTTCAGTGGCGACATGAGGCGAGATCGTACGAAATAACGGTAATCATTTTCAAGATCTAGACAAAAGCCCTCGAAGCATGTAGCAATGAAAACCGTTTTCGTTTTACTGTCTCCGTGGAAGGGGCCTCCCTTGGGTTCGGCCACCGTCGATGAAGTACTGGCCTGTCTGGCCGACGTGCTGGAACTCCGGCCTTCGGACCTCGACCCCGACGTCCCGCTCACCGCCCTGGGCCTGGAGTCCTTCACCGCCGTGCGGCTGCGGCGGCGGCTGGTCGAGGACGCCGGGCTGAACCTGCCGCTGACCGCCTTCCTCGGCGACGCGACCGCCCGCACCGTCGCCTCCGGCACCGTGCCGGAAGAGCCGGCCGAGGAGGAGCAGTCGTTCCCGCTCACTCCCGTCCAGGCCGCCTACCTGGTCGGCCGGGACCCCGCGTTCCCGCTCGGCGGCGTGGCGACCTTCTACTACTTCGAGTACGACCGCACGCCCCAGGACACGCCCGAGGCCGACCTCGACCGGCTGGAGAGCGCGTGGAACCGGCTGGTGCGACGGCACCCGATGCTGCGCATGGTCGTCGGCCCCGACGCCCGGCAGCGCGTGCTCGCCGAGGTCCCCGGCTACGTCATCCCGCGCACCGACCTGCGCGGGGAGTCCGCCGAAGCCGCGGCCGAGGCGCTGGACAAGCTGCGCGCCGAATGCTCCCACCAGATGCTCCCCGTCGACCGCTGGCCGCTGTTCGACCTGCGTGCCGCGCTGCTGCCGGACGGCCGCACCCGGCTGTTCGTCGGTGTGGACGTGCTCGCCCTGGACCTCATGAGCTGGATGCGGCTGATGAGGGAGTGGGGCCGGCTCGTCGCCGACCCCACCCTGGAGCTGCCCCCGCCGCCGCTCGGCTTCGCGGATCTCGTACGGCGCAAGGCGGCCGACCCCGTCGAACGGCGGCGGCGTGAGACGGACGCGGCCTACTGGGCGCGCCGCGCGCCTGCCCTGCCGGACGGGCCGGCACTGCCCTGGAGCCGGGGCCCGGCGGAGTTCAGCGGGCACAGGCTCACCCGGCACGCCGCCGAGCTGTCCGCCGAGGAGTGGACGCGGCTCCGCAAGCAGGGCGCGGCGCACGGGCTGAGCCCGACCGGGCTGCTCCTCGCGGCCTTCGGCCTGGTGCTCCAGCGGTGGGGCGCCCGCGAGCCCTTCTGCCTGAACACCACCCTGTTCGACCGGGACGACCTCGCGCTCGGCGACGACACCCCCGGCCTGGAGAGCGTCGTCGGCGACTTCACCAGCACGGTCCTGGTGGAGATCCCGGTCGCGGACCCGGGCCGCTGGTACGGCTTCGCCGGCTATGCCGCGTCCGTCAACCGGCAGTTCTGGACCGACCTCGACCACCGGGCCGTCTCCGGCATGGAGGCGCTGCGCGCCGCGATCGAGGCAGGGGAACGGCCCAGGGAGACCGACGCGGCCACCGGGCTGCCCCTGCCCACGCACACCGTGGTCTTCACCAGCGGCGTCGGGCTGGCGGGGGCCGGGCAGGCGCCCGCGGCCTGGCTCGGCACGGAGGTGTTCGGCGTGTCGCAGACGCCGCAGGTGCTGCTCGACCACATCGTGTGGGACGAGAACGGCCGGCTCCGCATCGCGTGGGACGCCGTGGACGGGGCGCTGCCCGACGGGTTCGTCGACGGGATGCTGGCCGCGCACGTCCGCCTGCTGCGGCGGCTGGCCACCGAGCCGGATCTGTGGACCGACCCCGCCCTCGGCTGGGACCCGTCGTTCCTCCCTGACGAGGACGTGCCCGGCGGGGCGTTCGGCGAGGCCGGGCCGCTCCTGGACGATCCGCTGCGCGCCGCCGCCTCGCGCGACCCCGGCGCGCCTGCCCTGCTCGGCCCGGCACGCAGCGTCGAGGCGGGGGAGCTGGCCGAGCGCGCCGCTCGCAGCGGGCGGGCGCTCGCCGCCCTCGGGCTCAGGCCGGGGGAGCTGGTGGCGGTGGCGGCGGACAAGGGCATCGCCCAGGTCACCGCGCTGCTCGGGGTGCTCGCCGGGGGAGCGGCGTACGTGCCCGTCGAACCGTCCTGGCCCGCGAGCCGGGTGGCCTCGCTGTGCGAGCAGGCGTCCATCCGGCACGCGCTGCTCGCCCCGGAGGCCGACGCCACGCTGTGGCCGGACGGGATCACCGCCCATCGGCTGGACGACGACGGCGTGCTCGCCGGACCCGAGGCTGAGCCCCGGCGCCCGGAACCGGACGACCTCGCCTACGCGATCTTCACGTCGGGCTCGACCGGACGCCCCAAGGGCGTGGCCGTCGAGCACCGTGCCGCCCGCACCACCCTCGACGACCTCGCCGGACGCTTCCCCCTCACCGCCGAGGACCGGGTGCTCGCCCTGTCCGCGTTCAGCTTCGACCTGTCGGTCTACGACATCTTCTCCGTGCTCGGCTCGGGCGGCGGCGTCGTGCTGCCCGAAGCCGCCCGCCAGCGCGACCCCGGCCACTGGCTGGAGCTGATGGCGCGCCACCGCGTCACCGTCTGGAACACCGCGCCGGCCCTGCTGGAGATGCTGGTGGAGTACGCCGAGCTGGAGCCGGAGGCGACCCGGCGGGCGCTGGCCACGCTGCGGCTGGTGTTGCTGTCGGCGGACTGGATCCCCGTCACGCTGCCCGATCGGCTGCGGGCGCTGGCCCCGCAGGCCGAAGTGGTCAGCCTGGGCGGGGCGACCGAGGCGTCCATCTGGTCGATCTGCCATCCGATCGGCGAGGTCGACCCCGCCTGGCCGAGCATCCCGTACGGCAGGGCGCTGCGGGGGCAGTCCTTCCACATCCTCGACGAGCACGGCCGGCCCTGCCCGGTCGGCGAGCCCGGCGAGCTGCACATCGGCGGGGACGGGCTGGCCCGCTGCTACGTCGGGGACCCGGCGCAGACGGCCGAGCGCTTCATCACCCATCCGATCCTGCGCCGACGCCTCTACCGGACCGGCGACCTGGGGCGCTGGCGGCACGACGGCACGATCGAGTTCCTCGGCCGGCTCGACCGGCAGGTCAAGATCCGTGGCCATCGCATCGAGCTGGGCGAGATCGAGGCCACGCTGGACCGGCTGCCCTCGGTCCGGCAGGCCGTGGCCCGCGCGGTCCCCGGACCCGACGACCGGCCCCGGCTGGTCTGTCACGTGGTGCCCGCGGACCCCGCCGCGCCGCCGTCGGACGACGACCTGACAGAGGCGCTGCGGGCAAGCCTTCCCGCCTTCATGGTGCCCAACAGGTTCCTGATCGCGGACGCGCTGCCGATCACCGACAACGGCAAGATCGACTACCGGGCGCTCGCCAACCCGTACAGCCGACCGCGGGAAGAGGCCGCACCGCCCGCCCCGGCGGCGGCCCGTCCCGGGACGGACGCACGCACGGTCACCGCGACCGTGACGCGCGGGCTGCGGCTCAGCCTGACCGTGTCGGCCGACGGCGTGATGGAGCTGGTCGTGGAAGGCGACGCGGGCGACCCCGCGCGGACCGTCACCCCGGCCGCCCAGCCCGAACCACCGCCCGCGCCGCCTGCCGCCCCGGGGCACACGCAGCCGGATCCCCAGGTGGAGCGGGCCGTGGCCCGGGTGTTCAGCGAGCTGCTCAAGACGCCGGTCGACGTCACCACGCCGTTCTTCCGGCTGGGAGCGTCCTCCCTGACCGTCGTCCTCGCCCACCGCACGCTGAGGGCGGAGCTGGACGAAGGGCTCACCGTGGTCGACATGTTCGCCCGGCCGACCGTCCGGGAGCTGGCCGCGTTCATCACCTCCCGCAAGGAGGCGGCCCAGGCCGGGCCGGAACCCGTACCCGAACCCGATCCCGTCGCCGGACGAGCCGCCGCCCGCCGGGCGGCGCGGGCACACGCCGCGGAGCTCGCCGGATGAGCGCCGTGCCGGACACCACCGGGCCGATCGCCGTCGTCGGCCTCGCCTGCCGCTTCCCCGGCGCCCCGGACGCCGACGCCTACTGGGAGCTGCTGCGCGACGGCCGCACGGGCCTCACCAGGTTCACCGATAGCGAGCTGGACGGGCGCGGAGTCCCCGGACGGCTGCGCACCCATCCCGGGTACGTGCCGGTCGGTGGGATCATCGACGGCCAGGCGGACTTCGACCCGGAGCCGTTCGGGTTGAGCGACGCCGAGGCGGCCCTCCTCGACCCGCAGCAGCGCCTGTTCCTCGAATGCGCCTGGCACGCCCTGGAGCACGCCGGCCACGGTGGCGGGCGCGACGCCGGCGCGGTGGGCGTCTTCGCGGGCGCCATGCAGAGCGCCTACCTGGCCGGCAACCTCGCGGGCCGCTGGGATCCGACCGGCTCCGGCCGCGATCCGCTCGGCAGCCTGCAGACCGCGATCTCGACACAGGCCGACTACCTGCCCCTGCAGACGGCGTACCGGCTGGACCTCACCGGACCGGCGGTGGCGGTGGCGACGAGCTGCTCCACCTCGCTGGTCGCCGTGCACCTGGCCGCGCAGTCGTTGCTGTCCGGCGAGTGCGACACCGCCCTCGCCGGCGGGGTGTCGCTGATCGTGCCCCAAGGGCAGGGGTACGTGCACGTCGACGGCGGCGTGTACTCGGCGGACGGCACCGTGCGGCCGTTCAGCGAGCACGGCACCGGCGTCGTCTACAGCCAGGGCGTCGGCGTGGTGGCGCTGCGCCGCCTGGCCGACGCGCTGGCCGACGCGGACCCCGTGCTGGCCGTGCTGCACGGCTCGGCGACGAACAACGACGGAGCCGGCAAGGCTGGGTTCACCGCGCCGTCCGTGCGCGGTCAGGCCCGCGTGGTGGCCGAGGCGCTCGCCGTCGCCGGTGTCTCGCCCCGTGAGATCGGCCTCGTCGAGGCGCACGGCACCGCCACCCCGCTGGGCGACCCCATCGAGGTGGCCGCGCTGCGGCGGGTGTTCGGGGACAGCGGCCCGGCCTGGTGCGGGCTCGGCTCGGTGAAGGGCAACATCGGCCACGCGAACTCCGCCGCCGGCATCGCCTCGTTCATCAAGGCCGTCCTGGCCGTGCACCACCGCGTACTGCCCCCGACGTTGCACGCCCATCCGCTCAACCCCCTTCTCGACCTGGAGCGATCGCCGTTCGAGGTGATCACCGCGGCCCGGGAGTGGGACACGCCTTCGCTGGCCGGGGTGAGCTCGTTCGGCATCGGCGGCACCAACTGCCACGCCGTGCTGGGACCGGCCCCGCACCGCCCGCCGGTCCCGGCCGACCGGCGGCCGCAGCTGCTGGCCGTGTCAGCGGCCACCCCCGAGGCGGCGCGCGCCACCGGACGGGCCCTCGCGGCCCGGACCGAGCTCGACGAGGCCGACCTGGCCTACACGCTGGCGGTCGGCCGCTCCCCGCTGGCCTACCGCGTGGCGGGGGTGGGCCGGGCCGGGCTCGCCGCGGCGGCGCCGGTCGAGGCGGCCGGCCCGGCCCCGCGCGTCGTGTTCGCCTTCCCCGGCGCGGGCAGCGCCGGCCCCGGCATGGGCGGCGGGCTCTACCAGGACGAGCCGGTCTTCGCCGAGGCCGTCGACGCGTGCGCCCGCCTGCTGCTCCCGCTGCTCGGCGCCGACGTCCGTGACGTCCTGGACCCGGGGATCGCCGAGGAGCGCGTCCGCGACGTCGCCTTCGGGCTGCCCGCCCTCTTCGCCGTGTCGTACGGCGCGGCCCGGCTGCTGGAGTCCTGGGGCGTGCGGCCCGACGCCCTCGTCGGCCACAGCCTCGGCGAGTGCACGGCCGCGGCGGTGAGTGGCGCGCTGCCCCTCGCCGAGGCCGCCAGGCTGGTGGCGGCCCGGTGCGCGGCCGCCGCCCGCGCGGCCGGGGGCGGCGCGATGCTCGCTGTGCCGCTCGGCGAGCACGACGTGCGCGAGCTGCTGTCGCGCCATCCCGGGCTCGATCTCGCCGCCGTCAACGCCCCGGGCGCCTGCGTCGTGTCCGGCCCCGCCCCGGCCGTCGACCGGCTGGCCTCCGAACTGCGGACCGGTACGAGGCTGCGGGTGACCGCGGCGATGCACTCCCGGCTGATGGAGCCGGAGCTCCCCGGCCTGGGCGAGGCGCTCGCCGGGCTGACCGGCGGCGTCCCGGCCGTCCCCGTGTTCAGCACGGTCACCGGCGCCTCGATCGGCGCCGAGCTGGGCCGGGCCGGGCACTGGACGCGGCAGTTGCGCGAGCCGGTGCTGTTCGAGCGGGCCCTGCGGGCGGCCGTCGGCGGCGAAGGGCAGGCCCTGGTCGTCGAGGTCGGCCCGGGTACCGCCCTGGCGGCGCTGACCCGCAGGAACGCGCTGCCCGGCGTGCGCTCGGTCGTCACCACGATGACGCCCGACGAGCCCGGGAGCGCAGCAGTGCGGCAGGCGGCGGGAACCCTGTGGGCGCACGGCGTGCCGGTGGACCTGGCCGCGCTGCAGGCCCCGGGCAGGCGGCGGGTGCACGCACCCGGGTACGCCTTCCAGCGCCGCCGCCTGTGGATCGACCCGCCGGCTTCGGGCACGCCCGGCGAGCATCCTGACATCACCGGGGACGAGCCGCTGCAACTGCCCGTCTGGAGCCAGGTGCCCCCGGCCGAGCCCGCCGCTGCGCCCGGCGGCCGATGGGCCGTGACCGGAACCGGCGCCCTGGCGGACGCGCTGCGCGCTGAACTGGCGGCCGGTGATCTTCCGGCCGCCGGCGAACCGCCGACCGGGCTGGTCGTCGTGGTCACGGAGGACGGCGACGACTCCCCGGACGGGGTCTCCGCCGCCGTCCTGGACTTCGGCGCGGTCGCGGGCAGGTGGGCCGCACAGGCCGAGCAGCCGGTCCTGTTCCTGGTCACCCGGCACGCCGAGCAGGTGGCAGGCGATCCGCCGCCCGATCCGGCCAGGGCGGCGCTGAAGGTGCTGCCGCGGGTGCTCGGCCAGGAACAGCCCGGCCTGCGCTGGGCCACGCTCGACCTCGGCAGCCCCGCCGATCCCGGAGCCGAGGCGGGCGCGGTGCTCCGCGAGCTCGCCACGCTGGCGGCCGGGACAGAGGCGGGCGCCGAGACGGCCCTGCGGGGCGCGACCCGGTGGCGGCGCGGCACGACCTCCTGGCGGCCCGGCGGCGGCGAACGGGCGCCGTCACCCGGCACCGTCCTGATCACGGGCGGGCTGGGCGCTGTGGGCCAGGTGCTCGCCAGGCATCTGGCCGGTCGCGGCCATCGGGTGGTGGTCACCTCGCGCACGGCGGGGCGGGGCGGCAAGCTCGGCGAGGCCGGCGTGGAGGTGCGCGTCTGCGACGCCACCGACCCCGCCGCCACGGCGGCCCTGGTCGAAGAGCTGTCCGCCGACGGGCCGCTCGAACTCGTCGTGCACGCGGCCGGCGTGATCGCCGGGGCACGGCTGGACCCGCTCCGATCCCTGGAGGCCGGGCAGGTCACCGGGCAAGTGGGGGCCAAGCTCGGCGGCGCGGTGGCGCTGCGGGACGCGATCGCCGCACTGCCCGAAGCGAGGCGTCCCAGGACCGTGCTGCTCATGTCCTCGGTGACCACGCTGGTGGGCGGCGTCGGCATGGGCCCCTACGCGGCCGCCAACGCCGCGATGGACGCCTTCGCCCGCGCCGCCACCGGCCCCACCCGGTGGGTCAGCGCGGTCTGGGACGGCTGGCGGGCGGGCCTCGACGGCGCGGAGGCGGCCGTGGTGCTCGCCGGCGCGCTGGACGAGGCCACCGGCACCGGAGCGCTGGACCGGCTGCTGGCAGCCCGGGACTCCGGCCACCTGCCCGCCGCCGTGGTGATCGCGGCGACCGACCTCCGGCCGCGGATCGCCGAGGCCGGCCGCCCCAGGCGGATCGCCGCCGCCGGGGACGTCACGCGGCTCAGCCCGAGTGAGCGGGCCGTGGCCGGCATCTGGTCCGAGCTGTTCGGCACCCCTGTGACCGATCCTGACGCCGACTTCTTCTCGCTCGGCGGGCACTCCCTGCTGGCCGCGCGCATGCTGGCCGCGCTGGGCGAACGCTTCGGCGTCCGGCCCGGGATGCGGGAACTGCTGGCCTCACCCACCGTGGCCGGGATCGCCGGACTCGTCGCCTCCGCGCACCCGCGCGAGAGGACGGCGGAGGAGGACCTGCCGCCCGAGCCCGCCGTCGAGCCCGGCGGCACGTTCCCGATGACCCGCGTCCAGCACGCCTACTGGGTCGGCCGGGACGGCGGCTACCGCTGGGGAGACCTGCCCTGCCACTTCTACCTCGAACACGACTGCCCCGCCCTCGACCTCGACCGCTACGAACAGGCGTGGAACCAGGTCGTGGCCCGGCATCCCATGCTGCGCGCCGTGGCCACCCCCGAGGGGGAGTTCCGCGTGCTGGAGAGCCTGCCGCGTTACCGGATCCGGGTGCACGACCTGGCCTCGACGCCGGAAGAGCGCAGGGCGGAGCGGCTGGCCGCCCTGCGGGAACGCCTGTCGACCAGGCCGGGACCGCCCGATCGGTGGCCGCTGGCGCAGATCCAGGCCGCCCGGCTGCCCGGCGGCGTCGTGAGGCTGTTCATCGGGGTCGACGTGCTCGTCTGCGACGCGGCCAGCTGGTGGATCATCGAGTCGGAGCTGCGCACCCTCTACCGGGACCCGGACGCCGCCCTGCCACGCCTCGACCTCCACCCGGCGGCCTGCGCGGCCGCCCTGGAACGGCAGGACGAGCGCGCCGCCGCCTACTGGCGGGAACGGCTCGGCACGCTTCCCGGCCCGCCCCGCCTGCCGGTCGGCGATCCGGCCGGCACGCCGCCCCGCTTCGTGCGGCGTGCCGTACGGCTGGACCGCGACGCCTGGGCGGCGCTGCGGGCCGCCGCAGCCCGTCACCGGGTCACGCCGGCGGCGGTGCTGCTGACCGTGTACACCGACGCGCTGGCCCGCTGGGCGGGATCCGCCGGCTTCTGCGTGACGCTGACCCTGTTCGACCGGCCGCCCATCCACCCGCACGTCAACCGCGTCGTCGGCGACTTCACCTCGCTGCTGCTGCACGAGGTGCCGGTCGCTCCCGCCGCCACCTTCGCCGAACGGGCGGCCACCACTCAGGCCCGCATGTTCGACGACCTGGACCACCGGGGCTTCTCCGCGCTGGACGTGCTCACCGAGCAGGCGGCCGGAACGGGTGAGGTGCGGCCGGTGCCGGTGGTGTTCACCAGCGCGCTCGGCGTCGCCGACATGGTGGAGGGGGAGGAGAGCCTGGAATGGGCCGGTGAGCAGGTGTACGCGGTCTCCCAGACGCCGCAGACCTGGCTCGACCACCAGGTGCTTGAGCACGACGGCGAGCTGCGGCTGCAGTGGGACGCGCTCGACGGCGTCCTGCCCGCCGACGAGCTGGACGTGGTGATCGCCGAGCACGCCGCGCAGGTCCGGGACCTGGCGGAGAACCCGGCCGCGTGGACGGGCGACCGGCCCCCGCGGGCCGCCGTCCCCACCGTGCCGGACACGGTACGGGCCGGCGCGCGGGACATCGTGCTGCCGTTGCGGGCCGAGCCCGGCGGAGCCCCCAGGCCCACCCTGTACCTGGCCCATCCCTCGGGCGGCGACGTGCTCTGCTACGCCGAGCTGTCCCGGCTGCTGGATCCCCGCGTGGACGTGGTCGCGCTGGCCGACCCCGAGCTGGCGGGAGCGGCCGGGCCGCAACCCGGGACCGTCGAGGGAATCGCCCGGCAGTACCTCGCGGCGATCGACGCGGCGGGCGGTCCCGGCCCCTGGCTGATCGGCGGCTGGTCCATGGGCGGCACGGTGGCCCAGGAGATGGCCCGGCACCTGCACGCGGGCGGCCGGCACACCGCGCTGCTGGTGATGCTCGACTCCAACGACCCGGCGCTGATCCGCGACGTCCCCGGCCATGACGCGGACGAGGTCGCCTGGCAGGTGGCGGTCCGGCACCTGCACGCGCTGGAGGCGTACCTCGGCATCGACCTGGACGCCGGCGACGCGCTGGCCGCCGTTCCCCCGGAACGGCGCATGGCCGCGGTCGCCGACCGCCTGCGCGGGCACCGGCTGCTGGGCCGGGGCGAGGACCTGACCGTGCGGCTGGGGGTGTTCGCCAGGCACCTGCGCGCGCTGGCGGCCCACACCCCGCGCTACCTGGCCGACCCGGACACCACGACCCTGCTGATCAGGGCGGACCGCCCTTCTCCCCGCAACTCCGGCATCGGGATGGGCGTCGACGACACCCCGCCCGGCCGGCCCGACCTCGGCTGGGGACGCCACCTGGCCGGAGTGGTCCAGTCCGCCGGGGTCGACGCCCACCACTACGGCCTGCTGCACCCCCCGGTGCTGCCCGTCGTCGCCGATCTGATCAACGCCGCGCTCGACAAGACGCTGGCGCGACTTCGCGAAAGGTAACCATGCGCTCCCAGTTCCGCCGCCGGACGGCGGCGGTCGTCACCGCTGTCGCCGTCCTGGCGGGCTGCGCCGGCAACGCGCCCGCAGCCGCCCCCGCCCCCGCCGGACCTCCGGCGGCGGCGAACGACACCGTGCGCTACGCGGCGCCCGGCTCCCCGTCCAACGCCGTCACCGACCCGCACGGCCTGCTGCCGGGGGAGAGCGACATGGTCAGGATGGCCCTGACCTACGACGTCCTCACCGTCCCCGGCGCCGACGGCTCCACGCGGCCGCGCCTTGCGACCGAGTGGCGGTCCGACAAGACCCTGACCAGGTGGCGGATCACCGTCCGCGACGACGCGACGTTCTCCGACGGCCGTCCGGTCAGGGCCGCCGACGCGCTGTTCTCGCTGCGCCGCATGGGGGAGAAGGCGACGGAGAACTTCGGCCGCATGGCCATGTTCGACCTCGGCGCCTCCAAGGTGATCGACGACACCGCCTTCGAGCTGGTGACCAGGAAGCCCTACGCCGAGGTGGGCAGGGCGCTGGAGGGCGCCACCTTCGTGGTGCCGGAAGGCAGCGACGACTTCGGCGAGCCCGTGCCCGGCTCCGGCCCGTTCCGCCCGACCGCCAGGGGCGGGGCACAGGCCGTCGTGTACGAGCGGAACGACGACTGGTGGGGCCCCGCCCCGCCCTCCAGGTTCATCGAGGTGCGCGCCGTCCCCGATCCGCAGGCGCGCGCCCAGGCCCTGCTGTCCGGTCAGGTCGACCTGGCCGGCGGCGTGCCCGCCACGCTGGCGAAGCAGCAGGAGGGCAACAGCGCGGTACGCCTGCTCCGCAGGCCGGGCGCCACGCTCTACCCCCTGGTCATGCGGATGGACACCGAGCCGTTCGACGACCACCGGGTCCGCGAGGCCGTCCGGCTCGCGCTGGACCGCCGGCAGCTCCTCGACACCGTCTTCCTCGGGTACGGCGAGATCGGCAACGACCTCATCACCCCCAAGGACGCCTCCAGCCCGCGGGACCTGCCCCAGCGCACCCGCGACCTCGGCCGGGCCAGGAAGCTCATGGCCGACGCGGGACTGGCCGGCGGCGTCGACCTCACCCTGCACACCACCACCGCCTACCCGGGCATGGACAGCGCCGCGACCCTGATCTCCCAGCAGCTCGCCGGCATCGGGATCCGGGCCGAGGTCAGCCTGGAGCCGGCCGACACGTACTTCTCCGAGATCTACGGGCGCAAGCCGTTCTACCTCAGCTACCTGGGCGGCATCCCGTTCCTCGACGTGGTCAGGGTGGCGCTCACGCCCGGCTCGCCCACCAACGAGACGGCCTGGAAGGACCCCGCCTGGTTCGCCGGCCTGGACGAGGCCCTGGCCGAGGCGGACGACGCCAGGCGGAGCTCCCTCCTGGCGGACCTGCAGACCGAGCTGCGTGACCAGGGCGGCTACGCGGTCTGGGCGCTGAGCGACCGGCTCGACCTCGCCAGGGCCGGGCTGAGCGGCGTGCCCGAGGGGATCGGCTTCGCCTCGGCGTTCATCGACCAGGTGAGCCTGGACGGCTGAGGTGTTCCAGCTCCCACGGCCGGCCGGCGTGCCGGTCAGAGCGGCGCTGCTGCTGGCCGCCGCCTCCGTGGTGATCTTCCTGTGCACGGCGGCGCTGCCCGGCGACGCGGCCGACGTCCTCGGCGGCGGCCGCGCCACCGCCGAGGAGCTCGCCCGGTTGCGCGCCGAACAGGGGCTCGATCGTCCCTTGCCCGTCCGCTACCTGGACTGGCTGTCGGGAGTGCTGACCGGCGAGCCCGGGGTCTCGCTCATCACCGGCCGGCCGGTCGCCGAGCTCGTCGCCGAGCGGGCCGCGGTGACCCTGGCCCTGGCCGTGGCGGCGCTGGCGCTCGGCATCCCGCTCACGACGGCACTGGCCTGGGCCGCCGTCCGAGGGCCCCGATGGGCGCGGCCTGCCGTGAACACGCTGATCGTCACCGGTGCGGCGCTGCCCCAGGCCGTGGTGGCGGCCGCGCTCGTCGCCTGGCTGTCGACGGCCTGGGGGGCGTTCCCCCCGGTGTCGATGCTGCCGGCCGGCGAGCCGCCGTGGCACCGGCCTGACCTGCTCGTGCTCCCCGTCCTCACGCTGGCGCTGCCGACCGCCGCGTACGGCGCCGCCCTCCTGCGCGGGGCGATCGCCGACGTGGTCGCCCAGCCGTACGTGCGCGACGCGGAGCTCCGCGGCCTGTCACCCGTCACGGTCCTGTTCCGGTACGTGCTGCCGATGGTCGCCGCGCCTGCCACCCGACTGTTCGCGGTGCTCCTCGGCGGGCTCGTGGCGGGGACGGCGGTGGTGGAGATCCTGTTCGGCCTGGCCGGGCTGGGCGAGCTGCTGGTGACCGCCATCTCGACGCGGGACGTGCCCGTCGTCCAGAACGTCGCCCTGCTCGCCGCGGCCGTCGTGGTCGCCGGGCTGCTCGTCGCCGACGCGGCCGCGCCTGAGGCGGTCCGTTCGTGAGGCGCCGCACCGCCGGCGCCCTCGCCGCGTGGGCGGGCGCCGCCGTCCTGGTGGCGCTCGGCGGCGGGGCCCTGACCGGACACGACCCGGCGGCCGTCGGGGCGACACCGTGGGCGGGCCCCGAACCCGGGCTGCCGCTGGGCGCCGACGGGCTGGGCCGCGACGTGCTGTCCCGGGTCCTGGCCGGTGGGCAGGACCTGACCCTGACCGCGCTGGCCGCCGCCCTGACCGCCTCCGCCCTGGGGGTCGCGGGCGGCCTGTGGGCGGGATGGAACCGCGGCCGGCTCTCACGAGCCGCCGCCGCGACAGCGGACCTGCTGCTGGCGCTGCCTCTCCTGCTGCTGGCGCTGCTCGCGGTGGTCGCCCTGCCGGGACCGGCGGCGGTGATCGCCGGCACCGTCCTCGGCGGCACGCCGCTGACCCTGCGGGTGGTCGCCGACGCCACCGCGGGGGCCAGGCATGCGGGATACGTCGAGGCGGCGCTGGCACGCGGCGAACGGGGGGCGTCCGTGCTGATGCGCGAAGTCCTCCCGGCGCACGCCGGGATCGTCGGCGCCGACCTGGCCCAGCGGTTCGTGCTGTCCGTGCAGCTCGCCGTCGCGCTCAACGTGCTCGGCTTCGGGCCGGCGCCGCCCGCGCCGGACTGGGCCGCCATGCTCCGCGAGAACCTGCCGGGCCTCGGACTCAACCCCGCGGCGACGATCGTGCCCGCGCTGGCCCTGGCGGTCCTGACGGGCAGCTTCGCGGCCCTCTCCCACGCCCTGACCAGCCGGGACGGCGCCCCGTGAGCGGCCGGGGGCTGACCGTCCGCGGCCTGACCGTCGTCGGCGGGCCGGGAACGCCCGTCGTGTCCGGGCTGGACCTGCGCGTCCTCCCCGGGGAGGTGCTGGCCTTGACCGGCCCCTCCGGATCCGGCAAGACGACCGTGCTGCGCGCCGTGCTGGGTACGCTCCCCGACGGGCTGACGCGTACGGCCGGGGTGATCGAGTGGCACGGGACTCCCGTACGGGCGCCGCGACGCTGGCGGCGGCGGACCGCCGGCTTCCTCGGCCAGGACCCGGCCTCGGCGCTGCACCCCCTGAGGGACGCGCGAGCCTCGGTGGGCGAGGCCCTGCCCGGAGCCGCGCGGGTGAGCGGAGCGGAACGGGCGCTCGCCGGGGTCGGCCTGGACCCGGCCGCCATCGGCCACCGCCGCCCCCACCAGCTCTCGGGCGGCCAGGCACAACGGGTGGCGCTCGCCCGCGCTCTGGCCGCCGACCCCGAGCTGCTCGTCCTCGACGAGCCCACCAGCGCGCTGGACCCCACGGCGCTCGGCCTCGCGCTGGACCTGGTACGCCGACGCCGCGGCGACGGCCGGTCCGTGACGCTCGTCGTCTCGCACGACGCGGGCGTGGTGACCGGGCTGGCCGACCACGTCGTCCGGCTCGGCGCGGAAGGGGCCCGGGCTCGTCCCGCTGGGCGCGGCCGCGTGCGCGTGACCGGGCAGTCACCGGTGACGCTGCGGGTGCGCGGGCTGACCCTCGCGCAGCCGCCCGGCGGCCCGCCGCTGCTCTCGGACGCCGGCCTCACCGTGGCGGCGGGGGAGTCCGTGGCGGTGCTCGGCGCGTCCGGCAGCGGCAAGAGCACGCTGCTGCGCGCCCTGGCCGGGCTGCACCCCGTCGAGCACGGCCACGCCACCGTGCTCGGCGCACCGCTTCCCTGGGCGGTGGCGGACCGGGACCCGACCGCCCTGCGCGCGCTCGCCCTCGTCGGCCAGAACCCCGTGGCCGCGCTCAACCCGGCGCGCACGGCCGGAGCGGCACTGCTGCGTCCCCTGCGGACCCTGCGCGGACTCTCCCGGCGGGAGTCCCGTACGGAAGCACTCCGGCTGCTGGCCGCCGTCGGCCTGCCTCGGGAACTGGCGCGCCGCCGTCCCGCCGCGCTGTCCGGCGGGCAACGCCAGCGAGCCGCGCTCGCCAGGGCGCTGGCCGGGGGCCCGGCCGTCCTGCTGGCCGACGAGATCACCGCCGCCCTCGACGACCGGACCGCCGACCTCGTCCTCGACCTGATCGACACGCTGCGCCGCGACACCGGCCTGGCGGTCCTGACCGCCACCCACGACCCTCTCGTGGCCGCCCGCGCCGACCGCGTGCTGCGGATCGAAGCGGGCCGGCTGCACGACTGCCCTTCCCCGCCACCGCCCTTCCCGCCACTGTCCTGCCCCCACTGCCTGTCCCACCACGACGACCGGAGGCCACCCGTTGACGCCCGATGAACTCCTGCTCGCCCACCCGTGGATCGCCCGCGTCGACCACACCCGCGACGGCGGCCTCGTGGTCACCGCCGACCCCGCGGCGCTGACCGTACGGCACGAGCCCGGACACCCGCCCGTCCTGGGCGACCTGGTGGCCGAGCACCTCGAACACTGGGGCGAGGTCTACGACTGGACCTACCGCTCCGGCCGGGACACCGGCCGGCCGGACCTCGACCTGTCCGGCTGGCGCGCCACGGACACCGGCGAGCCGCTGCCCGCCGGCCACATGGCGGAATGGGCCGACCGCACCGCCGAGCTCGTGCTCCGGCACCGGCCGTCCCGGGTGCTGGAGCTCGGCTGCGGCACCGGGATGCTGCTGCACCGCCTCCACCCCCACCTCAAGGGGTACGTGGGGACCGACCTCGCCGAGCCGGTCGTGGCCCGCCTCGGCGGGCTCGGGCTGCCCGGCGTCAAGGTCGTACGGGCCGCCGCGCACGAGATCAACGGCGAGGCGGTCCGCGTCTCCCTGGCCGGCCTCGGCGACCGGCCCGACTGCGTGCTGCTCAACTCCGTCACCCAGTGCTTCCCGAGCGTGCAGTACCTGGCCGCCGTGCTGCGCGACGCGATCGACGCCGTGACCCCTGGAGGGACCGTGATCGTCGGCGACGTACGCCACTCCGGGCTGCTGGGAGAGCACTGCCGCCGCCTGGAGCCGACGGCGGACGCGGCGGAGCAGCGCGCCGCGGCCGACACCGAGCTGCTGTTCGACCCGGTGACGCTGGCCGCTGCCGCCGCCCGTTCGAACCGGAGCGTCACCGTCAGCCTCCACGCCAAGACCCTGACGGCCGACACCGAGCTGACCCGGTACCGGTTTGACGCCGTGCTGCACGTGGACGCGCCGGCCGGCCCGGCCGCCCCCGTGCGCGCCTGGGACGAGCTGGGGCCTGATCCGGCGGCCGCGCTGGCCGCGCTGGCGGCCGGGGACGGTCCCGTCCGGGTGACGGGCATCCCCAACCGCCTGCTCCGGCCCGTTCCGGGAGCGGAGTCGGGCGCGAGCCTGCGCGCGGTGCTGGAGGGCACGGACAGCGCCGTGCTCCTCGATCCCGCCGACCCGGCGTTCTTGCAGGTCGCGGTGCCTTCGGAGGCTGCCGCCCTGCCTGTCGACGCGCTGGCCGGGGCAGGCATGCCGCACGAGCCGCTGGGCGCGTTCGCCCGCGCGAGGCTCGTCGAGGTGGCCAAGCGAGAGCTCCGCCGCGCCGGGCTGCCGGTCCCCGCCGAACTCGCCGCGCGGGTCCCCGACGGCGCCGGCCGGGACGCCGTCAGCCTGGCCGAGGACGCCGCGGAGGCAGACCGCGCCGGACGCCTCGCGCTCGCGCGGACCGGCAGAACGGGAGCGCGCCTGCCCGCCGATCGGGCCGCGCAGCCGGTGCCCGACGCCGCGCTCGCCCACCTCCCGGCCGCGGTCCGGACCTTCGACGAGATCGCCCTGCGGGCACTGCTCACGCTGATGAGCGACGTCCTGCCCCCGGGGACGGCACGGACGGCCGGGGAAGTCGTCGCAGCGCTCGGCACGGCGCCACGGCATGCGTGGATCGTCGGACGCTGGCTGGAGGTCCTCACCGCGGAAGGGCTCCTGCGCCGCGACCCCGGCGGCCGATACGCGGCCACGGCCGGGCCGGACCGGACCCGGGACGACGGCGGCGACCTCGAACGCGCCTGCGCCGCGCTCGGGTACCCGGACGAGATGGCGGTCTTCTTCCGCACCGCCCTGGCTCACCTGCCCGAACTGCTGCGGGACGAGATCCCGGCCCAGGCGCTGCTCTTCCCCGACGGCGACCTGCTCACCTCGCTCAGCAAGGACCAGCACAACGTCAGCAACACCTATCTGAACGCCGCCCTGGGACACGTCCTCGCCCGCGCCGCCGCCACCCGCGCGAGGCCGCTGCGAGTCGTGGAGCTCGGAGGCGGAGCGGGCGGAAGCACCGCCGCCGCGCTGGACGGGCTCGCGGACGCGGAGGCGGACTACCTGTTCTCCGACGTGTCGAGGTTCTTCACCACGGCGGCCGAGGACCGGTTCGGCGACCGGCTCCGCTACGCGCTGCTGGACGTCAACGCCGACCTCGTCGCCCAGGGGGCGCGGCGCGCCGGCGCCGACGTGGTGATCGCCGCCAACGTCCTGCACTGCGCGCGGAACGCGGGACGGTCGCTGCGCTGGATGGGGGAGCTGCTGGCGCCCGGCGGCCTGCTGGTGGTGACCGAGGCGATCCGCGAGCACTACCTGGTGCTCGCCACGATGCAGTTCCTCATGTCACCGCGCGAAGGGGAGCCGGACCTCGGCGTGGGAGACCGGCGAGGCGGTACGGGGCGCGTCTTCCTCACCGGCGGCGAGCTGCCCGCCGAACTGGCCGAGGCGGGGCTGCGCCCGATCCTGGAACTGCCCGGGGCCGCCTCGCCGCTGGCCGCCCCGGCACAGCACCTGTTCGTCGCCGCGAAGCTCTGAACCGGGGCGGGGGCGGGAATCCGCCCCCGCCGCTCAGCCCAGCGCCACCGGCAGCCCGGCACGGAACAGCTCCTGCTCCAGCCACACGGCCGCCCGCACGCCGTCGGCGGCGCTCGGCCCCACCAGCGTCACCGGATCCGGCACGGCCTTCAGATGAGCCGCGTCCCCCGCCGCGTAGACACCGGCGACGCTGGTCCGGCCGTACTCGTCCACCTCGACACAGCCGTCCGGCAGCAGCTCGCAGCCGAGCTGCACGGCCAGCCCGGTGTTCGGGCGGGTGGGGGCGCGGTGGTAGACGGCCTCGCGCGCCAGCGTCGTCCCGTCGGCGAAACGCAGGATCAGCGCGTCCAGATCGCCGTCGACGCCCGTGAGCGGCGTCTCCTTCACCGGGACGCCCCGGGCCTTGAGGACCGCGGCGACGGGCTCCGGCATGGCGGCGGGACCGTTCGTGCACAGGACCACGTCGTCGCTGTAGCGGTCGGCGACGTAGGCCGCGAGCATCGCGTCGGGGCCGTTGCCGATGACGGCGAGCACCTTGCCGTTCGTCTCGTAGCCGTGGCAGAAGGGGCAGTGGAAGACGCTCCTGCCCCACCGCTCGGCCAGCCCCGGAACGTCGGCGGGCTGGTCGATCAGCCCGCTCGTCAGCATCAGGCGGGACGTCTCGACGCGTTCCCCGTCCGCTTCGCCGCCCGTTTCACCGTCCGTCAGGGTCACCGTGAAGCGGCCCGGCTCGCCCTCCGCCGAGGTGACGCGTCCCTGCCGGAACTCGACCGTCGGGTACGCCGCGAGCTCGGCCCGCCCGTCGGCCAGCAGGCGCGCCGGGGAGCCGCCGTCCCTGCCGAGGTACATGTGCATCTCCGCGGCGGGGGCGTTGCGGGGCCGTCCGGCGTCCACCACGAGGACACGGCGGCGCTGGCGGCCCAGCACCAGCGCCGCGCTGAGCCCCGCCGGGCCGCCGCCGACCACGATCACTTCGTACATCACGCGTCTCCTCTGCTGATGAGGTACATGCCGAGTTCGGCCGGGCCGGTGCGGGCGGGCCTGAGGCCGTGCCGGGCGAGCTCCGTCGTGAGCCGCCGCTCGTCGAGGACCCACCAGGCGTAAGTCGCGGTCACCTCGTCGGCCAGGCGGCCGTCGTGGTGGGTGCGGTAGGTCATGCGCCAGGTGACGCGGTCCGGGCCGGCGGGCTCGGCGCGGGCCCAGCCCTCGTAGCGGCGTCGTCCCAGGCGTACGTCGGCGGACCGGGTCTCCGGCACCACCTCCGGTGTGGCAGGCGGCTGGAGGTTGAGCACCGCCAGGCCGCCGGGGACGAGACGCTCGGCGAGCAGCGCCCAGATCCGCTGCCGGCCGGCCGGGTCGAAGTGGCCGAGGACGTTCATGGCGACGACGGCGCCGAGCCGGTGCGGCAGGTCGGCGTCGAGCAGCCCCTCCGGCAGCACGGTCACCCGGTCACGCAGCTCGGCGGCCTCGTTCACCCGGGCCAGCAGGACGGACCGCAGCCCCGGCGACGGCTCGACGGCCACGATCTCACCGTCGCACGCCTTGGCGATCACCCGGGTCCCGTGCCCGCCGCCGGCGCCCACGTCCACGACCGGATCGGTGACCCCGCGCAGCGCCTCCTCCAGCGGCGGCCCCAGGACCGCCCAGTGCGGAGCCATCATCACGTCGATGAACTCCGCTGATCGCTCGTACTCGTCGGGCACGCGCACCTCTTCATTTTGTAGTGATAATCATAATCATTTCATGAGACTATGAAGAGGTGGAAGTGATCGTCAAGAGCCGGGCGTCAGCGCCAGTGGAGATCTCCGATCAGCGCCGACTCCGCGCCGCCGTCGGCGAAGATGACCTGGCCGGTGACGAAGCGGTTGTCCGCGCCGGCGAGCCAGCAGATGAGCTCGCCGACCCACTCCGGCCGCCCGGGGAAGCCGCCGAACGGTTGCGGCGCCGCGGCTTCCACGGCGGTGCGCACGTCCTCGCTCGCGAGGATCCAGGAGGCCGCGGGCGTGTCGACGACGCCGGGCGCGACGGCGTTCAGGGCGATGCCGGCTCCCGCCCATGCGGGCGTCGGGGCGACCCTGCGCACCCAGCGGTTCAGCGCGCGCTTGGCGATGCCGTAGGCGCCGGCGCCGCCGCCGCCGGACGGGGCCGCGGCGGCGTAGGCGACGGCCGCGGCTTCGTCGCCGTCGAGACACGCCCGCACCACGCGCTCGTCCGCGGGCGCCAGCGAGGAGGTCGACGACACGGCCACGGCTCGGGGCGCCTCGCTCCGCGCCAGCAGCGGCCGGAGCCCTTCGAGCGTCGCCACCGCGCCGAAGTAGTTCGTCTCCAGGAGCCCCGTCCTGCCGCCCCCGGCGACGGCGAGCACCGCGTCGACGGGCCCGCGCTCGGTCACCTGGCCGACCAGCGACCGGCGGCCGTCGGGCGTGGACAGGTCGGCCTCGATATCGGCGTCGGCGAGGTCGCAGCCGATGACCTCGGCGCCACGCTCGCGGAGCATCGCCGCGGTCACCGCGCCGATGCCCGATGCCGAGCCGGTCACCACGTACCGCCGTCCCGCGATCCCTGCACAGGTCATTGCCACTCCTCGTGTTTCGTAGGCGTCATGCGGTCGTGCCGCGGTCGAAGAGTTCGACGAGTTCATCGGCGCACGGATCGGGGGCGAGCCCGGCGGCGAGGAGCGGAGCCGTGCTGTCGATCGAGGCTCGCAGCGCCGCCGCCATGACCTGCGGATCGAAGGGGCGGAAGGCGCCGCTGCGCTGCCCTTCGGCGAACAGGCCGGCCAGCCGGTTCTGCGATGCGACGTGGTGATGCTCCCAGGCGCCTGCGCCGCCGTTGAGGAGGATCTGCTGGAGCGCCCGCATCTGCGGCGAGTGGCTCGCGATGTACGCCACGTTCGCCCGGATGACGGTGGCGAGCTGTTCGCGGGCGCCGGTCACGCCGTCAAGGGCGGCCCGCATGCAGGCCTCGGAGTCGGCGACGACGTGATCGGCGACGGCCGCGAACAGCTCGTCCTTGCTGGAGAAGTGGTACGTGATCAGCCGCTTGCTGCTGAGCCCGGCCTCCTTGCAGATAGCCTCGAACGTGGCGGCCTGGTAGCCGCCCTCGGCCAGGAGCGTGATCGCGGCACGGGTGATCTGCTTCCTGCGAGCCGCGGTCGCCTCGTGATGGGTGGTCATGGTTGACCGTCTTTGTTATCCACACGGATAACATTATCCGAGCGGATAACACCTGGCAACTGTCTTCCGAAGCCGGCCGAGCCGCGTCACCGGACGGTCTCGCACGCCGGCGCCGTCACCGGTCGCGGGCTCCTGCGCCCGGCCGTCCTGACCGCGATCCAACCGGTGAGCGCCAGCGCGAGCACGGCGGGGACGAGCGCCCAGGCCGCGACGTCGGCCGGGCCGGTGCCGGCGGTGAGAAGCGTGCCGCCGAGCGCCGCGCCGGCCGCGGAACCCAGGTACATCGCCGCCATCTGGAACGCGATGATCGGCATCGCCTGCGCGGGCCGGTCCGCCGTGAGCGCCTGCTGGAGCGTCGGCACACTGGCCCAGCCGGCCGCGCCCCAGACCGCCGCGGCGGCCAGCCACACCCCGGGCGAGGCCGAGAGCCAAGCCGCGGCGAAGCTCAGCGCCAGCAGGGCCGGCATCGCGACCAGCAGCGGCTTGGGGCCGTAACGGTCGAGCGGCCTGCCGATCAGCGCGGACCCGGCGACGCCGCCGATGCCCCACGCCCACACCAGGGCGAAGCCCCACGCGCCCAGGCCGCGGTCCTCCGCCATCGGCAGCAGGTACGTGTAGAGCTCCAGGCTCGCGACGCCGAGCAGGAAGGCGGCCACGACGCCGGCGCTGGTCCGTCCCGCGCGCAGGACCTTGAACACGGGCTCGCCGGACGCCGCGTCGAGCCGCGGGAGCGTCCTGGCGCGCAGGGCGAGGGCCGCCATGCTGACCACGCCGATGAGCACCACCAGGGTCATGGTCCAGCGCCAGCCGGCGCCCTGGCCGATGAGCATCCCGACCGGCACGCCCGCCACGGTGCCCGTGGACAGCCCGAAGGTCACCATGGCCATGGCGCGGCCCCGCTCATGGCCGGCGACCATCGCGGCGGCCGTCGCCGTCGCCACCGCGGTGAGGATGCCGGCGCCCGCACCCGCGACGGCGCGCGAGGCCAGGAACACCTCGATCCCGGGGGCGACCGTCGTGGCGAGGTTCCCCAGGTTGAACACCCCGAGCGCGATCAGCATGGCCCGCGCCGTGCTGCCACGGGTCAGGCGCCCCGACAGCAGCGGCCCGGCGACGGCGTAGGCGGCGGTGAACGCGGTGACGCCCAGGCCGATCATCGCCACCGTGGCCCCCAGCGAGCCGGCGATGGACGGAAGCACCCCGGCCAGCACGTAGGCGTCGATCCCGAGCGCGACCGCAGCGGCGACGAGCGGCCAGACACGGCGGATCATGCGTCATCGTCCTCGTAGCCGGCGAGCACGGTGCCGAGCAGGCCGGGGAACCGGGCTTCGAGGGCCTCGTCCCGGAGCCGGATCATGCACTTACGGCCCTCGGCGCGTACGAACACGACCCCGGACTCGCGCAGCAGGCTCGTGTGATGGGTCAGCGTCGAGCGCGGCAGGTCCGGGCCGAGGTCGATGCTGTCGACCTCGCCCCGCTCCGCGAGCATCCGCACCATGTTCAGCCGCAGCGGCTCGCTCAGGGCGAAGAGCACGCGCGGGATCGCGATCTCGTCGATCGTGGGGTGCTCGTAGGTCCGTGGAGGCATGGTCGTCTCCTATCGTTCGAAAATAGTCGCACAATGATTGTGCGAGAATTCTCGCACGATCGACCAGCGTCCGGCAAACCGCCCCTACCTTGCGGAGGATTCGCTTCTCGTCGAGGCGGCGGCCGAAGCTCATGACCTCTCCTGGCCGGTGTGCCTGTGATCCGTAGTTGGCGGCTGTGAACGACAGGTGGCGGACGTTGGTTGTTGCAACGTCACCTTGATCGACTCTGGTAGCGCTGGCCGATCCTGCGGGCTCACACTGCGCCACCGGAACCGCTCCCAGATCCCGGATCGCGCACACCACCTCGACACCCGAAATCCGCCAAGCACCTGTCCACCGCCGGGCCCGGTCGGGCCGCAACGCCAGACGGCCACGCTCCGCCTCGCCGACCCCGAAGGCCAGAAACAACTCATCCAGCCCACAGCGATCCGACCGCACCAACCCCGAGTCGCGCAGAGTCACTGACAAAGCACAGCATGTCGTGCAGAAATCGACGGCCCCTACGCTGTCGATGATTCCGAGCCGAGATCAACTGGCGGCGTATAGGTGATTGTGCAGAGGCAAGCACGCCCTGAGGGCGTGGACCGGGGCGGCGGCATGCGAACGGTCAGGATCGGGCCGGACCCAGCCGCCGGGTGAGGAACTGCTCAAACGTCAGCAGTTCCGGATGCCGTCGGCGCAGGTCCGAGATGTCGGCCTGGTAGCCCTCTTCGGCGAACCATTCGAACATGCGCTCATCTATCGGCAGCGCCTCGAATCTGGTCGGAGTTCCGGTGACACGCTCATAGGTCTCCGCGACTTCGGGGAAGGTGAGCTCGTCGCCGGCTAGTTCGACCTGCCGGCCGATGAACTGTCCGGGGTTGTCGAAGGCATCGGCGGCGAAGATCCCGATGTCGTCGGTGGCGATGAGCTGCATCGGCTTGTCCGGCTTGACCGGCAGTGCCAGGAGTCGCTCGCCGTCGGCGTTGGCGTAGTGCAGGAGATTGTTCATGAAGAACACCGGCCGCAGGATGGTGGCGGGCACGCCGAGGGCCAGGATGTGCCGCTCGATCTCGGCCTTGCTTTCGAAGTGATCGATGCCGGTCTCGCGTTCGGCGCCGCCCACGGAACTGTAGACCAGGTGGGCGACGCCGCTGTTGTGGGCGATGTCGGCCACGGTCTTGCCTTGGCGTACCTCGGCGGCCAAGGTCTCGGGCTCGTAGGCCAGCGCCTGGACGCTGAACACGCCGTGTACGCCGCTCATCGCCTCGCGCAAGGAGTCGGGGTTGTCGAACTCGCCCTGAACCAGCTCCGCGCCCTGCTCGCGCAGCGCTTGCGCTGCGGGCTTGCGCGGATCACGGACGAGCGCGCGGACGGTCCAGCCGCGGGCCAGCAGTTGGCGGGCGGTGGCTCCGCCCTGGTTGCCGGTGGCACCGGTGACGAGAACAACTCGGGAAGCAGACATGGTCAGGTAACCGCCTCTTACTCGGAGCGTTTTGCTCCGAGTAATGTAGCCCGGAGCGGAACGCTCCGCAATCGGTATCCTGGATCCATGTCCGACCCCGTGACTCGCCGCAAACGAGGCCCGCAGGCCTTGGCGGCCCGCAACGATCAGGCGCTGATCGAGGCCGCCCGCCACGTGTTCACCACTCAGGGCTTCGACGCGCCTGTATCAGCCGTCGCCGAGCATGCGGGCGTGGGCATGGGCAGCCTCTACCGCCGCTACCGCACCAAGGAAGAACTCCTCCAACGGTTGTGCGTCGACTCGATGGAACGCGTCGCGGCCGCTGCCCAGGGCGGCCTGGCTCACGAGGACCCCTGGCAGGGACTGGCCCACTACATCCAGCAATGCGTGGCCTTCGGCTTCGGCATCCTGGCCCCGCTGGCCGGCGCCATCGACGTCACGCCCGAGATGCAGCAGGCCAACCAGCGAGCCCAGCACTTGGCCGACGAACTCACCGCCCGTGCCCACCGCGCCGGAGTACTCCGAACCGACGTAAACACCATGGACATCTTCCTGCTCATCGGCCAGTTCAGCCGCACCACCCCAGCTCCGCCCGGACGAGCCGAGGAAGAGATCCGCTCCCGGCTGCTGGCCATCGCCCTGGACGGCTTGAAGCCCCACAACACCGGCCCGCTGCCCGGCAAACCATCCAGCGTGCAGCACTACCAGACCCTCTGGGACGCCAGACGAACACAGCCCTGATGACGGCATGCCCGCCACGGCGAGCGTTCCCCGATCACACCACCCCCACGGCCGCCGACCGGTCCGGCAGGCCCGACCAATTGATCTTCCGGGTATCGCCGACCACGCGCATCACCCTGCGCGTTTGCCCGTACTGCCTATGTACGTCTGCCTGTGCGCCGACATCAACGTCCGCCACCTGTCGTTCACAACCGCCAACTACGGATCACAGGCACAGCCGGAGGATTCGGCGGCCCGGGGTCAGGTCCAGTCCATGACCAGCTGCGTGTGTCGCTTGCGGAAGATACGGCCGACAGCGGGAGCGGGCAGGACGGCGCTCGCAGGGTGGAGGGTGAAGACAGGACCCGGGTGGTCCCGCCGGGAGCGGTCCCACGTCCGTACGTGATCGTGCAGTTGCCGGGCGAGCCCGGCGCCGTCGCGGCCGTATCCGCAGGCGCCGAACTCCCAGCGTGACGTGCCGGTCCTGTCGCTGGACGGCTCGCGGAGCGTGAGGTAGGCGAAGCTGTCGTGGGTGATCAGCGCGGGGCAGTACCAGCGCATGGCCGGTTGGATGAGGCCGCAGTCGCGGTCGGGGTCCTGCCAGAACATGCCGAACCGCTCGTCGCTGGTGGCGATCCACAGGTGCATCGAATCGAAGGGCTGCCCAGCGGCGACACTGACGCCGGTCCACAGCTCGGTGCGGTCGCCGTCCAGCGCCTGGTCCAGCTCGGCGGCGTCGAGTGCGGGGCCGCTTTCCAGGGTCAGTCTGACGGCGCCGCCGGCCAGGACGGGTTCCTGGTCGGGCAGCTTGCCGGCGCCCTGGCAGGGGACGAAACCGCAGACCTTCGGGTTGAGCCCGAGGAAGTGATCTCCCTCGCGGACGAAGGTGAACGAGCGGCTGATGGTGGAGAAGCGCAGCGGGACGATCATCCGGCCGGCCGGGGCGAGCAGATGCGTCCACGGGACATCCCAGACGCCGACAGTGACGATGATCGCGTCGAAGCCGCCACTGGGAGCGTGCCGCTCGGCGGCATGTTCGGCGTCGCCCAGGACGACCCGCACCCGGTCATGGCCGGTGCGGGCTCGGCGACCATGTCGGCTCGCAGGCGATCGGCGGACTGCGACGGCGGAGGGTCGGTGGCCACCGCAGCGAGAATAGCCAGGGGCAACGGTCCGTGCCGGGGATTCGCGGGATGGGCGCCGGGGGCGGTTCGGTCAGGTGCCGGGTGTGTGGTCGAGTGCGGCGGCGTAGGCGTCCTGCATGCGCGCTGTGATGGTGGGGCCGTCCGGTGCGGGCTTGCGGCGCGCCTCGGGCCCGAGGTGGGTTTCGCGGAGTTCGTCCATGAACGCCTCCAGGGCCGACTCGCCGCCGGCGGCGAGGACCTGCCCGCGGGCCGCGTACTCCTCGGCGACCGGGAGGTGCCGGGTTCCCCAGGCGCCGAGCTGGGCGAAGACGGGCACCAGCTGGATCGCCGGCTCGGTCAGGCTGTAGACGACCTTCTGCTTGTGCGACGGGTCCTCGGCCTTGGTGAGCAGCCCGTGCTCGACGAGCACGGCGAGCCGGTCGGCGAGGATGTTGGAGGAGATCCGCTCCGGGCCGTTGAGCAGTTCACGGAAGTGCCGGGCGCCGGTGTAGATCACGTCGCGCAGGACCAGCAAGGTCCACCGGTCGCCGAAGATCTCCAGCGACAGGTTGATCGGACACCTCGACCGCGTGTCTTTCCGCACCACACCCACCTTCGAACTGGTTGCATGTTCGTATCAGTGTGGCCTAGGTTGGGCCGCGTAGCAAGTTGCAAAACGAGAGCAGTCTGAGGAGGCTCAGATGTCGCTGGACAATCTGCCCGAGGTGGTTTCGCGCGAGGAGTGGCTCGCCGCCCGCAAGGAGCTCCTGGCCAAGGAGAAGGAGCTCACCCGGGCCCGTGACCGGGTCAACGCCGAGCGGCGCCGGTTGCCGATGGTCCGGGTGGACAAGCCGTACACGTTCGACGGACCGGACGGGAAGGTGAGCCTGCTCGACCTGTTCGAAGGCCGGAGCCAGCTGCTGATCTACCACCTCATGTTCGCTCCCGACGCCGACGAGGCCTGCCCGGCCTGCTCGTTCTGGATCGACAACGTGGGCCGCCTCACCCACCTGCACGCCCGCGGCACGACGCTGGCGGCCGTCTCGCGAGCGCCGCTGGACAAGCTCCAGCGCTACAAGCGCCGAATGGGCTGGACGCTCCCGTGGTACTCGTCGTTCGGCAGCGACTTCAACTACGACTTCCACGTCAGCTTCGACGCCTCGATCACGCCCGTCGAATGGAACTACCAGGACTACGACCAGCTCGTGCGGGCGAACCCGGGCTGGGAGGGGTACACGGGCGAGGAGATGGGCGTGAGCGCCTTCCTGCGCCGCGACGGGGACATCTTCCACACCTATTCGTGCTTCGGGCGCGGCATCGACCTGCTCAACGGCACGTACAACTGGCTCGACCTCACCGCGCTCGGCCGTCAGGAGGACTGGGAGCAGCCGCCCGGCCGGGCCGACGGCCCGGCCATGAGCTGGCTGCACCGCCACGACGAGTACGATCCGGCCGCCATCGGCGGGGCGCACGGCCCACGGTGACCACGGCGATCCCATGACCGCCGCGCGGGTCCCGTCCTGCGCGGATCCTCCACCGAGAAAGGCGCACATGAGTACCCCGCAAGCGACGCCGAGCCGGGGCGGAACGAACCTTGTGCTGGCCACGCTGTTCTTCGGCGTGTTCGCCCTGGGCTGTGCCGAACTGCTCGTGGTCGGCCTGCTCGAACCGATCGCCGCCGACCTCGGCGTCTCCATTCCCGCGGCCGGCGCCCTGGTGACCTCCTACGCGCTGGGCCTGGCGATCGGCGGCCCGATCCTGACCGCGCTGACGATCCGGCTGGACAGGCGTGCCGTGCTCGCCGGCGCGCTCGTCCTGTTCGCCGTGGCCAACCTGGCCCCGGTGCTGATCGCCGACTATGCCCTCTTCGTCGTGGCGCGCGGTGTCGACGGCGCGGCGCAGGGGCTGTTCGTCGCCGTCGCGTTCGGGGTCGGCACCTCGATCGCCCCGCCGGAGCGCGCGGGCCGGGCGATCTCCGTGATCATCTCGGGCGTCGCCGTCTCGGCCGCCCTGGGCCTGCCGCTGGGCACGGCGATCGGCCAGACGCTCGGCTGGCGCGGCTCGTTCACCGCGATCATCGTGCTCAGCGTGATCGTGCTGATCGCCACCCTGGCGCTGGTTCCCGCCGTGCCCGGCAGCGGCAGCGGCTCCTCCGGCCAGGCCAGGTACGCCCTCGCCCCCCGGGTGCTCGCCGTGCTGGGCCTTGAACCTGGTGGTGTTCACCTCGCTGTACGCGGCGCTGACCTACATCGTGCCGTTCCTGCGGGACGTCACGGGCGTCCCCGTCGCGATGGTCAGCGTGTACCTGTTCGTCTACGGCCTGGCCACCGCCGTGGGGTCCTTCTCCGGCGGCTGGTTCGCCGACAGGAACGCCGCCCGCACCCTGGTCGTCGGCACCACCGGCATGGCGGCCGCCCTGCTGATGCTCCACCTCGTCGGGGGCAACCCGGTCCTGGTGGCGCTGACGATGCTGCTCTGGGGCCTGTTCGCCTTCGTCATGGTGCCCTCGCTCCAGCTCCGCGTGGTGAGCCTGGCCGGCCCGGGCGGCGAGCTGGCGCAGTCGCTGCCCGCCTCCGCGATCAACATCGGCGTCGCCCTGGGCCCGATCGCCGGCGGCATCGCGCTCAGCAGCAGCGCCTCCGCTCCGGTGATCACCGGCCTGGCCATCGCGCTGGTCGGCATCGCGGCCTCCGTGGCCACCGGCTACCTCAAACCACCCCCGGCCACGACGACCGCTCCGACCGTTCAGTCCACACGCCGCTAGCGCACGGGACCAGCCAGTCAGGCCAGAGCGCGAACCGTACGCGCCGCGTAATGGTTTGCGGGCGTCCACCCGCAAACGCGTTGCCATGCCGCTGCGTCGCTTGACATCCTCATCCCGGTGATCGAAGCCCATCGCCCCGTCAAAGCCACCGTGGCCATCCCCGTCACCGTGCGCGACCTGCTTCCCCGCGATCTGCCGGCGTGCGCATGGTCGGGGTCGGCCGGCCACCTGCGCCTCGTGGAGCGGGAGCTGACGCGCGCCGCGAAGGGAGAGGTGGACTACCTGGCGGTATGCACCCCCGTGGACCTGCCGGTGGCCATCGGCGGTGTCGACTACCGGCTCCGCGAGGGGGCCGGCACCCTGTGGCAGCTCGCCGTGCTCCCGGCGCTGCAGTCCCGTGGCCTGGGAACGTTACTGATCCAGGCCGCCGAACAGCGCATCGGTGAACGGGGGCTGCGCAGGGCGGAACTCGCCGTCGAGGAGGGCAATCCTCGAGCTCGCGCTCTGTACGAACGCCTGGGCTATGTCGCCTATGGCCGCAAGCCGGAGGCCTGGGACGAGGAAGCGCCGGACGGCTCGGTCCATCGCCATGAGACCACGTGCGTTCTCATGCGCAAGGATCTCTGATTTCCGGGAAGCGCCGATCCCTGGCCGATACGGCGCCTGTCCCTGGTCAGCGGGGGCTGGTTACGGGGTCGGCGAGGTCGAGGGCGGTCGTCACGAAGGCCTTGACCCGGGAGGTGGCCGCGTTCGTGCGCCAGGCGGGCCCCCACTCCAGGGCCGGGCCGTCGTGGACCGGGACGTACGCCACGTCGGGCCGCGCGTAGTAGCGGACCCCCGCCGCGCCGCAGGGAAAGACGCCCTTGCCCGCGCTGACCAGGGTCAGGACCTCCTGGAAGGTGCCGGCCGTCGGGCCTTCCGGTATGGCCTTGCCCGAGGGCGTGGTGTGCAGGTGGCGGGCGGCGCGCAGGTAGGCGGGGATCGACAACGGAACCTGGATGACCTTGTCCCGTGCCAGGTCCTCGACCGAGACGGCCGTACGGCGGGCGAACGGATGGCGTGCCGGCACGGCGAGCACCATCGGCTCGGTGAACAGCACCGGCCCCTGCGTCAGCCCCTCCTCTTCGATGGGGAAGCAGATCAGCATCACGTCGACCTGCCCGTCGAGCAGCGGGTCGAGGGCGGTGCCGATCTGGACCTCCCTGACGTGGACCGCGCAGTCGGGGTGGCGCTCGCGGAACCGTTCGGCCGCCGCGAGCGCGATCTGCCCCGTGGCCGCGGTGAGGAACCCGACTGTCAGCGAGCCGGTGATGCCGCGTGCCGCCTCGATGACCGTCGCGACCGTGGACTGGATCTGGGCGTACGCGGGCCCGAGCCCGTCAAGGAGTTGCACGCCGATGGGCGTCAGCCGTACCTGCCGGGTGGACCGCTCGAAGAGCGGGACGCCGATGCGGCGCTCCAGTTTCTGGATGGTCTGGGTGACGTGGGCGCGCGAGACGAGCAGGCGGTCGGCGGTGCGGCCGAAGTGGAGTTCCTGGGCGAGGGTCAGGAACGTCTCGATCTCGCTGCGCTCCAGGGCCATCCACGCCTCCACCGCGACTGTTCACACTGACTGGCCGATTATTGCGGCATTGGGCGTTTTTCCGGAATTAGCCGTGCGTCAGAGTCGGAACCACCGAACAACCGACCATGGAGCACAACCTATGTCTCTCGACCACCGCATCGCCGTCGTCACCGGAGCCTCCAGCGGCATCGGCGCCGCCACCGCCCGCCTCCTGGCCGCCCGAGGGGCCAAGGTGGCGCTCCTGGCCCGCCGCCTCGACCGGCTCGACGCGCTCGCCCAGGAGATCAAGTCCGCCGGGGGAGAGGCGCTGGCCGTCGCCGCCGACATCACCGATCCCGCCACGCTCGCCGCCGCCGCCGGACGGATCGGCGCCACGTACGGCACCGCCGACCTCGTCGTGAGCAACGCCGGCGTGATGCTGCCCTCGGCCATCCAGGCCCGCAACACCGCCGACTGGCGGCGCGAGGTCGACGTCAACGTCAGCGGCGTCCTCAACGTCGTCGACGCCTTCCTCCCCGGCCTCCTCGACGCCGCGGGAGCCGGACGCCCGGCCGACCTGATCACCATGTCCTCGATGACCTCGCACGTCGTCTTCCCCTACATGGCCGTGTACAACGCCACCAAGGCCGCCGTCAGCCACCTGTCGAGGACCATGCGCACCGAACTCGGCCCCCAGGGCGTACGGGTCAGCGTGGTGGAGCCCGCCATGACCGCCACCGAACTCCAGGGACACGTCACCGACGAGGGCGTCAACGCCTGGGTCGCCCAGGCGCGCGAGGCGTTCGCCTGGCTCGACCCGCACGACGTCGCCGAGGTCGTCGCCTTCACCGCCTCGCGTCCCGCGCACGTCAACCTCTCGCAGGTCGTCGTCTACCCCACCCGGCAGGCCTGACGCGATATCGACGTGACCGGGGGAGCGGTCGCCTCTACGCCGAAGACCCGGGGCCGGGCGCCGCCAGAGTCCGCAGGACGCAGAACTCGTTGCCCTCGGGGTCGGCCATGACCACCCAGCCTCGGCCCACGTCCCTCTTGACGGCGCCGAGGCCGAGCAGCCTGGCCACCTCGTCGCCGGTGCTGCGGTCGATCGGGCTCACGTCGAGGTGAAGCCGGTTCTTCACGGTCCTGCCCTCGGGCACCTGGATGAACTGCAGCGTGGGCGGCATCTGGCGGGCCAGCACCTCCTCGACGGTCGGCTCCCAGGAGCCGATCTCGACCTTGCCCTCCCTCCGGTCGATCACCGTGAAGTCCAGCACCTCGCACCAGAAGGCCGCGAGTGTCTCCGGATCGTGGCAGTCGATGGTCAGCTCGGTGAATCTGCTGGTCATGTCTCTCCTCAGGTCTCAAGACGTGCCGAACCAGGCGGACAGTGCCTCACGCAGCGAGGGCGTCGCGCTGTCCGCGGGTTCGTCGACGGTGGCGGCCCAGGCGATGTGGCCGTCCGGGCGGATGAGCAGGGCGTCGGCCGGCCGGTCACCGGTCTTGGCGGTGTGGACGCCGACGCGCGGCTGCCGGTCCCCGGCGGTTTCGCGCAGGTCCCGGCGGTCGGCGAGGTCGAGGAGGACGGGCCGGGCGGGGCGCATGAGCTCCGCCACGCTCGTCATGCCCCGCTCGGTGTGCAGGGTGAGGTCGGGGGCGAAGGCGCCGGTCAGCGGGTGGCGGCCGGCGCCGGGCATCGGGTAGCGGATGTCGGAGCCGGCGACGAGGGCGCCCATCCGGCGCAGCGGCTGCTCGTCGGTGAGCAGTTCCCGCACGACCTCCCGCAGCGCTTCGGCGGCCGGGTCGTGCCCGCGCCGCAACGCCACCTGGGCCCGGGTGTGCAGCATGGTGCGGGCGCCGGCGAGGTGACGTTCGCCGTGGTACGTGTCCAGCAGGCCGGCCGGGGCCCAGCCGTGCAGGCCGGCGGCCAGCTTCCAGGCGAGGTTGACCGCGTCCAGCATGCCGGCGTTGAGCGCCACGCCGGTGGCCGGGAACAGGTGCGCCGCGTCCCCGGCCAGCAGGATCCGCCCCTCGCGGTAGCGGTCGGCCTGCCGCGCCTTGAACGTGAACCGCGACAGCCGGACCGCCTCGGCCACGGGCAGGTCCACGCCGAGCACGCGGCGGAGACTGTCCTGGAGCTCGGTGACGGTCATCGGGGTGTCGTCGTCGTACTCGACGCTCTCGTCCTCGACGGTGTAGAGCGAGACGGCCTGGGAGCCAGGCGAGGCCCCGATGCCGAAGAGCCCGTGATCCGTCCGGGTGAACCCCGGGTGGATGACGCCGAAGCCGGGGACGTCGAGGCCGCCGTCGCCGCGCACGGTGACCGTGCCGGGCAGGGTGACCTGGGCCAGCCGGTTGACCTCCGGGTACGTGGTGCCGGGGAAGCCGATCCCGGCCCAGGCGCGGACCCGGCTGCGCGCGCCGTCGCAGCCCACCACGTACCGGGCCCTCACCTGGTACGGCCCGTCCGGGCCGCGGACGTCCACGGTGACGGCGGCCTCGTCCTGGCTCATCCCGGCCACCTCGTGCCCGCGGCGCAGGTCGACGCGGAGTTCGCCGGCCACCTCGCCGAGCAGGCGCTCGAGGTGCTGTTGCGGGAGCGGCAGCGCGCGCATCGGGGGATCGGCGAGCTCGGTGAAGTCCAGGTGCACGCCGCCGAACGGGAACCGGGGAGCCGGGACGGGGCCGGTGCAGGCGGCTTCGAAGCGTCCCAGCAGGCCTCGGTAGCGCAGCAGCTCGAGGATCTGCCCGCCGAGGCCACCGGCCTTGGGGGTGTCGCGGCGCCGCGGCTGCCGCTCCAGCACCAGCGGCCGCACCCCGGCCAGGCGCAGCTCGGCGGCCAGCATGAGGCCGGTCGGCCCGGCTCCCACGATGACCACCTCAGCGCCCCCTGACGGATCTTCTTCCGCGAGCCGGGCGGCATGGTGTTGCTCTGTCATCCCTGACCTTTCGATTCGTCGCGTGACACGTAGTCCCTGAGCCGCCCGAGGCCCGGGCGGGCCACCGTCGTGCGGTCGAGCCCTTCCGGCGAAGGCGCGTACGGCAGGCCGGCCAGGTCGTCCCGGAGGCTCTCCAGCCCGGTCGCGCGGATCGCCACGGCCTCGTGCGGCACCGCCGTGCCGCCCAGGCGCAGGTCCAGCGCAGGAGGTCCACCCACGTGCCCCCTCGACCAGGCGATTTCGTACGAATCGAGGATCAAGTACGGTGAACACCCGGAACAACGACGAACATCGGAAGATCACCTTCAGTGGGAGTGAACGGAGCAGGTCAGGCGTGGAGCTGCGTGACATCGAGATCTTCCTGACCCTGGCCGAAGAGCTGCATTTCGGCCGCACCGCCGCCCGGCTGTGCCTGTCGCCCGCTCGCGTGACCCAGGCGATCCAGAAGCAGGAACGGCAGGTCGGCGCCCAGCTGTTCGAGCGCACCAGCCGCACGGTCCGGCTGACGCAGGTCGGGCGGCAGCTCCGCGACGACCTCAGGCCCCTCTACGCCGGGCTGAAGGAGAGCGTGGAGCGCGCCCAGCTCGCCGGCCAGGGCATCACCGGCACGCTGCGCGTCGGCATGCTTCCCCTCAACGCCTACGACCTGCGCCCGTACTGGGACGTCTTCCGCCTCCGCCACCCGCGATGGCAGCTCCGCATCCACAAGACCCAGCTGGGCGAAGCCTTTCCCGCGCTGCGAAGGGGAGACATCGACGTCCTGGTGACCTGGCTCCCCGTCGACGAACCCGACCTCACCGTGGGGCCGGTCCTGTTCGCCGAGCAACGCGTGCTGGCCGTCGCCGTCGACCACCAGCTCGCCCCGCGCGCGTCGGTCTCCCTGGAGATGGTCTCCGACTTCCAGCACCCGAACGCCGACAACGGCCCCGGCTACTGGTACGACGCCTACGCCCCGCGCCTGACCCGGCGGGGCCGCCAGATCGAGCGCGGCCCCGTGGTGCGGGACGCGGAGGAGGCCATGACCCTCGCCAGCATGGACGGGCTCGTCGTGCTCTTCCCCGCCCACGTCACCCGCTACTGGGCGCGACCGGACATCACGTACCTGCCGGTCACCGATCTGGAGCCGCTGCCGTACGCGCTGGTGTGGCGCAGCGAGGCCGAGAGCGAGCACGTCCAAGCCCTGGCCGGGATCATTCGCGACCTGGGCCCCCTCCCGCAGGTCCCGGCATGATCCGGTACCTGCTGATCGCCGGGCTGTTACCCCTCAACGTGCCCGCCCAAGCCCCGTCGCTCCACGTGATGACCTGGAACCTCTGCGCGGGCACGAACAGCAACTGCCCCCTCTTCCGCCGCACCACCGCCGAGCTGGCCTGGCACGTCGCCGTGCTGGCGACCAAGGCGGACGTGATCTTCCTCCAGGAGTTCTGCACGGGCGCGGACGGCGACCTGAAGCGCGAGCTGGAGGCGCGTACCGGCAGGGCGTGGAGCGTCAAGTCGGCCGGGCTGGCCCGCCCCGACGGCTCCCCGTACCAGTGCCACCCGGACCGGAACGGCAGGCCGCGCGGGACGCAGAGCGTCACCCTGGCCGTGGCCGAGCGGAACGCCCGCTTCGGCGTGCACGCGCTGAGCTCGCCGCCGTGGAGTGCCCGGAGGTACGCGGTCTGTACGGCGGACCGGGCGTGGTGCACCGCGCACTTCTCGTCCGGCGCGCACTACGACGACAAGCAGAAGGGCGCGCCCTACCGGCACAAGCAGCTCCGTGAGCTGTTCGAGCTCGGCCGGGGCGTCGTCGGCGGCGACCTCAACCTGGTGCCGCGCGATGCCGCCACCGCCTACAGGGGCCGCGACGAGTGCGACCCGCGCAAGCGGTGGACCTACGTCACCCGCAAGCGGAAGATCGACTACGTGTTCGCCGGCGACGGCCGCATGCGCGGGTGCTTCGTCGACTACGCCAGGAAAGGCTGGTCGGACCACGTGCCGCTGCACGCGTGGGTGGCGCGGTAGTCACCGGTCCTAGGGGTGATCGGGGAGGCGCTCAGCATGACGGCGAACCCGTGGGGAGCCGAGCGCGTACGACAGCGCCACGCCGAAGCAGAGGGACAGCGAGATGCCCAGGAGGAGGTCGGTCAGGGCCGCGGCGAACCCCATGCCGATGGCCAGGCCGCAGGAGAGACCGAGGATCCAGTTGGGGGAGTTCTTCGTGTTCGTCATGGCTCACATCCTTCCGCGGGGGCCGCGGCCGGAGTAGAGACGTAGATCATCGGCACCGTATGACATCTGTCAGCCGAAGGCGCGGAGGAAGGTGTCGGTGGCGGCGCGGGCGAGCTCCCGCAGGTCGGTGTCGGCGATCTGCCGGGTGCCCATGTGGGAGCGCGCCTCCAGCGGCCCGATGAGCAGGGCCAGGAAGTGCTCGGCGGCCTGGTCGGGGTCGGTGGCGCGGAGGCGGCCGGCGAGGATGAGCCGCGCCAGCCGGTCGGCGAGGGCCTGGCTGAGGCGGTGCGGGCCGCTCTCGACGGCGAGGTCGAGGATGTCGGGGAAGTGGGTGAGCTCCGCGTACAGCAGCCGCCGCAGTGCGCAGGAGCGGTCGTCGGCGTGCACGCGGCTACGACGGGATGGCCGCCCAGATGCAGGCGGGACGGGCCAACGACCTGCTCGCGGTCGCCTACGCCGCCCGCCACGCGACCGGCGGCACCCGGTACGTGCTGATCGACCCCGGCCCGGTGGCCTCCAGCTTCGCCGGTGAGTACGACCCGCCCATCGCCGCCCAGGTCGCCGCGCTCAAAAGGCACGGCCGGCCGGTCGGCGACGGCATCCAGCCGATCATCGCCCGCGTCGACGCCCCGCCGGCGGCGCCGGTGACCGCGTTCGCGCGCTTCGACCCCATCAGCCTGGACGGCCCCGCCTTCGACCCTCACGCCGCGGCCCGGCTGCACGACCTGACCCGTCGCCTGCTGTCCTCCCTGGAGACCTGACCCCGAGGAGGTCGCCCCGCTCTCCTGGGACCCGCACACCCGGCGCGACGAAGCCGAGCGCGCTCTGACGGGCCCGCCGGAGGCCGAGACCCATGCCGATTAGGCTTCCGCGCCGTGCCCGTCTGTACGTGTGAGACCGACTCACAGGAGGCTGACACGATGCGGAAACTGATCTTCGGCATGAACCTGAGCCTGGACGGCTACATCGCCGCGACCGGCGACGACATCGGCTGGAGCGGGCCGCCGAACGACGAGCTGTTCCAGTTCTGGCTCGACCACGAGCGGGCCAACGACCTGGTGCTGTACGGGCGCAAGCTGTGGGAGACGATGAGCGCCGCCTGGCCGACCGGCGACCAGCACCCCGACGCCACCCCGGCGCGGATCGAGTACGCGCGGAACTGGCGGGACACGCCGAAGGTGGTGTTCTCCTCGACGATCGACAAGGTCGACTGGAACACCCGCCTGGTCAGCGGCGACGCGGTCGCCGAGATCGCCCGGCTCAGGGCCGAGGACGGCGGCCAGATGGGCATCGGCGGCGCGACGCTCGCCGGGGCGGCCATGCGGGCCGGGCTGATCGACGAGTACGTCCTGGCCACCTACCCGGTCCTGGTGGGCGGCGGCACGCCGTTCTTCACGGCGCTGGACAGCTGGGTGAACCTCAATCTGGTGGAGACCCGGACGTTCCCCGGCGGCGTGACGCTGACCCGGTACGAGACGAGGCGATGAGCACGGGCCGGATCCTCGGCCCGTGAACGGTGTGTGCTGGGCCCGCGTCCTATGACAGTGCCGGGGGCAGGCCCAGCCACGGCTTGCCGGTGGCGTCGAATCCGGTGAGCTCGGCGATCTTCCCGTCGACGACGTGCAGGACCGCGATGGCGAACAAGCGGTGCTCGGGGTCGCCGGGGGCGCGCAGGTACAGCGCGGCGGCAGGCATGCGGTTGACCGTCGTGGCGATGCCGCGCCAGTCGTCGTGGCCGCGCCGGAAGAGCCCGCTGGAGACCCAGCCGTCCACCGCCTCCTTGGCCGACCTGACCACGGTGCCCGGGTCGGGCAGCATCGCGAAGCGCAGGTCGTCGCGGAGCAGCGACGTCAGCCCGTCCAGGTCGTTGCGCTTATGGGCGGCCAGGTACGACTTCACCACGCCGCGCTCGTCGTCCGACAGCTCGTGGGTGGCGGGGCTCCGCCAATCGAGGCGGCGGCCGGGCAGCCGCTCGCGCATCGTCACGCGGGCCCGCTGCAGTGCGCTGGTCACCGACGCGACGGTCACCCCGAGGGCGCCGGCGGCCTCCGACGCCGGCCGGCCGAGGACGTCGCGCAGGATGAACACCGCCCGCTGCCGCGGCGGCAGGTGCTGGACGGCGACGATGAACGCCAGCTCGATCGTCTCCCGCGCCACCACCGCTTCCTGCGGGTCCTCCGGGAGCATCCGGTCCGGGTACGGCTGCAGGCACAGCACCTCGGAGTCGGGGTCCGGCAGCTCGGACGGCACGGGCACGCGGGCGTTGCGGCTGTCGAGGAAGTCGAGGCAGGCGTTCGTCGCGATCCGGTACAGCCAGGTCCGCAGCGCGGCGTCGCCCTTGAACGACTCCCGCTTGCGCCACGCCCGCAGGAACGTCTCCTGCGTCAGGTCCTGGGCGTCCTCGTAGTTCGCGAGCATCCGGTAGCAGTGCACCTGCAGCTCGCGCCGGTGGCGCTCCGTGACATGGGCGAACCGTGTCGTGTCGCCCGAGCGGGCCGCCGCGATGAACGCGGCCTCGTCGGCGCCCAGCGGTCTGGCGTCGGTCATGGTCGTCAATCCTTCCACCGGTGCGATAGGGGCTATCAGGACTGACGACGTGGCGGAGGATTTCTGATCGGTCGCACCGGGCCGTGCGCCGGGCCCTCGCCTAGGCGGACCGCTCGCCGGTGCGCGCCGAGCGGGTCGCGTGCAACGAGGCCAGGAGCCGCAGCCGGTCGGCGTCGGCGCTGCCCGGCTCGGCGGTGTAGACCAGCATGACCGGGCCGGGGCTGCCGGGCAGCGGGTAGGTGTCCCAGTCCAGGACGATGTCGCCGACCTCCGGGACCCGGAAGGTCTTGGCGCCGCTGACCGACTCGCGCACGTCGTGCCGGGCCCACAGCCGCCGGAACTCGGCGCTGCGGATGCTCAGCTCACCGACGATCGCGGTGGCGCGCGGATGGGTGGGGTCGGTGGCGACGGCGGCGCGCATCATGCCGATGTAGTCCAGGGCCTGCCGCTCCCAGTCGGGGCAGCTCCGCTCGCCGGTCAGCGTGTCGTCGAACATCAGCAGGAGCATGTTGAGCCGGTCGCGCGGGCAGTCGCCCGGGTCGCCGAGCAGCGCCTCGGCCATCGGGTTCCAGTCGAGCAGGTCGAGGTGCCGGCCGAGCACGACCGCCGGGGTGTCCATCACCCGCAGCAGCCGCCGGGTGCTGTCCGGCACCCTTTCCGGCCCCCGGTCCACCCGCGCGGGCGCGGGCCGGCGGGCGGCGCGGGCCAGGGTGAACAGGTGCCGGCGCTCCTCGTCGGCGAGGCCGAGCGCCCCGGCCAGCGCGTCCAGGACGTCGTCGGACGGGCGCACCTCGCGGCCCTGCTCCATCCGCTGGTAGTAGTCGGTGCTCAACCCGGCCAGCAGGGCCAGCTCCTCGCGCCGCAGCCCGGTGACCTTGCGGCGTCCGCCCGGCTCCAGGCCCACGTCGTACGGACTCAGCCGGTTGCGGCGGGCCCGCAGGAAGTCCCCGAGCTCACGGGCGTACAGGTTGGTCATGCCGCAAGTCTGCCGCCTGACCGGCCCCCCAAGGTAGGTCCCGCGGACCTAGGCAACCGGGAACGACGGAGGCGGCCCGCGTCGCCCCTAACGTCGGCGGTCGACCGCACCGAGCCTGACGTCGGCGGTCGACCGCACCCGAGACCTCCAGGAGCAGCAGATGACCGGATGGACCGCTGATCGCATCCCCGACCAGCACGGCCGGATCGCCGTCGTGACCGGCGCCAACTCGGGCCTCGGCCTGGTCACCGCCACCGAGCTGGGCCGCCGCGGCGCCCGTGTCGTGCTCGCCGTCCGTAACACCGCCGCCGGTCAGGAGGCCGCCCGCCGCATCGGCGGCGACGTCGAGGTGCGCGAGCTGGACCTGGCCCGCCTCGACTCGGTACGCGCGTTCGCCGCGAAGCTGGCCGCCGACCACCCGGCGATCGACCTGCTGGTCAACAACGCCGGCGTGGTGCTGCTCGGCCCGCGCCGTACCACCGCCGACGGCTTCGAGCTGCACCTCGGCACCAACATGCTGGGCCACTTCGCGCTGACCGGCCTGCTGCTCGGCAACCTGGCCGCGGCCGCCCGCCCGCGGGTGGTCAGCCTCAGCTCGATCACCCACAGGAACGCCCACCTCGACCTCGACGACCTGATGTTCGAACGTGACTATCGAGCCGCTCCCGCCTACGGCCGGTCCAAGCTCGCCACCACGATCTTCGCCGTCGAGCTGGACCGCCGCCTGCGCGCCGCCGGATCGCCGATCATCAGCACGCTGGCCCACCCCGGCCTGACCCGCACCAACCTCACTCCGCGCGCCTGGGAGCACCGCGGCCGGCTCGGGCAGGTGATCGCGCGGCTCGGCCTGGTGGTCACCCAGCCGGTGGAACGCGGCGCGCTGCCGCAACTGCGCGCCGCGACCGACCCCCGGGTGCGGGGCGGCCAGTTCTTCGGGCCGTCCGGGCCCTGGGAGACCCGCGGCCCGGTCGCCGAGGCCCGGCTCAGCCGCGAGGCGGCCGATCCGGCCGTCGGCAGGTGGCTCTGGGAGGCGGCCGGGCGGTTGACGGGCGTCACGTACCTCTGAACCAGCCGAGACGCGGGCGAATGCCGGGCGGCGGCCATCCGATCAGCGCGCCCCGCGAGGCCGGGGCGTCGTGGGGGACGCTCAGGGCCGGATGCCGTCGAGGGCGAGGCGGAGCAGGCGGAGTGCCGTCGGCGGATCGCCCTCGGTGGCCTGGGCGACCGCCTCCGCCAGGGCGAGCAGGTCGTCCGGGGAGACTCCGGGGCGGACGGCGGCTGCCGCGAGGGCGCGATCCGTCAGCGTCACGGTCGCCTCCCGCATGACGGCGTGGCAGGTGTCGCCGGCCGACGGGCCGGCGCCCGCCCCGGCGGCCAGCGAAGCGGGCAGGCCGCGGGTGTTCACGGCGGAGATCGTCAGCTCTTCCAGCCAGGTCACGAGTCCCGTCCGGGGGTCGCCGGCGGCCAGCTCGCGGGCGCGCAGGCGAAGCCGTTCGACCTCGTCGCGGAAGACCTCCTCGAGCAGCGCCTGGCGGGAGGCGAAGTGCCGGTGCAGGGTCGCGGAGCCCACGCCCGCCTCACGGGCGATCTCCTCCAGGGAGACCTGGGCCCCCTCGCGGGCGACGAGAGCCGCGGCCGTCGCGACGAGCCGCTCGTGGTTGCGCTGCCAGTCCGATCGCTGCGGCGTGGCCTTGGGGTTCGCCATGAGGACACCCTTTCATCTGGACAACCGGAGGGCCACCCCATATGTTGGGTGGCACGAAGTGGGGTGCCACCCCATATCGATCCCTGGAGGAGTGCCGTGCCTGAATCGTCATCGTTCGTGCTGGTCACCGGAGCGACCGGCAAGCAAGGAGGCGCCGTGGCCCGCGCGCTGCTTCACGCCGGCGTCCCCGTTCACGCCCTGGTGCGGGACCCCGGCTCCGAGCGTGCCACCGCCCTCGGCGCTCTGGGCGCCGTCCTCGTGCGAGGCGACCTCGACGACGTCGCGTCGCTGGAAGCGGCGCTCGACGGCGCCCGCGCCGTGTTCTCGGTGCAGACCTATGATCCCGCCGACCCGATGGGCGACTCCGAGGTCCGGCACGGGCGCAACCTCGTCGAGGCCGCCCGGGCGGCGGGCGTCGGGCACGTGGTGCACACCTCGGTGTCGGGCGCGGGCACCGTCGACGTCGAACGCTTCGACGAGCGGCGCTGGGGCGCGCACATGCGGCACTACTGGCGCGGCAAGGCCGCGGTCGAGGACCTCGTACGCGGCGCGGGCTTCCCCCGGTGGACGATCCTGCGCCCGGCCACGTTCATGGAGAACTTCGTCCGGCCGTCGTCCTACTTCGCGGACCTGACCTCGGACCGGCTCCTCGTCGGGGTCGATCCCGACGTCCCGCTTCCCTTCGTCGCGGTCGGCGACATCGGGGCGGCCGCCGCCACGGCGTTCGCGGAACCCGGGCGTTTTCACGGCGTCGAGCTCGAACTCGCCGGTGACGTCCTGAGCTTCCGCACCGCCGCCCGGGTGCTGTCGGAGGCCCTCGACACCACGATCGAGCTTCCGGCCGGCCCGGAGCAAGCCCTCGCGGACGGCCTGATGACCGGGCTCTTCCAGGCGCAGCAGTACATGAGCGCACATCCCGCACCGGCGCGCCCCGAGTTCGCCGCGGACCTGGGGATTCCGCTGACCGCCTTCCACCAGTGGGCGCGGGCCGTCATCGCGGCAGGAGCCTGACCGCAATCGTCCCTAGCCTCCCGGCATGGAGATGACCGAGCAAGGTCCCGAACCCCGGGGCGAGAACACTGTCAACGGATTCGTCGTCGTCGACGGAGCCGAATCCTTCATCGACTTCCTCGTCGCGGTCTTCGACGCGACGGAGCGGGAGGAGGCCCGCACCCCTGACTTCCACGCCGCGGACGGAACGCTGATCCACGCCGAAGTCAAGATCGGCAACTCGTTGATCATGGTCGCCGACCGCAAGGCCGACTGGCCGTTCACCCCGGCCCTGACCCAGGTGTACGTCGCCGACCCCGAGGAGACGCTGCGCAGAGCGGTCGCACGCGGCGCGACCGTCGTCACGCCGGCTTCCCCCTTCTACGGCGGGTACGGCATCGCCCGGTTCCTCGACCCGTGGCACAACCTGTGGTGGCTGTTCTTCCCGGCGGCGGAGACCGGCCCGGCGGCCGGGGAGGAGCCGAGCTGGGAGGAGCCCGCCGAACCCGGCCCCGTGTACGCGACGCTGCTCGAGGCGATGGCCACCCTGGCCGCACCAGCGCGATCGAGCCGGCGTTCGTCGGCGGGGGAGTGACCTTGTAGGGTCGCCGGGGGCGCATCACGGGTGAAGGGGAAGAACCGGCGTGAACGTGGGTGTCGTCGGTCAGGCGGCCGGGCTGTTCGCCATCACCAACGTCGACGACCTCGTGATCCTGGCGTTGTTCTTCGCCCGGGGCGCCGGGAGCCCGGGTGCGGCGGCGCGGGTGGTGGCCGGCCAGTACCTCGGGTTCCTGGGCATCCTGGTCGTGGCCGTGGTCGCGGCCTCCGGCGCCGCCCTTCTGCCCGAGCCGGTGCTGCCGTATCTGGGTCTGCTGCCGCTGCTCCTGGGCCTGAAGGCGGCCTGGCAGGCGTGGCGGAGCCACCGTGACGGCGAGGACGAGGGGCCCGGGGAGGCGCCGGCCGGGGGGCCGAGGGCATGGGAGGTGGCCGCGGTCACCTTCGCCAACGGCGGCGACAACATCGGCGTGTACGTGCCGGTGTTCACCACCGCCGGGGCCGGCTCGACGACCGTCCACATCGTCGTGTTCCTGGCCCTGGTCGCCGTATGGTGTGCCGCCGGCCGGTTCTTCGCCACCCGGCCGGTCGTCGCCCGGACGCTGAGCCGGTGGGGTCACGTACTGCTGCCGCTCGTGCTGTCAGGCATCGGCGTGGCGATCCTCGTCGAGGGCGGCGCCTTCGGCCTGTAGGTCCCGCGCGCCGCCGTCCCGCGGTCCGTCGAGCCGGGTGAGGAGGTCGTCGAGGGTCTGGCCGAGGGCTTGGGCGTTGGCCGGGGTGAACCAGGTGGTGCGGACGCGTTCGTTGCTGCCGTTCGGGGTCTCGTGGTCGGCCGCGAGCTGGTGCAGGGAGCGGGTCCGGTCGCTCAGGGAGCGGCCGACGCCCTGGAAGAGGCCGCGTACGTAGCTGTCGGCGGCCTCGGGGGCGATGCCGTGGCCGGTGGCCCACGACGCGATCGTGGCGAGGTAGGAGTAGTGGGCGGTCAGCGTTCCCGTCAGTGCGGAGAAGACGTTGAAGGCCGCCTCGTCCTCGACCGGGAGCACCCCGCCCAGCCGCGCGAAGAGGTCGTCGACGACCGGGTGCGCGGGGTGCGTCACGGTGACGGAACGGCGCTCGCGGACGGCGGGCAGGGGGATGGCCCGTACCAGCGGGGCGCCGGTGGCCAGCGTCCGGCGCAGGTCGTCGTTGCCGACCCCGGCCATCACGTTGACCACGACCCTGTCGTCGCCCACGGTCAGGCCAGCCAGCGCTTCGTGCCGATCGTCGCGGCGCACGGCGATGATCACGATGTCGGAGCGGTCCAGCACCTCCTGGTTGCCCGCGCACACCCGTACGCTCTCGTAGCGCCCGGACAGCTCGGTGGCCGTGCGAGCTCCCCGCGGGGAGAGGAACACCTCGGGAGCGTAGCCGGCCCCCTCGCACAGGCCCGTCACGATCGCCCGGCCGATCTCACCCACTCCGATGACGCCGACGCGCTTCATCGTGCCTCCTTCTTCCGTACGGGTCAGCGGCGGACACTGATACCGGCATGGCCCTGCTCCTGTTCGTCGGAGGCATCCGGACCCGGCCGACGCTAGTCGAACCCCCGATCGAACCGATGGAGAATTCTCGCCCCGACGCGCAAGAATCTTGCGCGCTGAACCTAGGCCGGGCGAGGCGCGCAGACCGGCACCGGCCGGGCCGGCACGCCGCGGGACGTCGCCGAGACCGTGCACCGGCTCGCCTCACCCGGTGCGGGCCACGTCACGGCCCAGGTCGTCCAGGTGAACGGCGGAGCCGAGCGTGGCCGCCGAGCCGCCGCGCGACGGGCCGACGACATCCAGGACGCCTGGCTGCGGGAGCTGCCCGGCATCCCTGGTTCGGGGTGTGTGACGTGGCGCCGCGTACGTTCATGCCGCTCCCCGTCAGGTCAGAGGGAGTTCTGCCATGGCGTCCGCCAGCTGTCCGGCAGTGTCTCCGGCGGCCCACACGTGCCCGTCGGGGCGCATGAGCATGGCGTCCGTGGGCCAGGGCAGCTCGGTCTCGTACAGCTGGAGGTCCGCGCTCACGGCGAGGTCCTTCAGCGCCGGGGTGGCCTCCTGGGCCAGCAGCACCGGGCGGCCCTCGCGCAGCAGGCGCAGCTGCTCGCGGGTGGCCGGGAGGCGCCGGCCTGCCAGGGGATGGGCTCCCGGATAGCGTACGGCCAGCGCCGTCAGCGTGTCGGCCAGCTCGGCCGCCACGTCGGGATGGGCGCGCAGCAGGTCCGCCATGAACCGGCGCAGGGACAGGCCCTCCTCGGTGGTGGCGGTGATCAGGGCGGTCTGGGCCTTGGTGTGTTCGACCAGGGACTCGCCGACGGGGTGGCGTTCCTGGTGGTAAGTGTCCAGCAGGGACGCCTCCGCCCGGCCCCGCTGGACCGCGGCCAGCTTCCACCCCAGGTTCATTGCGTCCTGCAGGCCCACGTTCAGCCCGACACCGCCCGCCGGGAAGTGCATGTGCGCGGCGTCGCCCGCCAGGAACACCCGGCCCTTCCGATACTGTGCCGCGAGCCGGGTGGCGTTGCCGAAGCGGGACAGCCACACGGGGGAGTGCATGCCGAAGTCCGTGCCCGCGATCCGCTTCGTCGTCTCCCGCAGGGACTCCAGGGTCGGGGTGAGGGTTGAGGGGGCGTACCCGGTGACGCGGTAGCGCCCGCCGGGGATCGGGGCCACGATCAGCGCGCCGTGCGCGTTGTGCCAGGTGCCCGGCCGTTCCGGCGGGTCGGCCAGCTCGACGTCGCCGAGGAAGCCGAAGATGGTCGAGTCGGTGCCGGGGAAGCCGATGCCCGCCGCCTGGCGTACGGTGCTGCCCGCGCCGTCCGCGCCGACCACGTGGTCCGCGGTGATCTCGTACGCGCCGTCGGGCCCGCTGACCCGCAGCGTCACGCCCTGTTCGTCCTGGCTCAGCCCGGTCACCCGGTGCCCGCGCCGGATCACCACCCCGAGGGCCAGGGCGTGCTGTTCGAGCAGTTCCTCGGTGCGCAGCTGCGGGTGCGCGAGCATGAACGGGAACGGCGTGGCCAGCTCCCGGAAGTCCAGGCGGGCGGGCAGCATGCCGAAGTGCCCGTCCGGCACGGGCAGCCCGCCGTCGAGGAAGGCCTGTTCCTGCCCGCGCATCGCCAGCACCTCGATCGTGCGCGGGTGGATGGCCAGCGCCTTGGAGTGCGGGCTGCGCTGCTCGGCCCGTTCCAGGACCAGCGGTCGCCCGCCGCCCAGGGCCAGCTCCGCAGCCGTCCACAGCCCGACCGGGCCCGCGCCGACCACGACGGTGTCGTGTGCGTTCACAGTGATCACTCTCCGTTGCGTTGAGGTGTGGCGCGGGCGTGGTCGTGGATCGGGGTGACCGCCCCGCACGTGTTACATACTGGTAGTGCGGTTACAGCCGGATGAGAGGAAATCGAGATGGCGTCAGCGCGACAGATCGCTGGTCCGTGCCAGGCGTGGCCGGAGGACAGCGCCTTCATCCGTGAGGTGCTCGACCGCATCGGCGACAAGTGGACGGTGCTGACCATCAGCACCCTGAACGCCGGCCCGCTGCGCTATTCCGACCTGCAGGCGAGCATCCCGGGAATCTCCCAGCGGATGCTGACCCAGACGCTCAAGCATCTCGAGCGCGACGGCCTGATCACCCGGACCGCATACGCCGAGGTCCCGCCGCGAGTGGAGTACGAGCTGACGAAGCTGGGCCGGTCGCTGATCGACGCGGTGACGGCGATGGCCGGCTGGGCCGCCACCCATCACGGCGAGATCGCCCGCAACCGGGCCGCCAGCGAGCTCATCGGAGTCGGCCGGGGCAGATCCGGCCGGGTCCGCGACGCCTGATGTGGCATCAAGGGGGCCATTTCCCTCACCTCACTCGTAGTGCGTAACACCATCATGAGTGAGTAAGAGAGGGTCTACAAAAGGCACATTCAGGTGCGTGGCACCGCCCCCCAGGCGCCACGCACTCCCGTCTACAGGTGAATCAGATGGATCAGCGGCGCACCTGGTAGCGCAGGTGAAGCACCCGGTTGCCCTGGATCACCACGTCGGGATCCTCCAGCAGGTGCTGCGCGTGGACCGACCCGAAATAGCGCTTGCCGGACCCGAACACCACCGGCACGACGTCCATGCGCACCTCGTCGACCAGCCCCGCGGCGAGCACCTGGCCACCGACGTCGCCGGCGGCCACCTCGATCATGCGGTCGCCCGCGAGCTCCTGCGCCTTGGCCATGGCCGCCTCGACGCCGTCGGCGAAGTGAAACGGCGCCCCGAGGTCCCAGCCCTCGGGCTGCGGCCGGTGCGTCACGACGACCACGTGGTCGACGCCGCTCGGCGGCTTTCCGTCCCAGCCATCCGTCAGGTCGAAGACGTGGCGGCCGACGATCGTGACCCCGATCCGGTCCCAGTACGCCCTGGTGTAGTCATAGGACGTCTGTGACACCTTCAGCTCGCCGCTCTCGTCCAACGGGACGTCACCGCTGGTCAACCAGTCGAACAGCGGTCCGGGCAGGTCGTTCTCGTCCGCGATGAAACCGTCCGCCGACACCGAGCTGTACATGACCACCTTGCCCACAGGGCCCCTCCTCCATTTTGGGTGCCCTCAAATTAGCGTGCCGTGCGCTGCCGCTCTTGTAAGAAATCAATCGGCCGGCAGCGGCCAGCCGTCGAGCGCGTGGCCGGGATGCTCGCGCAGGAACCGCCGCCGGACCTCGACGTACCGGGTCGGCGTGAGCCCGGTGAACGCCCGGAACTCGTGGCCGAAGTGGGCCTGGTCGAAGTAGCCTGCGCCACCGGCGAGCTCGCCCCAGTCGATCGGCCCGGCGGGGTCGATCGCGAACACGGTGGCGGTGAAACGGTGGGTGCGGGCCAGCCGCTTCGGCGTGACGCCGACGACCTCCTTGAACCGCTGCGCCAGATGCGTGCTGCTGACCCCGGCCGCCGCGCTCAGGTCGCCGATCGCCACCGCCCCGCCGGCCGCCGCGATGACGCTGCTCGCGTGGCGCACCAGCCCCAGGCCGGTGGTCTCGCGCAGCCGTCGCGTCAGCTCCTGTTCGAGCAGCGTCAGCATCTCGTCCGGGCCGTCCGCCGTGGCCAGCCGGTCCCGCAGCTCGGCGACGGCGGGCCGGCCCCAGACCTGCTCCACCGTCACCGGCCGGTCGCACAGCTCGGCCGCGGGCATCGGCAGGAACGGCGCCAGCCCCCACGGCTTGAAGTGCACGCCGACGGACCGGGTCCGCGGCGGGTAGCCGAACTCCAGCGCGCGGGTGGGCATGGTGACCACGCAGCCGTCGGCGTACTCCGCCGTCTCAAGGTCGGCGCCGGCGCGGATGCGGAACGGCGCCCCGAGGTTGACGATGAGCAGCGCCGCCGGCATCGGCGGCAGCGTCAGCCGGGCGTACGGCGACGCGCCCTCCAGGTAGTAGAGGTCGTCGATCAGCCTGTCCAGCGGCGGACGCGGCACTCTGGACACGTACTCCACGCCCACAGTATCGCCGACGCCGTCCGACCGGGCGCGATGAGTTCCGCCGCCGGGAACGGTCCACCCCATGACCCTTGAAGGACGGGCCGGAACCACCGGGCCGAGCGGTAACCAGAGGAGGACCCTCATGGGCAAGGTCTTCAGCCACATGACGATGTCGCTGGACGGATACATCGCGCAGCCGGATGACCAGGTCGGCGAGCTGTTCGACTGGTACGAGGCCGGGGACGTGGTCGTGCCGAACCCGAACGAGGACATCTCGGTCAAGGTCGACGAAGCGGGTGCGGAGGCATGGCGGGACCTCACCGAGAACACCGGCGCGCTCGTCGCCGGCCGCCGCCTGTTCGACATCGCCGGCGGCTGGAACGACAGGCATCCGGCCGGCGCGCCCGTGGTCGTCGTCACGCACCGGCCGCCGGCGGACGCCGCCGGGAAGTGGCCGGCGACGACGTTCGTCGACGGGGTCGAGGCGGCGATCCAGCGGGCGAAGCAGATCGCCGGCGACCGGAACGTCACGATCGCCAGCGCGAACGTGACGCAGCAGGCCCTCGCCCTCGGCCTGGTGGACGAGGTGTGCGTGAGCCTCGTGCCGGTGCTGTTCGGCGAGGGGATCCCGTACTTCTCCAAGCTCGAAGGCGGGCATCTCCTGCTCGACGACCCGATCGTCATCCAGGGCCGGCGCGCCCTGCACCTGCGCTACCCGGTCCGTCGCTGAGCTCGGCGCGCCGGGCCTCGCTCCGGTCACTTCCTCCAGTTCTCGCCCGGCGCCCGGCCCGGGGAGGGCTTGCCGACGAGGGTGATGGGGGCGAAGAAGCAGCTCCTGCCGATCGCCATGCACAGCGTCACGAGCGCCTTCTCGTCGTAGTGCGCGGACGCCCTGGCGAACAGTTCGTCCGGGACGCGCTCGCCGGACGGGTTCGGGGTGAGAATGGCGTCCACCAACTCCAGCGCGACCAGCTCCGCGCCGGTGAAGTAGTGGGGCGCGTCCCGCCAGCTCGCCACGGCGGTGATGCGCTCCTCCGGCTCCCCTTCCTCGCGAAGATTGCCCGACTGCACGACCGTGTGGTACGTGCTGCCGATGAGCTGGCCGATCCGGAGCTGGGCCAGCAGGATCGTGGCCCGCGGGACCGAGCCGTTCTCGGCGGCCTTGGTCATTCCTCCGGCGATCGCCCCCAGCTCGGGCACGAACTTGCTCGGGTCGGAGAGACGCGATTCGGGACCGCTCGGCGCGGTCGTGGCGTGTTCGGTCATGACGAGGTCGTCCTCTCGGCTATGGGGGTTTCCGGATCTACCACTGGCCGGGCTGGTAGGTGCCGGGGGCGGGCTGCGCGGTGATGATGTTCATGCGGTTGAAGGCGTTCATCACGGCGATGTGCGCCACCAGGGCGGCGAGCTGGTCCTCGTCGTAGTGCCTGGACGCCGCCGCCCACGTCTCGTCGCTGACGCCCCCGGCGGCGTCGGCGACGCGGGTGCCCTCTTCCGCGAGTGCCAGGGCGGCCCGCTCGGCGTCCGTGTAGATCGGCGCCTCCCGCCAGACCGGGACCAGGTTGATCCGCAGGGAGGTCTCTCCCGCGTGCTCGGCGTCCTTGGTGTGGATCTCGACGCAGGGCGCGCAGCCGTTGATCTGGCTGATGCGGAGCGCCACCAGTTCCTTCGTGAGCGGCGGCAGGGACGAGTCCGTGACGACCTTGCCCGCCGAGATGACGTACTTCGCGGCCTTGGCCCCGACCGGGTTCTCGGCGTAGTTGAAACGGCTCTCCATGACGATCTCCTTGCTGCTTCGGTTGTTACACCTCAGAGACGAAGGAGCCGGGACGCCCGGGACGACCGGCCGACATGACGCACGTCACATCGGGGAGCCCCCGGAACGTGTCCCCCACCCGGCCGGAGCCCTAGAACAGGTTGCCGGAGCGCTGCCCGATGGCGCGCTTGCGGCGGAAGTAGTCGTTGATGACGACGCGGTAGAGATCGGCGTCGTCACGCGCCCAGTCGCGCATGAACTCGCAGCCCAGAGCGAGCGAGGTGACGGGCTGCGCACCGGCCTGGATCATGCGCTGGACGGCTGTCTCGTGGGTGACGGGCGAGACCCCGCCGACGGCGTCGATGACGGGGTAGACCTCGAAGCCTTCGCGGAGCATGTCCAGAGTGGGAAAGGCGAGGCAGACCTCCGTCCACAGGCCCGCCATGATGATCTTCTTTCTGCCGGTGGCCTCGACCGCCGCCCGGAAGTCCGGGTCCTCCCAGGAGTTCACGCCTGTACGGTCGATCTCCGTGACCCCGGGAAGCTCCCGGGTGATCTCCTCGACGGTCGGCTGGTTGACGCCCATGCCGACCGCGACGGTGCTCAGTACGGTCGGGACCTGGTAGGCGTGGGCGAGCTTGGCCAGCGTGACGGCCCCGAGGTTGATCTCGTCCCGCGTCGAGGACCCCACGGTCGCGTACTGCCCTTCCTGGAAATCGATCAGGACGATGGCACTGTTCCGCGGGGTCAGCAGGTGGTCCTGGCGCGGATCGCGGATGGGCTCTGGGGCGGTCTTGGGCGGGCTGCTCTGCGGTGACATCATTCCTGTCCTCACCTACGGACCTCAAGGGCACCGGCCACGGACCCGGCACGCCAGTGCCGCACCTGCCAACTTCACCCGTTCCCGGCTCCCGAACGCGTTATGGCCGCGCACCGGTCGTGAGACCGTCATGTTTCGGGATGCTGAGGATGCCGGGCGTGCGTCCCCGGCATACCGCAGACATACCGCTCGTCCGTATCGTCCCCTCCACATCGACCCAGGAACGAAAGGGACATGAGAATCATGCGGCTATCGGTCGGAATCATCGCTCTGACAGTCTCCGCCGGACTGCTCGCGGGAGCCCAGCCGGCGAGCGCCGCCACGACGCAGGCAGCAGCGGCGTGCAGCGTCAGCCCGGGCATCCCGTACAAGGACGGCGCGCACGTCGAGGGCACGGTCACGTGGGTCGGCGACTGCGGGCAGATGACGCTGAAGGTGCAGCGCAAGCGATGGTACGGCTGGCAGACCATGAACTCGGACACCTGGACCAAGGACTCCGACAAGAAGGTCGGACTCCCGGCGAGGTGCGGTGACGGCACCTACGACTGGCGCGTCTGGGTCTACGCGGAGAAGGCCGGCGGCTTCACCAACAGGAGCAGGAGGATCACCTGCTGATCCCGGGCTCGTGAGGACCTTGCGGGGCGCGCATCAGGCGTGGCCCCGCATTCACGTCTCCGGCGGTGTTTCGCTGCCTCGTTGATTAAAAGCGGAACATCTCGGCGAATCGGCCGAGCAGCACGGGATCGCCCTCGGCGCGCAGGCTGCCGTCGCGGAGCAGCTCATCCGCGGTCTTGCCGCCACCCATCAGTTCGCGGACGGGGTGGCCGCTCAACCGCTCGATGACGAGGTCGGGGGCCGGGTGCGGGCCGATGCCGACCTCGAGTTCGCCATCGCTGACCTGCAAGCGGAACGTGAAGTCACCCAGGCGGATCTCGTAACCGGCCGTGACCCCCCGGGCCGCCTGTGCCCGGAATGCTGTACGGAACGACATGGCGACCGATTCGGCGGTGACGAGCTCGCCGGGGCGGGGCTCGGTGAGCGTCCGCGCGCCCCAGCGGCCCAGTGCGATCAACGCGGGTTCGAGGTCGCGTCCGTAGTCGGTAAGCTCGTAGACGACGGCGCGATCGGGGTACGGGAGCGCGCGACGGGTGACCAGCGCCGCCTCTTCCAGCTGCTTGAGGCGGGCCGACAGGATGTTGGTCGGGATGGCCGGCAGGCCATTGCGCAGGTCTGTGTAGCGCTGGGACCCGGTGAGCAGGTTGCGGATGACCAGCATGGTCCACCGTTCGCCGACCATCTCCATCGCGCGGGCCAGGCCGCAGAACTGTCCGTACTCCCTCGGCGCCATGGTGGCAATCCTAGCCCATACTTCAGTTGACAAAGCGTACTTGCAAAAGACAAGCTTGCAGCCCACGGGGTCGCGAAGCATCCCCGCTGAAGAATGGAGAAGCGCATGTCGTTCCAGGCCTACCTCGACAACATCGAGGACAAGACCGGACTGACCCCTCGTGAGTTCATCGCTCTGGCGAAGGAACGCGGCTTCGACGCCCCGTCCGTGAAGGCCGGAGTGATCGTCGACTGGCTGAAGCAGGACTACGACCTCGGGCGCGGGCACGCGATGGCGCTGGTGCATGTCATCAAGAAGGGGCCGAAGATCGACGCCAAACACGTCGGCAGCTCGGGCTCCCACCGCGACGCGTCCGACACGCTTTGGCTGGACGGCAAGGACAACCGGCCTTGACGAGCCGGATGAACATCGGCACCCGGCGGTGTCCGGAACCGCCACACATGACGGAACTCGTGGCTGTCAGGGGTACACGTGAGCAGCCTGGGAACCTGCGGGGCGATCTTCCTGTCATACGGATCATGGCCGTCACGGTGAGAACTCCTTCGGCGCCTCGGGACGGTACGTGGTCTACCAGGTGGCGCCTCACCTGGTGGACGCCGACTTCGTCGTGGAGTGCGACGGGAAGCGCCTCGGCTCAGGACACGCCACCTCCTGGCAGCACGGCGACGCCGGCGGAACGGCAGAGTGCGGCACCAAGGCCGGGGACCAGAGCCGCATCGCCCGCATGGCGATCGAACTGGCCTGCTAGCGGCTCAACGGCCCTGCGAGGTCGGCCCGGGGGCGGTAGGTGACCAGGCAGTTGCGGCCCGGATGGTTGATCACCATGTGTGCCCGCTCGATGGGTTCGTCCCGAGCGTCCGGCGGGAGTGAGAGCTCACCACCACGCAGGATCGTGTGGAGCAGCGCGCCGCTCTGCGCCATCGTGTACGGCTTGCCGGGGCACAGGTGGGCGCCGAGCCCGAACGGCAGCCAGCTTCCCGGCGCCGGGCGCGTGTCGAGGAAGCGTTCGGGCCTGAAGGCCGAGGGCGCGGGGAAGTGGCGGGCGTCGTGATGCAGCGAGCGCAGGTGGACCAGCAGTGTCGTGCGTGGCTCGATGACGTAGGGACCGAGCCGGCAGGCGTGCCGGGTGACGCCGAGGGGCTTGAAGGCGACGGGCGGGCGCTGCCGCAGCGCCTCGCAGGCCACGGCGGTGGCGAACGCCTCGCCGTCGCCGGCCAGCGCCTCCGCCGTCAGCCGCGCCATCGCCTCCGGGTGCCGCAGCAGCCGTTCCACGGCCCAGGCCAGGCCCACGGCGGTGGTCTCGTGCCCGGCCAGCAGCAGCGCCATCATCTGGTCGCACAGCGCCGCGTCGGTCAGCCCTGACCCGGACGGAGTCCGCGCCGCCATCAGCGAGCCGAGCACGTCGTCCCCCTGCCCGGCGGGGTCGCGGCGGCGGCGTTCGATCTCCGCGCCGATCAGGCGGACGCACTGCTCACGTAGCCGGTGGAACGATCGCCATGCCGCGACCGCGCCCGTACGCCGCATCATGTAGCGGACCTGCGTCGACGGCGCGTGCAGCCGCGCCCGCAGCGCGGCGAACGGCGCGCGCCAGGCCGCCAGCCGGTCGCCTTCGACGCCGAGCAGGACGCCCAGGAAGATGTCGAAGACGGTGTCGCTCAGGTGAGGCAGCAGCTCGAAGGGGACGCCCACCGGCCATGAGGTCATCGACCGGCTCACGGCGGCCGACATGAGGGCGCGGTGCCGTTCGAGAGCGCTGCCGCGCAGCGGAGGAAGGAGAAGCTTGCGGACCTGGAGGTGCTGCGAGCCTTCCAGCGCCAGGATCGAGCGCGGACCCGCCGCCAGGTCGAGCGGGCCGCCCTCGAACGGGGCCAGCAGCCGCTCCCTGGCCGAGGACGCCTGCCTGACGTGGTCGGCATCGCGCAGCATCGCCACGCGCCCGACGCCGGGGTTCCACATGGTGAAGATCGGGCCGTACCGGTCGAAGGTCCGCTCGATCCAGGTCTCGCCCTGGCGCTGATACTCCAGCAGCGCCCGGATCCCGAGCCGCGCGGGGCGCATCTGCGAGGTCATGCGCTCAGGAGGCCGGGGTGAAGATCAGCGTGGCGTTGTGGCCGCCGAAGCCGAACGAGTTCGACACCACCGCCCCGGACGGGAGCGGGCGCGGCCGGCGCACCACGTCGATGTCACAGCGCTCGTCCGGGTCGTCGAGGTTGGCCGTGGGCGGGATGGTCAGCTCGGTGAGCGTCAGCACGCTCGCCACCGCCTCGATGGCTCCGGCGGCGCCGATGGCGTGACCGGTCACGCCCTTGGTGGAGGTCACCGGCGGGCCGTCCGGCCCGAACAGGCGGGCGATCGCCTGGGCCTCGGCCAGGTCGTTGAGCTGGGTGCCGCTGCCGTGGGCGTTCACGTGCGCGACCGCGTCCGGGGTCAGGCCCGCGTCGGCGAGCGCCGCGCGCATGCTGCGGTACGCCCCCTGCCCCTGCGGGTGGGGAGCGGTCAGGTGGTGACCGTCGGAGGTGCGGCTGTATCCGGCCAGTTCGGCATGGACGCGGGCGCCGCGGCGCAGCGCGTCCTCCAGCGGCTCCAGGACCAGGAACGCCGCCCCCTCGGCCAGGACGAACCCGTCCCGGGCGGTGTCGAACGGCCTGCTGGCCCGTTCGGGCTCGGCGGTGCGCCGCGACAGGGCCCGGCAGCGGTCGAAGGCCAGCAGCATGGTCGCCGTGACGCACGCCTCGGCCCCGCCCGTCACCACCAGGTCGGCCGAGCCGTCACGCAGCAGGCGGGCGCCCTCGCCGATGGCGTGGGCGCCGGAGGCGCACGCCGTCGCCACGGTGAAGCTCGGCCCCAGGAGACCGTGGTGCATGCTGATGGCGGCGGCCGGCGCGTTGGCCATGATCATGGGGACGAACCGGGGCGGCGGATTGCCGCGCCCCGGCTGACGGCCGTCCAGCATGCTCCGCTCGTACGTCTCGGTGCCGACGAAGCCCGTGCCCGTCACCACGGCGCGACGCTCAGGATGCGCGGTGATCGCACCGGCGTCGGCCAGCGCGTCACCGGCCGCGCACATCGCCAGCAGCGCCACCCGGTCGAGCTGGCCCGCCTGCTTCGGGGTCAGGTAGCCGGCCGGGTCCAGGCCGCCGATCTGGCAGGCGAAGTCCACCGCCAGCCCTTCGGTGTCGAAGGAGGTGATCGTCCGCGCGGTGGAGCGCCCGCCGAGCAGCGTGTTCCACAGCTCCTTCGGGTTCGCGCCGGCCGGGGTGCGCACGCCCAGGCCCGTCACCGCGATGCGCGTCCGTGGCGGCATCAGGCCCGCTCTCCGGCGAGGTGGCGGGCCTGGTCCAGCACGTCGGCCACGGTTCGCACGTCCGCGAGCGTCTCGCGGGGGATCGGCCCCCACACCTCCTCCAGGGCGACGTGGATCTCGGCGAGGTCCAGGCTGTCGGCGTCCAGGTCCTCGCGCAGCCGGGCCTGCGCCGTGACCAGCCGCGGGTCCGTCTTCAGGACCTGCGCGCAGGTGTTCCGCACCACGGTCTCGATCTCGTCGTCGCTCACGGTCCCACTCCCGTCGCTCGGCCAGGGCGGCCACATCCGGGCCAGTCTCGGCGACGGGGGCAGCCTGCCAGGCAGGACACGGCGGGTGCGGGGCGGAGTTGATCGAATTTTGGCGGTGCGGGACGAGGCGGCGCGTCACACGCCGTGATCAACGGGGTCGTTCCTATCCTGACCGTAGTTGATCTAGAGGAGGCCGCCATGGGGGCGCCGTTGTACGCGCAGGTCACGGACGTGGCGCTGCATCTGCCCGGCACCAGCCTCACCACGGCCGAGCTCGAGGACCGGCTCGCCGACCTCAATCCCGGCGTGCCGATCCCGCGCAAGCTGATCGAGTGCGTCACCGGCGTGAGCAGCCGTCATGTGGCGGACGCGGACCAGCGGGCCCGCGACCTCGCGGTGACGGCGGCCCGCGACCTGCTGGCGCGCACCGGGCACCCGCCGGCGGCGCTGGATCTGATCATCTTCGCCGGCGTGTCCCTGGACGCGGTGGAGCCGGCCACCGCGCACATGGTGGCGGCCGAGCTGGGGGCGGGCTGCGCCGCCTTCGACGTGCGCAACGCCTGCAACAGCGTGCTGAACGCGATCGAGCTGGCTGACACGCTGATCACCGCGCGCCGCTACCGTACGGTCCTGGTCGTCTGCGGTGAGGTGGCGACCAGCGCCATCCGCTGGCGCGTGGGCTGCGAGCAGGAGTTCCGGGCCGCCATCCCGTCCTACACGGTGTCGGACTCCGGGGCCGCGCTGCTGCTCGAGGCTGCGGCCGTCCCCGGGATCATGGGGCACCGCTTCTGCGCCGTGCCGGAGTTCTGGCCCGCGGCGGTCATGCCGTTCCGGCGGCTGGAATCAGGCGGGCACGTGACCGGCCCCTTCACCGTCGACGCCGTGGGACTGGCCGTGGCCGTGCACAAGCTCGACCTGGACGTGCTGACGCAACCGCTGCGGGAGCACGGCGTCGGCTGGGACGACCTGGCCGCGATCTGCGTCCACCAGGCGTCGTTGCCGTCGCTGCGCTCGTTCTGCGAAGGCGCGGGCATTCCCCTGGACAAGGTCGTCGTGACCATCGCCGAGCACGGCAACCTCGTCGCCGCCACCCTGCCCGCGCAACTGCACGAGGCGGCGCGGAGCGGGCGGGTGCGGCGCGGCGATCTGGTCGCCCTCGTCGGGGTGGCCAGCGGCCTCAGCGCGGGAACGGTGCTCCTGCGCTGGTGAGCGGCCGGCCGCGCCGCCGTACGTCAGGCGAGGCCGCCCACGGGCTGCCCGTGGAAGCGGCCGCCGTAGCAGCTGAGACGGGTCGGGCTGGTGGCGCTCGGCACCACGACGCCCGAGCCGAGCAGGCAGTCGGCCATCGAGACCGCCTGGATCGGGGTCGCGGACGCGGCGGTGGCGCCGGCGAAGGGCAGCGCCACGGCCACCGCGAGGATGCCGAGTGCCATCGTGATCCGCGCCATGACGTGCTCCGTTACGTAGAGTGACGACCGATGTGTGTGCTAGCTACCGCATCGAGCGGCGTTTGAAACGAGGTCCGGAACGCCACTCCTTCGTGCTGCTTCGGCCGCGCCGACCGATGTGCAGTGAGTGATCGTGATAGTACGGAAAGTGTTGAAGGGTGCCGCGACCGCATGCGCGGCGCCCGCGAGCACGCGTACGTGGCCGGACCATCAGAGGATCGACGTGGACAAGCGCACCCTGCTCCTGCTGACCGTGACCGCCGCGGCCGTCGGCATCCTCCCGGCCACGGCCGAGGCCGGCACGCCGATGCCCTCCACGCCGCCCGCCGCGCAGCTCACCACGCCGGCGAGCCCGCCGGAGGCCACGCCTGAGAGCACGCCGCCGGACACGGTGGCCTCTCCGGTGCTGCCGGCCGCGCCCGAGGGGCCGCCGCCGGGCGCGGACGCCGCCGGGGACCCGCCGCTCATGAGCTTCTGCGTGACGCTGCAGGGGCAGGCTCTGGTCACGGCCGGGATGACGTTCATGACGGGCGGCGGCGTACAGAACGTCCCGCTCCTGGCGGTGGCCCCGTGCCCGGCCGGCAACAACGCCGCCACCCGCCTCCCGTAGCTCGATCCGCCGGTACGGAGAGGTGTGCTCATGCCGCTCGGCACCGTCCGCCGTCGCAGCCGCGACGTCCCCGCGCCGGGCACGGCCCGCCGCCGCGGCGCCGTCCTGGCCCGCCTGGGAGCCGCCTCGGCCGCGCACGCCCGGCTGGTCGTGGCGGTCTGGCTGGTGCTGGCCGCCGCCGCGGCCGCCCTGGTGCCCGGCCTGCTGCAGCGGCTGAGCCCGCCCCCGCTGGAGCTGCGGGGTTCGGTCTCGGCCGAGGCCGCCGCCTTGATCGCCCGCAGCTTCCCGCACCAGGGCGACGAGCAGCTGGTGCTCGCGTTCGACTCCGCGACGCTGCGCTCCCGCGACCCGCGCTACCAGCGGGCGGTGGCGGCGGTGGTGGAGGCGCTGCACGCCCGCCCGGACATCGGCGGCCTGCAGCCGCTTCCCTCGCCCGCCCAGGTCAACCCCCATCACGCGTACGTGATGGCCGGCGTGCACGGCGACGAACGCGCCCGCCAGCGGAACCTGCCCGCCCAGATCGCGACGGCCGCGCGGGCGGCCCGCGACGCCTCCGGCGGGACGGTGACGGTCGCGCTGGTGGGCGTGAGCCCGGTGTTCGCCGAGCTGATCCGCGCCGACCTGGACGACCTGCGCCGGATGGAGCTGGTGACGGTCCCGCTGATCCTGCTCCTGCTCGTCGTGGGACTCGGGGCGGCCGGGGCCGTGGCCGTGCCGCTGCTCGTGGCGGGCGGGGCCGGGCTGCTCAGCCTGGGGGTGCTGGCGCTGGGCGGCGCCGCCATCGGGATCGACTCGACGCTGCTGACCGCGACCGTGACGATCTGCCTGGCCCTGGGGCTGGACTACTGCCTGCTCATCCTGCTGCGCTACCGCCAGGGCCGCCGGGAGGGCGGCGGGCCGCGCGAGGCCGCCGCTCACGCCGTCGCCACGGCCGGCAGCACCGTCAGCTGGTGCGCGATGATCATCATGATCACCGCCGCCTGCATGCTGATCATCCCCGCGCCGGCGGTGCTCAGCATGGCGCTGGCGGCCGTGCTGGCCGCGTTCCTCACGCTCACGGCGGCCCTGACCCTGGCTCCCGCGCTGCTGGTGCTCCTCGACCGGCGGCTGGAGCCGACGAGGCGGCTCTGGCGTGCCCGGCGGGACGATCGCCCGCCCGCCTGGCTGCGCATCGCCGGGCACCTCATGCGCCGCCCGGGCCGGTACGCGCTCGCCGCCACCCTCCTCCTGCTGCTGGCCGCCGTCCCCGCGCTGGACCTGCGCCTGGGCCTGCACTTCGACCGCCACACCCTGGCCAGGACCGACGTGGGCCACGGGCTCGCCCAGATGGAGGACGACCACCTCGCCAACCTGACCCTGCTGGCCCTGCCCCACGCCCCCGGCACCGGCCCGGTCGATCCCAGCGCGCTCACCGCCGCCCTCGAACGCGATCCGCGCGTGACGATGACCGGCGCCATCGACAACGGCCGGGACCTGACGCTGGTCACCATCGCCGGCCGCGGCGCCCCCGACAGCACCGACGCCGCCGACCTGGTGCGCGACATCGGCCGGACGGCCCAGGAGTCGCTGCCCGCCGGCCAGCGGGTGCTCATGACGGGGGCGGCGGCCATGCTGGCCGAGGTCTACGACGAGATGCGCGGCCGCGCGTGGCAGGTGATCGCGCTGGTGCTGCTGGCGTCGTTCGTCCTGCTGCTGATCACCTTCCGCAGCCTGCTGATCCCGCTGAAGGCGATCGCCATGAACCTGCTGTCCGTGGGAGCCACCCTCGGCCTGGTCACCCTGTGCTTCCAGGGCACGGGCTCCACCGGTGACATCAACGCCGCGGTGCCGCTGCTGGCCCTGACCGTCGTGTTCGGCCTGTCCATGGACTACGAGGTGTTCCTGGTGCACCGCATCGCCGAGCACTACCGGCGCACCGGTGACAACACCGCCGCCGTGCTGCACGGCCTGCGGCACACCGCCCGGCCCATCACGCTCGCCGCCGCCATCATCGCCGTCACCTTCGCGGGTCTGCTGTTCACCCACCGGCACGACTTCCAGCAGGCGGGATTCGCCGTGGCCGTCGCGATCATCATCGACGCCACGCTCATCCGCATGGTCCTCGTCCCCGCGCTGATGCGCCTGCTCGGCCACCGCAACTGGTGGCTGCCCCGGCCGCTGGCCCGGCTGCTGCCGCCCCTGAGGCCGGTTGACGGCCCGCCGACCGGCTGACGCGCCCGCGCGGCTGGCGAGGTATCGGCACCTGTCGTGCTATGTCTGTAACTGATCAGTTACTCACTGCCAGGAGATGAGATGTTCACCCTGCCCGCCAGCGGACGGATCCGCAGCACGGCCCTCCCGGCCGCCGCCGCCGTCGTGTCCCTGCTCGCCGCCACGCCCCAGGTGGCCGCGCACACCGGCCAGAAGCTGGTGACCTGCACGGTCAGCACCACCCCCGGCCGGCCGATCACCCTCGACCCGCCCGTCAGCATGACCGTGCGCCGCATCACCGCCCGCGCCACCCTGGCGCTGACCCACTGCACGTCGCCCAACGGCGCCCACGCCCGGCTGCGCTCGGGCTGGCTGACCGCCCACGGCACCGGCCTGGGCTCGTGCACCAACGTCGACGACATCAGCGCCACCGGCCGGATCACCTGGTACGACGCCGACAAGCGGCCCGCCGGCACCTCCGTGATCAAGCCCGATCACTCCGCCATCGAGGCGGCCAGGAGCGTCAAGAGCTACAACCCCGGCGACATGCTGCTCGGCGGCAAGGTGACCAAGGGACGGCTGGCCGGGGCGTCCGTGGCGGGCAGCGCCATCCCCACCTCCGACATCACCACGTGCACCACCACCGGCATCGCCGCCGTGACCGGCACCGGCAAGATCTCCTTCATCGCCTGACGGCGGCCCCGCCCACCGGTGAGCCAGGACTGCCGCCCACGCCGACGGCGGCAGCCAGCTCCGCCACCGCCGCGTCAAGGAGCCCGGCCAGGCGCTCCGTACCGCCGAGCGAGCGCGACCAGAGGCCGGAGAACACCACAGACCCGCCGCCGTGCACGATCGCCATCACGCCGCCGCCGAAGTCCAGCGTCGGCGGCACCGCGAAACACCGGTCGACCGGCAGACTGTCACCGGCGGCTATGGCGCTCACCACCAGCCCTCCGGCGGCGCCCCGCAACAGCAGGCGCTCCATCGCCCGGGAGCCGATCACCGCGCCCGCCCCCCAGGCCAGCAGGGGAGAACGCAGCAGGTAGCGGTCGTGGCGATACCTCGACAGCCGCTCGAAGCCGGTCTCCGCCATGACGCGGCGCAGGCGTCCCCGGGGGCAGGGTTCCCCGCAGGGCAGGACGACCGGCACGCTGACGCAGCCGTTCCCCAGGCCGCCGTCGTGCAGCCGGCCGCTCAGGTTGAGCGGGAAGGAGATCGTGAGCCCCCGGCGGGCCGGCCGGCCGCGCTCCCAGTGACGCGGGTTCCACGAGCGCAGCGCGCCTGTCAGGACGGCCAGGGCCACCTGGGTGAGGCTCGCGCCGGTCTCGGCCGCGATGGCGGTCAGCGGCGCGGCGTCGCAGTGGTGGACCCGCAGCCGGGTGCCGCCGTCGGCCGTGGTGGCCGGCGGGCGCAGCCGGGCCGACCGCCCCGCCAGCCGCGCACCGGTAGCCATCAGGCGCAGCCATCGGCCCCCCGCCGGTTTCGCGGGCGCCCGCGAAACCGGCGTGGACAACGGCTTGCCCAGCAGAACGGCGTTGACCGTCCGCGCGGCGCCCACCCCGTCCTGGAAGCCGTGATGCACCCGGTAACACAGCACGTGCTCGTCGTCGCGATGCCCGTGGATCACCATCAGCGTCCACAGTGGCCGCCGAGGATGCAGGGGCAGCTCGCGGACGGCGTCAATCACCGCCTGCCGTACGTCCGTGCCCGGTGGCACCCGGCGGTGCGCCACGTGGTGCGCCGGGTCGAAGGCCGGGTCGGGCTCCCAGCGGGCGTGCCGCCCGGAGCCGGTCAGCCGGTAGGTGAGCACCGGGGCCCGGGCGGCCGTCTCGGCGGCCAGCCGGCACAGCTGCGGGGCGGACGGAACGGGACCCGGCAGGCGCGCCGCCAGCGCGATGTGCAGCAGCGGATCGCGGTCCGTGCCGAGCCACGACAGGAACGCCAGGTCACCCCCGTCCAGCGGGATCGGCGCGCCGGGCCGCCGCCCCACCGGGGAGTCAGGGAGCCGGGGCCGGCTGCGCACGGTGGGCCAGCTCCGCGGCCTCGGCGAGGGTCATCGACATCCGGAAGTCGAACAGGTCGACGTGCAGCTCGTGCCGGCCGAGCGCGGTGTGCAGCTCGATCAGGGCCATGCTGTCGGCCTGGAGATCGTCGAAGGCGGTGTCCGGGGTCACGTCGGCGAGGTCGAGCGCGAAGATCTCAGCGCAGTACCGGCGGATGAGGAGCAGGATCTCTTCTTTCGGCACGGGTCGTCACCTTTCCGTTGATCTTCAGGTTTCAGCATCTCGTGGACGCCCGCGGGCCGTGCCGTCCCGGCTCCGCGTGTCCGGTCAAGAACGGTTGTTGCCTTGGGAAGCCAGCAGCGGCCCCAACCGGGCGGCCTCGTCATCGCCGACGCGCAGCCGCCGGGCGTCGGGACTGGACACGGCGGCGACGGCCACGTCCGCCGCCATCATCTGCTCGGCCAGTGTCAGCGCCGCCTCCGACGGCATGGGCGCGAAGCCGTACGCGCTGAGCAGCGGCACCGCGCCGTGGCGGGCCACGAAGCCGGTGTCCGCGATCGTGCCCCACGCGGTGGCGTGGCCGGGAAGCCCGAGGTGGCGGCGCCGGCGGATCAGTGCCTCCACGAACACGTTGCCCGCCGCGTACGCCGCCTGCCGCGCCCCGCCGTAGGTGCCGCTGATGGAGGAGAACAGCCAGACCAGGTCCAGGTCCCGGCCCTCCAGCAGCCGATGGAGCACCAGCGCGCCGGCCATCTTGCAGCCCAGCACGTCGGCCACGTGCCGGGCGGTCAGCTGCCGCACCTCGCTCAGGGTGGGCGCCATGGCGGCGTGCACGACGCCGCGCAGCGGATGCTCGCCCGCGTCGACGCTCTTCAGCACCGCCGCCATCGCGGCCAGGTCGGTGACGCCGGCGGCGTGCACGCTCACCCGCGCCCCCAGGGCGCGCAGCCCGGCCGCGACGGCGGCGGCCTCGGGCGCCGCCTCGCCCCTGCGGGAGACCAGCGCGAGCCGGCGGGCGCCGCGCTCGGCCAACCGGCGCGCGGCGGCGGCGCCGAACCCGCCCACGCCCCCGATCACGAGATAGGCGCCCTGCGGGTCCGGGCGCAGCTCCACGGCCCGCGGCCGGGCCCGGACGGGCCCGTCCAGCGGGTCGAACGACAGTGTTACCGCCGCCGCGCGCCGCTCCGCCCACACCTCACCCACCCGGGCGGCGGGATGGACGTGGTACGGCGGCGCCGGGTCCAGGCCGTCCCGTGCGGCGTCCATGACCTCGTGGAACAGCCGGGGATCGGGCGGGCCGGCGGCGTCGAGGCAGGCGTGCCGCCCGGCCGGGGCGAGCATCGCGTGCCAGCTCTCCGGCACGGCTCCGGCCAGCACGTCGGCTCCGCGCCCGCCGGTGCGGGCCAGCACCCGCGCGACCACGTCCGGATCGGCGGCGTCCACGACCTCATGGGAGCCGAGCCGGTCCAGCAGGTCCCGCTGCCCCGGATGCCGCGCGAGCGCGACGACTCGGGCGCCCTGCCGGAGAGCCAGGTGCAACGCCGCGAGGCCGGTGGCGGTGGCGTCGTGCAGCACCAGCGTGCTGCCTGCCGACAGCCCCGCCGCCGCCAGCGCCCGGCGCGCCCGCATGGCCGGCCCCGGCCTGACGGCGGCCTCGGCGAAGCCCATGCCGGCGGGAATCTCCCGCACCAGCCGGGCGGTGGTGCTCAGGTGGGAGCCGGGCGCGCCGCCGCCCACCCCCACGACCCGGTCGCCGACGGCGACCTCGCGCACCCCCTGTCCCACCGCCGTGATCCGGCCCGCGCACGTCCACCAGGTGTCCGGTCCGCTCCACGAGACGGCCCGAGCCTCGATGACGACCGCGCCGGGGCCGGGCGGACGCGCCGGTTCGGCCCGTGTCCAGTACGGCGCCCGGCCCAGGTCGTCGAAGCCCAGGACGCAGGGGCCCGTTCCCGTGTCGAGGGGCTCGTACGGCATCTCCCGCACGACGAAGCGGCCCCGGCGGGTGAGCGCGACCTCGCCCTCGCCCGGCGCGGACAGCAGCTCGCGGGCCAGCCGCCGGGCGTCGGCCGCGAGGTCGGCGGTGCGGTGCAGGCTGATGCGCGGCACCCGTAGCCGGGCGTCCTCGCCGGCCAGGGCGCGGGCGGCGCCCCACAGCACCGCGTCGGCGGGGACCAGCGGCTCCTCCGGCGCGGGCAGCGCGCCGCTCGGGCGGGTCACCACGGACAACGACCGGGTCAGTCCGGCGGGAAGGTCGTCGCAGGCGAGGGCGATCGCCTTGAGCACCAGCATCCGTTCGACGGCCTCGTCCAGCCGCAGGCGCGGCTCGTCGTCGCTCCCGGCGCCGCAGGTGCGCTCGGCCGCGACGAGGACGACGCCCACCGCGCCGGTGGACGGCCCGGAGGCCAGCAGCGTCCGCCAGCGGCCGGGATCGGGCGTGCTCAGCACGGCCACGGCGCCGCCCTGTCCCGCCGCCTGCCCACCGGCGGCCAGCAGGTGGGCCACCGCCTGGGCGAACGGCAGCTCACCGGCGTCCTCGGCGGCGACGATCCACCGCGTCCCGGACGGCGGCGGCGCCGCGCAGGTGCGTGACCGGCTCCGGGGGAGTGGGCGGGCGGCCAGCGTGATCGACAGATCGTCGCGGGCGGGGCCGCTGTCGTCGCCGGTCTGCACGACGCCGGTGAAGCCGCACGCGCCGAGCAGCGGCGGCCACTGCTCGCGCGCGAGCAGCAGGCTGTCGGGCCGCAGCCGGTGGTCCGCCATGGGCCAGAAGCTGTCCAGCGCGCCGAAGATGCCGATCATCAGGCGCGGGTCGTGCGTCTCGACGGCCAGGAGGTGCCCGCCGGGCGCGAGCAGGCGGCGCACCCGTTCCAGGGCCGCGCGCACATCGCGGGCGGTGTGCAGGGCGTTGGCGGCGACCACCACGTCGTACGCGTCTTCGGGGAAGCCCTGTGCGGCGGGGTCCTCGTCGAGGTCGAGCCGCCGGTAGTCGACGAAGTCGTAGCCGGCGAACCGGCGGCGGGCGGTGGCGTGGAACAGCGGCCACACGTCGGTGAAGGTGTAGCGGGTCAGGTGTGGCGGCAGCAGCGGCAGCAGCGCGGCGGTGGTGCCGCCGGTGCCCGCGCCCACCTCCAGCACGCGCAACGGCCGGTCGTCCGGCAGGGCCGCGACCATGCGGCCGAGGAGCGCCCGCGCCACCTGGTTGGCGAACCGGCTGAGCGGGGCGGTGTCGTAGAGCTGCCGCAGCAGTTCGCCGCCGCCGTCGCGGCTCAGCAGCTCGCGCGGGTCGCGTTCGCCGCGCAGCACGTCCGGCAGCTCCCGGCACATCCGGCTGACCAGCAGCACCTCGGTGGAGAAGGCCGGATGGTCGCGCAGCAGGCCCCGGGCGAGCTCGCCGGGGTCGGCCGGGACGCCGAGCCGCCACCGCCCGCCGGGACACGTCCGCGCCAGGCCGTCCGCCTCCAGCATGGCCAGCGCGGTGTTGACCAGCCGGACGTGCCGGGGCAGCATCCCGGCGGCGACCAGGTCGTCCACGGCGAACGACTGGCCCTGCCGCCCGGCCAGCACGGCGAGCGCGGCGGCGAGGTGGTCCGCGACAGCGCGGAAGGCGCGCGGCCGGAACCGGTCATAACGCGCGTCCCGCCACGACCGGCGCGCCCGGTCGAGGTCGTCGCCCGCCTCCTCGAGGATCACCCGCGGGGAGGGCAGCGGGCACGCCCCGTCCCCGCCCGCCGGGTCCGGAGCCGCACGCAACTGGGTGTGATGCCGCAGGATCGGCACCTGGTCATGATCCGATGGGCTTCGCACGCGGCTACTGTGAGTGACGGAGTGGTGGCATTCAAGGCGCAACACCGGCCCGTGGAGTCATTGCCTGTTCTGATCCACTTCTTGCCCGGACGTGGCGCGTCGCGCGCCGATCTCCCGGCCTCCGATGAGCGAGGCTGATCGGAGGACCAGCGATCAAGGGGGAGGCTCGATGACGTCGCGGGCGCGGGTAGCGGTGACGGGACTGGGCGTGCGCACGGCCGCCGGAGCCCACCCCAAGCACCTGTGGGACGCGCTGATCAGCGGGCGCTCCACAGCGCGGCGCATCACCTCCTTCGACACCACCGGCCTCGGCGTCGACGTCGCCTGCCAGGTCGGCGACCTCGACACCGCGCCGTACCTGACTCCCCGGCAGGCCCGCCACCTCGACCGGGTGAGCAAGCTGGCCGTCTGCGCGGCCGCCGACGCGTTCGACGACGCCTTCGGGGCCGGCGACGCCATCCGGACGCCACCGGAGCGGCGGGCCGTGGTGACCGGCATCGGGTTCTGCGGGGTCGAGACCTACGAGGACGGCATGCTCGACGTCCGCCACCCGGGGCGCGGGAACCCAGGCCCTCTCCACGTCCTGAAGATCATGAGCAACGCGCCCGCCTCGGCCATCGGCCTGCGTCACCGGATCCACGGGCCCAGCATGTCCGTGACCACCGCCTGCGCCTCCGGCGCGCACGCGATCGGGGAGGCCGTGCGGCTGCTGCGCGACGGCTCCGCCGACCTCGTCGTCGCCGGCGGGGCGGAAGCCTGCGTCACCCCGACCATCCTGCAGGCGTTCGACCAGTGCCGGACCCTGTCGCGCCACACCGCCGAGCCCCAGCGCGCCTGCCGGCCGTTCGACGCCGGACGCGACGGCTTCGTGCTGGCCGAAGGGGCCGCGTTCCTGATCCTGGAGACGCTCGACGGCGCCCGCGCCCGTGGCGCGCACGTGCACGCCGAGCTCGCCGGCTACGGGCGCACCAACGACGCCCACCACCTGCTCGCCCCGGCCCCTGAGGGCGAGGGCGCCTACCGGTGCATGCGCGCGGCCCTCAGCGACGCCGGGCTGTCGCCCGCCCAGGTCTCCCACGTCAACGCGCACGGGACCGGCACCCAGGTCAACGACCTGACCGAGGCGCAGGCCATCACCCGCCTGTTCGGGCCGCACGGGGTGCCCGTCACCGCCGTCAAGGCGGTGACCGGCCACGCGCTCGGAGCGGCGGGCGCCATCGAAGCGGTCGCCACCGTGCTGACGCTCGCCCACGGGACCGTCCCGCCGACGGCCAACCTCGGCACGCCCGACCCGCGCTGCGAGGTCGACGTGGTGCGCGAGGCCCGGCCGCTGCCGGCGGGAGCGGTGCTGTCGAACTCGTTCGGGTTCGGCGGCCACAACGCCACCTTGATCATCGCTCCCGTGACCTGAGGACGCCGCGCCATGCCCACCATGCCCACGACCGCAGATCAGTTCACGACCGCCGCACGGACCACGGCGGTGCCGCTGACGGTCAACGACCGCTTCCTGCTGCGGCTGGCTGACGAGGCGGACCCGGACAGGGACGCCGACCTGCACCTGGGCGTCGCCGTGCGCCTCCCAGGACCGCCGCCCTCCGGCCACCGCTTGCACCGCCTGATCGGCGACGCCGCCGTCCGGGCCCGCGCGCTGACCTACCGGCTGACGGGAACGGGCCGGCGGGTGCGCTGGGAGCCCGACCCCGCGTTCGACCCCGCCCACCACGTACAGCACCATCACGCCGCGCCCGGCCAGGACCCGTGCCAGGCGGTCGGTCAGGCGTTGCGCGAGCACCCCCTGCCCCGGTCCAGGCCGCTGTGGAGCCTCGTGGTCGTCGAGGGTCACGCCGCCGACGAGCACCTGCTGTGCTACCGCGCCCACCACGTCTTCCAGGACGGGCTCTCCGCCGCCCGCACGATCAGCTCGCTCGCCCTGGGCCGCACGCTGCCCCCGCCCGCCGCCGCGCCCGGCGGCGGACGCGGGCGCCCCGGCGGCGCCGCCATCCGCCAGGCCATCGGCGACATCGCCCGCTTCGCCTCCGCAACCGAGCCCTGGCACCCGCCGGCGACGGACGCCCCCGCCACCCGGCACCTCGGCTCCGTCAGCCTCGACGCCGGCGCGTTCCGCGACATCGCCCGCTCGACAGGGACCAGCTTCGCCCAGATCGCCGCGGCGGTCCTGGCCGGCGTCGTCAAGGAGTGGACAGAGGCCGGCCCCGCCCCGGCCGGCCCGCTCCCGCCCGAGCCGCGTCGCCCCCTCGGGCAGCCGGTGCTCTCCTTCCCGGTCGGGCGGCGCGATCGCCGCCGTGACGACGGCCTGGGCAACCACGCCGTCCTCATGCCCATCCGGCTGCCGAGCGCCGAACCCACCCCCCGTACCCGCCTGCGAGCCGTCGCCGAGCAGACCGGTCTCGCCGAACTGGCCCGCCACCGGCGCGGCCCGCACGCCCCCGCGATGTCCGCCGCCTTCAGCCACGTCCTGGCCCGCCTGGCCGCTTCCGCCGCGCGCCGCCCGCTGCATGACAGCCTCGGCCTGACGCTCCTCCACGGCGCCGCCGCGCTCCCGCCTGCCCACGAGATCTTCGCCGTGCCCTCGCTGCTGCCCGGCGCGGGAGGCCAGGTCGCCGTCCTGCCCGGCCGGCGGACGGTCTCGTTCTCGTACGCCTTCGACGCCCGCCTGCCCGGCCTCGGCCACCTGCCCGCCCTGGTGCGCCAGGCCCTGGCCGACCTGCACGCCGACGTCGTCCCCTCCCGCCCCTGACACGACCGGCCACGCCGATCACCGACCAAGGAGAACGCGTATGGAGCTGTCCGGGACGACCGCCCTGATCACCGGAGCCAGCGGCGGCCTCGGCCAGGCCATCGCCCACGCGCTGGCCCGCCACGGCGTCCGCGTGATCCTCACCGGCCGCGACACCGCCGTCCTGACAGCCCTGGCCGGCCGGCTGGGCGGGCGCGCCATCGCCGCCGACCTCACCGACCACGACGGCCTCACCGCCCTGATGCGGCAGGCCGGTCCCGTCGACATTCTCGTGGCCAACGCCGGCGTCATCGCCCCCGCCGCGATCACCGACCACACCACCGGCGACATCGACACCTACCTGGCGCTCAACCTGCGCGCCCCCATCGTCATGGCGCGCACGGCCGCCGAACACATGATCGCCAACGGGCGCGGCCACATCGTCCTCATGAGCTCGCTCGGCGGCAAGATCTCACACGCCCGGTGCGCGCTCTACAACGCCACCAAGTACGGGCTGCGCGGGTTCGGGCACGCGGCCCGGGCCGATCTGGCGCCGCACGGCGTCGGCGTCTCGGTCATCTGCCCCGGACTGATCAGGAACGCCGGCATGCTCACCCGCGCACCGGCGCCCCTGCCCTCCTGGATCGCCGCGATCGGCACGCGGACGCCGCAGCAGGTGGCGCGGGCCGTCTGCCGCGCCATCCGCACCAACGCCGCCGAGGCCGACGTGGCGCCCCTGCTGATCCGCCTGGTGGCGCACCTGGGCGGCCTGTCCCCGGCACTCGGCGCCCACCTGCAGCGCCTCGGCCGGGCCGACTCCTACGCCGACACCGTCGCGAGAAGCCTGGCCGCCACCGGCGCCCCGCGATTCCTCTGAGCGGCCGACGAGGTTCGCGTCCGTGTCACGGCCGGTGAGCTACGGGTCAGGTCAGAGTGTCTTCGACCTTGATCTGGCCGTTCTGGACGACCCATTTCTGGTTGGGGTGGTTGAGGCAGGTCCACAGGCGGACGTTGGTGTTGTCGGCCCGGCTGTTGGTGGCGTCCAGGCACACCTGGCGGGGTGCGGCCGAGGCGGCCGGGGCGGTGGTGACGGTGAGGGTCAGGGCCACCGTGGCGACCGCGGACGTGGCCAGCAGGCGGGCGAGGGGACTGATATGCCGGAGCGGTGACGCCTACCTGTCCGAACACGTCCCGTCATCCGGCCGAGCCGCACGTACGAACCAGAGCTGTGACTTATCACGGAGAAAGCCGCTTATGGGATCTGATGATGCAAGAAGCGCAGATGCAGAGCCTGATCGACACATTGGCGGCGCATGAGACAACACGGCAGGCCGAAGATCACGCCCGGAACGGGGACGACTCTCGGAATTGACAGCTCCGACGCCCCGCGACGCCGAATGGTGTGCGGGATCGGCCGCCAGAACCGTTGCCGGCGCGTTACCTTGTCCGCACAGACAGCCGACCCGCGAGGAGGCCGTTCTCGTGCCGGAGAGCGACGACAAGGGGCCGGGGAAACTCGCCAAGGTGATGCTGTGGATCGGCGCGCTGCTCACCGCGGTCGTCACCGCCTGGCTGACCGACGCGTTCAGCCTCTTCCTGCGGCCGGCCGACCTGGTGAGCGCGGCCAGACCACCGCTGCTGGTCACCGTCCTGCCTGGCACCGGTGCCGAACAGGACCTGGCCGTCGCCTCCCGGCCCACCGCGCCCCGTGACCGCGCGGTCTTCCTGAGCGGGCGCTTCGGCGACCGGGCGTTCGACGACGTGGTGGCCACCCTGAAGGGCGCGTGGGTGGGGGAGAAGGAGATGCGGGTGGTCTTCGAGTCCCAGCGTGACCTCGTCCGCGTCACCGATGTACGGGTCAAGGAGGTCGCCCCCAGGCAGCCGATCGTCACCGGCGCCTTCGTCGAGCACCCACGGCAGGGCGGACCGGCGAACCCGCAGCTCACCGTCTCCCTCGACGCGCGGGACGCGTTCTTCACCCAGGCGGGCAAACCCGGCCGCCCCTACTTCGGACCCCACAGCCTGTCCCTGAAACGAGGTGACCAGGCCGAGCTCGGCCTGGAGATCAGGGCGCGGAAACACAGCCACACCTTCGTGCTGGAGGTCGAGTACGTCGTGGCGGGGACCGGGAAGGCGGAGACGGTCACCGTGAAGGACCCCGCCGGCCGGCCTTTCCGGGTCACCGGCGCTCCCACGGCCTACACCGCCTACAGGACGGTCTACCGCAACACCGGCGCCGGGCTGAAGGTCGTCACCGGGCGGGCGGCCTGCCGCCTCTTCCTGCCGGGGCGGGCATGCACGTCCGCGCGCTGATCGCCGCCCTGCTCGTCCTCGCCTGCGCCGCCGGGAGCGGGAACGCCCGGCAGGCGCGTCCCGCGTTCACCGCCGCCTGGAGCGCCGACCTGGGCGAGATCGGTGTGCACGGCATCAGTCTCGACGTGCCTGTGGCCACGGTCGGCGGCCGGCCCCTGGTGGCGCTGCCGTCGACGAGGCCGGCCGCGATCCGGGTCCACGACGCTGAGACCGGCGCGATCCTGAGGACCTTTCCGCTCGCCCGGCCGTACCACCCGCTGGACGACCACATGGGCTTCGTCGGAGAGTTGCTCGCGGTGAGCATCTCCGAGGGGGCCGCGGAGAGGGTCACGGTCGTCGACCCGGTCACCGGCCGGACGCGGTGGACGCGGCTGCTCCCGTCCGCGGACGCGCCGATCCTCGACTACCTGACCAGGACGGCCATCACTCCCACCGGCATCGTGTGGGCGTCGGGCGGCGGCCTGCACGGGCTCGACCCGGCCTCCGGCCGCGACACGTGGACGGTGCCGTGGCCGGGCGGGTGCCCCCACTTTCGCCTGCTCGAATCCGAGGTCGCCGTCATCGTCCAGGACTGCCGAGGCCGGTCGCCGGCCCTGCACGGTGTCGACCCGCGTGCCGGACGGCTCACCTGGACCCGTCGCCTCCGGGACTCGGGTGAGGAGCTCGTACAGATCAAGGTCTCCTCCACCCGCCTGATCATCGCGCGGGAGCCCGGGCACGTCACCGTCCTGGACGCGGACGGCCGGCTGGTGACCCGGTCGCCGATCACGTTCCCGGAGGTCGGGGGGCCGACCGTGATCCACGACGCCGAGCTGACGCTGCTGGTCCGCAGCGTGAACGGCCGCCGGGAGACGACCGCGACGCGCACCCGCGACGGGCGGGTGCTCTGGCGCCGGTCGCTCAGGCCGCGCACGTCGCCGGGCACCGCCGAGGGATACCTGGGGAACGCCGACCACCTGACGGCCACTCACGCGATGGGCGCCACGAACACCGAGCTCACCCCCCGCATGATCGAGGTCGTCTCGCGGGCGGACGGCGCCCGTGACGTGCTGCCCCTGCCCGTGAGCGAGCGCGCGAGCAGGATCGTCGGCAGCACCTCGCGCGACCTGCTGGTGTTCGAGAAGCACCCCGGCGGCGACCGGGTCACGGCCTACACCTTCCGCGACGGGCCGGGCGCCTCCTCGCCGCTGGCGGTGCCGCCGGAGCGTTGGCCTGACGCGTGCGCGCTGCTCGACCCTGCGGTGCTGCCCGGGTACGTGCCGGTCCCGGGCGCCGTGGAGCATCTGGGGATCCGCTGGCCCAAGCCGAACGTGTGCGAGTTCCTCCCGCCCGATGACGCGGGGGCGGTGGTGCGGGTGGCGGTCTCCTGGGTCGCCGCGACGGACGCGGACGCGACCCGGCTGGCCCGTACGACCCTCGCCGCGGATCCGGACGCCCAGCGGCTGGGGGAGGGGGCGTACCTGAGGTCCAGCACCGGCAACGACGACCTGCGCACGTTCGCGTGGGTCACCGGCGGGCGAGCGCTGGTGGACGTCCGGGCCGCTGGTGACCCGGCGCTGACCCGCCGCGCCGCCCTCGCCGTGGCTTCCTGCCTGAACGCGGTCCGTCCAGGCAGAGCTGGTTGCCCTCCGGGGCGTTCATCACGATGATTCTGCCCCGCACCGGTCGGCCGGTCACCTTGTTCCTCTATACGCTGCGCCTCCAATCCCAGTTCGGCTCTCTATTGAAGCGGTTGCGTACCTCATCGAAAGCGTGACGCTTCCATGGTTAGAGTCCAGAAAGCCGACCTGTCCGGGAAGAATGGCCAGCAACAGCCTCCTGACGCAGGACACTGACTGATACTCGACAAGAATGGCGCTCAGCCCTCCATCGGGTATGTCGAGCTCTCCATCGTCGTAGTCGTCGAGGACGTCGCCAGACATATCCACTTTGAAGAGGCATTCCTCGACGGACAGATAATCGAATATGTCTCCTTCTTCATATGTGCCGTATGACTTGAGTCGAGTCGCGATGACATTCATGACGGTGGCGGTACCAAGCAGCACGATGGTGGGACGCATTCAGGGCTCCTGTGGACTTCTTCTTCCCAGACGTTCGCATCCTGGCGTGGTCTCGGTTGCGGTGCAGGTGGCTTGATGTTCACGGTTTATGGCCCGTTCACCGCTGGCGGAGGCGCGACGGGGCTCCGATCCTGGTGGGACCCACGATGCCGTGGTGAAGGGCCATGTGAAAGAGGAGCAGGATGTCGAACGACCCGCTGGTTGAGACCGGCCTGGACGAGCTGACCCCGATGGGGGCCGACCTCGACGGCGCCGGCCCGTACGATCTCGGCGTCGACGCGGGCGGGCGGCTGCTGGCGGAGACCGCTGCCCTGGTGGCGGGGCACACCGGGGAGGTCGTGCACGGCCCGGTGGCCCCGGCGAGCGTCGACACCGAGCGCATCCGTGACTGGCTGGCCGGCTTCGACTTCGCCGAGGCCAAGCCCGCCGACGCGGTGCTCGGCTCGGTCATGTCCGCGCTGCGGAAGTGGACCGTGCACACCACTCACCCGCGCTACTTCGGCCTGTTCAACCCGTCGCCCACCTGGTGGGGCATGGCCGGGGACCTGATCGTCGCCGGGGTGAACCCGCAACTCGCCGCCTACAGCCACGCGCCCGCCGCCACCGAGATGGAGCGGCACGTGCTGCGCCTCCTGGCGAACGGCCTGGGCCTGCCCTCGGACACCGACGGGAGCTTCACCGTCGGCGGGGCCGAGGCGAACCTCACGGCCGTCATCGTCGCGCTCACCCGCCGTTTCCCCGAGTACGGCAGCGCCGGGCTGCTCGGTCTGCCCGGCCGGCCGGTGTTCTACGCCTCGGCGGAGAGCCACCTGGCCTGGCTCAAGATCGCGCACATGACCGGGCTGGGCCGCGACGCCGTCCGCCTGGTGCCGGTGGACGCCGCCCTCAAGATGGACCTCGACCGGCTGCGCGAGGCGTACGCGGCGGACGTGGCCGGCGGCAGGATCCCCTTCATGATCGTCGGAACGGCGGGCACGACCGGCGCGGGAGTGCTGGACCCGTTGGGCCCGCTCGCCGACCTGGCCGCGGAATGGGGCCTGCACCTCCACGTGGACGCGGCGTGGGGCGGCGCCGCCGCGCTGTCCGACCGGCTGCGGCCCCTGCTGGCCGGCATCGAACGGGCCGACAGCGTCACGGTCGACGCGCACAAATGGCTGTCCGCCCCGATGGGCGCCGGAGTCTTCCTCACCCGCCATCCGGCGGCGCTGGCCGCGAGCTTCCAGTGCAGCACCGGCTACATGCCGGCCGAGGTCGACGGCACCCACGACCCGTACACCACCAGCGTGCAGTGGTCGCGGCGGTTCATCGGGCTGAAGGTGTTCCTGCACCTGGCCGTGGCCGGGCTGCCGGCCGTCGCCGAGCAACTGGAGCGAGACGTACGGCTCGGTGACCTGCTCGCGCGGCGCCTGGCCGAGCGCGGCTGGCAGCGGATCAACCAGACCCCGCTCCCGCTGGTCTGCGTGGTGGACCCCGAGGCGGACGCGGCGGGGGAGGAGCGGAGCGGCAGATGGCACGCGGAGGTGGCCGGTCACGTGGTGCGCGGCGGACAGGCGTGGGTGAGCCCGGTCCGGCTCGACGGCCGCAGCGCGATCAGGCTCTGCGTGACCAGCTACCGCACCACGGCGTCGGACCTCGACCGCGCCGTGGCCGCCCTCGACGCGGCCCGCGCCGCGACGAGCCTCACGTAGTCGCCTGCCGTACGAGGTCCGGCCCGTTGCCGGTGTGAGATCCCAGCTCCGGTAAATACGTTGCGGGGCCGGAAAGCGGCGGGGCATGCTGGGTCGATCGAGCGGCGGAGAGCGCCGCCTGGACGAAGGAGGGCTGACGGATGGCCATCACTGCGCTGCGGCATGTCCGCATCAGTCCCACCTCTTCGTTCAGGAGCACACCCGTTGTCTTCCGAGTACGAGGCCGCTGACCTCTACTTCTCCGAGTCCGCCCGTGACGAGTCCCAGCCGGATCCGGCCGCGGCCTTCCCCTTCACGTTCCATGCCGTCGACGAGGAACTGGGGCCGGACCAGCGGTGGTCCACCTGGCTGGAGGTCGAGCGCGGCTCTCGCGGCCCCGAACCACGCCCCTCGTGGGTGGTGACGGACCAGGCCGCGATCGACACCGAGCTCGGCATCCTCAAGACCGGCAAGGAAGCCGACGTCTTCCTGCTCGAACGGGCCGTCGAAGCCATCGGCGGCAACCCGGCGAAGTCCTCGCTGCTGGCCGCGAAAAGGTACCGCACCGACGAGCACCGGGCCTTCCACCGCAGCACGTCGTACGTCGAAGGCCGCCGCACCCGCAACAGCCGCGACGGCCGGGCGATGGCGAAGAAGACCACGCACGGCCGCGGCGTCGCGGCCGGCCAGTGGGCGTACGCCGAATGGGACGCCCTCAACCGCTTGTGGAAGGCCGGCGTCCCGGTGCCGTATCCCGTGCAGGTGGACGGCACCGAGCTGCTGATGGAGTTCATCGACGACGGCGAGGGCGGTGCCGCGCCCCGGCTGGCCCATGTCCGGCCGTCGAAGGAGCTGCTCGGCGTGTATTTCGAGCAGCTCCGCAACGGCATGCGTGAACTGGCCCGCGCGGGCCTCGCGCACGGCGACCTTTCGCCGTACAACGTCCTCGCGCAGGCCGAGCGGATCGTGCTGATCGACCTGCCCCAGGTCGTCGACATCGTCGGCAACCCGAAGGGCATGGACTTCCTGATGCGCGACTGCCACAACATGGCCACCTGGTTCACCGGCCGCGGGCTCGAGGTCGACGAACAGGAGCTGTTCGCCGACCTCCTCACGATGGTGTTCTGACAGTCGATGAGAACCGGTGGCTGACCGAGATCATGGGTATGAGGCTGGTGGCCGTGTGAATCTACAATGTAAAGGGGCCGGGCCGTCGGCGCGCGCGTGACCTTCTGCGCGCAGCTCGTTCAGGCCGTGGTGAAGGTGAGTGCGCCGGGGAGGACCGCGAAGACCGATCGCAGTTCGGCCGCGAGCGCCGCGTGGGTGGGGGTGCCGGGTTTGGCTGTCCAGGTCCGCAGGGCGGCGTGGAAGGACGCGACCACCAGGTCCAGGGCCAGCCTCGGCCGTGGGTCGGCAGGGTTCAGGCCCAGTTTGCGCTGCAAGGTCGCCTCGACGGCGGCGCTGGTGCGGTCGCAGTACTGGAGCCCGTACGCGGTGATCGACGGCGTGCGCTCGGCCAGTTCCCGGCTCTGGCGTACGCGGGTCACCCAGGCGCCGCCGTCGTCGAGGCGTTCGAGCGCCGCGAGCAACGCCTCCTGCAGCATCTCCAGGACGGGCGCATGACCGAAGGACAGGCGCTCGACGTCGTCCCGCAGGCCGTCCCACAGTGCCTCCAGCGGGGCGGAGGCGACCTGTTCCTTGCTGGCGAAGTTCCGGAAGAAGGTGCGTTTGGAGACCTCGACGGCGTCGCACAGCTCGTCGAGGGTCACGCCGTCGAAGCCCCGCTCGGTGAAGAGGGCGAGGGCCGTGTCGACGAGTGCGGTCCTGGTCCGGAGCTTCTTGCGTTCCCGCAGGGAGAGCGTTTCCGGCGCGGAGGGGGAGGCGGTGTCGGCGGTCATCGTTCAAGTGTAATGGGAGCGCGAACGCCCTCGATAGGCTTATGCTCCTGAGTAGCACTTTGAGCTGATGTCTCATGAAGGGATCGCCATGCGCGCTCTGATCGTCGATCGTTCCGCCCCCGGTGGCCTGCGGGTGGGGGAAGTGCCCGAGCCTGTGCCCGCCGCGAACCAGGCGCTGGTCCGGGTCACGGCCACCTCGTTCAACTACGGCGAGGTCAGCCACGGCATCGAGACCGCCGCCGAGGGGACGGTGCTCGGCTGGGACGCCGCCGGAGTCGTCGTCCAGGCGGCGGCGGACGGGTCGGGCCCGGCCGTGGGGACCCCCGTCGTGACCCTCGACGAGGGTGGCGGCTGGGCCGAGGTCCGCGCCGTGCGTACCGACTGGATCGGCGTGGCGCCCGAGCGCGCGGAGCCGGGCGCGCTCAGCACCATCCCGGTCGCGGCCGGCACCGCGCTGCGCGCGCTCCACCGGACCGGGCCTCTCCTGGGACGCAGGATCCTCGTCACCGGCGCCACCGGAGGCGTCGGCCGCTACGCCGTCCAGCTCGCCCGGCTCGGCGGCGCGCACGTGATCGCCTCCACCGGCGACCCCGCCAGGCACGGCGAGGCGCTGCGCGCTCTGGGCGCGCACGAGGTGGTGGCCGGTCCCGCCCAGGCCGGCGGCGGGCTCGACGGCGTGCTCGACATGGTGGGCGGCGCGCAACTCGTGGAGGCGTTCGATCAGCTCGGTGAGGGGGGCACGCTGGTGGCGGTCGGGCACTCCGCGGGTGAGGGCGAGAACTTCCCGTTCGGCGCCCTGTTCAGCGGGCCGGGCCGGGACGATCGCTCGATCGTCACGTTCATGCTGCTGTTCTGCGACGGGCTGGACAGGGATCTGACCTGGCTGGCCCGGCAGGTCGCGGACGGAGTGCTGAGCCCCGAGATCACCTGGCGCGGCGGCTGGGACGACGCGTCCGAGGCGGTGAGCGCTCTCCTGGAGCGCCGGCTGCACGGCAAGGCGGTGCTCGACCTCACCTGACGGCCCTGCCGTCCCTTGGGCGGCGGTGTGACATCCGGTGCGTCACGGCTGCGGCTCTCCTGGTCAGGCTCCCGGCCGGCCGAGGATCAGGTCGGCGGTGGCGGCCAGCCGGTCCGCGCGTTCGCCCGGCAGTGCGCCGGCCCCTGAGACGTATGCGGTGTACGCCTCGAACTGCGCGGTTCCGCACAGGGTGAGGGCGAGCGTGTACGGCTCGACGCCATGCGGCAGCTCGCCGGCCTTCTGGCATTCGGCCAGGTAGTGGGCCACCTGGTCGAGCGCCAAGTGGGGGCCGGTGCCGTTCTCGCGGTTGGTGGCCTGGTAGGCGGCGAACAGCTCCTGGTCGGCGGCGGCGCCGGCCAGCAGCGGCAGCGACGCCGCGTAGAAGGCGATGCCGCGCTCCAGCAGATCGATGAGCACGGTGCGCATCGGCCGCTGCCCGGGCGGGGTGGCGGCCGCCTGCCAGGCCCGCAGTTCCGGCAGTTCCTGTGACAGCAGTGCGATCAGCAGGCCGATCTTGCTGCCGAAGTTCTTGGTGATGCTGCCCTCGGCGGCGTCCGCGGCGTGGGCGATCTCGCGGGTGGTGAGCCTGGCCAGGCCGCGTTCGCGCAGGAGCCGGGCGGCGGCGTCGAGGATGCGCTGTCGTGCGGGTGGAGCCATGGGGGATTTCTCCAGGTTGACAAGTGTGGTGAGTGCGCACCACAGTACTGGAGATGAAATGAGGTGCGTGCGCACCTCACTATTGTTGGAGAGCCTGTGAGTGTTTCCCCCCTCGTCAGCGCCGCCGTGCGCCCGCCGCGCGTGCTCGGATACTCGCTGATCCTGGGCCTGGTCTTCGCCGCGGCCTGGTTCGGCTTCACCGCGGTCAGGGCCCGGGACGGGCGCATGCCGATCACCGACTGGCTGGATCCGATGCTCGCCGGCTCGACGCTGCTGGTCATGCTGGGGGCGATGGCGGCCCTGATCGCCCTGTGGCCGCAGCTGCCCGCCACCCGGCTGCGCACCGCGGTCGTCACTCTGCTGATCGTCTCCGAGTGGGTCTACCTGGCCGGGGAGATCCTGTCCAACACCCTCACCGTTGGCGAACCGCCGTCCGACGTCGGCGGCCTGCTGGAGATCGCCGCCGGAGCCGCTGCCGCGGTGGCCCTGGTCATGGCTGCCGTCGCGCTGTCGGGACCGGCCTGGCGCCAGAACCGTCCGGCGGCCGCGGCCGTCACCCTCGCCGCCGTGCTCCTCGCCCTCGGCATGACCTGGTGGTTCACCCACCCGATCGACCAGAGCGCCCCGGGGACGCCTTCGTGCGTCCCCGGGAACGCCCTCTACAACGCCTTCCACCGGGCGAGCTGCTGATCGCCGGGTAGGTCGCCCAGCTCGACGGGGCTCTTGACGCCGAGGGCCGTGCTCGTGATGTGGGCGGCCCGGCTGATGGAGGCGGTGGTGGCCGGGCGGCGCCCCGACCGGCCGGTGGTGGGCCGACCGGCCGGGGCGGTGGTGCGTCTTGCCTGCCCACGCTGTCGAGGAGGGCCGGAGCTTGTCCTCGATCAGCGCAGATGCCGGGCGAAGAACCCGGCCGCGTCCTCCCCGGCGAACTGCGGGACGCCGGTGTGCCCGCCCATGTTGGCGTGCAGCGTCTTCTCCTTGGAGCCGAAGGCGTCGAACAGGTCCAGGGCCGCCTGCCTGTCGTTCCCTTCGTCATCCCACTGCAGCAGGACATGCAGCGGAATGGTGACCTGCCGGGCCTCCTCGAACATGGTGCGCGGCACGAAACTCCCGGCGAAGAGGCCGGCGGCCACGATGCGCGGCTCGACCACCGCGAGCCGGATGCCGATGGAGATCACGCCCCCCGAGTATCCGACGGGGCCGCCGATCCCGGGCAGCGACAGGAGGGCGTCCAAGGCGGCCTGCCATTCCGGGACCGCTCTGTCGACGAGCGGGAGGACGAGGGCGTCGATGATCTCGTCGCTGACCGGTTCGCCGGCCTTCATGGCCCGGCGCAGGTCGGCGCGGGCCTGCTCGGCGCCGGCCAGGCGGGGCCGGTCACCGCTCCCGGGGAGCTCGATGGTGGCCGCGGCGAAGCCGCCCGCCACGGCGCTCCGGGCCCGCGCCACCAGCCGGGGGTACATCCTGTCCAGTCCGAGCGGGGGGTGGCCGAGCAGGATCAGTGGGACCGGTGCGGGCGCGGACCAGGGCGTCCACAGGAAGCCGGGGATCTCATCGAGGGTGAACGCGCGTTCGACGACGCCGTCGTCGAGGCGCTGCTCAGAGGTGAATCGCATGGTCGTGCCCTTCGGGAGTGCTCTTGAACGGCGCTCCCGGACGACCTATCGCCCGGCCGTGACCCCGGAGGGGAGCACCCATGTCGATACTGTGTCCACGGGTACCACCTCCTCGTTGTCTCGCACGGCCTCCAGAAAGCTAGCAGCGGCCGCCGCGGTCCGCCAACGGGTTTTCGCGAAGGCGGAGAGCCGCTGAGGCGGGGGCCGGCGGAGGCATGGCGGCGCATCGCCGGTGATCCAGTGGACCCCCCACGGCCGGCCGTCCCCTGACGCTCGAACGGCGCGGGCGGCCTACTGCGGGCGGGTCCAGGAGTCGGCGGTGTCGGCCAGCTCGTCCAGCGCCGCCTCGACCCGATCCTTGTCACCGGTCGTCAGGTAGTCGATCTGCAGGCCGGCGTAGGCGGCGTTGAGCAGGGTGGCCTTGCGCAGCGCCGCCTCCTCGGGCACGCCGTGCGCGCGTAGCACGCCGGCCACGAACTCGGCGCGGTCGCCGAGCATCTTGGGCACGTACGGGCCGGACAGGCGGCCCGCGGCCGAGAGGCCCTCGATCTCGTGCAGCAGCCGGACCATCGGCAGGTCCTCGCGCAGGTGCCAGGCCCACGAGGCGCGCACCACGTCGCCCAGGCCCAGGCCGCCGCTCGTCCCGGGGTCGGGCAGCGCGCCCACGCGTCCCCTCTGGCGCTCGTCGAGGTGGGCGAGGATGGCGCTGATCAGCTCGTCCTTGCCGGCGAAGTGGTGGGTGAGCACGTAGGTGCTGTGGCCGAGCGCCTTGGCCAGGGGGCGCAGGGAGAGCTGGGCGATGCCGTGCTCGGCCAGGTAGCCGACGATCGCGTCGAGCAGCTCCTCGCGGCGCTGTGGATCGCGGGGCCTGGCCACGTCCGCCTTCCTTTCGCTGGGCAGGCGCCCAGTCTATTCGCATGACGACTGTTTTGTTCAATTAGCATGACGGTCGTTATGCTAACGGCTCCTCGCCGTCGAACGCCCTCTCGGAGGTGCCCCATGCCCCCACCCGCGCCGGGACCCTGCCGTCCGCCAGAGGATTGCGGGCATCCTCGGCGGCGGGGGATCCTGGTGGCGCTGTGCGCGGCGCTCCTCGTCATGAGCGTCAGCGTGATGGCGGTGACCATCGCGCTGCCGTCCATCGCGGTGGACCTGCGCGCCACCACCTCACAACTGCAGTGGATCACCGAAGCCGCCGTCCTGGCCCTGGCGTCGCTGCTGGTCGCGATGGGCGCCGTGGCCGACCGAGTCGGCAGGCGGCGGGTGCTGCTGGCGGGAGTGGCCGTGTTCGCGCTGGCCTCGGTCCTGGCCGCCCTATCCCGGACGCCGGAGCAGCTCATCGCCACCCGGGCGCTCCAGGGCGTGGGCAACGCGATGATCACCCCGGCCACGCTGGCGATCGTCCGCGCCGTCTTCCCCCGCGCGGAGCTGCCCAGGGCGCTGGCCGCCTGGGGCGTCGTCGCCAGCCTCGGCGTGGTGCTGGGGCCGCTGACGGGCGGGCTGCTCGTGGAGGGCTTCGGCTGGCGTTCGCTGTTCGTGGCCAACGTGGCCGTCCTGGCGGTCGCCGCCCTCGCCATCGCGTACATGGTCCCGGCCGACGCCCGGCCGCGCCGGGGCGCCACCGGCCGGCTGGACGTGATCGGCGCGCTGCTGGTGTCGGGGGCGTTCGTGGCCACGGTGCACGCGGTGATCGAGGCCCCGTACCGGGGGTGGCTCGGCCCGGCCACCCTGGCGGAGGCGGCCGGGGCGGTGGCGCTGCTGTCCGCGTTCGCCGTGCGTCAGCGGCGGGCGCGGCATCCGCTGCTCGACCTGGGCATGGTGCGCGCCCGCTCGTTCTGGCCGGCCGCGCTCGCCGCCGCAACCGGGTTCTTCGCGCTGATGGGCGTGCTGTTCCTGATCACCCAGTACCTGCAGGACGTACGCGGGCACTCCCCGTCCCAGGCGGCGCTGCTCCTGCTGCCGGTCGCGGTGGCGCAGCTCGGGGTGGCGCCGCTGGTGGCCAGGGTGGTCGCACGGCGTGGCGTACGGTCCACGGCGGCGGCCGGACTGCTGGTGCTGGCGGGCGGCGCGGCGCTGATGGCGGCCGGGATCCGATCCGGCCAGTACGCCGCCGTGATCGCGGGCCTGGCCGTGCTTGCCGCCGGCAACGCCGTCACGGTGAACGCCTGCGCCACCGCCATGCTGGGCTCGGCCCCCGAGCGCCGTGCCGGGTCGGCCGCGGCCGTGAACGAGACGGCGTTCAAGGTGGGCGGAAGCCTGGGCGTGGCCGTGCTCGGTGGCCTGGCCGCCGCCCACTTGACCGCGCGGCTGCCCGCGCATCAGGCCGCGTCGATCTCCGGCGCCCTCGACGCGGCCCGCCACCTGGGCGGGACGGACGGCGCCCGGCTGGCCACCGCGGCGACCGGCGCGTTCACCGACGCCTTCGCCCAGGCCGCCACCGTCACCGCGATCCTCGCCACGGCCGTCGGCGCCCTGACCGCCCTCCTCCTGCGCGATCCTCCAGCCACGAAAGGACACCACGGCTCATGAACAGGATGACCGAGCACTTCACCACCGTCCGCGGCCTCCGCCTGGCCTGGTTCGACTCCCACCCCGCGACCGGCGGCGCCCGTGGTGATGGGTCCGAGGGCGGGGCGCCGGTGGTGCTCGCCCTGCACGGGCACTTCGGCCGGGGCCGCAACTTCGCGCCGCTGGCCGCCGCCCTGGCCCCCCGCTACCGCGTGATCGCCCTGGAGCAGCGCGGTCACGGCCACAGCGATCGCGGCGACGGCGACTTCAGCCAGGACGCCTACGTGGCCGACGCCGCCGCCTTCCTGCACGGGCTCGGCCTGGGGCCGGTCGTCGTGCTCGGCCACTCGATGGGCGGCGTCACCGCCTTCCGGCTCGCCGCCCGCCACCCCGGCCTCGTACGGGCCCTGATCGTGGAGGAGGCGGGCGCGCTCAACCGGCGGCCCGAGATCCCGCACCCCGTCCTCGACGTGACCGGCTGGCCCCGCCGCGCCCCCACCCTGGACGCCCTGCGCCGCGCCATCGAGGCCCAGGGCATCCCGGACGCGAGCTACTTCCTGGAGAGCGCCGTCGAACACCCCGACGGGTGGGGGCTGCTGTTCGACTGCGACGACATGATGGCCTCGCAGGAGGCCCTGGTCGGCGACTGGTGGCCCGGCTGGCTCGGCTCCGCCTGCCCGGCCCTGCTGATCCACGGCCTGGACAGCTTCGTCCTGCCCACCGCGATGGCCCGGCAGATGGCCGAGCGCCGTCCGGGCACCGTGCTGCGCGAGCTCGCCGGCTGCGGCCACTGGGTCCACGACGACGCCCCGGCCGCCTTCGCCGCCACCGTACGGGAATTCCTGGACACCGCCGCAGGCGCCTGACCGCTACCGGTGCGTCGGGGCGGGCGGGGCCGCGGCTTGGGCGCGGGCGCGTTCGATGTCGGGGACGTGGGTCTCGGCCCATTCCCGGATGGCGCGCAGGGGAATCAGCAGGGACCGGCCGAGGTCGGTGAGGGCGTACTCGACATGCGGGGGATTCGCGGGGATCTCCGTGCGGGAGATCAGGCCGTCGTACTCCATCGCGCGAAGCGTCTCGGTGAGCGCCTTCGGGGTGATGCCCCGGATGTGCGCCTTGAGCTCGGTGAAGCGCATCGGCCTGTCGTCCAGCGCGTTGACGATGAACACCGTCCAGCGCGCCCCGATCCGGTGCAGAACGGTGCGACTGGGGCAGGTCGCGGCCATGATGTTGTAGGCCTTGCCCATGCGCAGCTCCCGGTAGCGTTGTAGATACCGGTATAGAATCTATACCGTCCCGGGTTGTGTCCCATCCCGATCACACGGCCCGTCCACCGGCAGCCCGGCACCGCCGCTTCCTCGCAGCGATCACCATCGACTCGATCGGCACCGGTGTCTTCGTCCCCGTCTCGATGCTGTACTTCCTGGCCACGACGCCGCTGACGCTGGTGCAGGCGGGCGCGGCGCTGACGACGGCGGGGCTGCTGGCGCTCCCGGCGGGCCCGCTGGCCGGAGGACTGGTCGACCGCTACGGCGCCAAGCCGGTCCTGCAGGCGGCGAACCTGGCCCAGGCGCTCGGCTTCGCCGGATATCTGGCCGTGGACCAGCCCTGGCAGATCGCCGTCTGCGCCTGGCTGAACAGTGCCGGGCGGGCGGTGTCCTTCAGCTGCTACGGCGTCACCATCACGGCGCTGGCCGAGCCCGGCCGGCGGGAGCGCTGGTTCGGTCTCCTCGGGTCGGTGCGCAACCTCGGCTACGCGCTCGGCGGCCTGCTGTCCGCCGTCGCGGTCGGCGTCGGCACTCCAGGCGTCTACGCCGGGATCGTGATCGTCAACGCCTCCTCCTACGTCCTCGCCTACGTCCTGATGCGCGCCGTGCCGGACGTCCGTCCCGAGGCGCGTCAGGACGCCGCCGGAGGCTGGGGGCACGTGATCCGGGACCGGCGGTACCTGTTGCTGGTCGCGCATCAGCTGTGCTTCGCGATCTCCCTGTTCGCCCTCAACATCGCGATACCGGTCTACGCCGTGGACGTGCTGGACCTGCCCGGCTGGACCGCAGGCACGGTCTTCACGCTCAACACGCTGATGGTCGGCTTCGGGCAAGGACTCGTCCTCGGGTGGCTGCGCGGGCGGATCCGCAGCCGCGTCCTCGTCGCCGGACACGCCTGCTTCGCGGCCGGCTACCTCCTGTTCCTCGCCGCCGGCCACGTGGACGCGCTCGCCCTCGCCGTCGGCCTCGTGCTGCTCGGCGCGGCCGGTTACACCTTCGGTGAGCTCCTCGGCGGCCCCGTCACGTCGACCGTCGCCGCGGAGAGCGCCCCGGACGCTCTCCGCGGCCGCTACCTGGCCCTCCACCAGCTCGCCGTGACTGTCGCGGGAGCGCTCGCCCCGGCCGCGCTCGCCGGACTGCTGTCCGCCGGGGCGGCGGCGATCTGGCTGACCCTGGCCGGCGTGAGCGTCCTCGGAGCCACGCTCGCCACGACGATCGGCAGCGCGGTCCCGGCGGCGCGCACCCGCATCGGAGGCTTCTAGTCGCCTTCGGCGCTGTGGGGGCGTACCCGGCGGAGGGTGACCAGCACGAGCCCGGCGATGCCCAGCAGGACGGCGGCGCTGATGACGGTCACCACGGTCATGCCCGCCACGAACGCCTCCCGGGCGGAGACGATCAGGTTCGTGCCGAGCGGGCCCGGCAGGTCCTGGGCGAGGGCGGCGGCGGTGGCGAAGCTGTCGCGAGCCGCCGTCGCCGCCGCGTGCGGCAGGCCCTCCGGCAGCGCGATCCGCGCGCTGTAGACGGCGGCGCCGAGGGTGCCGAAGACGGCGATGCCCAGCGAGGCGCCGAGCTCGCCGCAGGTCTCCTGCATCGCGGAGGCCGACCCGGCCCGCTGCGGGGGCACCGAGCCGACGATCAGATCCGTGCTGAGCACGAGCAGCGGGTTGATGCCGATCGCGACGACGACTCCGCCGGTGATGAGCAGCGCCAGGCCGGACTGCACGCCGAGGAAGGCGAGCGAGCCGTAGCCGGCCGCGGCGATCACGAGCCCGGCCGCGATCACGCGGGCGGGCGGATGCCGGCGCGCGATCAGTGGCGCGGCCATCGACCCCAGGATGGTGGCGGCGGCCAGCGGGATGAACCACAGCCCCGCCGTGAACGGTGACAGGCCCTCGACGAGCTGCAGGTACTGCGTGAAGTAGAACGTGAACGCGTACAGCGTCACCATGCCCAGCAGCATGCTCGTCAGCGCGCCGGTGAAGCGGCGGTCGGCGAAGAGCCGCAGATCCAGCAGCGGGCTGGCGAGCGACCTCTGGCGGCGGACGAACACCACGGCGACGGCCGCGCCCGCCGCCACGAACAGCAGGGGTACGACCTGCGGCCCGTCCTTGGCGATCTGCTTGACGCCGTGGACGACCGGCAGGATCGCGGCCAGGGACAGCGCGGCGCTGATCAGGTCCAGCCGCCCGGCCGAGGGATCGCGGTACTCCGGCAGCAGCCAGGGCCCGCAGACCAGCAGCAACAGCATCACCGGGACGCCCAGCAGGAAGACCGACCCCCACCAGAACCGCTCCAGCAGCGCGCCGCCGACCGCGGGCCCGATCGCACCGCCGAGGGAGAACGACATCAGCCAGATCGCGATGGCCATGGACCGTTGCCGGGGATCGGGGAACATGTTCGTGATGAGCGACAGCGTGGAGGGGGTGAGGGTCGCGCCGGCGAGACCGAGCAGCGCGCGGGCCACGATCAGCATTTCCGGGCTGGTCGACAGGGCGGCGAGCACGGAGGCGCCGAGGAACGCGGTCGCGCCGATGAGCAGCAGCCGCCGCCGGCCGACCCGGTCGCCCAGCGTGCCCATCGTGATCAGCACACCGGCGATCATGAAGCCGTAGATGTCGGTGATCCACAGCAGCTCGGTGCCGGTGGCGCCCAGGTCCGCGCCGAGCTGGGGGAGGGCCATGTAGAGGACGGTCATGTCGAGCGCGAGCAGGATCGTCGGCAGCGCGAGCACGGCCAGCCCGATCCAGGCGCGCGTGCCGGCCCGCGCGGAGGGTTGTGCGTGTGTCAGCATGCCGCCACGGTGTACGAGGCCGGTTGTGATCCGGTTCTGAACGGGTTCCGGCCGTGGCGGCTAGCGTGTCGGTATGCGGTTTCGGGTGCTCGGCCCGCTGGAGGTGCGGACCGACGACGACGTGCCGGTCAAGGTGCCGGAGTCGAAGGTGCGGCTGCTGCTGGCGATCCTGCTGAGCCACGACGGCCGGCCGGTGCCGGTGGACGCGCTCGCCGAGCACCTGTGGGGCTCCGCACAGCCCAAGGATCCCGCCGCCGTGCTGCGTACGAAGGTGGCGCAGTTGCGGCGGGCGCTCGAGAGCGCCGAGCCGGGCGGCCGGAACCTTGTGGAGTGGCGCGCCGGCGGCTACGCGCTGCGGGCCGCCGCCGGCGCGGTCGACGCCCGCGCGTTCGCGGCCCTGGCCGCGCGGGCGCGAGCGGGCGCGGACCCGCAGGCCAGGGCGGCGCTGCTGGCGGACGCGCTGGAGCTGTGGCGGGGCGAGCCGTACGCCGGCTTCTCCGCCGAGCCGTGCCTGCAGGGCGCGATCGCCCAGCTCGCCGAGCAGCGGCTGGCCGCGATCGAGGAGCGCGCCGAGGCCGAACTGGAGCTGGGCCGGCCCGCGGAAGTCCTGGACGAGCTGGCCGAGCAGGTTCGGCGGCACCCGCTGCGCGAGCGGCTGCGCGCCTGCCACATGCGCGCGCTCTACCAGGCCGGGCGGCAGGGGGAGGCCCTGGCCGACTACCACGACCTGCGCGTACGGCTCGCCGACGAGCTCGGCGTCGACCCGTCACCCGCCGTGGCCGCCGTCCACCAGGCGATCCTCCGGCAGGACGCCGCGCTGGAGCCGGCCCGCCCCCGCACGGACCTGCCGGTTCCGCTCACCGAGCTGATCGGCAGGGACGAGGAGATCGCGCGGGTAGCGGAGCTCGTGCACGCCGGCCGGCTGGTGACCCTCACCGGGCCGGGCGGCGTGGGCAAGACGCGGCTGGCGGTCGCCGTCGCCGACCGGCTGGCCGCGGCCTTCCCCGGCGGGGTCCACCTGGTCGAGCTCGCGGCGCTGGACCATCCCGCGCACACCGGCGCGCCGCCTGCGCCCGCCGACGTGGCCACCCTGATCGCCGCCACGCTCGGGCTCACCAGGGCCACGGGTCCCGGTTCGCGTGGGCAGCCCGTACCGCCCACGGACCGGATCGTCACGGCCGTGCGCGAGCGCCGGACGCTGCTGGTGCTCGACAACTGCGAGCATGTGGTCGAACCGGTCGCCGAGATCGCCGGGCGGCTGCTGGCCGGCGCGCCCGGGCTGCGCGTCCTGGCCACCGGCCGGGAGCCGCTGGGCCTCTCCGGCGAGCGGCTGCACGTGGTGGCCCCGCTGGCCGTGCCGGAACAGGACGCACCCCTCGCCGGCATCGCCGGCGCCGACGCGGTGCGGCTGTTCACCGCCCGTGCCGCGGCCGCCGGCGGGTTCGTCCTGGACGAGACCACCGCCCCGGCCGCCGCCGCGATCTGCCGCCGGCTGGACGGCCTTCCGCTGGCGCTGGAGCTGGCCGCCGCCCGCGTCCGGTCGCTCGGCGTGGCGGAGGTCGCCCGGCGGCTCGACAGCCGCTTCCGGCTGCTGACCCAGGGACGGCGCGACGCGCCCGCGCGGCAGCGGACCCTCCGCGCGGTGATCGACTGGAGCTGGGAGCTGCTGACCGAACCCGAACGGGTCGCGCTGTGCCGGCTCGCCCTGCATCCCGGCGGCTGCACCCTCGACGCGGCCGAGGCGGTGTGCGCGACCGGCGGCATCGCCGGTGAGGAGGTGATGGACGTGCTGGCCAGGCTGGTGGACCGGTCACTGCTGGTCGTGGCCGGCCACCGCTACCGGCTGGCGGACTCGGTCGCCGCCTACTGCGTCGAACGGCTCACCGAGTCCGGCGACCTGGCCGCCGCCCGCAGCCGTCACGCCGCCTACTACACCGAGCTCGCCGAACGCGCCGACGCGCACGTACGCGGCCCGGACCAGGAGCGATGGCTGGCGCTGCTGGACGCCGAAACCGTCAACCTGCGGGGCGTGCTCGACGACGCGGTCCAGAGCGGCGACGGCGCGGCGGCACTGCGGCTGGCCACCGCGCTCGCCTGGTACTGGATGCTCCGGGGCCGGCTGGAAGAGGCGCACCGCGCCTTCACCCACGCACTGCCGCTCGCCTCCACCGGGACCGGCAGGGCCTGGCACGCCGCCCTGTCGGTGATGACCGGCCACGACGCCGCGACGATGAGCGGTGACCCGCCGCCCACCGACGAGCCGATGGCGCTGTGGGTGCTCGGCTCCAGCCTGTTCGGGAGCGGTGACCTGCCCGGGAGCGAGCGGCTGACCCGGCGGGCGCTGGCCGCGTTCGAGGCCCGCGGCGACGAGTGGGGCGTCGCCGCGGCCCGCAACACGCTGGCCTGGCACCACCTGGCCCGTGGACGGAGCGCGGCCGCCGAGGGTGACGCGCGGCTCAGCCTGGCGGCCTTCGACCGGCTCGGCGACCCCTGGGGGCAGATGCTGGCCGTCGAGAGCCTGGCCGCGGCGGCCGAGGCCACCGGGCACTACCGGCGGGCCGCCGGCCTGTACGAGCGCAGCCTCGGCATCGCCGAGCGGCTCGGCCTGGCCGCGGAGATCCCGTTCAAGCTGTGCGGGCTGGCCGACGTCCACCTGTCCACGGGCGAGCACGAACAGGCCGGCCGGCTCTACGAACGGGCCAGGCGGCTGGCGGCCCGCGAGTCGGTCAGGCTGGCCGAGACGTACGCCCTGATCGGGCTGGGCCGGGTCGCCCGCCTGGCCGGCCGCCTCGAAGCCGCCGATGAGCACCTGCGCGCGGTGCTCGAACGACACCGGCGGCACGGCCACGAGCCGGGCATCGCGGCGGCGGCCATGACGGAGCTCGCCCTCACCACTCACGCTCGCGGGCACGCCGAGGACGCCCTCACGCTGCACGACCAGGCGTGCCGCGCCGCGCGGGCCGGCGGCGACCCGCGCACGCTCGCCCGGGCCCTGGAGGGCCGGGCCGGGACGCTCGCGCACCTGGGGGATCACCGCGCCGCCGCCCGGCTGCTCGACCGCGCCGCCGAGGTCAGGGCCGCCGTGCCCCTGTCACCCGCCGACCGCGAAGCCGTCGAGCGGACCACGGCGGCCGTACGCGCCGCGCTGGGGCCTGCCACGTCCTGATGACGAACGCCCGGCTCCAGGCGTCAGGAGACCTTCCAGGTCACGGGCTCGGCTCCCTCGGCGGTGGGGGAGAACGTGACGGTCACCGGCTTGTCACCCCGGTTCACGAGGTAGACGCCGCACTGCCGGACGCTCTTGCCGGGCTTCACCATGCCGTAGGGCACGGAGGATTCGCACCCCTTGGGGCCGTTGCTGCCGATCGCGATGAGCGTGAGCCTGGGCACGGTGCCGCCGCTCTCGGTGCGCAGGACGACCGCCTTGTCCATGCCCGGGTACAGCTTGGACGTGCCGTTGTTGCGGTACTCCAGCGTGACGAAGTACGCCGTGGCGGCCTTCTGCCTGGCGTTCAGGCGGTAACCGGCGAGCGCGTCGGCGCCGGCTCTGCGCACGCTCTTCGGCGTGACGGTCAGCGGCACGTCCCTGCCCCGCGTGTCCTTCCACGTCACCTCGGCCGGCTTGCCGGCGGGCAGCACGCCGCCGCCCAGGTCGCCGCCCTCGACCTTCCAGATCCGGGTGCCGGACTCGTCGGCGTAGGAGACGGCGGCGGGCTTGGCGTCCTGGGGGAGCATGACGACCCGGCACTCGGTCGCCGCCTGGCCGGCGGTCAAGGTGCTGGGGGCCTTCGTGCGGTTGCACGTCTCCAGCGGGCCGGCGCCGGGGGAGGCCAGGGGGTTGCCGGCGAAGAACGAGACAGGCCGGCCGGCGGTGCCGTCGGCGAGCGCCAGGCGGAAGTTCCTGACCGCCTGGGCGCTCTTGACGGTGCCGGACCCGGAGTTGGTGATCGACACGGTGAGATAGTGCGGCACCATCCCCTGCACGTCGTCGTCGAGCCGCACGCCCTTGAGGTCGTCGACCGAGCCGCGCTTGAGCGTGGCCGGGTGGAGCGTCAGCTTGTGCGCCTTGTCGTCCCGGTCGGTGAGGCCGGCCCGCCGCGGTGTGGTGTCGAGCGCCAGCGGCGTCCCGGCGGAGGCGGCCTTGTCCGTCTCCGGCTTGCCGCCGCTGGTGGTCCCGCTGGTGCCCTCGCTGGTGGCGGGGCCCCCGCAACCGGCCAGGAGCAGGGCGAGAACGCCCGCTCCGGCGATGGCGCTGGTCCGTCGGCTGACGCGCTGCACTGTAACTCCCGTCACGCTGGTGGTCCTTCGCGACTCCGGTCGCATCGGAACCACCCTAAACGCCGCGCAGGAGCGGGCGGCGGTCCGCACGCGATGCGCGATGTCGGACACCGGGTGCCGTGCCGGGCCGACGGCGGCCCGGCACCTTCACACCGTTGTGCCGCCTAGCCTTGCGGCTTCTCCGCCGGGCAGCGGGTGCCCTGGGCGGGGACGGTCCGCGAGATCAGATAGGTGTCCATGGCCACCGTCGTGCACTCGGACCTGCCGTAGACCCCGTGGCCCCAGCCCTCGTACGTGAGGAGGGTGGCCTTGGGGCCGAGTTGCCGGGCCACGTTGGCCGACCACTCGTACGGCGTGGAAGGGTCGTGCACGGTGGTGGTCACCAGCAGCGGGGCGCTGCCCCGGTACCGCAGCGGGTGCTGCGGGTTGTTGACCGGGTGACCCTGGCAGATCGGCATGTCGCCCATCGGCATCGGGTTGTACCGCATGTCCGGCGCCACAGCGTTGGAGGCGCGCATCACGTCGGCGTACTCGCGGTAGCCCCGCAGCGTCAGGTTCCAGTCCGAGCACAGGATCGCGGTGGGCAGCTCGGCGTGCTTGCCGTTCACGGGCCAGTTGCCGGGAGGGCCGGGCATGTCGTCCGGCACCGGACCGCCGTCCAGCGCGCGCAGCACCTCGGCCTCCAGCCGCCAGGCGGGCCCCTCGTTGAGGATCACGCCGAGCCACAGCAGGTTGTGGCCCTTCACCGGACGGCCGTCGCCCGGCCACAGCAGCTCGCCCCGGTCGGCCTTTTCGAGCAGGTTCTTCCACAGCGCCCGGACGTCGCGACCGTGCAGGACGCACTCGCTGTCGCGCTCGCACCAGGCGGCGAACTCGTCGAAGCTGTCCTGAACGGCGGCCGCCTCGCTGACCTGGAACGCCTTGGCGTCCAGGCTGTGGTCCATGTTGCTGTCCAGCACCATGGCGCGGACGCGGTGAGGGAACAGCTCGGCGTACATCTGCTGGGCCAGCGTCCCGTAGGAGACGCCGTACGAGGTCAGCTTGTCGTCGCCGAGCGCGGCGCGGATGGCGTCCATGTCCCGGGCCACGTTGACCGAGTCGAGGTGGTCGTACACGGGGCCGGTGAGCTTGCGGCAGTCGGAGCGCAGCCGCGCGTCGAACAGGAACCACTTGAGGTAGTCGGCCTGGCTGGTCATGACCGGGTACGGCATCTTGTTGTACACCGAGGCCGAGCACGTCACCGAGCCGCTGCGGGCGACGCCGCGAGGGTCGAAGCTGACGATGTCGAAGCGCCGCTGGATGTCCTCGCTGAAGCCGGACGGCCGCAGGATGCCGTTCACGCCGGAGTTGCCGGGGCCGCCCGGGTTGCTCAGCAGGGAACCGATCCGCGCGGACGGGTCGGTGGCCTTGCGGCGGGCCAGGGCCAGCTTGACCGTGGGCCCAGAGGGCTTCGACCAGTCGACGGGCACGGTCAGGGTGCCGCACTCGACCGTGGGTTCCTCCTCGCACGGCCCCCAGGTGATGCCGCGCTTGCCGACGGCATCCGTGACGTCCTGCCCGGTCACCGCCGCGCCGGCCGTCCCCGCCATCGGGACGGTTAACAGCGTCGTCATCATCATGAGGGCGGTGGCGAGCAGGGGAGTTCTTCTCAGCACATTGCTCCTATCCTCGATCGGCGCGTCGACCGGCACGCGGAGCTGCTCGCACGGCGCATGATCGGCCCTGACCTCGCCGTACCGCCGCGCCTCAGTGACCCGTGGCGGGGCCGTTGACACGCCTCTCTTCGATCATGACTCTCGAATCTAACAGGCAACCGCCGCATCGTGGGCAGATCCCTCGCATTAGGACCAATATGGCGCGAAAGGTGGGCTGGGCGGCGCGGCCGGTGCGAGCAGGCTTATTGTTCGGCATGCGCCCAGGCAGCGTTCGCACAAGGCGCACCACCGTCGCGCCGGCACGGGTATGGACGGCTTGATGCCGTTCCCGCCGCAAGGAGCAGTGTGATGCCCAGGACGACCTCGGACCTCATCGTGGAACGGCTCCTGGAATGGGGCGTCGACACTTGTTTCGGGATCTGCGGCGATGCCGTCAACGGGTTCTTCGAGGCTCTGCGCACCCACCCGCAGATGCGGTTCGTCCACGTACGGCATGAGGAGTACGCCGCGATGGCGGCGGTCGGGTACGCCAAGTTCACCGGCCGCCCGGCCGCCTGCGTGGCCACCTCGGGGCCGGGCGCGCTGCATCTGATGAACGGCCTGTACGACGCGAAGATCGACGGCGCGCCGGTGCTGGCGATCACCGGCATGACCTACCACGACCTGGTCGGCACGCATTTCCTCCAGGACGTCGACAACGACAAGGTGCTGGAGCCGGCCTGCGTGTTCAGCGAGCGGGTGATGGGGCCGGCGCACGCGGTCGCGGTGACCGACCGCGCGGTGCGGGCCGCGCTCCAGCGCCGCGCGCCCGCGCACCTGACGATCCCCATCGACATCCAGTCCTGGACCGAGGAGCAGGACACGGTGTCGGAGAAGAACGTTCCCGGCCACACCTCCACCGCCGGTCAGCGTCATGTCCAGGTGCCGGCCGAGGACGACATCATGCGCGCGGCGGAGCTGCTCAACTCCTGCGCCCGCGTCGCCGTCCTGGCCGGGGCGGGCGCCCGGTTCGGCGCCGGGGAGCTGGTGGAGCAGGTCGCCGAGACGCTGGGCGCGCCGATCGCCAAGGCGGGGCTCGGCAAGGACGCCGTTCCCGACGACAGCCCGTTGTGCACCGGCGGCATCGGTTTCATCGGCACCCGCGCCTCCCAATGGGCGATGGAGAACTGCGACGGCTTCCTCATCGTGGGCAGCAGCACGCCGTTCTACGACTTCTGGCCCGAGCCCGGCCAGGCGCGGGCGGTGCAGATCGACGTGGCCGGGGACCGGATCGGCATGCGTTACCCGGTCGAGGTCGGGCTGTGCGGCGACGCCGGGGCCACGCTGGCCCGGCTCCTGCCCATGCTGCGGGTGCGCCAGGACCGCTCGTTCGCCGAACGGGCCCGCGAGCTCTACGACGAGTGGTGGCGGCTCCAGCAGCGGCGCGCCGCCGACCCCGCGGTGCCGATGAAGCCGCAGGCGGTGACCTGCGCGCTCAGCGAGCTCATCCCGGACGGGACGATCCTCACCGGGGATGCGGGGACGGTCAGCTCCTGGGGGTCGCGGGTGATGCTGCGCCGTGGCATGCAGTTCTCGTTCTCCGGCACGTTGTGCTCGATGGGCTCGGCTCTGCCGTACGCGGTCGGCGCCCAGATCGCCTACCCGGACCGGCCCGTGATCGCGGTCGTCGGCGACGGCGGCCTGACGATGTGCCTGGGGGAACTGGCCACGCTCACGCAGCACCGGCTTCCGGTCAAGGTGATCGTCCTGCGCAACGACACGCTCGGCCTGGAAGTCTGGGAGCAGAACGCGTACCTGGGCAATCCGCAGTACGCCTGCGACCTGTCACCCGTCGACTTCGTCAAGATCGCCGAGGGCTGCGGGCTGAAGGGGTTCCACGTCGCGGAAGGCGGCCGGGTACGTGACGTGCTCGCGCAGGCTCTCGCCCACGACGGGCCGGCGCTCGTGGAGTGCCTGGTGGACCCGTACGAGCCGCCGTTCGGGGAGACGGTCAAGCCGTCCCAGGTCGCCAAACTGGTCCAGGCGTACGCGCGGGGCGAGAAGGCCGCCGCTCCCATGGCCGCCAACCTGCTGGCGCCGGGCCGTCCCGCCCTCTCCCCGGGCGTCGCCCGGCACGGCGACGACCTCGGCGCGTACACCCGCCCCTGACCAGCTCACCGGCCGGTTCGAGGGTTACCAGGCCGCGTGGATCTCCGGGAGGAATCCCAGGGCGCCGGGGGACGCGGGGCGGATCAAGGGGGTGATCCGCCCGTCGTCGACTCTGCTCAGCGGCTCTGCGTTCCCCGCGAGCAGCAGATGCTTCCCCGTGCCGTCGTAACGGATCAGGTTCCAGCGCGCGCCCACGTCGCCGTCGTGGCTCCTGTCCAGCAGGGTGCGGTTGCCTGGTGAGACGAAGGTCATACCGCCGAGAAGCGGTTCACCGCCTCGACCACGGGCGCCGCGCCGTCCTCCGCCGAGACCCGGGCCGCGAGGGCCTGGGCCCGGTGCCGGTAGGCCGGGCCGGTGACCGCTGTCGTGAGCGCGGCGGCCAGCCGCGCGGGCGTCAGGCGGCGAAACGGGATCGCGGCCGGGGCCACGCCGAGTGCCACCAGCCTGGACGCCCAGAACGGCTGGTCGTTCATGACCGGCACGGCCACGGCGGGCACCCCCGCCCGCACCCCGCTGCCGGTGGTGCCGCTGCCGCAGTGGTGTGCGACGGCGACCACCCGGGGGAACAGCCAGTCGTGCGGCACGTCACCGACCGCCAGCACCTCGTCGGAGAGGAGCCCCCGCAGGCCGGTCTGCAGCACGCCGCGCAGCCCGGCCCGCCGCAGCGCGCGCACGGCCAGCTCCGTGTACTGCTCGGCCCGCGTGCCGGCCAGGCTGCCGAAGCCGACGAAGACCGGCGCGGGCCCCGACGCCAGGAAGTCGAGCAGCACCCGATCCGGCCGCCAGCCGCGCGGCCGGGGCGGCCACCAGTAGCCGGTGACCTCCAGCCCCGGCCGCCAGTCGGCCGGACGCGGCAGCACCAGCGGGCTGACCCCGTGGAAGACCGGCCAGCGCCTGCTCTCCCGCTGCCGGTAGACGGCCCGCGGGGTCATCGGGGGCAGCCCCAGCCGGGCTCGCGTCCTCGTGCTCAACCCGGCGAGCACCGGCCCGGCGGCGGGCGACTCGAACGCGAGCCGGGCCGCCCTGCGGTTCGCCCACCGGCCCAGTGACCGCCGGAACGGGCTCGTGACCGGCGGGAAGTCCCCGGTCGGGTCGACCGGCTGCAGGTACACCCCCATGCTGGGCACTCCCATCGCCTCGGCGAGGTGATACCCCGGCGTGCCCGCCAGGCCGAGCAGGAGCAGGTCGGCCTCCTGCCCGGCAAGCCCGGCCAGGCCCTCCACGAGCTGCTCGCCGTACTCCTTGACGGCGCTGATGGAGAAGCGGCCGGTCAGCGCGCGGAGCGGGTCCCCGGGAAGCGGGAGGTACCCCAGGCCCGCGTCCGTCACCAGCTCCGTGTACGGCTCGTGCGCGGCGATCGTCACGTGGTGCCCGGCCTCGCGTAACCGCACCCCCAGCCCCGCGTACGGCCCCACGTCCCCGCGCGTTCCGACTCCGATGATCAGAACCCGCATCGGATCCCCCGTCTCCCTCGTTTGTCATACAGTCGCATGATAAAGGGACGCGACGGTTTTTACCATGCAGTCGCATGAGAAAGTGGTGGAACATGCCGAAGATCGTCGACCACGATGCCCGGCGGCGGCACATCGCCGAGGCCGTGCACCGCGTCATCCACGACAAGGGCATGGAGAGCGTCAGCTTGAGGGAGGTCGCCGCCGAGGCCGGCGTGTCCATGGGGACCGTCCAGTACTACGTCACGACGAAGGACCAGATGCTGCTGCTGGCGCTGGAGCGCCTCGCGAGCTGGATCGGCGAGCGGGTCGCCGCCGTCGCCGCGCGGCAGTCCACGCCGCTCGACGTGCTGCGGGCGACCGTTCTGGAGCTGCTGCCCCTGGACGAGGAGCGCAGCTACCTGAACCGCATCGGGCTGGCGTTCCAGGCGAGCTCGGTGGTGTCCGAGAACCAGGCGGCCGCGATGCGGGCTGGGTATGCGTCCCTGCTGTCCTTTCTCGCCGGGCAGATCAGGGCCGCCCAGGCCGCCGGGCAGCTCGCCGCCCACCTGGACGCCGGGAAGGAGGCGAGCATGCTGTACGCCTTCGCGCAGGGCATCGTGAACGCCACCCTGGTCGGCCACTACACGCCCGAGGACGTCGCGGCGCTGCTCGACCACCAGCTGGCACGGCTCGTGGCCGGTTGGACTCCGGACTCCACGTAGGCCCCGTCGTATCGGTGGCCTCGCTCAGGCGCCGCCCGGCCGGGTCAGGCCCGACTCGTAGGCGGCCATCACCAGCTGAGCCCGGTCACGCGCGCCCAGCTTGGCGAGGATGCGCCCGACGTGGGACTTGACGGTCAGCGGGCTCAGCACCAGTCGCTCGGCGAGCTCGTCGTTCGACAGCCCCGCCGCGATCAGCACCAGCACCTCCCGCTCGCGGGCGGTGAGCTCGCCGACGCGGCCGGCCACCGCGAGCCCCACGTCGGGCATGCTGACGACGCGGGCGATCAGCGATCGCGTGGCGCCGGGCGACAGCAGCGACTCCCCGGCGGCCACGGTGCGGATGGCGTCGAGCAACTGGACGGGCCGGGCGCTCTTGGCCAGGAAGCCGCTCGCGCCGGCCCGCAGCGCCCGCACGACGTTCTCCTCGGTCTCGAACGTGGTCAGCATCAGCACCCGCGTGGCGGTCAGGTCGCCGTCGGCGCAGATGCGCCCGGTCGCCTCGATGCCGTCGCCGTCGGGCATGCGGATGTCCATGACGACCACGTCCGGGCGGCTCGCCCGCGTCGCGTCGACGGCCTCGGCGCCGGTCGCGGCCTCGCCGACCACCTCCATGCCGTCCGCGGCGGCCACGAGCTGGGCGAAGGCGCCACGCACCAGGTCCTGGTCGTCGGCGAGAACCACGCGGATCACGGGGTACGGTCGTCCTTCCAGGGGAGCACGGCCACCACCCGGAACCTGTCGTCCTCGGTGGCGCCCGCGGTGAGCGAGCCGGAGACCGCTCGCGCGCGTTCGGTCATGCCCAGGATGCCGTAGCCGGCCTCTCCCCGCGCGGGCCGGTTGTCGTTGGCGATCAGCAGGCGCAGGTCGCGGGGGGAGTAGGAGATCTCCACCTGTACGTCGCTGCCGGGCGCGTGCCGGGCGGCGTTGGTGAGCGATTCCTGGAGGATCCGGTACGCGGACAGTCCCACGGCCTGCGGCACGGCGGGCGGCGGCTCACCGGTGGTGCGGATCCGCAGGGCGAGCCCGGCGGCGCGGGCCCGGTCCATCAGCTCCGGCACCTCGTTCAGGCCGGGGACAGGCGCGGCGCCGTCCGCGCCAGTGCCGTGACCAGCGCCGTGACCTGTGCCGTGACCAGTGCCGCGCAGCACGCCGAGTGTGGCCGACAGGCCGCCCATGGCCTCCTGGGCCGCCTCGTCGATCACCTCCACGGCCTGGGCCAGGCTTTCCGCGGTGCCCAGATGGCGCGCCACGGACGCCTGCACGCCGATGACCGAGATGCTGTGGGCCAGGATGTCGTGCAGCTCGCGGGCGATGTGCAGGCGTTCCTCCATGACCCGGCGCCTGCCTTCCTCCTCCTGCTCGCGCTGGAGACGCCGGGCCCGCTCCACGGCCGCCGCCGCCGTCTCCCTGCGCGCCCGGACGACCTCCGCCGCCACCAGCGCGAAGCCGATCCAGCCGAACGCCCCGACGGCCCCGGCCGGACCGAGCGGCCCCGCCCAGAACGCGACCGCGCCCAGCAGCCCAGCACAGGCGGCGCCGATCACCACGCCGCGGATCCGCGAACCCGCGGACACGGCGGTGAACAGGGCCACCATCAGCGCGGGTATCAGCGGCTCGTGCGGATAGCCCTGCGTCACGTACGCGATCAAGGCGGCGAACGAGGCGACGAGGGCCGTCAGCGGCCACCGGCGCCGCACCGTCAGCGGCGCCACCACGGCCACCGCCAGCGCCACGGCCAGCGCCGACGGCGGGCCGCTCTCCACGCTGATCGCCATCAGCGCCGCGCCGAGCAGCGCGGGGGCGGCCAGCGGGCTCAACCACTTCACGAGCGCTTCACCCGCCCATCATGGCGCGACCCGCGCCGGGGCGTCGTCCTCCCCAGGTAGGCATCCCGCTGCTCCCACGGGAGGAACGGCAGGTGCCGACCGTGGTCGGCTGCGCCGGACCGCCCGGCAGGGAGAGCGTTGCCCCATGCTTCGACCAGTGGAAACAGTGTCCAGGGAGACCAAGCCGCTCGACGGCGTGTGGCGCTTCCTGGTGGACAAGGACCGAGCCGGGCGGCACGAGCGGTGGTGGGCGGCCGACCTGCCCGGCGCGCTCGACATCCCGGTGCCGTCCAGCTACAACGACCTCTTCCCCGACCCGGCGATCCGCGATCACGTGGGGGACGTCTGGTACCAGACCGTGGTGCGGCCGCCGGCCTCGTGGGAGGGGAGGCGGGTGGTGCTGCGGTTCGACGCGGCGGCGCACCTGGCCACCGTCTGGGTGGGGGAGAAGGAGGTGGTCACGCACCGGGGCGGGTTCGTCCCGTTCGAGGTGGAGGTGACGGACCTGCTCCAGTACGGGAGGCCGAACCGTCTCACCGTCGCGCTCAACAACGAGCTCAGCCTGTCGGCCATGCCGCCCGGCCGGCAGTACCGCACCCCGGCGGGGGCGACCGCGCAGGCCCTGACCGGCGACTACTTCAACTACACGGGCCTGAACCGCCGGGTGTGGCTGTACGCGACGCCGCACGAGCACATCCAGGACGTCACGGTGCGGACGGATCTGGACGGCCCGGACGGCCTGGTGAGCTACGACGTGTTCACGTCGGCGCCCGGCGCGGTGACGGTGCGGCTGCTGGACGCCCAGGGCACGCAGGTCGCCGCCGGCTCCGGCCACGCGGGCGAGCTCGTCGTCCCCCGGGTGCGCCGCTGGGAGCCCGGCGAGGGCTACCTCTACCGGCTGGAGATCGGTTACGGCGAGGACGTCTACGAGCTGCCGGTCGGCGTCAGGACCGTGGCCGTACGGGGACGCGAGTTCCTGATCAACGGCAGGCCGTTCACCTTCCGGGGCTTCGGCCGCCACCAGGAGAGCCCCCTGCGCGGGCACGGCCACGACGACGTGGTCATGGTGCACGACTTCGCGCTGCTGGACTGGATCGGCGCCAACTCGATCAGGACCGCGCACTACCCGTACGCCGAGGAGGTGCTGGAGCACGCCGACCGGAACGGCATCGTGGTCATCGCCGAGCAGGAAGCCGGGATGATCAACCTCGCGATGGACTTCGGCCCGCGTACGGGCCCGGAGCCGCGGACGTTCGGCCCCGACGGGTTCGGCGCCGACGCGCGGGAGGCGTGCGCGACGTCGGTCCGCCGGCTGATCGAACGCGACAAGAACCATCCGAGCGTGGTCATGTGGTGCCTGTCCAACGAGCCGGACTCGGCGGCCGACGGGGCGCGGGAGTTCCTGGAGCCGATCGTCGAGCAGGCCCGCGAGCTGGACCCGACCCGGCCGGTGTGCTTCACCAACGTGTTCCTCGCCCCCGCCGACCAGGACCGGGTCACCGACCTGTTCGACGTGATCTGCCTCAACCGCTACTACGGCTGGTATCTCGACGGCGGCGATCTCGCCTCCGCGGAGCAGCGGCTGGTGCGGGAGCTCGACCAGTGGGCGGCGCGGCACGACAGCCCGATCCTCATCACCGAGTGCGGTGCGGAGGCGCTGCCCGGCGCGCACGAGGTGGCGGCCACGATGTGGACGGAGGAGTACCAGAGCGCGGTCCTGGAGATGGTCGCGCGGGTGGCCGACGCGCACGAGGCCGTGGTGGGCCAGCATGTGTGGAGCTTCGCCGACTTCCGCACCCGCCAGGAGATCATCCGCCCGGAGGGCAACCGGAAGGGGGTCTTCGACCGCGACCGGAAGCCGAAGGCCGCCGCGTACGCCCTCCGCAGGCGGTGGCGGTCGTGAGACGCCGCCACGTCGTCGGCTACGGGCTGGGGGAGGCCGCCAATCAGGCGGCCTTCGCCACCGTCACGCTGCTCCTGCTGTCCTACTACACCGACGTGGTCGCGATGAACGCCGCCGTCGCCGGGCTGGTCCTCATGCTCGTCAGGATCGCGGACGCGTTCTTCGACCTGTTCGCCGGGCGGCTCATGGACCGCACCGACACGCGGTGGGGCAAGTTCCGGCCCTTCCTGCTGGGCGGCGGGATCGCGCTGGCGGTCACCAGCGTGCTGCTGTTCACCGTGCCCGAGACGGGCGCGGGAGTGCGGATCGGGTACGCGGCCGGCACGTTCGCGCTGTTCGGCCTGGCCTTCGCCTTCAGCCAGGTGTCGCTGGGGTCGATGGCGGCGGCGATGACCCAGGACTCCCGGGAACGCGACCGGCTGGCGATGGTCCGCTCGATGTCGTCGTTCTTCGTCTATCTCCTGCTTTATGCGGTCATCGCCCCCCGGTTGGAGGGCGTGGCGGACCAAGGCCGCGCGTACCTGCTCGTCGTGGCCGCCGCCTCGGTGATCGCGGTGCTGCTGTTCGCCGGCGCGTTCGCCCTGACCGAGGAGACGGTCAGCCGCGCCGAACCCCGCATCACACTGCGGCAGAGCCTCGACGCCGTCCGGGCCAACCAGCCCCTGCTGGTCCTGTGCGGCAGCATGCTGGTGATGCTCGTCGGCTTCGAGACCTTCAACTTCGGCATGCTGTACTACGCCCGGTATCTCGCGGGCGGGGTCGACACGTTCACCGTGATGGCCATCGCGATGGCCGTCGGGCAGGGCCTGTTCAGCTGGCTCACGCCCAGGTTCAGCCGCCGTTACGGCAAGCGCGCCACCTACGTCGGCGCCGGGCTGGCCGCCGCCGCAGGTTATCTGGCGATGCCGGCCGTCGACCCGTCGCGGATGTGGCTGGTGCTGATCGTGCTCGGCGTGGCCTCGTCCGGCACCGCCGTGCTGCAGACCGTGATGCTGTCCTTGCAGGCCGACACGGTCGAGTACGGCCAGTGGCGCTCGGGCCACCGGGCGGAAGGCGCGATCTACGCGTTCTTCTCCTTCGCCCGCAAGGGCGGCAACGCCGCCGCCGCAGGGCTGGCCGGGCTCGTCCTCGCCGGGACCGGGTACGCCGCCAACGCCGCCGTGCAGCCCACCGGAGCGGAAGGGGGCATCCTCGCGCTCGTCGGCCTGATCCCCGCGGCGGGCTTCGCGCTCGCCGCGGCCTGCATGGTCTTCTACCGGTTCAGCGAGCGCGACTACCGGCGGGCCGTCGCCGCCATCGCCCGATCGGGACAGGAGGAGCGGCCGTGGCTCTCGCTCAAGGGCTCCTGATCGCCGGAATCCTGGTCAGCCTCATCAGTCTCGGGCAGACCGTCTCCCACCTGTGGGACGACGCCTACCTCGTGCCCGAGGCCAAGGACGGCGTCAAGCACGCGCAGTTCCACATGCAGCGCGAGGCCGTGGGCGACCTGGGGCACATCGCTGTGATGCTGCTCGTCATCCTCGCCCCCGCAAGTCAGCGCGGCCCGCTGCTGTGGTGGATCCTGGCCGCGACCATGCTGTCCTACTACGGCGCCTACTGGACGGGCCACCTGCTGATCGGCGTCGGGGCGCCGCACTGGTACGCCAGGAGCGTCCACCTGGTCGTGACCGCCTGCGGCGCCCTGGCGCTCGCCCTGTCCTACGGCGCCTACCACTGAGCGAACCGCCGCCCACCCGCTCGCCACGATGAAACCCCTGCTCGATGAAAAGCGGAGGAGTCAGGCGTTCTGCAGAACGCGCCGGAGCTGGGCGGCGTAGGCGCGGGGGTGGGTGGTGTTGCCGTTGTGGCCGCCGGGGAACTCGGTGACCTCGGCGCCGAGCAGCGTGGCCAGCTCCTGCGCGCAGCGATAGTCGAAGACCGTGCGCGGGGTGGCGCGGCCGACGGCGGGGACGATGCGGGCAGGGGTGTGCGCCAGCTCGCCGACCGGCAGGGTGTCGTCGATGACGGCGGTGAAGTCGTGCTCGATGAAGAAGCCGAAGTTGGCGATCCGCCCCGAGGTCATGGGCTGCGGCGTCAGGCCGGGCTCGGCATCGGGATGGGCCGGGTCGATGCCCAGGACCTCGGCGACCGCCTTGAGCGCCGGCGGGAGCCCTTCCTCGCGGTAGAGCTGCTGGATCTCGGCCAGCTCGGCCTCATGGCGGGCGCGGTCCGGGGCGGGCAGCAGGCGAGGCGCGACCGGCTCGTGCGCGATGAGGGTGCTGAGTTGGCCGGGGTGCTGGACGGCCAGGTGAAGGCCGATGACCGCGCCCAGGCTGCAGCCCAGCATGGCCGCCGGCTCGTCGGTGAGCGCGGCCAGCAGCCGGTGGACGTCGTCGGCGTGCTCGGCCATCGTCACACCGTTGCCGGGGTCGTCCAGGGTGCTGCGGGACAGGCCGCGCCGGTCGTAGGTGATCACGGTGTAGGCGTCGGCGAGCTGGTCGACGAGGTCGGCGCTGCGTCCGGCGTCGCCCTCGCCGCTCTGGGCGATCAGCAGCGTGGGGCCGTTGCCGCGCATCTCGTAGTAGAGGCCGGCGCCCGGGACGGGCAGGTAGCCGGTTGTCGTGGTCATGGGAGGGTCCTTTCACCTTGGCTCGCGATCACCATATTCCATCATTGTTGATACATCAAAACTGATGCATCGTTTTGGATGTAATCTCGGTCACGTGAACGGAGTGGACCTGTTCCTGCTGGGACGCACCCTGATGAAGATCGGCGAAGAGGCCCTGCCCACCGAAGGGCTGGGCGACCAGCCCGGGAGCACCCGGAGCGTGCTGATCGTGGTCAGCGACATCCGCGCGCACCCCGCCAGCGCGATCAGCGAGATCGTCACCCGCACCGGCCTGCCGCAGAGCGCCGTGTCGGCGGCGGTCGCCCGGCTGCGGGAGGCGGGCGCCGTCGTCACGGAGCCCGACGCCCGCGACCGCCGGCGACTCCGCGTCCGGCCCGCCCCGGAGTTCTCCAGCCGCGTGGAGCAGGTCCGCTCGACCGCCATCGACGCGGCCTTGGCCAAAGCGCTGGGCAGCGACGACCCGCACCGGGTCGCCGAGATCACCGCCCTCCTGGAGGAGCTCGCCCGGCACCTGTCCCCCCAGGCGCTCAGCCGTTTGCGCGACTGACCAGTGCGGGCCGCTTCCCCCGGGCGATCAGGGCCGCTGGGTGATGTTGACCATCCAGGTGATGCCGAACCGGTCCACGAGCGAGCCGGCCTCGTCGCCCCACAACTGCTTGTCCAGCGGCAAGGTCACGGTGCCACCGGCGGACAGCCGCTCGAAGTGGCCGCGAAGCACGGCGTCGTCGCCACCGAGGAAGACAGCGACGCTGTTGCCGGGAGTGTGGAGCATCCCGTCCCGGACGTCCCAGCCCATCAGCGTGTAGCCGTCCGGGGTGCGGAGCGTGGCGTGCATGATCCGGTCGGCGGGCGCGTCCGAGGAGCCGAAGTCGGCGTACGTGCCCATCTCCAGCTCACCGCCCAGGACGTCCCGGTAGAACTCCATCGCCTGCCGGGCGTTCCCGTTGAAGGCGAGGCAGGGGTTGAGCTGAGATCCCATGTGATGATCCTCCGAATGCGTGGGTTGCGGGAAGCCTCGCAGCGAATCACGACATCCTGTGTCGCGTATTCGCGCACGTTCTCCCACGCGCGGCCCGTCCAGGGCGAGAGCGCGGCGGAGGTACGGTTCTCGACCTGATCAGGCAGGACGTCGAGCTGATCCTGCATGAGTTCCGGGTGAGAGGTCACCCACACGGCCCCGTGCTCCTCGTGGGTAGAAGTTAGGCGCCGGCGACGGCCTGGTCTGGCAGGATGGCGGCGTGCATGCCGGGGTGCGGATCGGGCGTCCCGCGGTCCGCGCGCTGCGCGCCGCGGCCTTCACCGCCATCTGCGTGCTGGCCTCGGCCGCCCTGCACATGCTGGTCGGCGGCACCTCGATCAGGCCGGGCGCGCTCGTCGTCGCCGTGGCGGCGACCTGGGCGAGCGCCTACGCACTGGGTTCGCGCCAGCGTGGCCGGCCGACGCTGCTGGCCCTGTGCGGAGCCTCCCAGTGGGGACTGCACCAGCTGTTCGCCGCCGGTGAGCAGACCGCCTCGGCCATGCAGGCGATTCCGCAGAGCGGCCACGACCACGGCACCGGGTTCGGCATGCTGCTGATCCACGTCGCGGTCGCCCTCGCCTCGAGCTGCTGGCTGGCGCGCGGCGAGAGCGCGCTGGCGTGTGTCCTGCACCTGGCCGCCGTCGGGATGACCAGGTATTGGCGCCTGCTCATGGCGGCGCTCGCCGCGCCGACCGGCCCGCCGGTCACCACGCGTCCCCGCCTCACGCCGGCCTGGCCGGACACGGCCCGGCGCATCCCGGCGGCCCTGGTCCGTGCCGTCTCCCGGCGCGGGCCTCCGGCGCTCCGGCTCTGCGGCTGACGCACGCCGTACGGCCATCTCTGACATTTCCTCGACGCCTGCCCGGCGGGCGCGCGGCGATCACGCCGTGCCCGGGGCGGGCGTCCGTTCCCTCGCCCGGCATGCTGCTGGGCCCCGCATCCTTCGGAGTCCCTTTGACTCACCTGTACACGTTCATCCGGCGGGCTGTGGCCGCGGCAGCCGGTGCCGCCCTGGTGCTGTCGCTGACCGCGCCTGCCGCGCTGGCGCACGACCGGCTCAAGTCCAGCTCACCCGCCGACAAAGCCAAGATCGAGCGCCTGGAGATGATCGAGCTCGAATTCACCTCGCGCATGACCATGCCGATCGTCGTCCTGGAAGGACCCGGCGGCAAGCCCGTACCGATCAGCAAGCCGCGGGCGGAGGGCACGACGGTGTCCGCTCGTCCCGAGGGGGAGCTCGCGGATGGCCGGTACCGGATCGCCTGGCGGGTGGTCTCCTCCGACGGCCACCCCATCGAGGGCGAGCTGCGCTTCACCCTCGCCGCGCCACCGACCACGGAGAGCCCCACCCCCAGCGCCTCCGACGTGCCGGCCGCGCCCTCGCAGCCGGCGCCATCCGTTGACCCTCCATCCCCGGCCGAGGCGCAGCCCGCTGCCGCCGAGGGCGGCGCGGGCGTGCCCGGCTGGCTGCTGATCGCCGCCGTGGTGCTCCTGCTCGCGGGGGCGGCGGTCTTCCTCGTCGGCCGCCGCAGCCGGAGCTCCGGCCCGGGCGGCACCTGACCGGCACCCGGGCCGGTTCCGGTCAGCCGGTGACGACCGGACCGGCCACCGGCAGCCGGCTGCGCCGATCCAGGTGACGGACGGCCGCCGCGGAGGCGAACCCCGCGGCGGCCAGCAGCACCCACGGCAGCCCGGCCAGCCCGACGGTGCGGCCCGCGTCGACCAGGGCGCCCGCGACCAGGTTCCCGGCCAGGATGCCCACACCGGACAGCAGGTTGTACAGCCCGTAATAGGTGCCGACGAGCCGTTCTCCCGCCATGTCGGCGATGGTGGCCATCTCGAACGGGAAGGCGATCAGCGTCCCGATGGTGAGCAGCAGCGTGCACGCCACCAGCGGCAGCAGCGCCCACCCGGTGGGCAGGGCCAGGCCGGCTGTCATGGCCGGGTACAGGAACGCGACCCCCATGAGCGCCAGGCCGCGGCTGATCGCCTGCCCCCGGCGCCAGCGGGCCGAGCACCAGGCGGTCAGGCGCACCTGAGCGGCGATGCCCAGCAGTGCCGACAGCGCGTACAGGACCATGACGCCCGTCTCACCGCCGCCGAGCCGGGCCACTTCGAGCGGCAGGGCCAGATACATCTGGTACGACAGCGCGTACGAGGCGATCATCGCGGCGGCGAACGACACGAACGTCCGATCGCCGAACGCCCGGCGCCAGTCGTTCAGCACCGGCGGCCGTCCGGTCACGGGCGCACGCCGGGCCGGCAGCCACACGCCCTGCAGCACGGTCAGCACCGCGAAGATCCCCGCGGCGGACAGGCACACGGCGGTGAATCCGGCGTTCAGCAGCGCGAAGCCCACCAGCGGGCCGAGCAGGATGCCGCCCTGGTAGAACACGTTGAACACGGCGAACGCGGCCACCTTGCGCTCACCTGCCTCGCACGCCAGGCAGGCGCGCGCCGCCGGGTTGAACAGCGCCCCGGCGAACCCCGTCACAGCCGCCGCGACGAGAAGCCAGGGCAGCGAGGTGCTCAGCCCGAACAGGGCGAAGCCGACGGTACGCAGCCCGCACCCCAGCATGATCAGCGGTTTGTGCCCGAGCCGGTCCGCCAGGGTGCCGCCGATCAGGAACAGGCCCTGCTGGCTCATGTTCCGCAGGCCCAGGACGAGCCCGATCGTCCAGGCGGCCAGACCGGCGCCGGCCGACAGGTGCTGGGCGAGGTAGGGCATGAGCATGTAGAAGCCGAGGTTGATGCCCGCCTGGTTGATCTGCAGGAGCTGGACGGGCCGGTCGAAGGAGCGGAACTCCGCCAGCATGCCCCTCATCGGGTGCCCGCCAGCGGGTCGGTCACGTGGGTGCAGCGCGTCCAGCGGTGCACCTCCCGCTCGGACGGCGCGTGCACCACGTCCGGTTCGTCGGCCGGGACGGTCCCGAGCAGGCCGTGAGCCTGGCCGTAGGCGTCGTCGAAGACGGTGTTCCAGTAGCGCCAGGGCCCGTCGGGAAGGACGGCGACGATGGTCCGGCCGGGCTGGGTGCGGGCCAGCCAGCGGGCCACGAGCGTGACGGCGCCGGTGCTCCAGCCGCCCGAGACGTAGTGCTGGGCGGCCAGCGTCCGGCAGGCCCAGACCGCTTCGGCCGGGGCCACCCAGTGGATCTCGCTGAAGGCGTCGTAGGCGACGTTGCGCGGATGGATGCTGGAGCCGAGCCCGCGCATCAGCCGCGGCCGGGCGGGCTGGCCGAAGATGGTCGAGCCCACCGTGTCGACGCCGACGAGCCGCAGGTCCGGGAAGTGGCGGCGCAGGACGCCGAAGATGCCCGCGCTGTGCCCGCCGGTGCCGACCGAGCACACCAGCGTGTCGATCTGCGGCAGCTGGTTCAGCAGCTCGTGGGCCAGCCCGGCGTAGGCGTCCACGTTGTCCGGGTTGTTGTACTGGTCGGGACAGTAGGCGCCAGGATCCTCGTCCAGCAGGCGCCGCACCCGTTCGCGGCGGGCCTGCTGCCATCCTCCGGCGGGGTGCGGCTCGGTGACGATCTCCAGACGTACGCCGTAGGCGGTGAGCAGCCGGCACATGAGCGGCTCCATCCCGGGATCGCCCACCAGGACGACCGGATGGCCGAACACGATGCCGGCCAGCGCGAGGCCGAGCCCGAGGGTTCCGCTGGTCGACTCGATGACGGTGGCGCCCGGCCGCAGGTCTCCCCGTGCTCTCGCCTGGCGGACCATGTGCAGGGCGGGGCGGTCCTTGATGCCGCCGGGATTGAAGCCTTCGAGCTTGGCCCAGAACCCTCCGCCGCCCGGCACGAACGGCTCGGAGATGAAGGCCAGCGGGGTGTTTCCGACCGAGAGAGAAAGTGTGGAGAATCCGATGGGCGGCGCCTCTTTCGGGCGCGCGAAAATCGCCGGTGATGACATGGGTACGATCCCCGAAGTGAATGGCAATTGTTCACGACATACCGCGAACAATGACGGACAGTTGACGACTCAAGACGTCGCGTGTCCTATATGCGCATCACGCAGAGGTCTTCCCGATAGGGCGCGGTAAGGCGGATTGTTGCTTCTGGGGGGCCGGCGACCGAGGCAGCAGCGGGAGGGTGAGAGACGGCGGCGGCCGAGTGCGCGGGCGCGCCGGCCGGTGGGCTCGCCGGACTGACCGCCGAGCAGTTCTGCTCCGTGCCGTGCTGGTGTCCCACCGGCAGCTGACGATGCCGGCAGTGCGCGTCGTGATCAGCGGTGACGACGCCCGCGTGGGCGCTGTGGCCGGCCTGCTCGGACAGCTCCACGGCCGCGCACGCGCCGCCGTGGGCGAACACCGCACCGAGGACCATGACGATCACGAGCAGCGCGTGCCCCGCCAGTCGCCCGGCGGCGGAGGTGGCCGGGCGGCGTGAACGAGCCGTTCGTGTCGCGAGCATCACCGGTGATGATGCCCGGAAAACCGCCCGGCGCGCCCGGCGATCGCAAAGCTTCAGGTAAAACTCCCGCCGTCGTCGCCATATCCCTTCGACATCGGAGAAGGTCGTCGTGCAGAAAGGAAATATCCACTGCCGCCTGCGAATTCCCGCTGACATGAGGTGAGAAGGGCCCTGGACCACGGAGAACGCGAGGCGACGTATCCTTCCCCCGTGGGGCTGCGGTTCAAGACGCGCGAATCGGACTCGGCATGGGTCGACACCGTGTGGACGTGCACGAGCGAGCAGGTCACCGCGATGACGTCGGTAGCGGGCGCGCGCTGGGGCCTGGTGTTCTGGGAGCACGCCGGCCGGTCGTACGCGGGCATCACCGGTCCGGAGACCCGGACCGGCACGGCGCCGGTGCCGGAGGGCGCCACCTTCACCGGCATCGAGTTCGCCGTGGGCACCTCGCTGCGGGCCGTGCCCACGCCGGCGCTGGTCGACGGCGGCATCGTACTTCCCGACACCTCGCGCCGGACGTTCCGGCTGGACGGCACGCGCTGGGAGAGGCCTGGCCCCGACGACGCCGAGGCTCTGGCCGGACGTCTCGTCCGGGCCGGGATCGTGGTCCGTGACCCGCTCTGCGCCGAGGTGCTGCGGGGTCACCGTCCCGCCGTCTCAGGGCGCACGGTCGAACGCCGGTTCCGCACCGCGACCGGACTGACGCAGGGCGCCGTCCGGCAGATCGAGCGCGCCCGTACGGCGGCGCACCTGCTGACCGCCTGCGCCCCGGCCGCCGACGTCGTCGCCAAGCTCGGCTACTGCGACGAGCCGCACCTGGCCCGGGCCCTGCGCTCCTACGTCGGACGCACCGCCGGGCAACTGCGCGAGGGCGCCGGCGGCGCGATCGCCCTCGACCTGGATCAGCGCCTGACGTCGTAGACCAGCTTCAGGATCCCGTTGGAGTAGCTCTCCGATTCGCGCAGCGTCAGCAGGTTCTTGTCCCGATCGGCCCGGCCGAACAGGCTCTTCCCGGCGCCGAGCAGCACGGGAAACACGAGCAGGTTGTACTGGTCGATCAGATCCGCGTCCGACAGCCGCCTGGCCAGCTCCGCGCTCCCGTGGATGAAGATCGCGCCGCCCTCGCCCTTCTTGAGCGCGGCGACGTCCTCGGCCGAGCGCAGAATCGTGGTCGGCCCCCACCCGTCGACGATCGCGTCGTCGGACAGCGTGGCCGACACCACGTACTTGGGCAGCTCCTTGTAGGCGGCGTGGTCCTGCGAGCCGGGCCAGACCGCTGAGAACGCCTCGTAACTGCGGCGACCGAACATCAACGCCGTCGTGTCGGCGAGCTCCTCACCCTTCAGCGACCACGCTTCGGGGACGAAGTCGAGGTCCTTGAACACCCACCCGCCGCTGCGGTGCTCCTCTCCCGGCCCGCCGCCGGGCGAGTCCACGACGCCGTCGAGCGACATGAAACCGGTGTAGACCAACTTACGCACTGTGCTGTCTCCTCATACGCGGGCGAACTGCCGGGTCCACACGGTAGACCACGGCTGCGGTCGCTGTCTTGAACGAAACCGACAGCGCAGCCCGGCCGCGTACCTGACCACCGCCGGGCCCGGGCGGATGTCCGGAATGTGCAAGGGGCCCGGTCTCCCCGGGGAAAGACGCCGCCGGCCCCTCCGGGATTGGATTCGGGCAACCGTACGGACGGATTCGAGGCGCTGCCGCGCGGACTGGAGCGGATCGACGTTGAGGGCACGACCTGAGGAGCGGCGTACATGAGCGGGGAGTTCGCGGGGCGGCGGGCGTTCGTGACCGGGGGCACCTCGGGGATCGGCGCGGCCACGGCCGTGCTCCTCGCCGAGCAGGGCGCCGAGGTGATCGCGCTCGGACTGCCGCCCGCCGACCCCGCCGACCTGCCCGCCCACCCGCGCGTCCGCGTCGTGGAGCACGACGTGCTGGACCGCGCCGGGCTGAGCGGGCTGCTGTCCACGGGCGGGCCGCTGGACGTCCTGGTGAACTGCGCGGGCGTCAGCCACGACCGCGAGGAGTACGACCTGGCCCGCTGGCAGCGGGTCATCGAGATCAACCTCACCGCCACCATGGTCGCCTGCGAGGCCGCCCGCCCGTCCCTGGCCGGGAGCGGCGGCGCCATCGTGAACGTCTCGTCCATGTTCGCCTTCTTCGGAAGCCGGGACCGGCCCGCCTACAGCGCGAGCAAGGGCGGGGTCTCCCAGCTCACCAGGTCGCTGGCGGCCGAGTACGCCTCCGACGGCATCAGGGTCAACGCCGTCGCCCCCGGCTTCGTGATCACCCCGCTGGCCCGGGGCGTCCTCGACGACCTCCGGGCCACGGCGCAGGTCCTGGCCCGCATCCCGGCCGGGCGCCTCGGGCGGCCGGGTGAGGTCGCCTCGGTGGTGGCGTTCCTGTGCTCGGCGGCGGCCTCGTACGTCACCGGCGCGGTCGTCCCCGTGGACGGCGGCTACCTGGCGGTGTGACCCGCCACCGCTAGTGCGCTGACAGGGCCGCCTTCCCGAGCGCGGCCCGCGCGTCCGTGACGGGGTCGCCGTGCCCCACGCAGGCCACCTCCGTGTCGAGGTCCGCGAGCCGCCGGAACGAGCGGAGCATCTCGTGGCGGTCCATGTTGAACACCCCGGGCATGACCTGCCCGTCGACGTGCGCCACGGTGTCGCCGGTGAACAGCACCCCCGCCCGGGGCAGGTGCACGGCGATGCTGCCGGCGGTGTGCCCGGGGGTGGCGATCACGTGGGCGCCGCCGCCGAAGGCGATCAGGTCGCCGTCCTCCAGCTCCCGATCCAGCCGGCACGGCGGGGCCGGCGGCAGCAGGTGGGCGCCGAGGCTGCGGTGCAGCGCTCGCTCCTCGTCGGTGAAGTTCGGCGGCGGCGCGGGCACCTCGCCCCTGATCACCGGCGCCTCCGCCCGGTGGGCCAGCACCTCCACCTCGCCCCACGCCGCGACCGCCGCCGCGCCGCCGCAGTGGTCCTCGTGGTAGTGGGTGAGCACGACCCGGCGTACGGCGTCCGTACGCAGGCCGAGCCGGCCGATCGCCTCGGCGATCGCGTCACCGCTGGTGGCGATGCCCGTGTCGACCAGCGTGAGCGTGCCCGCGTCGTTCCACAGGTACGCCTGCCCGAACGCAAGCCGCAGCAGGTGCAGCTCCGGACGGATCTCCACGATCTCCACTGTTCCGCCTCCCAACGCCGCGAGCAGCCTTCCTGCGTCGCGACGACCAGGTAACCCGGTCGGCGCCGTCCGCGTCCAACAGCCATCCGCGCCGGATTGACAACTGGTGGTTGTCAATCCATGCTCCTGGCGTGGACGCGAACATCTCCGGCCTGCGCGCCTTCGTGGTGACCGCGGAAGAGCTGCACTTCGGCAGGGCGGCAGCGCGCCTGTTCGTCACGCAGCAGGCGCTGTCGAAGCGCATCCGCAGACTGGAGGAGGGGCTGGGCGCCGCGCTGTTCGAGCGGACCACCCGGTCCATCCGCCTGACGGACGCGGGGCGGAGCTTCCTGCCTGCGGCGGCCGAGGCGGTGGCGGCCTTCGACCGGGCCGTCGAGGCGGTCCGCGAGGCCGCCGACCCGGTCCGGGTGGACATCTACGACGAGCGGTTCACGCCGCTGCGCCTGGTGCGGGAGGCCAGCGAGCGCGACCCCCGGCTGCGGGTGGAGCTCAGCATGCGGCAGGGGCTGGCGGTCGCGCTGCCCGCGCTGCGCAGGCAGGAGATCGACGCGGCCTTCGGGCGGGTGCACGACCTGCCCGGGCCGTGGCCGCCGGAGCTGGCGTACCGGCTCGTGCGCGTGGAGCCGCTGGCCGCGTTCGTACCGGAGGACCACGCGCTCGCGGGACGGAGCGAGCTGCGCCCGGCGGACCTGCGGGCGGGAGGCATCGCCATGCCGGACCCGGCGGGCGCGGAGGAGTGGCGCGGCTACCTGGAACGCCTCGCCGCCAGGCTCGGCGTGCCGCTGCGCTTCAACGTGCCCGCGATCGGCGTGCAGCACCTGGTGGAGCAGTTCCTGGGCGAGAAGAGCGCCGTCGGGCTGGGCGAGATGAGCATCGACGCCGCCGGGAGCGGGCTGCGCCGGATCCCGATCGTCGAGCCGACGCCTCTGCTGCCGTGGTCGGTGGTCTGGCACCGGCGCAATCCCCGCCCGCTCCTGCGCTCCCTGCTCGCCCAGCTCCGGCCCGCCCGCCTGCCCGACCCGGCCGACCCGCGCCAGTGGGTCCCCGACATCGACCACGTGGCGCCGGGGCGGCCGGCGGCTGACCAGGGGAGTTGACCTCAACTTCGGTTGAACTGATGGGCTGTTCGCCCTCCGACCCAAGACCAGGGAGAGCGAGCAGCATGGACCCCACCACAGACGCGTCCCCCGCTTCGGCCGTCAGGGACCGGCCGTCACCGCTGACACTTCCCGTAGTCCTCGCCGGCGTCGTCCTGGTGGCGATGTCCATCTCGGGAACCGCGGTCGCGCTGCCGAGCATGGGACGTGATCTCGATGCCTCCGGATCGGCGTTGAACTGGGTCGTCGCCGGATACAACCTCGCCTTCGCCGCGATGACCCTCGTCGCGGGCTCGGCCGCCGACCGCGTGGGCCGCCGCCGGGTGTTCCTCGGCGCGGCGCTGGTCTTCGCGGCCGGGTTCCTCGTGACGGCGCTGAGCCCGGCGATCGTCGTCACCGACCTCGCCCGGATCGTCTCCGGCGCGGGCGGGGCCGGGATCATGGCGGCCGGCGGCGCCATCCTCGCCTCCAGCTACGACGGTGCCGCCCGTAACCGCGCCTTCGCGCTGATGGGGACCATGGCCGGGATCGGCATCGCCATCGGCCCCACCCTGACGGGCTTCCTGATCACCGCCACCGGATGGCGGGGCAGCTTCGCGATCTTCACGGCGATCGGCCTGCTGATCGCCCTCGGCTCGACCCGTACCCGCGAGTCACGGGCCGACAGCGCCGGCCCGATCGACCGGGCGGGCAACGCGCTGTTCGTCGCCGCGCTGGCCCTGCTCATGTTCACGCTTCTGGAGGCGCCCGCGCTCGGCTGGACCCACCCGGTCATCCTGGTCACCGGGATCACCGGCCTGGCCATGTTGGCGATCTTCAGTGCCGGGCAGCGGCGTAGCGCCGCACCGGTGCTGGCCCCATCGCTGGTGGCCAACCGCGGCTTCCTGGGCTGGAGCCTCGCGACGCTGACCACCTCGATCGGGTTCCTCGGCGTCCTGGTCTTCCTGCCCACCTACCTCCAGGCGACGGGCGGGTTCTCCCCGGCAGCCGCAGGAGTGGTCATGCTGCTGCTGACGGCTCCCGTCCTGTTCACGCCCATGGTCGCGGTGACCCTGGTGAACAGAGGGGTCGCCGCCCGCCTCCTCATCATGGTGGCGCTGGTGCTGGTCGTGGCCGGGAACCTGCTGCTCACCGGGCTGAACGCCGACGACACGGTCACGGCCGTCGCGGCGCCGCTGCTGATGATCGGCATCGGCATGGGGGCCTCCTTCGGCATCACCGACGGCCAGGCCATGGCCCTGGTCCCAGCGGACATCGTCGGCATGGCCACGGGATTCCTCAACACCCTGCGCGGAGCGGCCGAGGCGCTCGTGATCGCCGCGTTCGGCGCCTCGCTCGCCGGCCTCCTGACGGTCAGGCTCGGCGACGCCGGCGACGCCGCCGCGGTCAGCGCCGGACGCCTGGCCGGCGGAGCCGGGGCGGCCGCGCAACTGGACGCGTTCACCTGGGCCTGGCAGGTGACCCAGCTCGGCGTCGCCCTGCTCAGTCTCGTCCTGTCGATCGTCGTGGGGGTGCTGCTCCTCAGCGCCCCACGCTCGCACCATCACGCCTGATCACCCCTCCCTCGAAGGAGAGACGCCGTGCGCGCCAGTCCGGACGATCCCCTCACCATCGGCGAGGTCATGCGCCGGACCGGCGTGCCCGCCTCCGCGCTGCGCTTCTACGAGCGCAAGGGGCTGATCTTCAGCGAACGCGGCACCGGCAACCAGCGGATCTTCTCCCGCCACATGCTGCGCCGGATATCGCTGATCATCGTGGCCAAGCGGCTGGGCATCCCGCTGTCGGACGTCGCCGACGTCTTCGCCACCCTGCCTGCCGACCGCGCCCCCACCCACAGGGACTGGCAGCGGGTCTCCCGGGTGTGGAAGAAGCAACTGGAGGAACGCCGCCGGGCTCTCGAACGCCTTGAGCACGAGCTCACCGGGTGCATCGGCTGCGGCTGCTTGTCCATGAGGGCCTGCCTGCTCCTCAACCCCGACGACGCCCTCCAGGGCAGCGGGCCCGGGCCGGTACGGCTCCAGCAGTCCGGCGCCCCTGATGGCCCGGCTTGGTGAGGATGCGCCGCTGACACTCCGGCCACCACCCGGTCAGGGGCCGGCCCGGCGGACCCGTGCGAGCAGCACCACGAACGCGGTCCCGAACAACGCCCCCGCGGCCGCCCACAGCGGGTTTCCGGTGAGTGCGCCGAACAGCACGGCCAGCGCCGCCTGTGCCAGCCCGGCGCCGAGCACGAACGCCACCGCGTCGCGCGGCCCGATCGGCCCACGCCGGACCGCCGACCACAGCACGCCACCGCCGACCACGGCACCGTACGCCGGCAGGCACGGCCACGGCACCCGCGAGAGAGCCAGCAGTTGCAGGACGAGGAACAGCGCCACGAACACGACCGCGCCGAGTCCGGCCGCCCACCACGGCCGGCCGGCCCCCGCGACCGGGTCCGGCCGCGCCGATCGGCGCGCGACCGCCGCCACCGAGCACAGCGCCACCGCCGCCCCCAGCACCACCGCGGCGTGAACGGCGAACGTCGAGGCAGGCTGGGTGCGCACGTCCTCGCCGATGATCAGGAACCGCCCGGCCCCCAGGGCGGCGACGAGGACGCCCAGCGCCCACGTGACCGGCAGCGGCAGCCACGGGCGTCCCGCCTGCCGGGTGAACACGTGCTCGGTCAGCAGGATCGGGGTCAGCACGGAGAAGAGCCCGTGCCACGGCACGATGAACACGAGCCACGGGATCCGCAGCCCGGCCACCAGGCCGTACGCCGCCCAGGTGTCGTCCTGGACGCCCAGCGGGTGGTACAGCGACTCCGTGAGCAGGCCCTCGTTGTAGAGCCCGTACACCAGGCCGAGGCAGAACAGCCCGAGCAGGCCGATCCGGGCGCGGACGGCGACCTCCCGGATCACCAGCACCGGTATCCCGTACAGGACGAGGACGTAGGCGGCGAACGTGCCCGGCGCCAGGAAGCCGATCAGCGAGGTGGCCCCACTGAGCACCTCGGCCAGCAGCGGCGCGGACACCACCAAGAACAGGACCGGCGGCCACACGCGGCCGTTCAGCAGCGTAGGAACCTTCATGGCGCCGACGTTAGGAGTCGCACCGGCGCCCGCGCGTCCCCCTCAGGCCATACGGGGTTCGGCCGCCGGTACGCCTCAGGTCGTACGCCGGTGCCGTGGCAGGGGCGGAGGCTCCGCGGACCAGCTGCGGCGCGCGTTCAGGGTGGCGGGTTCGAAGCCGGCCAGCCGTTTGTAGTGCAGGGCGATCTCCTCGCGTTCGGTGAGGGGCAGAACCGCTTCGATGTCGGCGAACCCGTGGGGGGCGCGCTCGTGGGCCAGGCGCAGGATGATCTCGGGGCCGTCCTGGCGGTTGGCCAGCACGATGCGGTTCGTGACAGGGCGGCGCTCGTCCTCGTAGAACTTCAGGCCCCGGCCGGTGGCCAGGGCGTAGGCGAGCACCCGGGCGTCGATGACGGCCTGGGTGCCGCCGTTGGACCCGGTGGGATACATCGGGTGAGCGGCATCGCCGATCAGGGTGACGTCGCCGGTCGACCAGTGGGGCAGCGGGTCGCGGTCCACCAGCGGGTACTCGTACACCTTCGTCGCCGCGGCGACGAGCTCGCTGATGTCGAGCTCGTCGCAGTGCCAGTCCTGGACGTGGGGGAGGATCTTGTCCACGCTGACGGGCTGGTTCCAGTCGCCGCGCGGGGTCGATTCGGGGGCCTGGTGCTGGACGGCCCAGTTGATCAGCTGGTTCCCGTCCTCGTCGGGCGCGATCGGGTAGATGACGATCTTCGTCGCCCCGTCACCGGCCATGATCATGGATCGGCCGGTCATGAACGGGGCCCGGTAGGTGGTGCCGCGCCACAGCACGTGCCCGCCCCACAGAGGTTCGCCCTCGCCGGGGAACAGGGCCTGCCGCACGCTGGAGCGGATGCCGTCGGCGCCCACGAGCAGGTCGGCGTCATGGTGGAGTCCGGTCACGGGGGAGCCGGTGACGACGGCGCCGGCGCCCAGGCGTTCGCGGACCGCTCGCAGGAGCATGAGCTGCAGGCGGCCGCGGTGGATGGAGTACTGCGGCCAGGCGTAGCCGGCCTGCCGTCCGCGTGGCTCGCTCCAGATGCGCTGGCCGTACCGGTTGATGAAGGTCAGGTCGGCCGTCTCGACGCCGATCTCCGCCAGGCGATCGCCCAGGCCGAGTTCGATGAGCTCGCGTACGGCGTGCGGCAGGATGTTGATGCCCACGCCCAGCGGCTGGATGTCCTCGACGGCTTCGTGGACGACCACGTCGGTGATCCCGGCGGCGTGCAGGCTCAGAGCCGTGCTCAGCCCGGCTATCCCGGCGCCGGCGATCTTCACGCGCATGGCTCGGCCTCCCGCGGGTGAGGCGTGGGTGGTGGGGTGGTGCTCATGACGTGCCTGCCGTCAGGAGCAAGGAGGAGACGTCGAGCTTCTCCTTCAGGTAGCCGAACTCGAGCATGAGGTCGGCCACCCGCTGGAGCCGGCCCTTGTCGACCGAGGTGGAGTAGCCGCCGAGGCGCATGAGGTCGGCCGTCGCCTTGTCGATCTTGGTGTACTTGAGGATGGCGGCCTTCGCGTCGGCGGAGTTCGAGATGGCCGTGGTCGTGGCCTGCTGCAGGCCGCGCTGGAAGGCCGCGACGGTCTTGGGGTGCTGCTGGGCGAACTGGTCGGTGACCACGTAGCCGGCCATCGGCCACTTGGCCGTCGCCGCGGTGAACAGCTCCGACAACTGGCGGGCACCGCTGTCCTCGGCCGCCGTCTGCCAGAAGGGCTCGGGCAGGACGGCGGCGTCCACGAGCCCGCTGTCGAGCGCGCCGGCCATCTGCGGGAAGGGCTGCTCGACGAACTTGACGTCGTCCGGTGCCAGCCCGGCAGTCTTCAGCAGTGCGCTGACGGCGAGGGTGGCGACGTTGTTGAGGGTGTTGACGCCGACCTTCTTCCCCTTGAGGTGGGCCAGCGTCGTGATGGGGGAGTCGCGCTTGGTCATGAGGACGAAGTTGCCGTCCTGGGCGACGTAGGCCTCGCCGATGACCTTGGGCTTGGCCACGCCGAGGCCGGCGGCGAGCATCGCCGAGACGTAGTTGCTGTGCAGGACGTCCAGCTTGCCGCTGAGCAGGTCCGGCATCGCGGCCGCGCCGCCCTGGATGATCTCGACCTTGACGGTGAGGCCCTGCGCTTCGAAGTAGCCCTTGTCGATGCCGATCTGGATGGGGGCGACTTCCGGCAGGGGGAGCATGCCGAGGGTGATGGTGCTCTTCTCCAGCCCGGCCTTTCCGGTGGTCGGGTCACCGCCGCAGCCTGCGGCAACCACGGCGATGACGGTGAGTAAGAGCGCGCGAATGCGCATGCGACAGCTTTTGGGTCCGGACATGAACGCTCCAAAGAAAGGGGAAAACGTCAGATGGCCAGCAGTTCCATTGGGCGACTTTGCCATTCGGGTCGTCTTTTCGCGACACGATTTCGGCGACGATTATTGTGTCGGCGGACGTGGCGGGGTGCCGGTCAGGTGGTGGTGTGCGCGGGGTGCCGGCTCAAGGCCCGGCGTTCCAGCAGGAGGAAGGCCTGGTTGAGCAGATAGCCCAGGACGCCGAGCAGGACAATGGCGGCCCACATGCCCGGCAGGTCGAAGGCGCGCTGCGCGGCACGCAGCTGGAAGCCGATGCCCTCGGTGCTGAAGAACTCGGCGATCACCATGAGGATGAGCGCGAGCGACAGGCTGACGCGTAACCCGGCGAGGATCTTGGGTGCCGCCGAGGGCAGCAGGACCCGCAGCAGCCGCTGCGTCCGGGACAGCTTGAAGACCTGGGCGGAGTCCAGGTGGAGCGGGTCGACGTTGCGGGCGCCGTCGGCGGCGTTGATCAGGACCGGCCAGATGATGCCGCAGGTGATGGTCGCGATCTGCATGCGGGTGCCCGTGGAGAACAGGGCCAGGAACATGGGCAGCAGAGCCGGTGGCGGCAGCGCGCGGCCGAACTGGATGATCGGGTCGAGGAACCTGGACAGCAGCGGCGACCGGCCGAGCGCGATCCCGGCGAGGACGCCGATGATCCCGGCCAGCGCCCATCCGGCCAGCAGCCTGGAGAGGCTGTGCGGAGCGTTGTCCAGAGCCATGGCGCTGAGCCAGAGCCTGCTGGGCGGGCCGTCGAACCACAGCTCCCGCATGCGCTGGGCGATCGCCGTGGGCGGCGGGAAGTACGGGTGCCGCATGAGCCGGGTGGTCAGTTCCCAGACGCCCAGGACGACCGGGACGAGCCACAGCCGAGCCAGGGCGGTGAGCAGCGGTCTGATCATCGCTCTGCCCTCGCTGCGGTGTGCCAGGGCAGCAGACGCCGGGAGGCGAGGACGAGCAGCCCGTTGGTGAGCAGGCCCAGCGCTCCGGCCCAGATGGTGGCGGCGATGGTCAGCCGCAGGCCGTCCGGGCTGCTCTCGGCCAGGATGATGAAATGGCCGATGCCGCGCGTGCCGCCGGCCAGCAGTTCGGTGCTCACCGCCAGGATGAGGGCGATCGCCGCCGCCACCCGGATCCCGGTCGCGATGAACGGCGCCGCGCTGGGCAGGCTGACCCGCCACAGCACCGACAACGGGCCGAACCCGAAGGCTCGCAGCGTGTCCTTGGCGAGCGGGTCGGTCTCACGCAGGCCGTAGAGGGTGTTGAGGAGGATCGGCCAGGCCGACGCGTACACGATCATCGCCACCTTCATCTCCAGGCGGTCGGCGAAGACGAAGGCGGCCAGCGGGATGAGCGCCACCGACGGGATCGGCCGCAGGAACTCGATCACGGGACGCAGCGCCCGTTCGAGCGGCGGGAGGCTGCCGAGCAGCACTCCGGCGGGGACGGCGAGGGCCACGGCGGCCAGCAGCCCCAGCGCCCAGCCGGTGAAGGTGGCCAGGACGTCGGCGAGGAAGCCGGCGTCGCCGGCCAGCGCGGCGGCGGTGACGAGAATCGTCGAGGCGAGCGGGAACTGCAGGGGAGACACCAGGCCGAGCCGGCCTGCGACCTCGGCGAGGCAGACCACGCCGGCGACTCCCGCGACACCGCAGACCACGACGCTCTGGAAAGGGCGCGGGGGGATCAGACCCACGATAACGCCGTCGCACTATTCGTGAAGGATGACATTTCAGCTCTCCCGAGGAGGTGTCCAACCGGATAGGTGAGCAGGGCAGGTGTCAGCGTAACCCGAGCCGACCGTCGCGCTCCTCGTGCGATTTGTGCAGTTTTGCGCGTTCCGTAAATCGTTGTGACTCTTGAAGTATTAGCGATGGCATTTCGGATGTGCTCAAATGCGCGCATCGCAGGGCCGTGACGTACTCGGGTGTCGTCATGCCAGGGTTGTGGCGAAAGTCCGGTGGGGGAGGGAAGGCGGCAGATGCGGACCTGGAGCGTGGCCGAGCGGCACTCTGTCCCCAAGGATCGGCAAGGCGGGGCAGGGGAGGACCGGCTGGTGGTCCTGCACGACAGGCACGGCGCGCTGCGCTGCGTGGCGGTCGTCGACGGGGCGACGGACAAGAGCGGACGGGACTACGGCGGGATGAGCGGCGGAGCTCGTGCCGCCGAGCAGGTGGCCGGAACCTTGGCCCGCCTGGCGGCGGATGCCGGACCGGAGCGGGCGGTCCGGGAGATCACCGCCGACCTGGCCCGCTTACGCGCCCGGTGGGGGATCGCGAACGACGACCTGGTCGCACCCTGCGCGGTGGCCGCGGTCATGCTGCCGCAGCAGGAGGTGGTGTGGCGGGTGGGTGACGTCCATGTCGCGCTGGCCCGCAGCGCGGAGGAGGACGCGCCCGGGCCGGCATCATGCTGGGAGTGTCATGACGGGGACAAGCTCCTGGACCGGGTGCTCGCGCAAGCCAGGGCGGCCTTCCTGCACTGCCTGCTGGCCGGCGACGGTGACGTCAGCACGCTGGCGGCCGAAGATCCCGGCCGGGCTTTGATCCTGCCGCTCCTGCGGCGGCAGAGCATCCTGGCCAACCGGCCAGGCCCCTACGGGTACGGGGTGCTGGACGGGCGGCGGGTGCCCGAGCGGTTCATCGACATCTTCCCCCTGGACGGCGTCGACCAGGTGGTGCTGGCCTCGGACGGCTACCTGAGCGCCGAACCCAGCCTCGCCTCGGCCGAGCGCCGGCTGGCGGCGTCCGTGGCCACCGACCCGCTGCGGATCGACGAGCATCCGGCGACCAAAGCGGTCCGGCCTGGTGCGGACAGCTTCGACGATCGCACCTACGTCCGCCTGATCCGGCCTCCGGGGTAGCCGGCCATCGCCGGCCCGTGGATGACCGGGTATCGGAGCTGCGAGCAGGCCGGGCGGGTGGCGGAGCGTGCGGGGCCGCCCCTGAACCGGCTGGTGAGGCGTTCGCGCTGGTCGGCGCAGGTGGCGTAACACTGGCGTAACGGGCGGCGGTTAGCGTGGCCGACATGGACCGCAGCGGGAAGGCGGCCGGTGCCCCGGCCGCGGAGTGGAGGTCGTCGCGGCCCCGGGCCGAGCGCGCCCGGCGGGTGGCCGACGTGCTGCGGCAGCAGATCACGGAGGACCGCTTCGGCGGCGCGCTGCCGGACGAGCGGACCCTCGGCAGGCAGCTGGGAGCCTCCCGCAACGCGGTTCGTGAAGCGCTCGGCCTGCTCCGGCAGGAGGGCCTGATCACGCGACGGCGCGGGGTGGGCACCACCGTGGTGATGCCCAAGTACGGGCACGGGCTGGACCGGCTGGCGGGCCTGGCCGAGACGCTGGCCGGCCACGGCACGGTGACCAACGAGGTGCGGGTGGCCGAGAAGGTGGCGATCCTGCCGGACGCCGTCGCCGCCCGCCTGGAGGTGCCCGCCGAGGCGGGCGGGGTGCGCCTGGAGCGCGTGCGGTGGCTGGACGGCCTGCCGCTGTCGCTGGACACCAGCTATCTCACCGCCGACGTCGGCGCCGCGGTGCTCGCCGGTGATCTGGTGCGCCGGGACGTGTTCGGCCTGATCGAGGAGACCACCGGCAGCCGGCTGGGCCGCGCCGACGTCGCGGTCCACGCCGTGTGCGCCGACCCGGACACCGCGGCGCTGCTGGGCATCGCGGCCGGGGCGGCGGTGTTCGCCCTGGAACGGCTGACCCGGCTGGCCGACGGCCGCGCCGTCGACGCCGAGTCCATCCGCATCCGCGCGGACCGCATGACCCTGCGCGCGACGCTGCACCGCGGCCTGCCACCGGCCACGGCCTGACCACCCCGCTTCTTCCTGGAGATCGTCTTGTCCGTGCCGTGTTCCACGCTGCCGTGCCGGCCCCACGTCTTTGGCGGTCGGTGATGGCCGGGCTGAGCCTGCCGGTGCTGGTCGCGCTCGGCCTGGCCGGGCTGGTCGGCGGGGTGGGGATCACCGCCGTGGGGCCCGGCGGGGTGCTGCCGACCATCGCCCTGACCGACCTGGCGCCGGCCCAGGTGGCCGGCACCGCCATGGTCACCCACGTCGCCACCGGGGTGCTGGCCACCGCCGCCTACACCCGCTCCGGGCAGCTCCGAGACCCCCGGACCCGGCGCACGGCGCTGATCCTCGCGGCGGCCGCCCTGGCCGGCGCCCCCTTCGGTGTGCTCATCAACACGCTGGTGTCCAGGCAGGTGTTCGGCGGGGTGCTGGCCGTCTTCGTGGCGGGCGTGGCGGCCCTGATGTGGTTGCGCGAGCGCCGCCGTCCGGCGGAGACCCGGCCGCACCCGTCACCCGGCGCGGTGGCCGTACTGGGGCTGGCCGTGGCCGTCGCGGCGGGCGTCGTCGGCGTCGGCGGGCCGATGCTCACCGTCCCCCTGCTGGTCGCCCTGGGCGTGCCCGTGCTGGAATCCCTCGCCTGCGCCCAGGCCCAGTCGATCGCCATCGCCGTCGTGGGCAGCGCGGGCTATCTCGCCCACGACGCCGTCGACTGGCCGCTGGCCGTCCTGGTCGGCGTCCCCGAGCTCGCCGGTGTCCTGCTGGGCTGGAAGATCGCCCGGGCGCTGCCCGCCCGCACGCTCAAGTACGCGCTGCTCGTGACCCTGCTGGCCCTCGCCCCCTACCTCGCCCTGCACGGCTGACCCGGGGCCCACGATCGTACGGCCGGCCTACGCGGGGCCTTCCGCCGGCGTACGTGAGGGCTACATCAGCTTGCCGGAGGTCAGGATGAGGTCGGCAGGGCAGGTGGCCGGGTCGGTTCTGCGGAGGTGGATCCGGAGGTCCTGACCGGGGGACATGTCGTCCGTCTTGACCTGGAAGGGTGAGTGGGCGGAGCTGAGTTCGCCTCGGAGAGGAGGGACGGTCCCGGTGATTTCGTAGCTGGATTTCGCTTCCGGGCATCCGGCAAGCTGAAGGCGGATGACGGTGTTTCCGCCGCAGTAGGCCAGGCAGTTGACCCGATATGTCGTGTCCGTTTGGGAGCGGCTGGGGAGTCGCAGGGTGTAGTGGTCGGTGCAATAGGCGAAGCCCAGAATTGGCCCGCATTCGCGAGTTTTGGCCGGTTTGTCGCCCTTCAGGTATTCGATGTCCATGTACCCGGTGGCCGCCCGGGGGATCGTGGCTATGCCCATGATCACGGCGAGAAAGACGACGAGCGCTCCCAGGGCCTGGAGGAGCCGGAGCACGGGACGGATGAACTGCATGAAACCGGGCAGCGACTTGTTGGCCATCGTCGCGCCCACCAGCGCCGCGACGCCGCCGATCGCTTGCATGACCTTGCTGGAATCCTCGTAGGAAACGCCGAACCACGTCGGCAGGCACGTGGCGCCGGCCAGAAGGCTCCCCACGAGAGTGAGGGCGCCGGCGGACAACACATGCCGTCTCTTTCCGGCGTTTTCCGCAGCATCGCGCTTGAACGCGGAGAAGGCGAGAACCGCCCCAGAGAGGACGAGCATGAGAATGCTGGTCACGCAGACGACATGGTCGGCGACCACGGCAAGCTGGAAATCCATGCCACCGTCCCGTCCACACCCAGAGGAAAGGAGACACCGAACCCGAACCCGATAAGGGAAATGTACTGGGTGAGGAGCGGCTTGGCGACGGGAGGCGGCAGTCAGGCGGCGTGGGCACGGTGCTGTCGCTGCCTGGCTACGCGGACTGAACCGCTTCGCGCACTCCGGCCGGCGAGATGCGCCAGGGAGCGCCGTGGCCGGGGAGAACCCAGGACGCCGGCAGGCCGGAGATCCGGTCGAGGGAAGAGAGCGCTTCGGCCGGGTCGTCGGTGAACGGCGCGGGCTGCGGGCCGCCGCGCCCGGTGAGGACGTGCCGCGTGGTCAGGGCGTCGCCGACGAAGAGCGCGTCGGCGATCGGGACGTGCACCGCCACGCTTCCCGGCGAGTGCCCCGGCATGCCCACGATCACCGGGCTCCCGGGCAGGTCCAGGACGTCGCCATCAGCGATCGTGGTGACCTCGCTGACGTAGCGGGTGCGCAGGCCGTTCTTGCGGATGGCGTAACCGAAGAAGCCGAGCGTCGGGCCGAGACGCATGGGGCCCCACGCGGTCTTGGGCTTCTCTCCCGTACGGGTGCGGGCCGCGTCGGCGGCATGCACGAACACCGGTACGCCGTGTTCGCTGCGCAGGCGCTCGGCGAACCCGATGTGGTCGGAGTCGCCGTGGGTCAGCACCAGCCCGCGGATGTCGTCGACGGACTTGCCGAGGGAACGGAGTTCGGCCTGCAGATCCCGCCAGTGGCCGGGCAGCCCCGCGTCGATCAGGGTGATGCCCTCGGCGGTGTCGACGAGGTAGCACGCCACGACATCATTGCCGAGGCGGTGCAGGTGCGGCGCGAGCTTCATGGGCTTCCCAAGGTTGACGGTCGTTCCAGCATGCTCTCTTTGGAGAGCATTGCCCTGTTATGAGAGCAATGCTCTCGCTCTGGAGTGCTCCCTGTCAAGAGCACTGATCTCCCTCAGGTGAGGAACCGGCGCGCAGGGGCGCTGGATGTGATCATCGGCCCTGACCGCGCCGGACCGCCTGCGTGGCTGGTCAGCTCACCTGGGCGATGACGTCGTGGAGGTACTGGACAGCGAGCTTTTCGGCGTGGCGACGGGGTACGAGCCCCGCCGCCGCGTTGTCGAGCCACTGCCGGTAGAGATCGACGCAGGCGAGCAGAGCCCGGCCGGCGTCAATGCGGTCGTAGCCGCAGAGGGTGGCCTGAAGGGCACGCGCCTCGTCCGGTGCGATGGATTCGAGGTGGCGGACACCCCGGGGTGACGCACCCACCCGCCGGGCGGCCAGCGGACCCAGCACGGCCTCGCGCAGGTAGCTGAGGAAGCCGATGACCTCGAACAGTTCGCCACGGCCGAGTTTCGTCGCGCCGTAGTGCACCCAGACCCAGAACCGGTCCTCGATCCACTGGAGGTCGAGCGACGAGTCCGCCGGCGGATGCTCCGCCAGGGAGGCGGCCAGGCTGCCGTCCCGATCCCAGAGAACGTCCGGGTCCTCGATCCGCTCGGCGAAGTCGGACGCCCGCACGAACTTGAAGTCGACATGGAGAAGGGGCGGCCCGACGAGCGTGATGATCAGACGCGGTTCGCCGACGTGCTCCCCGGTGAACCCCGCCACCAGGGCTGCCCACGAGCCGATCAGCTCAAGACGCTCCTCCATGACCCGGTCGAACGCCTCGTCGTCGATGACCACGATGAGATCGACATCGGAATAGACGTCGGGGTGCCCCTTGGCGATCGACCCCGCGACGGCGACACCGGCCACTCTCGGATCTTGCCGAATCCGGGGGAGCGCGTCGCTCAGGAAACGGTTGTGCAGGGAGAGAGAGTCCATGACGTGCCTTTCGATACGGACAAAGTCTTCGAACTTACCATGCTGTTGCGCGCGATCCGCAGCGCGGTGACCGCGGCCGAGCGGCGTACCCGGCAGGTCTCGGCGGCGCATCGCGCCCACCTGTGCCGGCCCTCGCCGCCGTGCCGGTCGTCGCCACTGAGATCAACTGGTGGCGAACCAACCACCCGTGAGCGGCATCAAAAGGAGGGATTTCCACGAACCACTGAAGAAACGGGGCGATGAGGATGAAGATGACTCCACTGGTTGCGGCGCTGGCGGTCGCCGGCGCGACGCTGGTGATCGCGAGCCCGGCAGGAGCCGTTACCGCTCCGTCGGGCACTTTCGGCCCGTACGGCTACGGCGGCGTCAAGCTGGGGATGACGGCCAAGCAGGCCAAGGCCACCGGCAAGATCGTGCTCAAGTGGCGCGGCTACTGCTCCGGCTGGGACTACAAGGCCCACCGCAACGCTCGCGACGAGGTGGGGCTCTACCTCTCCAAGAAGCGCGGCGTCGCCGTCATCTTCGCGCCGGCCGGGGTGCGCACCCCCAAGGGCATCGGCGCCGGCTCGACCCTCCGCCAGATCAAGAAGGCCTACCCCGGCGTCAAGGAGGAACCGAGCGGCTACTACGCCACCGTGCCCGGCAACCGCAAGGCGCACTACTACTTCGGCCTCAACCGGCAGAACAAGGTCGAGCAGCTCGGCCTCGCCCTCAAGAGCCAGGACTGCGTGAACTGACATCCCTCCGATGGCCGGAGGGCCGTCCTCTCGGGGACGGCCCTCCCCGGCTAGGCCCTAGGAGGCCGGAACCGGGACGGCTGACGGGCGCCACTCCCGCCTGAGCAACCCGAACACCCAAGAGTCGGACACCTCGCCGTTGACGATGCAGTCTTCCCGCAGCGTTCCTTCGCGTACGAATCCGATCTTCTCCAGAACCCGGCCAGATGCCACGTTGCGCGTGTCGGCCTCGGCCTGGACCCGATTCAGGTCCAGTGTGTCGAACGCCCACCGCAGCAACGCGTGCGCGGCCTCCGTCGCGAAGCCGTGGCCCCACATCGCATCGTCCAGGCAGTAGCCCAGCGACGCGCTGCGGTAGTCCGGGTTCCATCCGGTCAGGCCGCACCAGCCGACGAAGGCCCCGTCGGAGACACGGTCGATGGCCACCCGGGCTCCGGTGCCCTCGTCCGCGATTTTCCGGCATATCGCGATGAAACGCTCGGCGCGGGCCCGTTCGGTCCACGGCGGGGAGTCCCAGTAGCGCATCACGTGGGTGTTGCTGTGCAGCGCGAAGAGGGCGTCCGCGTCGGCGTCGGCGAAGGGGCGCAGGCGCAGGCGAGCGGTGTTCAGCATGGGGGTGGCCAGAGTCACGGGCACCATCTTGTGTCCTCGGCGGGCGGGCCGGCCACCGAATATCCGGGCCCGGCCCGTCGTCGTCATGGCCGGGGGCACGTCTCGTGATAGGGCGCACCCGTGACGTGACGCGCCCACTCCGTCCTGCTCAACGGGCTCCCGGCGCGGGCGCACACCGCCGCCGCGACCGCGCCCGGCTCGACGAGCTGCTCGCGCACCGTCCCGTTACCGTCGAGCACCAGCACCTTCGTACCGTCGGCGGCGAAGGCCAGGGCCTGCACGCCGTACTGGTTGGCGTCGGCCAGCACCCCCAGCGACGCCCGTCCCGCCAGGTCGAACAGCTGCACCCGGTCGTCCCGCGTGACCGCCGCGACGACGTCCTCGCGCGGCGATCTGACCGCGTGCCCGCTGAGGTTCCCCCTGATCGCCTCCCCGGCCGGGCGGCGGGTGGCCACGTCGTAGACGGTCAGGCGCCCGCCCGAGTCCACGACGGCCAGCGACCGGCCGTCCCGGGTGAAGACCGCGTCGGTGAGCGTGATGCCCTGGCCCGCGCCGCCGAACGGGCCGCCGATCGGCCGGCCGGAGGCGGCGTCGTAGAGGCGCTCGGCGTCGGTGGCGACCGCCAGCGTCCTGCCGTCCGGTGCGAACTCCACGTCCTGGGCCCGCCGCACGTCGCGTGACCACAGCAGGCGGCGGGCCTTCCAGTCCCACATCGCCAGCGAGTACGTGCGGGCGGCGCCGTGCTCCGGCCCCTCCACCACCGTGGCCAGCCGCGTGCCGTCCGGGCTGAACGCCAGCTGTTCGGTGGCGGTGAAGGCGGCAGGGGTCAGCCTGGCCAGCTCCCGCCGGGCGTTCGCGTCCAGCACGGAGATCGTCCGGGCGCCGCCGACGGCCGCCAGCCGCCCGTCCTGGCTGAGGGCGAGCGCGGTCGTCCCGTCCTCGCCGGTCCGGCGCTGAAGGATCTCGCCCGGCTCGCCGGGCGTCATCACGCGGATCTCTTCGCGGCCGTCGGCCTCGACCCTCAGCAGGCGTCCCGGGGTCAGCGCGGCCTTCGCCCAGTACGTCCTCCCTGAGACCAGTGACACGTCGGCGAGGCTCACGGTGACGACCCGGTCCACCAGGAGGTAGCGCAGGACGCGGCCGTCGAAGGCGACCTGGGGGATGGCGCCCGGGGCCAGGGCCTCGTCCGACAGGCCCTCAGGAAGCGTCACCTCGGTCAGGAAGTGGCCATCCCGCATCCACACCTGGATGTCGTCGCGGGTGGCCGTGGCGAGCAGCCGCCCGTCGGCGCTGAAGGTCACCTCGCCCTGGTTCCAGAGGGTGCCGCGGTCCCCGATCGTGTGCATGACCGAGCCGTCCCTGACCGACGTGATCACCAGGCCGTCCGGCGCCGCCTGCGCCAGCCCGCGGCCGTCCGGCGTGAGGGCGAGCGGCCATCCGCACAGGTCGCACCGGCCGGCCGCGCGGCGGGTGGCCTGCGTGGCGAGGTCCGGGACGCGCCGCCGGTCGATCCGGGTGGGCGAGACGGAGGCGGAGGAGTAGACGGCCGTCCCGGTCGGCGTCATCGGGCCGAGCTTGTCGGCGGTTCTGGCGCGGCGGTTCCGTTCCACGTCCCACAGGTAGTCGTCGCGGTCGATGCGGACCACCGCGTACCTGTCCACGCTGCCGTACTCCACGCTGACCGGCAGGTCCACGCCTTGCCCGAGTTCCTTGTCGAACCGCCACGTCGCGATCCGCCGGCCCGTTCGCAGCTCCCACACCCCGGCCTGCGTGCCGGTGGCCACCAGAACCCGGCGGCCGGTCGGGGAGAGCGCGGCGCCGGCCGGGCTGCCGTCCCCGAGCCCCAGCTTGGCTATCCCGCCCTTGGGCCTGCCCGTGGTCACGTCCCAGAGCCGTACGGCGTCGCCGCTCACGCTGGCCATCGTCCGGCCGTCCGCGCTGAGCACGCGAAGGGTGTCGCCCGCCGTCGCCGGATCCCTGAACATGGACACCTCGCGCTGCGCCAGCGACGCCGTCAGCGCCGTCCTGGTCCGCGGCGTGCGGTCCAGCCGCCACGCGGCCAGGCTGAGGTGCATGGCCAGGCGGGGATCGCTGTGCCGGTACGTGTCCGCGACCTGCGCCAGCCGCGCCGCCTCCGCCTTGCCGAGCTGGACGGCGATGCGGGCCGCCCGCTCGTCGGCCAGCCTGCCCTGCTGCACCGCCAGGCCGCCCGCGACCAGCGCGATCGTCAGCAATCCCGCCAGGCTCAGCGTGACGAGGCGGCTGCGCCTGGCCCTGCGCCTGGTCAGTGCGGCGGCGGATTCCAGGAAGTCGCGTTCCGTGGGGGAGAGGGTGATGTTCCTGCGGGCGGTGGCCGCCCACTGGAGGGCGTTCTCCAGGGCCGAGCCCTGGAACAGGTCGCCGTCCCTGCGGCCCGACTGGTCCCAGCGCCGTGCCGCCGTCAGGATCTCCCGGTGCACGGCCAGGCCGTCCCGGTTGGCCTCCACCCAATGGCGGTAGCGCGGCCAGGCGCGCGGCAGCGCGGGACGGGTCAGCCAGACCGACTCGCCGTCCCGGCCCAGCAGGTACCCGAACACCTCCAGAATCCTGTTCACCGACGAGACCTCGGGCAGCGACCTGCCCTCGACCAGCTCGGCCAGCTCCGCCCGGCACGCCGACAGCCCGCCGCTCTCACCCACCGTGACCAGCCGCAGGAACACCTCCGGCACCAGCTCCCGCTCCTCCGGGGCGAGCATCCCGTACGCGTCCTCGGCCAGCGCCCCGAGGCCGGGGTCGGCGGCGCCGGTCACTCCGGCCGCCTCCCTGCCGCCCTGCACGAGCAGCTGGCCCAGGTCCGGCCCCCCGCTGACCAGGGAGAGCAGCAGGTCGCGGGCGCTCGGCCGGTGCAGCGGCTCCTTGCTGAGCGCCGCCTCGACCAGCGGGCGCAGCGACTCGGGCATCACCCCCAGGTCCGGGATGGACGACAGCACCCGGTGCATGACGGCGCCCAGGGTGGCGGCCTCGAACGGGTCCTTGCCGGTCGCCGCGTACAGCATGATCGCGCCCCACGCGAACACGTCGGCGGGCATCCCCGCCCGGTCGCCGGTGAACACCTCCGGCGCCATGTACGTCGGCGTGCCCCGGACCAGGCCGGTCGCGGTCAGCGACATCTCGGCCGTCCTGGCGATGCCGAAGTCGATCACGCGCGGGCCGTCCGGGCCCAGCAGCACGTTGTCGGGCTTGAGGTCGCGGTGGATCACCCCGGCGTCGTGGATCGCGGTCAGCGCGGTCGCGACCGCCGTCGCCAGCCGGTGCAGGTCACCGCCGGAGAAGCGGCGTCCCTCGGTGACGGCGGCGCGCAGGCTCGGTCCCGCGACGTACTCGCTGACGATGTACGGCCTGGCCCCGTCCAGCCGGGCCTCGATCACCCGCGCCGTGCAGAACGACGCCACCCGCTGGGCCGCCGCGGCCTCCTTGGCGAGCTGGCCGGCGTCCTGGTCGCTGTGCAGCACCTTGATCGCGACGCGGGCGCCGTCCTCCGCGTACCCCTCGTAGACGACCCCCTGGCCGCCCGCCCCGAGCCGCCCGGCCAGCCAGTACGTCCCCAGGTACTGAGGATCCCCGTCGATCAGTATTTCCACGGAGCGTTGGATGTGCGGTCAGCCGGGAAAGTTTGCGCCTTCCGCGTTGTGCGTCAGGGTTTGTCCCCTCGTCGCCACGAGCTGAGCCATCTCCCCGACCGGGGCCGGCCGATCCTCCGCCTGCAACCTTTCGCCGCCCCGGTGGCGTTGGCAACGGTTGAGAGGAGAGCCCATTGAACCGTCATGAAGGCTTCCACGAGTTCGTGCTGGCCCGCCAGCAAGCGCTGATGCGCACCGCGTACCTGCTCATCGGGGACGCGCACCGGAAATCCTCCTCCCGGGCCACGCTCGCCCTGCCCGGCATCAACGGCGAGTTCATGTAGCGGGTGGTGGCGTGGTCAGGTGGAACCACTTACCCATCAATGCGGGTTACACCTGTCCGGTCATGTCCCCGACGTGAAGAGGACATGACCGGCCTGGACTGCCAAGGCCAGCGAGAGCGCCTATGTCAATCGGTCGTGCCGGCGTGCACGGCGATGATTCGCCAACCGTGCGTCTCGGTGTACAGCCACGTACGGGTGTAGCGCATCCTGGCCGAGAACGGCGCACCGGAGACGGTGCCTTCGACGGTGCCGAGAAACCACGTCACCCCGGTGTGCCCATCGGCGAGCACGGTCAAGTCCTCCTCGGCCACCTTCGTCAGCACCTGCGTCCGGGTGCGGTGCAGCTCCAGGTCGTCCGCCTTGGTCGCCACGTTCGCACCGAACGTGAAGATCAGCCGATCGTCCAGCAGCCGATCCAGCGCCTCGACATCTCCGGCGAGCTGCGCGGCCTGGAGCCGGCGTTCGGCGTCCCGCAAGTCTTCCATCATGACGCCCACCCTCCCAGCCGGGGCCGTATCCCCGCCAGGACGTTCACGCTCGGCTGATCTTCGCAGCCCGATCCAGGGACCCCGACGCCGCGGGGGCGGGCGCTCCTGCGAGGCACGGAACTGCTGGGCCGTTTCGGCACAGCCCAGCAGCGACTCGGGTCAGCCTTCGAAGCATTTATCGGATATTACCTTGCCTGTATTTCTGTCCTTGCACACCTCGCATTGACGGGTCTTCGTCTTTCCGTCCTCGATTATTTGGCTCGTCTTGAACGTGCAGGTGATCTGCTTGGGTCCTTCTTCCTTCTGGGGTTTGCCGGTCTTCGGCTCGCAGTACTGCTGCTTCCAGTTGCCGCTCTTCGTCTTGCAGAGCCGGCACCGGTTCTTGCTGCCTTCCATCCACTTGCATTTCGGGGCCGCGGCCGCCGCGCACGCGCCGAGCGATGCCGGTGCCGCCGCCGGCGTGCTTTGAGTAGAGCCCCCGGCCCGGACCTGCGGAGTCGCCGACACCGCCGAGGGAGCGATCGCGACCGTCACCAGAGCGCTCGCCGCGAATACTTCCTTGAGCATGAGACCACCCCCTTTTTGTGTCGCCTCGCGCTTTCTCTTTCCATCGTCACTCCTGCTTCCGGGCCGACGTCAAGTCGCTGCGCAAGATTTCCGAAACCGCTGCCGCGCGGCGGTGCGGGAGTTTTTACGGTCGATTCAAGCTTTTACGCAAACACTGCATTGTGCGCCCTGTCCCCAAGGAGTCGTGGCCGGGTTTTCCCCAGGTTCGCACCCTGGTCGAGGATGTTCGCCATCGGAGGGTGCGGGGGAGGCGGCAACGGCGACGTGCCCGGTCAGGCTCCACGCTGACCGGGCACAACTCAGACCTGGGGTCCTACGGGTGGAACTTGGCGAAGTACTCGGGCGGCAGCTTGTTGAGCCAGGCGTGCGTGACGCCGGTCCAGCCGATGCGCAGGAAGTCGGCCTTGCCGTCCCCGTCGAGGTCGGCGAAGTGGATGTCCTTGACCGGCACCTCCGCGTCACCGGCTATGCGCCCGATGTCGCGATACTTCCCGCCGGCGCCCTTGGCCCCTTCGTTGATCCAGGCCCTGGCGCCGCCCTTGGCGGTGATGAGGATGCGGTCGGCGCGCCTGTCACCGTTGATGTCGGCGTAACGGATCTCGCGGGGGTACTTGAGCGGGCCGCTGATCTTCTGGGGCGGGGCCCAGTCCAGATACTTGCGCTCGCCCTTGACCTGGAAGTCCCTGTTGTACCACGCGGTCGCCGTACCGTCGGGTTTGAGCAGCAGGTAGTCATCGCGGCCGCCTCCGGTGACGTCCGCGAAGCGGATCCTCGTGTTGGGATCGATGGTCAGCTTGTCCCCTTCTGAGCCGTTGGAGAAGACGTTCGCCACGCCGTCGTACTTCTTCATGCACATGCGCTGCCCGGCCGGGGCGCCGGCGTTCCACGTGCGCACGTCCACCTGCCCGGTCAGCCATACGGTCAGGCAGTCGGGGAAGCCGTCGCCGTCCACGTCGGCGAAGCGCAGCATGTTGCCGACCGCGCCGCCGGGCGGCTTGTAGGAGTGGGTGCCCTCCACGAACGGCACCCACTTGCTCCCCGAGGGCCCGCTGTTCCACCAGAACCGGAAGTTCTGGTTCGTGTCCACGGTCACGAACTCGGCCTTGCGGTCCTGATTGATGTCCACCATCCAGAACCTGTTGCTGGAGGGGAACTGGGTCTCCTGGATGACGCCGCGGTCCTCCCAGCCGGTGCCCAGCTTGTCCGACGTCGGCACGTGCAGGCCGGGGCCGTGGTCCACGAGACCACAGGGATTGCTGCCCGCGTTCGCCGCCATCGCGTGCGGCTTGCGGATCCAGTTCTTGCCCATGGCCTCGCGGGCCGCCTTCACGAACGCCTCGCCGATCTTGCGGTAGCCGGCGGCGTTCGGGTGGACGTTGTCGGAGCCGATATCGGACAGCTCCAGCCCGGTGGTGTCGGCGTACCCGACCCGCAGTCCCTGGCCGGCCAGCCGTCCGGCCAGCTCGGCGATCTGGGCGGTGAACGCCTCTCCGCGCCGGTTGGTGGCCGGGTCGCCGAACGGCTGCATGCCGGCCACCAGCACGGTCACGCGCGAGTCGTCCTCGATGACCTGCTTGATCAGGGATTCGAGCCGGCCGATCGCCCCGCCCATCTCGTGGTCATAGATGACGTCGTTGCCGCCCGCGATGAGCGTGATGAGGTTGGGCTGGTACGTCTTGACAGCGCACCGCGCCTTGTCGGCGATCTGGTTGATCTTGTATCCCCGCCAGCCTTCGACGTCGCGGTCGGGCATGGTCCCGACCCGTACGGATCCGACCCAGTCCACCTTGGGGGTGGTGTCCTGGGCGGCGGCCGCCGCCGCGTCCTTGGCCTCGAAGAGGTCGCTGAACCCGTGGTCGGCCACGTCTCTGTAACCGTTGCCGTCCGGGCTGCCCTCGCCGAAGGTGCTGGACGACCCCAGCCCCATCACCCGCAGGGAGTCCGCGGGTTCGCCGTCGCCGCCACCGTCGTCGCCGCCACCGTCGTCGTCACGAGGCGGGGTGTTCGGGTCCGGCATCCCCGGCGGCAGGATGTTGGTGTAGATGTTGAAGTCGAAGGGCAGCTCCTCCTCCTCGTAATACTCGCCGTTGGCGACGAGCCGGCGGTGGGCCTTGGCGAGGTCGCGGGCGAATTCGTTGCCCTGGTCCTTGAGGGCGAGGGTGGCCGAGCCCCAGTCGTGTGCCGCGAGCTTGTCGCGCAGCGCGTTGGAGGGGAAGCCGCTCCAGCTGATCAGGTCCGGCTCGTGCCAGCGCCCCTCATGGTTCTCCGGCTGCTCGCCCTTGTCGGCGAACCGGAACGCGTGCGTGTCGCCGCCCTGCAAGTGGTAGACGATCTTCGGGTGGTCGCCGTCCATCTCGATCTCGGCAGGCTCCCTGACGACATAGCTGCCGTGCTGGGAGGCGGCGACGTACTTGACCTCGTTGTCCTTGGTCCAGACCACGATGTGTTCCCAGTCGTGGACGTGTCCGTTGTGTACGAGGGTGCCGTCGTTCTTCTGGTCCTTCTGGAAGTACAGTGCGTACTTGTGCGCGCACCAGCCGTTGGCGTTGCACCGGGTGCGCGCGTACATGTTGCTGTTCTTCAGGTCGGAGGCGTCGTGGCACGCCCCGTTGCGTGCGCCGCCGAGCTTCAGCCCCGGGTTCATGGTGCCATCGTGGCCGATGGCCACCGACGGGTAGCAGCCGTCGTTGTCATAGTCCAGGAGCGGCCGGAACTTCAGGTGGGCGGCGCTGGCGCTCTCCGCGATCTCGGGAGGGGGCGGCTCGGCCCACGCGGGCGCGGTGACGCCCACGATGCCGAGGCCGGCGACCAAACCCATGGTCAGGGCATGGGTCGCGAGCCTTGACGATCTTCTCATGAATGCTTCCCCTCAGCATTGGCATGCCGGCCGTCGATGACCGGATCGACCTTCGCCTGGCCAGGGTCCACCACCGGCGCGATCTTCCAACAGACCACCTGTTGTCCATTTCGTGGTCAGAAGGGGGCGTCCTCCTGGGGCATCAAGACGGACGCCTGCCGGCGTTCCCGCCGAGACCGTCGTCGGCAGGGGCAGCATCACCTCCACCCGCGTCCCCCGGCCCGGTTCGCCGGTGATGACGCAGATGCCGCCCAGCTCCGCCGCCCGCTCCCGCATCGAGGAGAGCCCGACGCCGGGCCGGTGGGACTCGGGCAGGCCACGCCCGTCGTCGGTGACGGTCACCCGCAGCACGCACCGTTCCCGGCGCAGCGTGACGGTGACGGTCTCGGCCTCGGCGTGCCGACGGATGTTGGTCAGCGCCTCCTGCACGATCCGGTAGACCGCCACCTCGACGGCCGCCGGCAGATCCGACAGCGCCCCCTCGACCCGCACCGGCACCTGCGGCCCCGCCAGCTCACGCAGCGCCCGGGCCAGGCCCAGATCGTCGAGCGCGGGCGGGCGCAGCCCGTGCACCAGCTCGCGGACGTCACCGGCCACCGCGTCCATGCCGGTACGCAGATCCTGCAGAAGGGCGTCGGCGGAATCGGGCGAGTCCTTGAGCCGGCTGCGCGCGATATTGATGATCATCGCCATGCTCGACAAACTCTGGCCCAGCCCGTCGTGCAGGTCCCGGCGCAGGCGGCGGCGCTCCTCCTCGCGGGTGCTGAGGATCCGTTCGCGTGAGCGTTGCAGGTCGGCGGCCATGCGCACGGCGTGGGCCACGTCGGCGGCATACGGGGCGAGCGTGGCCAGCACGCGCTCGTTGTGCGCGGCCGGGAAACGCCGCGGACCGGGCGCGCCCACCAGCAGACGGCCGACCTGCTCACCGTGCCAGACCAGCGGCACCCGCCGCGGCGCTGCGCCGACACGGCCGTTCTCGACGTAGCGCGGCTCGCCGTCGGCGACCTCGACGGCCACGCCCTCCACCGCCAGCCCGTCCTTCAGCACCGCCACGACCGACGTGAGCGCCTCGGCGGGATCACCACGCCGGATCGCCTGGGTCAGCCGCTCGGCCAGCAGGGCGGGGTCACCGACCCTGCCGTACAGCATCCGGTCCACCAGCCGCCGCAACGCCATCGACGTGTAGACGAGCGTCCACCCGACCACGATCATCACCTGCAGGTACGGGCCCAGCGCGAGCGTCGCCCACGGGGGCAGCGTCGCCATCCGGCCTCTGCCTCTCCTGGAGCTGGACGCATAGTGCACGCCTTCGGATGGATGAATCGTCATAAGAGGTCGCTCGCTGTCACGCGAGGGTGAGGTGCCGCGCTCCCGGGGCGCCGCTGCGCCATTCGGTGTCCGTCATGCGCAGTACGCGGCGTCCGATCCAGCCGTAGGCGGCCAGGTGCAGCAGGGCGCCGGTGGACTGGGCGACGGGCGTCTGGTCCATGGTCAGGAACGGCACGAGGGTGCCGGCCAGTGCGGCGGCCGGGACCCACCAGGGCACGGACTTGACCTTGGCCAGGGTCACCAGCAGCGCGGTCAGGGCGAGGTGCAGCGCGAATCCGGGCAGGAGCATTCCGTACACGAAGCCCGGCAGGTTGTTGGCCTGCTGGGTGACCGCTTCGGCCTGGGCGTCGGGCAGGGTCTGGGCCAGGGCCAGGTCGTAGAAGTCGGTGGTGAACAAGGTCAGCCCGAGTCCGGCGCCGATCAGCCCGGTCGCGGTGGCGATCCCGCTTGTCATGGGGGCGCGCCGGCGCAGGAGGTGTCCCAGGGCCAGGACGACCGGGATGAGGCTGAGCGCCGCCCAGATGTAGAGCAGGGCGCTGACCTGGACCGCCGTCGCGTTCGTACGGAAGACGGCCGGATCGTGCTCGGCCCCCGGCGGAGAGGTGAGGAAGGCCAGGAACTCCAGCACCGGCCAGGCGAACAGGGCGATTGCGGCGGTCACCCGCCGGAACGCGTCAGGATCCTTCATCATGCGCCCAGCCAACCGTCAACCGGTCCCGGGCAGCCCGGGGCCCTGGTCCCCGATGCCCGGGAGGAATGTCCCGGGCATCGGGGCTTGAAGCGCGGCGAGCGGTCCGGCGTACGCGCCGGGCACGGCCATCAGCGGCGCACCCCGGCTCGCTGATCTCTACGCGACCGGGCCCCCTTCTGATGTCCGGTCAGCCCATCGAGATGAGGATGGGCGCGACGTATCGGCTGCGGTCGCCCGGGTGCCGGTCGGCGCCGTGGACCATCGTCGGGAGGGCCGACGGTCCTTGAACGGGACCCAGCCCGGTGAGCCACGGACGCAGGCCCGGGTAGGCGTCCAGCAGGTCGATCCGCACGTCGCGGTCGGCGCCGTGCGCGGCGGCCAGGATGAGCTCGCGGGCGGCCTCCTCCGAAGGCGCGACCACGGGGCCGATGACACGGTGGGGGCCGGCGTTCCAGGCCACGGCGAAGCCGCCGTCGGTGACGACCACGCGCTCGGCCATGGACAGCAGGGCGGCCAGCGCCTTGCTCCGGTCGGCCCCGGTGATCTCGGCGTCCAGGGCGATCAGCGCGGCGTGGTCGTCCGGTGTGGCCACGCGGACGGCGGCCGACGACGCCGTCTCCCGCATCGGCCCCGTGGTGATCGTCAGGTTTCCCGTCGGCCGGAAGCCCAGTCGCTCGTAGACAGGGCGCCCGAAGCGGGTCGCGGTCAGCTCCACGACGCGGTCCCCGGCGACCTCCAGGGCATGCTCCATCAGCCGGGTGCCGAGCCCCTGCCTGCCGTACCTGCCGGCGACGATCATCATGCCGACGCCGGCCAGCGCATCGCCGTACGGACTCACCACGACGCACCCGGCCAGCCCGTCCCCGTCCGCCGCGTCGACGGCGTAGACCTCGCCCGCCTCGAACATCAACCGCCACTTGGCCTCGTCGGTGGCCCAGCCGCGATCGGCTTCGAGCTGCCGGCACAGGGGCAGGTCCTCCGGACCAAGACGTCGAATATCACTCACAGGCGAGAACCTACATCCCCCGGTTTCGCCATGAAGTCCGGGTTCTGCCAAATAGGGCCTGGTCTGCACGCTGCTGCCCTGTTCCTGGAGGCGGGTTCGTGCTGAACGACGGTCATGCGGGGTCGTCGCCGAGGTCGAGGGCGAATCCGCCGGTGGCCAGCTCGGTCAGGAACGGTACGGGGTCCACGAGCTGCTCGATGTGGGCGGCCCCGGGTGGCAGGTCAGGAAGGTGGCGGATGAGCAGGGCGGCGGTGCGCCCGGTGGCGAGACTTTGCCGCCGTCCGCTGAAGGAGGCCTGGACCGCGCCGCAACGCACCGTCACGGCGAAGCCGTCACCGCCGACGTGGGCCGTGCCGAGCGCGCTGAGCAGCAGCCGACGGACCTGGGGGCGGTGGAGCAGGCGGGCGACGGCCGGCCGTCCGGCCACCGACAGCAACCGGGTGACCAGGCGGGAGTCCAGGCACAGTCCGGTGCGGGCCGAGGGGACGCCCAGGGTGGTGGGCAGGGTGTGCTGGTCGGAGAACGGGAAGCGGTGCACGGTGCGTTCGCCATACGGCGCGGGGAAGTTCATGGTCCACGAGCCGTCGAGCCGGCCGAGCCCGTCCAGCGTCCAGGCGAGTGCGGCGGGCCCGTGTGCCTCGCCCGAGCCGAGCAGCGCGCCGATGAGCAGCTCGGTGGAGGGGGAGCGTTCGGCGCAGACGCGGGCCAGCAGGTTGGTGACGCCGGGGATCAGGCCGACGCTCATCGCGAGCGTCGCGCCGTGCTCCCTGGCCGGCTCGTCCAGGGCCTGGAGGGCGGCGAGCAGGTGGTGGGAGGCGGTCACGTCCACGTAGTGGATGCCGCGTTCCACGCAGGCGCGGGCGACGCGGGCGTTGTCGACCTCGGCGCACATGAGCACGGTGTCGACCCCGTCCAGCGCTCTGGCCAGGTCGGCCGGGTCGGCGGCGTCCACGCGCCTGGCGGTGGTGCCGGGGACGGGCGGGGCCTTGCCGGGGTTGCGTCCGGCGACGATGACGTTCGTGCCGGGGTGGCCGGCAAGCGCGTGCGCGGCCTCGCGGCCGACCGCGCCGTAGCCGCCCAGGACGAGGATCGAGCGCCGCGCCCTTGAGCCCGGAGTTTTCATAGTCACACTATAAGAATGTTTTCATAGTGCCGCTATAGTCAAGTCGTGAGCGAAGCACCACGAACCCCATCGGGGCGCGTACCCGGGAAGAAGGAGGACGGGCGCACGGCGCGGGCCCGGTCCACCCGCGCCCGCATCGTCACCGCGGCCGCCGAACTGTTCACCACGGCGGGCTACACCACCACGAGCATCACCGCGATCGCCGCCAAGGCCGAGGTGAGCGAGCCGACCGTCTACTACTCCTTCGGCACCAAGCGGGCCATCCTCACCACCGCCCTCGACCTGGCCGTCGCCGGCGACGACGAGCCCATCCCCACCCTGGAACGGCAGTGGGTGCGCGACGCTCTCGCCGACCCCGACCCGCTCGGGCAGCTACGCCGCCAGGTCGCCGGAGCCGCGGACATCTACCTGCGCGCCGCACCCTTGCTGGACGTGGTCCGCAGCGCCGCCACCACCGACCCCGACCTGGCCGAGGTCTGGGCCGCCAACCTCCAGCAGCGCCTCACCGTGCAACGCGTCTTCACCGACGCCCTGGCCCGCAAGACGACCCTGCGCGACGGGCTCACCGCCGAGGCCGCCGCCGACGTCGCCCTGGCCGTGCTCTCGCCGGAGAACTACAACCTGCTCGTCAACCACCGCGGCTGGTCCCACCAGCAGTGGCAGGACTGGGCCGTCGACGCGCTCACCCGCCTGCTCACCCCGGCGGACGGCCACGCCTGAACTGCGCGCACGGCCCACCCGGCCTGGGTCTGGTGCGATGACGGGACGTACGAGCCGGGGGGTCAGGCGGGGTGCTCGGCGCGGCGGGAGCGGGGCCGGATCTGGCCGTTACGCGCGGCCCGCCGCAGCAGGAGGACGGTGGGCACCAGGCAGAGCAGCAGGGCGAGCAGGCTGGCCTCGGGTCCGAACGTCCCGCCGGTCAGCACGGAGGGGCCGGACAGCGTGACGTTCAGCAGGCCGTGGGACGGCACGTCCGCCCCGGAGATCGTGACGCCGAAGATCCCGCTCTGGGTGAAGTTCCACGCGAAGTGCAGCCCGATCGGCAGCCACAGCGCACGAGTGGCGACGTAGGCGGCGGTCATCAGGAAGCCGCCCGTCAACGCGATCGAGAGCGCACCCCACAGCGTGGCGTTGGGGTTGACCAGGTGCAGCGCGCCGAACAGCAGCGTGGAGACGGCCAGCGCGCCGGCCGTGCCGATGCGCCCCTCCATGATGCGGAACAGAACCCCGCGGAACAGGAGCTCTTCGGCCACCGCGACGCTCGACATCATGCCTGCGGCGCCGACGAGCCCGCCGACGGAGCCCCAGGACACCTCCTGCCAGCCCCCGAACATCGCGATCAGCACCATCAACCCGGCGAACAGGCCGAACCCGAGCAGCGTCCCGCGCCACAGCTGGGACCGGCTGCCCGCCTTCGGGAGTTCGGCGATGTCCGGGCGGAGCTCGACGGTCCGGCACAGCCATCGGTAGCAGGCCACGGCGGCGACGGCCAGGCCGATCCCCACCGGCAGGGCGAGGATCGGGACGGGTGAGACGACCTGGTTGATCCCGGCGATCGCGGTCATCACACCGAACATGGCCACCAGCAGGACAGGGAAGCGGAACTGCCGCAACCGGAGCCGTCCCGCCGAGGGGGCGGCCTCCGGGGAAGCGCTTGCCGGGTGTTCCATGGACGCCATGATCGCGTTCCTCTCGACCGAGTCGCCGCGGCGATTTCCGCGACCTCACCGAGACTAGGAAGCGGCACGGGGCCTGCCATCCCACCGGAACGGACATTCGCTGTAGCTCTCACGGGGGATGGAGGCACGGCGGAACCGGCCTGCGCCATTAAGCTTGCACGGTGTTCGCGAACGTCGTCCGTTCTGCCCGCTCCTGGCTGGACTTCTGGGGAACTCGCTCCACCCCCGCCAAGGACAGCGCGCTCGCGGCGTCGCTCACGCTGCTGGGGTTCGTGCCGACACTGTCGACGATCGCGGCGCGGATCGGCGATCTGGCCGAGCGGCCGTCCGACGCGGCGGCCGTGGTGCTGACCCTGGCGCAGTCCGCACCGCTGGCCGTGCGCAGCCGCTGGCCGGCGCTCTGCCTGGCGGTCACCGGCACCGCGTTCGCCCTGCACCAGGCGCTGGCCTATCCGCCGACCTTCGCCAGCATCGGGCTCTACCTGGCGGTGTACGCGGCCGGAGCCCATCAGGCCCGGTTCCGTCGCGGACTCGCCGCGGCGTCGACCGCCGGCTACGCCGTGCTGGCGGTGGTGCTGCACGGTCTGGGGTCGCCCAGCCGGGTCCAGGACTTCGTGGCGTTCTACCTGACATTGGCGGTGATCTGGACGGCCGGCGCGGCGATGCGCCGGTGGCGGGCGGACGAGGCCGAGCGCCGGCGACTCAGCGCGGACGTGGCCAGGGCCGCGGAGCGCGCCCGCATCGCCCGCGAGCTGCACGACGTGGTCACGCATCACGTGACCGCCATGGTCGTCCAGGCGGACGCGGCACAGTTCACGTCCGGCACGACGGCGGGGTTCGCCGCCATCAGCGACAGCGGACGGCGGGCGCTGACCGAACTGCGCCACCTGCTCGGCGTACTGGAGGCCACCGGCGACTCGGGCGGCGCGGACCGCGCGCCGACGCTGGCCGGGATCGCCGGTCTGGTGGAGAACGCCCGCCTGTCCGGCCAGCCCGCCGAGCTGACCGAGCATGGTGAGCAGCGGCCACGGGCCGTGGACGTCGAGCTGGCCGCCTATCGGGTGGTGCAGGAAGCGCTCACCAACGCGATGAAGCACGCGCCAGGACGCCGCACCACGGTCACGCTGCACCACCACCCCGACCACCTCGCCGTCGAGGTGGCCAACGACGGCCCCGACGGCACCGTGCCCGCCGTTTCCGCCGTGCCCGCCGTGCCGTCGGGCGGGCGCGGGCTGGACGGCCTGCGCCGGCGGCTGCGCCTGCTGGACGGCGAACTGGTCACAGAGCACCGGCCCGACGGCGGGTTCGGCGTACGGGCCCGCATCCCCGCCAGGAGTGAGACATGACCGACACCCCGATCAAGGTCCTCGTCTGCGAGGACCAGGAGCTGGTACGAGCCGGCTACATCGCCATCTTCTCCGCCCAGCCCGACCTCGACGTGGTCGGCGAGGCCGCGGACGGCCGGGCGGCAGTCGAGGCGGCGCGACGGCTGTGCCCGGACGTCATCGTGATGGACATCCGGATGCCCGTCCTGAACGGCATCGAGGCCACCCGGCAACTGGCCGGCCCCGGCAGCGCCACTCCGGCGAAGGTGCTGGTCGTCACCACGTTCAACGTGGACGAGTACGTGTACGAAGCGCTCAGGGCGGGAGCCAGCGGCTTCCTGCTCAAGGACACGCCACCGGCGGAGCTGGTCAACGGCGTGCGTACCGTCGCACGCGGCGAGTCGCTGCTGGCCCCCGCCGTCACGCGCTCCCTCATCGGCCACTTCGCCGACCGCCTCCGCCCCGCCGACACCTCCGGATCGGCCCGGGAGGAGGTCGTACGGGCCCTGACCCCGCGCGAGCTGGAGGTGCTCGAACAGATCGCCGCCGGACTGTCGAACGCGGAGATCGCCGCGAAGCTGTTCATCACTCCCGAGACCGTGAAGACGTACGTGTCACGCATCCTGGCGAAACTGCACCTGCGTGACCGCGTCCAGGCGGTCGTGCTCGCCTACCGGGTGGGGCTGGTCTCGACCGCGTACTGAACCAGCCGGTCACACCGCCTCTCCCGGGAATGTCGGTGGCGTGCGGCACAGTGATCGCATGAGCGACTCGCCTGCCACCAGCGTTGTGCCCGATGCCCCCAGTTCTGTCACCCGGGCGGGTGCCCCTGCGCAGGCCCTCGTCTGTTCCACCTGCCAGGGAGTGATCGTCGGCGTCGAAGCCGGAGCCTTCACGGTCCAGCGTGGCCAGCTGATTCTCAGCAACGGCTACTGCCAAGGAGACCGTTGCGGCTCAGCGCGATGACCTCCGCTCGCCACGATCGGGGTCCGTCTGGGGGATGACCTCGATCGCGACCTCCGGAGGATCTGGCCGAGACCTGACGCCGACGTTCAGGGCACCCCCGCGGCGACAGACTGGCGGAGTTGTAGAACGCAATCTCCCGAGGGGGCCGCTACATGACTGAAACGAAGAAGCTGTGGGCACGACGTGGAATCGCCGGACTGGCTGCCACGCTCGCGTTGATCACCGGGACGGCGACGGCGTCCTTCGCCGGCACCGCGCCTTCCGCCCCCGAGCCCCGGCTGTCGGGATCCGCGGGCGGCGTCCTGACCAAGGCGTTCGGGTCTTGGGCCGGGGACCCGGTGAAGTTCCAGATCGAGGCCCGTGGCGGACCCGGCACCACGAAGGGGCGTTTCCAGGTGTTCCACGGGAACAGCAGGACCGGTGGCGTCGTCGCCGAGTTCGAGGGGAAGATCACCTGCCTGCTGGTGGGCGGTGAGGTCGCCGTCGCCACCGGCGTCATCACCCGTGGTCAGGCGAACCTCACGAATGACAAGAACACTGACGTGACCGGCCAGAAGGTCTCGTTCACCGTGCACGACAACGGGCGTTCCGACAGGCTCTACTGGATGTGGGGGTTCATGAACGCGCCGATCAACGACTGCCAGGGCACGGCGCCGATCCTGAAGACGAGCCACGGGGACTTCAAGGTCCGGGACTGACGACCTCCAGGCCGGACCCGGGCCTGGAGGTCGTGCGCCCCGTGCAAGCTCCGGGCTCGTCAGTCGCGCGGGTGCCAGCCGTCGGTGTCGACGTCGAGGCCGAGCTCGTCGGCGATGTCGTTCCAGTCGGCGTACTTGAAGTTGGTGTTCTCCCGGTCGGGCACCTCGGGGGTGTTGGCGCCGTCGTGGGCGATGAACAGACCGCTGTCGAAGTCGCCGAGCGGCACGTTGAGGACCATGGAGCCGTCACTGTGCTCCACGCCGTCGATGCCGTCGTCGGCGCCGACGCGGAACTGGCCGAGGTAGGCGTTGGCGCCTTCGCGCCGGTAGACGGCGAAGGTGTTGTCGCCCTGGCTGGAGGCGAGCAGGTAGCCCTTGCCGTCCTCCCGGTAGTAGATCGTCAGGCCTTCGGCGTCGGCCGACAGGTGGGCGCCGCCGTAGCCGGGGTCGGCGCCGGGCACGCACTCCTCGGTCTCGGGGTCGTACGTGCCGGGCACGCCGTACTCCTTGACCTTGTCGACCAGGACCGGGGCGCCGGTGAGGTCGGCGCGCATGCGCCAGATGCCGACGTCCTCCTGCGCGGCGTAGAGCACGTCGCGCTGCTGGTCGACGACCATGCCCTCGACCTGGGCGAGCTCGTCGGGCTCCATGCACGGCGTCCACGTGGCGCCGTTGGGCAGGGTGAAGGAGGCGGGCAGGTCGAGCGTGCGGACGGCCCGGTAGCTGACCTTGCCGCCGGCGGTGGCCACCAGCTTGAACAGGCCGATGGAGGTCTTGTGGCGGCGGCTGACCAGGGCGTAGGCGCCGGTGGCGTCTTTCCAGGTGGTCAGGCCGTAGCCGGTCTCCTGGTCGTTGACCTGTTCCTGGGTGGTGTTGAACAGGAACGGCACGGCCGGGTCGGTGACGTCGGTGAGGCGGCCGTCATCGACGGCGTAGAAGCGCAGGTGGTCGCGGCCTCGGTCGGAGACGACGGCCAGGTCCTTGCCGGCGAAGCCGTAGGCGATGTCGACGTTGTTGAAGCGGCCGTTCTCGTCGTCCGGGCCTGGCGCGGCGGGGGCGTCGATGTGCTGGGTCAGGTCGCCGTCGAGGTCGTAGACGTTCAGGCCGCCTTCCTTGGCGGTGGTGACGACGACGCTGTCCTCGTCGTCGTGGGGGTCGACCCAGATGGCGGGGTCGTCGCCGTTGGCGTTGCCGCCGGCCTCGTCGTCGAACAGGGCGGGCGTCTCGATCTTCGGGTCGATGGAGGGGATGCTCTGGCTGGAGGCGGGTGCGGCCAGGCTGCCCGTCAGCATGACGCTGAGGGCTGCCAGGAACAGGGGGCGGGCAGGACGCATTGTTCTCCTTGGGCAGGTGAGGGACTCTTCTTGCGGGGAGACGTCGCCAGGGCGAACGACCCAGGTCTATAACTTCAGCGGTGGTTGAGCCGCCAGAAGTCGGACATGATCTGCCTGTTCTGCAGATCGGCCACCAGGGATCGGGGGTCGGTGTGGAAGAGCTGCCCCTTCCAGTCGCTCAGGCCGGCCGGGGCGACCAGCGGCTTGACGGTGCTGTTGCCGGAGATGCCGCCCTCGCCGATCTCGTGCTTGACGCCTTCCTCCGTCATGATGAAGTGCACGTACAGTTTGGCGGCGTTCGGATGCTTCGACTTGGCCGCGATGGCGACGTACTTGGGATAGCTGAATCCGGCGAAGGGTGCCATGCCCTCGCAGGTGGCCTGGGTATAGCCCTTGTCCTCGTTGTTGCGGAACTTCGAGATCGACATGAAGCCGATCTTCCTGTCGGTGGCGGCGGGCGCGCCGACGGCGCCGGAGGTGTCCTCGTCGGAGCCGGTGAGCACGGGCTCGTTGGCCGCCAGGCGCTTGATCCACTCGTAGGCGGCGCTCTTCTCCTCGGTCTTCAGCGGCTCGCCGTACTTGGCCTGGTAGGCCTGCTCCAGCGCCTGATTGCCGTGTGAGTCGAGCTGGGTGAGGAACGACAGCACGGTCGGCTTGCCGAGCGGGTCCTGCATGACGACCTTGCCCGACCAGTCGCTTTCGGTGAGGTCCCAGATGTTCCCGACCGGGCAGCCGCCGGGGGAGAGCTTGGTGTTGTAGGCGAACACGGTGGCCTTCGACAGGGCACGCAGGGGGTTGCGGTCCTCGGGCAGGATCTGGTCCTGGAGGTCGGCGGGCACCCAGGTCCGCACGATGCCCTGCGGGATGAGCTGGCCCATCAGCACCCCGCCGTCCTCGTACATGGCGGCGTCGATGGTGACGTTGTCGGCGGCGTGCTCGCGGGTCATCTTCTCCGCGGTCTGCGGCGTGTCTGACTTCACGCCTTCCATCGCGATGCCGTACTTGGCGGTGAAGGCCTTGGCGACCTCCTCGATGTCGCCGCTGGAGTCGTAGACGAGCAGGCTGCCTTCCTTCTTGGCCGCTTCGACCAGCGCGTTCAGGTCGAAGGCGGCGTCGACGGAGGCTGAGGGCAGCGGTTCGGCCTCCGCGTTCAGGGCGCCGGCCTGGCCGCCGGTGGACGGTGCGCAGGCGGCCAGGGCCAGCAGGGCCGCAACGGTGACGATCTTCTTGGTACGCCGCATGATGGCGGTACTCCTCATGGCTCGCAGTGCCGTACGCGGCTCAGAGCCCCGACTGACGCCGCAGTGCGCACCACGATGAACGCGTAATTAATAGGTTGTCAAGACATATTTATGCCCAATCTTGAAAGAACGTCATCTCGTCAGAATGTCAGGACAAATCATTGACGTTCATCTCTCGTTCATCTAAGACTGAAGCTCCCGGCGAAGGAGACGATATGCGGGTCGGTTTGATAGGGCTTGGGCGAATTGGGTTATTTCATGCAGAAACGTTGACCCGCCTGGTCGACGACCTCATCGTCGCCGATGCCGACCAGGATCACGCTGCGGAGGTGGCCGGTCGGCTCGGGAGCACCCTCGGCGACCCGTGGAGCGCGGACGCCCTGGTGATCGCGACCCCCACCTCGACCCACTCGGAGCTGCTCGTCAGGGCTTGCGAGCGGCGCATCCCGGTGTTCTGCGAGAAGCCGGCCGCGCCCACCGTGGCGGAGACGATCCGGGTGGCCGAGGCGGCCGAACGCGGCGGGGCCCTGGTCCACATCGGGTTCCAGCGGCGCTTCGACGCCGGGTTCGCCGCCGCGCGCCAGGCGCTGCTCGACGGCGAGCTCGGGGAGCTGCACCGGGCTCATCTCCTGACCGGTGACCCGCGCCCACCGGCTCCCGAGTACGTCCCGAGGTCGGGCGGCATCTTCCGCGACTGCCACATCCACGACTTCGACATCCTGCGCTGGGTGACCGGGCTGGAGGCCGACACGGTGTACGCCGCCGGCGCCAACCGGGGTGAGCCGTTCTTCGCCGAGGCGGGCGACGTCGACACCAGCGCCGCCCTGATCACGATGGCCGACGGGACGCTGGTCACCCTGCAGGGCTCCCGGTACAACGGCGCCGGCTACGACGTGCGGATGGAACTGGCCGGGACCCGGGCCACCTGGGCCGTCGGGCTGGGCGAGCGGGCGCCGCTGCATCGGGCCGACGACGGCGGCCATCCCGACCAGCCGTGGCCGGACTTCCGGAGCAGGTTCGCCGCCGCCTACACGGCCGAGATCGAGGCCTTCCTGGCCGCGGCGCGGGGCGAGCGGGACAGCCCCTGCACCGTGCGCGACGCGCTGGCCGCGTTGCACCTCGCGGAGGCGGCCGACCTGTCACGCCGCGACGGACGCCCTGTCCAGCTCGCGGAGGTGACCAAGTGAAGGTCGCCGCCACCCGCTCCGAGGAGGAAGCGCATGTTTGAGGACGCCCTCTGCCGGCTGCGGGAGGACCGCGCCCGGCGGCCGGAGCGCGTGAGCGAACTGGCCGCCGGGCGGCGGCGCCGGCCGGTGCTGGCCGGTCGCGGCCAGCTCCTGATCGTCGCCGCCGACCACCCGGGCCGGGCCGCCCTCGGGGCGGGGGAGCGGCCGATGGCGATGGAGAGCCGGCTCGACCTGCTCGACCGGCTGATGACCGCGCTGGCGCGGCCCGGCGTGGACGGGTTGCTGGCGACGCCGGACGTCGTCGAGGATCTGCTGCTGCTCGGCGCGCTCGACGACAAGCTGGTCATCGGCTCGATGAACCGGGGCGGCATGCAGGGCTCGGTCTTCGAGTTCGACGACCGGTTCACCGCCTATGACGCGCCGTCGATCGCCGCGATGGGGCTGGACGGCGGCAAGATGCTGTGCCGGATCGCCCCGGAGGACCCGGCGACCGTACGCACCCTGGAGTCCTGCGGGCGGGCCGTCTCCGCGCTGGCGGGGCACGGCCTCATGGCCATGATCGAGCCCTTCTGGTCCAGGCACGTGGACGGTTCGGTCAGGCACGAGCTGTCGGCGGCGGCGATGGTGAAGGCGATCAGCGTGGTGCAGGCGCTCGGCACGACCTCGGCACGCACCTGGCTGAAGATCCCGGTGGTCGAGGACATGGAACGGGTGCTGGCGGCAACCACGCTGCCGACGCTGCTGCTGGGCGGCGACCCCGGACGGGCGGCCGGCGAGGCGTTCGCCGCCTGGGGCAAGGCCCTGCGCCTGCCCGGGGCCCGCGGCCTGGTCGTCGGCCGGGCCCTGCTCTACCCGCCAGGCGACGACGTGGCGGCGGCCGTCGACGCGGCGGCGAGCCTGCTGGAGCAGCCATGACCCCCGTCCCGCACGGGCGCGCCGTCCGGCCGGGGGAGTGGCGGGCCGATCCCGGGCGGAGGCCCCCGGCCGTACGGCTGTCGCGCGACCGGCGGCTGTACCGGTGATGTGGACCATCGCCTTCGCCGTCGCCGCGGTCCTGTTCGTGCTGGTCACCGGCGCCAACGACGGGGCGGCGCTGATCGGTCTCGGCCTGCGCTTCCCCAAGGCGCCCGGCTGGTTCACCGTCGGGCTGCTCGCCGGCGCGCTGATCGCCGTGCCGTACCTGCTCGGGGTCGCGGTGGCGGCCACCTTCACCGAGCGGCTGGCCGGGCTCGGCGCGGACGGCGGCGCGGCGGCGTTTCTCGCCGGCGTGGTGATCGCCGTCGGCGTGGTCGCGGTGCTGGCCGGGCGGGGCCTGCCGACGAGCCTGACGCTGGCCGTGGTCGGCGGCATCACCGGCGCCGGGTTCGGCGCCGGGCTGCCGGTGTCGCTGTCCGGGCTCGGCACGGTGCTGGCGGTCGGCGTGGCGGCGCCGCTGGCGGGAGTCCTGCTCGGCTACGTCATGGGCGCCGTGTCCCGCCGGGTGCCCAGCCACGGGCGCATGCCGCGGATCGTGCTGGCCGCCCACCTGCTGGCCTACGGCGCGCAATGCGTCGCCTACGCGGTCAACGACGGCCAGAAGATGCTGGCCGTCGTCAGCGTGGCAGTCGAGGTCGGCAGGCACGGGGTCGGCGGCATCGGCCCGGTTCACGTCGGCCCGGCGTGGATGGCGCTGCTCGTGGCGGTCTTCCTGGCCGGGGCGCTGACCAGCCTGCCCCGGGTGGGCGCGCGACTGGGCCGGGGGCTCGTCCTGGCCAGGCCGTTGCACGTGGTGTCGGCGGAGGCCGCCGCGGCCGGGGCCGTACTGGGCAGCTCGGTCCTCGGCGCGCCGGTGAGCATGACCCAGTCCGTCACGGCCGGCGTCGTCGGCGCGGCCGCCAGCGAGGGAGGCAAGAGGGTGCGGTGGCGCGGCGTGGCGACGATGGGGGCGGCCTGGGTGGTCACGCTGCCGTCGTCGATGGCCCTGGGCTGCCTGGCCGGACTGGCGGTGAGGTGGCTGTGAGCCGGCCGGGACGCGGACGGCGCGGGCTCGCGCGGGTCTGGGACGAGCTGAGCGGCGGATCGGGCGGGCGCGTGATCAAGCTGGTCCAGGCGCAGATCGCCGCCGCCCGGGCGGGCGCACGGCTGGCGGGCGAGGTGGCCGCCGGGTCCGACCGGCCGCTGGCCCGCGCCCGGATGGCCGAGGTCGAGCACCAAGGCGACGCGGCGCGCGCCGAGCTGGTCGCGCTGCTGCGCCGGGTCCTGGTGACGCCCATCGACCGGGAGGACCTGTTCCGCCTGTCCCGCTGCATCGACGACGTGCTCGACCAGCTACGCGACTACGTGCGCGAGGCCGACATCTTCGGCCCGGGTGACCTCGGCTTCGCCGCCGAGCCGCTCCAGGCGCTGGCCGAGGGCCTGGACGAGCTCGAACGCGCGGTGACGCACATGGTGGACGACCCCGGCGCGGTCACCACCGCGGTGCTGGCCACGCGCAAGGCCAGGACGCGCATGCGGCAGCTACGCCAGTGCAGGCTCGGCGAGCTGTTCACCATGCCCCTGGACATGGACACCCTGCGCCGCCGCGAACTGCTCTCCCGCCTCGACGCCGTCGGCCAGCGTCTCGGGGAGGCGGCCGACGCCCTGGCCGACGCGATGCTCAAACGAAGTCATTGAGGCACGACCCCCCGAAGGAACCCATCATGGCTGTTCTCACCGAGCCGAAGCCGCCACCATCGACGCCCCCACCACGGCCTCCGAGACGGCGCAGGATGCTCTACCGCCTGCGCGTCCTGCGCCACGACCCGACCGCCGCGCTCGGCTTCATCCTCGTCGTCGTGCTGGCGTACATGGTCGTCGCCCCTCTCGTCGCGGTGCTGTCGGACGCCTTCCGGCTCCAGTACGGCGACCAGGCGCACGCGGGGCAGCAACCCGGCGAGTGGACCGGCTACTACCTGTGGCGGGTGTTCCGCTCGCAGGTGAGCGACCTGCTGTTCTGGGAGCCGCTGCTCAACACGCTGGTCATCTCGCTGGGCACGGTCGTGTTCGCGCTGGTCGTGGGCGGTGGCATGGCCTGGATGGTGACCCGTACCAACGTGCCGGGACGCACGTGGCTGGCCGGGGCGCTCGTGGTCCCGTACATGCTGCCCTCGTGGACCTTCTCGCTCGCCTGGCTCACCCTGTTCAAGAACGACCGGGCCGGCGGGCAGGCCGGCGTGCTGCAGGCCCAGGGGATCGCGACGCCGGACTGGCTCGCCTACGGGCCGCTGCCGATCGTCATCACGCTCGGCCTGCACTACTACCCCTTCGTCTTCCTGCTGGTCGGCAACGCGCTGCGGCGCATCGACGCGCAACTGGAGGACTCGGCCCGCATCCTGGGCGCGCCCCGCCGGGTGGTCATCCGCAGGATCGTCGCCCCGCTGATGCTGCCCGCGCTGTCGTCGGCCGTGCTGCTGGTCGTCGGGCGGGTGCTCGGCACGTTCGGCACGCCGTACGTGCTGGGACTGCCGGCCGACTACCGGGTGCTCTCCACCGGCCTGTACCAGTCGATCCGTGACCGCAGCACCGGGGTCGCCTCCGTGCTGACCGCCGTCATCGTGCTCATCGGCGTACTGATCGTCCTCACCGACGCACGGCTGTTACGCGAGCACCGCCGGTTCGTCACCGTGGGCGGCAAGGGCGCCATGGACCGGCTGAGCGACCTGCGCAGATGGCGCTGGCCCGCCTTCGCGCTGGGCGGGGTCGTGTTCGTGGCGAGCGTCCTGGTGCCGATCCTGACGCTGCTCCTGTCGTCGCTCACCCGGACCCCGATGGACCTGTCGACCTTCACCCTGAGCTACTGGTTCGCCGAGAGCCTGCCCGGGGCCGTCGGGTTCCCGCACGGCGTCTTCCGCGGCGCCGAACTGTGGACCGCGGCTTGGAACTCGCTGCGCATCGTCGGCATCGCCTCGCTGATCTGCGCCGTCGCCGGGCTGCTCATCGGGTACGTGGTGGTGCGCGGCTCGGCGCCCCGCGTCGCCGCGTTCCTGCGGCAGGTCTCGTTCCTGCCCTACCTCATCCCCGGCATCGCGTTCGCGGCGGCGTCGCTGTCGCTGTTCGCGGTCGCCCGCGGCCCGGTGCCGGCCCTGTACGGGACCACGTTCCTGCTCATCCTCGTCATGGCGGTGACACATCTGCCCTACAGCTCCCGCTCCGGCATCGCGGCGATGACGCAACTCGGCCGCGAACCGGAAGAGGCCGCCCAGATCGCCGGCGCCTCCTGGTGGCAACGCATGCGGCGGATCGTCTTCCCCATCCAGAAGGGGGCGCTGGTCACCGGGATCGTGCTCCCGTTCATCTCCGGGCTCAAGGAGCTGAGCATCGTGATCATGCTGACCACGACCGGCACGGAACTTCTCACCACGCTGTCGATCGGCCTGGTCGACTACGGCTACACCCAGCTCGCCAATGCGGTCGTGCTCGTGATCGCGCTCGTCTCCTTCACCATGACGTACCTGACCCAGAGGCTGACCAAGAGCAGTCTCGCGTCCGGCCTGGGAGGATAGATGCCCACCATCGTCCTGAGCGGAATCGCCAAGCGCTACGGCGGCGGCGACCACGCGGTCAAGAACCTCGACCTGGTCGTCCCGGACGGCGCCTTCATGTGCCTGCTGGGCCCGTCAGGGTGCGGCAAGACCACCACCCTGCGCATGATCGCCGGACTGGAGCAGCCGACGGCCGGCTCCATCACCGTCGGCGACCGCGTCCTCGACTCCGTGGAGAAGGGCCTGTACGTCCCGCCGGAGAAACGCGGGATGGGTCTGGTCTTCCAGAGTTACGCCCTGTGGCCGCACCTGTCGGTACGCGCGAACGTGGAGTTCGGGCTGCGCATGCGCAAGGTGCCCGCGCCGGAACGCCGCTCCCGCGCCGAGGCGGCGCTGGAGATGGTGCACGTCTCCGACGCGATGGACCGCTACCCCTCGCAGCTTTCCGGCGGCCAGCAGCAGCGGGTCGCGCTGGCCCGCATGCTCGCCGTCGACCCGGCGGTGCTGCTGCTCGACGAGCCGCTGTCCAACCTCGACGCCCGGCTGCGGCTGGAGATGCGCGCCGAGCTCAAGCGCATCCACGAGGAGTCGGGGGCGACGATCGTCTTCGTCACCCACGACCAGCTGGAGGCGCTGACCATGGCCACCCACGTGGCGGTCATGAACCAGGGCGAGCTCCAGCAGCTCGCGCCCCCCATGGAGGTGTACGCCCGCCCGGCCAACCGGTTCGTCGCCGAGTTCGTCGGCAGCCCGGCGATGGCCCTCGTCGACGTCGGCCCGGCGCCGGCCGGGCTGGGGCGCTCCTTGCTGGCGCACAGCCGCGAGAGGCATGGGGCCGGCGGCCCGGCCGCGTTCGGCATCCGCCCGGAGGCGCTGCGCCTCGGCACGCCGCCCCCCGGCGCCTGGTCCGAACCCGCCACCGTCGAGGCCGTGCTCCCGGCCGGCGCCTCCTGGACGGTACGGCTGCGCGTCCTGGACACCGAGCTGTTCGCCGTCACCCACAGCCCCGTCGAGGCGGCGCCCGGCGACACCGTCACCTGCTGGACCGATCAGCTCCACCTGTTCGGCGCCGACGGCCTGCGCATCCAGGACCGGGACACGGCGGAGGCCCGCGCATGATCGTGCCCGAGGCCCTGCTGCTCGACTTCGGCGGCGTGGTGGCCGAGACCGTCAAACGCCCGGCGTGGGCCGCCGAGCTGGCCGCCGAGGTGCACGCGATGCTGGAGCGCGCCGGGTTCGGCGGGTTGAGCGTCGCCGAGATCGAGACCGACATCCGCGCGGGCGCCCGGGCCGACTCCTGCTGGAAGGACTCCACCTCCCGGCAGTACGCCCCGGCGGAGATGACGCATCGCCGCTTCTGGGCGGAGTTCGTCGCGACCGACTGGCCGGAGCAGGCCCGCGAACTGGTGACCGTGGAGGCGAGCCCGCTATGCCGCCTGATGGGCGAACGGCGCCGCGAGCGCACGCTCCGCCCCGGCGTCAAGGAGCTCCTGGCCGCCTGCTGGGAGCGCGGCGTGCGACCGGCCGTGGTGAGCAACGCCCTGTGCGGCCTGGTGCACCGGGACTTCCTGGCCCGCGAGGGCCTGGCGGGGCAGCTCGCCGTGCAGGTCTACAGCGACGAAGCCGGGGTGCGCAAGCCGAACCCCGAGCTGATCCACATCGCCTGCCGGGCCCTGGGCGTGGCGCCCGGACGGGTCTGGTACGTCGGGGACAACCACGACCGTGACGTCGTCTGCGGCGTCCGTGCCGGAGCCGGTGCGACGGTGCTGATGCGGTCGCGCAGCACGGAGAAGATCCCCTACCAGGTGCGGCAGACCCCGCACGCCACCGTCGACGACCCCATCGGCCTGCTGAGACTGCTGGAGAACACATGGACCTGACCACCTCACGCGCTCTGGCCGCCATCGCGGCGGAGGCCGCCAGGGCCGTCGGCGACCGCCTGCGCACGGCATTCCGGTCCAGCCCGGAGGTGGCGACCAAACGCGACTTCCACGACCCCGTGACCGAGCACGACAAGGCGGCCGAGGAGGAGATCCGCGAGGTGCTGGCCCGTCGCTGCCCGGACAGCGTCGTGGTGGGAGAGGAGGGCGGCACCCGGGGATCAGGAGCGATCAGCTGGTACGTCGACCCGATCGACGGCACCGCCAACTTCGCCGCCGGCCTCCCGTTCTTCTGCACCTCGATCGGCGCGGTCGTGGACGGCGAGGTGGTGGCGGGCGTCGTGTACGACCCGGTCCGAGACGACGAGTTCACCGCCTGGCTGGGCGGCGCGGAGTGCAACGGCGAGCCGATCCGCAGCGCCGGGGCGCGCACCGACCGGGAGGCCGTCCTGCTGTCCAGCTACCCGACCCCGCGCGACCTGGCCGAGGAGGGGGAGGAGGCGCTGCATCGCTTCGCCCGCATGGTCAACGCCTTCGCCAGCACCCGCCGCCCCGGCAGCGCCGCGCTCAAGCTCGCGCACGTCGCCGCGGGCTGGTCCGACGTCGCCTACGGCACGCACGTCAACGCCTGGGACGTCGCCGCCGGCTCCCTTCTGGTACGGCAGGCGGGCGGCACCTACCTGCCCCTGTCGGGCAGCGTCTTCACCCCGGGCGGCTACCTGGCCTGCGTCGGCGGCTTCGACCTCGACGGCTCCGTCATGGCCGAGGTCGCCGCAGCGGGGAGGCAGCCGTGATCCGCTGGATCGTCACCGACCTCGACGGCACCCTGGTCGGCCGCGACCTGGCCATGGTGCCCGCGAGCCGCGACGCCCTGCGCCGCTTCCGCGCGGCGGGCGGGCAGGTCGTCATCGCCACCGGACGCATGGAACGCTCGGCCCTTCCGTACTACGAAGAGCTCGCTCTCGACGGCCCGGCCATCCTCTACAACGGCGCCCGCACCGTTGACCTGGCCACCGGCACGGTGGTGCGCTCACGCTGCCTGCCGGCCGCCGCGTGGAAGGCGCTGATCGACAGCTTCGACGACGTGACCCCGGGGGCGTACCCCGTGGTGTTCTCCGGCGGCCGGGCCTACGCCGTGGACGACGTGCCCGAACTGCGGGACTACGCCCGGCGCGACCGCATCGAGCTGGCCGACCCCGGCTCCTGGACGGCGCTGCCGGCCGACGAGGTCACCAAATGCATGCTGATCGGCGACCAGCTGCCCCGCGTGCGTGTCGCGGGGACGACCACGGTGCTGTCCGAGGACACGTACCTGGAGATCCTTCCGCAGGGGGTGAGCAAGGGCCTGGCCCTGCGTGAGCTGGCCGAGGAGCGGGGCGTGGCGCCGGCAGAGATCGCCGCCGTCGGCGACAACCCGAACGACCTCGACATGATCGAGCTTGCCGGGATCGGCGCGGCGGTGGGTGACGGACACCCCGCCGTCCGCTCCGCCGCCGACGTGGTCGTCCGTCCGTGCGCGGACGGCGCGGTGGCGCAGCTCGTGGAGCTGGCCTTCCAACGCAACGGCTGGTCGTGAGGGTGACACATCGACGGCACGCTCGCCGGACTGTGGGCGTGCCGCGCGTCAGGCCGGTGCGGGGCCGGTCGGTGCCGCCAGGGGCGTGGGCTCGTCGCGGTGGAAGATCGCCAGGAGGCCGAACCAGACCAGGATCATGATCCCGGCCGGGCGCAGGAACTCCTCGGCGAGAACGGTGCCGACGAAGGAGTAGCCGGCGAGCCAGACGCCGGTGACGACGCCGACCACCCGGACCGGCCAGGACCGGCTGACCACGGAACTCGCCACGATCCAGACCCCGGCGAGGACGTGGCCACCGAGCCGGACCGCCCAGGCCGTGTCGTACTCGACCCCGTTGATCATGAGGATGCCGGCGAGCACGTCGAGCGCCACCCAGCCGTAGCCTGCGGCTTTGGCCCAGGGCGCCGCCTCCAGGCGCGAGACCAGAAAGAGGATCGAGAGGTGGAAGAAGACGCCCAGGTATTCTCCCCACGCGACGTCTGGGTCGGTGAAGAAGGCGATCACGGCTGGGAGGAACAGCACGAGGGGAAGTAGCGCCACGAGGCGCAGGCTGGCGTAGTGCCGCCGAGGATCGAGCATCAGGGAAGTCCTTGCACATCGAAGTATGTGGTCGGGACGAACACTAGGAAGTAGACTGTTGATATGTCAACACTTGGCCCGGGTGAGGCGACCGAGCTGTGGCTGCGGTGGAAGCGCGCCCATGAGCTGGTCCGTGCCGCCGTCATCGCCGAGACCACGGCGGCGTCCGGAGTCTCCGAGCCGGAACTGGGCGTCCTGGTCTGCCTGCACGAGTCCGGCGGGAGTCTGCGGCAGAACGCCCTCGCCGCCACCCTCGGCTGGGATCGGACGCGGCTGTCGCACCTGCTGACCCGGATGGCCGACCGCGGCTACGTGGCCCGCGACAAGGTTCCGAACGGGGTGGAGGTCACGCTGTGCCCGGCAGGCAGGCGCGTGATCGACATGACGCTGCCGACGCTGGAAACGGCCACCCGATGCCACCTGCTGGACCGGCTCGGCCCGGACGACGCCAAGACGCTCAAGGCCCTCATCGACCGCCTGCTGGCGAGCGAAGAGGCAGCGGCGGAGACCGGCACCGGGTAGGGGAGTGTTCTCGCCCATCAAACCGAGTCGCGCCCCCGATTCAAGCGCCATGCCGGTCGTCCGGGGTGTTGCCGTGACGTGCCCTCAGGTTCGTCCCGGCCCGGGAGGGAGCCACCGGGCCGGCCGCGCCGAGCCGCCGAACCAGGCGGCGGAAGAGGGAACCAGCAGGAGAACCACGGCTGCCACGGTCAGGCCGAGACCGCCGACTGATCCGAGAGTCGGATCGACGATCAACCGCAGCACGTAAAAGGCCGCGAGCCCGGCCTGGACCGCCGCGCCCGCCCATCGAACCCAGGGCCGAGGCTTTCGCATGTTGAACGCCACAATGCCGAGGGCCACGATCAGACCCAGGACATAGTACGCAAGCACCGGGACGCTTCCGACGATCGCGAGCGGCAGCAGGAGGATGGCGGTCATGATGGCCGCCACCACCAGCTCCAGGCCCATGATGACCAATGCCACCAGTACCGGGACGGGCATGGTCGGTCTCGGAGGGGGATACATGCGACCCAATGCTCCCATTAGAAATCTACAATGTAAAGGCGTCGGGCGGTTGCAAATCCACCGCCCACCACAAACGAACGGGCTTCGCCCGTACCTTCTTCGACTAACCAGGCCCTTCCGTTGCGCGGCGGGTTCGGCTGTCTCTACGCCGTGCAAGGACCGCTGCCACCGCCGGGGAGATGGGGCACGCGCTCAGAACCGGTAGCGGAGAATGCGTGCCCCTTGCCGGGACAAGGCCGTGCTGTGGGCGGTGAGACGGGTCAGCGCGCGCAGGGGTTGCGGGAACCGGACTGTTTCCGGAGCGCGGGTGAGGATCTGCTCCTCGATCAGTTCGAGGCCGGCGTCCCAGGACTCGGGTTCGTGTGGGTCGTCGAAGCCCTGGGCGGCTTTGATGCCGAGCGCCTTGATTGTCGGGTGGTACTTCATGGCCCAGGCGGCGAAGCGGGTGTAGCCGTTGAGCGCGAGTTCGCCCGCAGGGAAGTGGCCGGTCAGCGCGCGGGTCATCGTTGGGAAGGAGTCGCCGGGCATGAAGGGGAGCAGCCCTTCGGCGACGATCATCGCCGGCCGGTCACCGGGGATGGCTGTGAGCCAGTCGGAGCCGGTGAGGTCGGCTCCGATCAGGTGGGAACGGCCGGGCAGGCATTCGGATCGCAGGTCCACCACTTCCGGGAAGTCGATGTCGTACCAGTCGACGCCGGGCGGGGGATCGCAGCGGAACATCCTGGTGTCCAGGCCGCAGCCCAGGTCGAGCACCACACATCCGGGATGAGCGGCGACGTAGGCGCGGACGTCGTCGTCGAGCTTCTTGGCGCGCAGTGCCGTGGTGAGGACGAGGTTGGGCTTGACTTTCAGCTTGCCGAAGTCGTAGTCGATTCTGCGGGCCAGTTCGGCGGAGAGCGTGTCGCCGAGGATGGGGCTGGGCCGCCCGGCGTCCAGGGCTCTGGCGTGGAGCGTGAGCAGCAGCGTTTCCTGGATCAGCCCGAGCTTGGGTTGCCAGCGGTGCATGGGGGTTCCTTAACGGCGTAGCGGATGACGGGCTGCGAGGTTCTGTAGCCACGTCAGGGAGTCGTGGGCGGCTTTGATGCGCTCGGTGCGGTGTCCCTCGCCGCCCGCGATGTCGAGTCCTTCGTCGGCGATCTCGCCGAACGCGCTCAGGCTTTCGAGTTTGCGCTGGATGACCTTCTGCCAGGCGTCGTCTTCGATGCGGTAGTAGGAGACGCGGTCGCCGGGCCTTCGCACCTTCTTGACCAGGCCGATGGCCGTGAGGAAGCGCATGTTCGAGGTGAGTGAGGCCCGGCTGGCCTGGATCACGTCCGCGATCTGGCCGGCGGATTGCTCGGCCGGATCGCAGATCATGAGCCAGCCGAGGATGCGTCCGGTGATGGGCGGCAGCCCCCACTCTTCGACGCAGAAGGCGGCTACCCGTTCCACCCAGCGGAGCAGCCGGTCCTGCTGTTCCTCAGTGCTCATGGTCGCGTCCTCCGTTGTTGATCGTGTGCCGGTTCACTGTGTCATGGCGGCCACCGACTCGTAGGTCGGTGTCGGGGTGATGTCCGCGAGCCGGGTTCTGCGCAGGTAGAGGTCGAACCAGTCGATTGCGAGCGCCATCGCCTCTTCCATGCCGGGGCCGGTGTAGAGCCCGAGCACGTCGTAGGGCAGCACCGCGAGCCGCTTGGGCTCGCCCGCCTTGGCGAAGGCGCTTTGCGCCTCCTCGAGCATGTGGTAGGGGTCCCAGCCGCCGTTGGCGATCATCAGTAGCGGCGTCGGCGTGAGCCGGTGGATGAGGTTCTCCGGTGCGAAGGTGAGCAGGTGCTCGGCTGAGTCGAGGGTCTTCTCGTTGCGGTAGGTGGGAAACAGGCGGGTGGACATGTCCGGGGTGTCCTTCACGCTGTCGCCCTCCAGGGTCAGGTGCGGTACGCGAGCGCTCTGCCCGCCTTCGTAGCGCCGTTGCCAGTCCTGTTGTAGCTGGTCGCGCAGCGCGTGGACGCCGGCACGGCCCAGGAGGCGTTCCAGGTATCGCCATCCGTTCCACACGCTGGGGCTCTGTACGACGACGCACTTGATGCGCCGATCGAGCACGGCGGCTTGGGCTGCCACCGAGCCGCCGATGCTCACCCCCCACACCCCGATCCGCTCCGGCTGCACTTCGGGGCGGGTCTGCAGGTAGGACACGGCGCTGCGGAAGTCCTGCACCTGCCGCTCCGGGTAGTCCTGGCCGCGCGGTTCGCCTTCGCTGGAGCCGACCGTGCGGTAGTCGATGGCCAGCACCGCGAAGCCGGCCTTGACGAAGTGCGGGGCGAAGAACGCCAGCGCCTCTTTGACCATCACCCCGCTGTGCCCGAGCACCAGCCCGGGGACGGGGTCGCTCGTCTCGGGCAGGTAGAGATCTCCCGCGCAGCGGGTGCCGGCGCTGTTGAAGGTCACGTGTTCCATGGCTCTCCGTACTGTTGGCTAGTTATTTCAAACATGACTGAAATAGCTAGCAATGTCAATCTGGAAGGCTACGCAGGAGAGAGGTGGCACCCCGCCGCTGACGGCGGCGCATCGCGGCATCAACGAGTGGCAGGGAATCCGAATTGCCCGTCATACCTGCCGGGCCGCAGGCGCGTCCGCCCAGCTCGACGCTCGCCGGAGCGGGGCCGAATCTGTGTGAGCTGTCACATCAGCTCGGTGGCTCAGTTCTGTGGGCATCAGGACCGAGGCGTACGGGCCAGCGCCACCTCATCCCGCGAAGCGCACTACAAGCCCTGGGGCGCTGTCACTTGTCATCGACAGAACCGGCCGCCCTTTTAGTTGTGCTTGTCGCCGTGGTGATCGGCCAAACGGGTGAGCAGGTTGATCAGGTTCTGCCGGTCGGCCGCGGACAGCGGGGCGAGGTATTCGTCCTGGGCGGCGGCGAGCAGCCGGTCAAGGTCGGCGAGTTGCCTTCGGCCTGCCGGGGTGATGGTGATGATGTTGCGGCGGCGGTCTTCCGGGTCGGGTGCGCGCTCGAGGAGTTGCCGTTCGGCGAGGTCGTTGACGGTCGCCACCATGTCGCTGCGATCGATGCCGGTGCGGCGGCCGAGGGCGGCCTGGCTGGCCGGGCCGTACTCCTCCAGGGTGGCAAGCAGGGAGTAGTGGTGGCGCCGGATGCCGGCCTGGGCGAACGCCCGATCCACGATCCGGTTGGCGATCAATGCCGCACCGTAGGTCAGCCTGCTCGGCAGCGCGCGCAGCCGCTCCGGCGGCGGCCCCTCGGGAGTGTCCACGAGCCAAATCTAGCAAATTGTTGGCAGGACCCACGACTATATGTAATGTTGGCCAAACCAACGTTGGTCTCGCCCACGTTGGCTTGGCCAACATTTGTCTTCATGGCGCTGAGGAGCTCAGACATGACCACCATCGCACAGCCGGCCGGGCCCGTCTTCGGCCCCCAGGTCATCGGCCAGACCGAGAAGGCTCTCAACACCCTCTTGGAGCGACAGCTGGCCGGGACCAGCATCACCGAACCCCAGTGGGTGACGCTGACGCTGACCGTGGTCAGCAACGGAACTCTGTCCGGCGATGCTCTGGCCGAGCGAATCTCCCACTCCTTGAAGGTCGACCAGGCCACGGCACACCAGCGCATCGTCGAACTGACGGCCGCGAACCTGGTCCGCACCAGCCAGGACGGCATCGTCGAAGCGACCGAGGACGGCAGGGCCCAGTGGAACCAGGTCCGCGCCGCCATCGCCCGGATCACCGAAAAGCTGTGGGGCGACCTGCCGGAGGAGGAATTGGCCACCGCCGGCCGCGTCCTGAACACCGTCCTGTCCCGCGCGAACACGCTGCTGTCCGCCGCCTGAGATCCGCTCCAGCGCACCCGCCACGTCGCTGGACGGCGCTCGGCACCGTGGCCACCGGCCACACCTCACCCTTCAACCACCAGGCAAGGAGATTCCGTTGAGTACCGCTGTCGGTACGGCGGCCGCACCGCGGGCGACCCGAAGAGAATGGCTGGGGCTGGCGGTCCTCGCGCTTCCCACCATGTTGATCGCCATGGACCTGACCGTCCTGCATCTGGCACTGCCCGCCCTCACCGCCGACCTGCGGCCCAGCAACGCCGAATTGCTGTGGATCGTGGACATCTACGGGTTCCTCACCGCCGGCTTCCTCATCACCATGGGCGCGATCGGGGACAGGATCGGCCGCCGGCGGCTGCTGATGATCGGCGCGTTCGCGTTCGGGGTGGCCTCGGTGCTCTCGGCATTCGCGGTCAACGCGGCGATGCTCATCGCCGCCCGGGCGCTCCTCGGCCTCGCGGGCGCCACACTGATGCCCTCCACGCTCTCCCTGATCCGGATCATGTTCACCGACCCCAAGCAGCGGGGTGCCGCGATCGGGGCCTGGACCGGCTTCTTCGGCCTCGGCACGGTGATCGGGCCCCTGGTCGGGGGTACGTTCCTTGAGCTGTTCCAGTGGGGCTCGGTCTTCCTGCTCGGCGTCCCGATCATGCTGCTGCTGATCGGGTTCGGCCCGATCGTGCTGCCGGAGTACCGGGACGAGTCGGTCTCCCGCCCGGACTTCATCAGCGCGATCATGTCCATCGTCGGCGTCCTTACCCTGATCTTCGGTCTCAAGCGGATCGCCGAGGACGGCCTGGGCCCGGAGTCGGGCATCGCCATCGTCGCCGGCCTGGCGCTGGGGGCGCTCTTCATCTCTCGCCAGCGGCGGATCGAGCAGCCACTGGTTGACCTCTCGCTGTTCCAGACCAAACTGTTCGGATCGGCCCTTGGCATGCTCGTCCTGGGGACCCTGATCTCCGGGGGCTCGCAGTTCTTTGTCCTGCAGTACCTGCAGCTGGTGTGCGAGCTGTCCCCGATCGAGGCCGGGCTCTGGTCGATGCCCACCACCATCGCGGTCATGATCGGCGCCATGGGGCCCCTGCCCTGGCGAGCCGCATGAAGCTGAGCACGCTGCTAGCCGGCGGCCTGGTGGTCGCGGCGCTCGGGATGGTGGTGCTGGCCCAGCTCAGTGGTCCCTCCGGCCCACGATCGCCGCCGAACTGCACGGCGGCGAGGGTCTGATCAAGTGGCTCGGGTCGGCGTACATGCTCGCCATGGGCGTCCTGCTCGTGGTCGGCGGGCGGCTGGGCGACAAGTACGGCCAGCGCAGGCTGTTTCTCGTGGGCATGAGCGGCTTCACGATCGCCTCGGCCGTGGCGGGACTCTCGCCCGACCCCGCCCTGCTGATCCTGGCCCGCGGCGCACAAGGCGCGTTCGGCGCGCTGCTGATCCCGCAAGGCATGGCGATCATGACGAAGACGTTCTCGCGTGACATGCTCACCAAGGCGTTCGCGTTGTTCGGGCCCCTGCTGGGGGCCGCCTCGGTCGGCGGCCCTATCCTGGCCGGGTTCGTGATCGACGCCGACCTCGCCGGGTTGTCGTGGCGCCCGATCTTCCTGGTCAACCTGGTGCTCGGCGGCCTCGGCCTGGTCCTGGCCGTCCGGCTGCTGCCGCACGACGACGGCGACGCCGCCACCGGCGTGGACGGGGTGGGCTCCGGGCTGCTCGCCGCCGCCATGTTCGGGCTGCTCCTGGGGCTGGTCGAGGGGTCGGACAACGGCTGGACCGCCGTCCCGATCCTCTCGGTCGCCGCCGGCCTGGTGTTCCTGGCCGCCTTCGCCCGCCGCCAGCGCACCGCTGCAGACCCGCTGCTCAAGCCGTCCCTGCTGCGCAACCGCGGCTTCAGCTCCGGGCTGCTCGTCGGCCTGATCGTCTTCGCGGCCACCACCGGGCTGGTCTACGTCCTGTCGCTGTTCATGCAGCAAGGGCTGCACGCCTCGGCCCGGGACGCCTCCCTGGGGCTGTTGCCGATGACCGTCGGCATCATCGTGGCCTCGGGGGCGTGCATGGCGCTGATCAGGAGGCTGGGGCGTACGCTCATCTTCTTCGGCCTGGCCGTCATCCTGGCCGGCTGCGGCTGGCTGCTCGTCCTGGTCGCGGCCTCGGGCACGGACCTGAGCCTGTGGGCCCTCGCGCCGGCTGTCTTCCTCACGGGCCTGGGGATGGGCGCCTGCTACGGCACGATCTTCGACGTCGCGATCGGCGACATCGATCCCGGCGAGGCCGGCAGCGCCAGCGGTTCCCTGTCGGCGATCCAGCAACTGGCGGCCGGGGCCGGCTCGGCCGCCGTCACGTCGGTCTTCTTCCAGGCGGCCGGCTCCGGCTTCGGCTCCGCCATGACGGCCAGCCTCGTCGTCGTCGTGGCCCTGACCGCCGTCACCGTCCCGGCCGTGACCCTGATGCCCAGACGAGCGCCGGCTGAACTCCAGCACTGACCCAGACGCGATCAACGTAAGGAGCCCGGACGGTGTCCTTCCTTCACAGCCCTGCCCCCTGGGACGTACGGCGCCTGCCACGTGCCGAGGGCAAGAACTTCCTCGTCACGGGCGGCAACGCGGGCATCGGCTACTTCGTCGCCGAACAAATGGCCGGCACCGGCGCCACGGTCGTCCTCGCCTGCCGTGACACCGCCAAGGCCGAGGCCGCGCGGGTCTCGATCCGCGCCCGCGTCCCGGGTGCGCGCGTCCGTCACATCCGCCTGGATCTCGCCGACCTCCTCTCGCTCAAGGCCTGCGCGGACGCCCTGGCGCTGGAGAGGCTGGACGCGGTCGTCTGCAACGCCGGCGTGCTGCTCGACGAGCCGCCACGGCGCGAGAGCGGGGACGGCAACGAGCTGATGTTCGCCACCAACCATCTGGGGCACTTCGCGCTGATCTCGTGGCTCGCACCCCTGCTTGCGGCTGCACCCGCCGGCCGCGTCGTCACCACAGGCAGCTTCACGGCGAAATCCGAGAGCCTGGACCTCGACGATCTCCAGAGCATGCGCGACTACCGGCCGAAGCGCACCTACGTACGGTCCAAGCTCGCGCAGATGCTCTTCGGCTTCGAACTCGACCGCCGCCTGCGCGCCGCCGGCAGCACGACGCTGAGCGTGGTCACCCACCCCGGCGGCGCGCTCGACTCCCTCACCCCCTCACGTCCGCCGGTCCGCGTCCGAACGGCCGGCGAACGACTGCGCGGCCTGCCGGCCGGTCTGCTCTTGCAGAGCAAGGAGGCCGCCGCCTGGCCCGCCGTCCGGGCCGTCCTCGACCCGTCCGTACGCGGTGGCCAGCTCTGGGGGCCTCGGGTGTTCGGGATCCGTGGCCTGCCTACCCTCGAACCCGTCCGAGGTCACCTGGCCGACCCCGTACTGGCGGCGCGTCTGTGGGCCGCGTCCGCCGACCTGACCGGCCTCGACCCGGGCGCGAACCTCAGGTGAGGAGACAGTCATTTCGGTGGTTCCGTCCGAAGTCCTCGGGTTCTTCTCGCAACCCCGCGCACTGTGGACGCCTCCTCACGTCACGCCGGAGGCCCGGGGTTCTGGTGTGGCGGCGTTGCGGGTGGCGGAGGCGGGGAGGCTGGCGGTGACCAGGAAGCCGCCCTCGCCGTCGTGTCCCGCGCTGAAGGTGCCGCCGAGCAGGGTCACCCGGCGGTCGAGCCCGGTCAGGCCCATTCCTGAGCCGGCTCTGGTCAGCGAGGGATCGGCGCTCCGCCGGGGCGGCGCGTTGCGTACCTCGACGTCGGCCCGGTCGCCGGGGTAGGAGATGGTGACCGTGACCGGTGCTCCGGGGGCGTGTTTGCGGGCGTTGGTCAGCGACTCCTGCACCACCCGGTAGACGGCCCGGGCCACGACGGCGGGCACCGTGTCGGGGTCGCCCTCGACGTGCAGGGCCGCGTGGTCGGCTGCCGCGAGTGCGGCGAGGTCGCCGCCGGTGTCGCTCTGGGGACGCCCGGCGGGGGCGGGCCGGGCCCCTGTGGTGACGACACGCATGAGATCGCGCAGCTCGGTGAGGGTGCGGGTGCCGGCTCGCCGGATCTGCTCAGCCGCCGTACGGGCGTCGTCGTCGCGGGTGGTGACGCGGAGGGCGTCGGCGTGCAGCACGATCTCCGTGACGTGGTGGGTGACGATGTCGTGCAGGTCGGCGGCCAGGCGCTGCCGTTCGGCGGTTTCGGCGCGTTCGGCGAGCAGGCGGCGTTCGGAGTCGGCCAGCTCGGCCCGCTTGCGCAGTGATCGCACCAGCTCGTGCCGGGCCCTCAGGTACAGGGCGCCCAGCGCGGGCAGGGCGGTGGACGACAGCGCTTCGTACAGGTTTCCCCACGAGGGAGCCCAGATCGGGATCACCGGGAGCGCGAGGACGGCGGCGAAGGCGAACGCCTGGTGCCAGGGCAGCAGGGTGACCAGGAAGGACACCACGACCGGGGTTGCCACGGGTGTCGTGATCGGGCTGGTCTGCGCTGCCACCGCCTCCGGCGTCAGGCCGGCCCCGAGAGCGAGCACCGTCGTGACCACGACGGCCAGTGCTCCTACCGTCCGCGGGAGGCGGACGACCAGCGGCAAGGACGCGTTGAGCAGGAGGTTCAGGGCGAGCCCGGCGAGTGAGCCGGGGCCGCGGCCGTCCCCGCTCGTGGTGTACAGGACGATCTGGACGACGGCGCAGAGGATGGCCGCGCCGATGGCGGCCATGAGCATGATTCTTCGATCGCGGACGATGAGTTCCGGCCAGCGGGACAGTGTGTGCACAGCGGGGTACCTCGGAAGGCCGCCGTGGTGTCGCTCGTGGCGGCCGGGTGGTCGCGGGTCGTGTTCAGGCGGGCTCGTCGAGGAGTCCGGCCTGGTGGGCGAGCAGGGCCGCTTGCGTCCGGTGGGTGAGGTCGAGCTTGGCCAGGAGGCGGGAGACGTAGCTGCGGACGGTCGTCTCCGACAGGAACAGCCGCCGGGCGATCTCGGGATTGGTGAGTCCTTCACCGAGGCAGGCCAGCACCTCGCGTTCGCGCTCGGCCAGCGTGGCGATCCGCGATCGGGCGGCGTCGCGCCGCTCGTCGCCTCTGGAGGACTGGGCGATCAGTCTGCGCGCCGCGCTCGGGGACATCACGACGTTCCCGTCGGCGGCGACCTTGACCAGGTTGAGCAGTTCCTCGGCCGGGGTGGCCTTCACCAGGAAGCCCGCGGCTCCGGCCTCCAGGGCGCCGAGGACGTGCTCGTCGGAGTCGAACGTGGTGAGCGCGACAACCGCGGGCGGCGCGGCCAGCGCGGTGATCTCCTTCGTCGCAGTGATCCCGTCGACGCCCGGCATCCTGAGGTCCATCAGTACCACGTCGGGCTGGTTGCGCAGGACCTCCTCGACCGCTTCTGCCCCGTCTTGTGCCTCGCCGACCACGTCGAGCTCCGTGCTGGAGCCGAGGATGGTCTTGAGATGCCGGCGGACCATCGGGTCGTCGTCGGCGAGCAGAATCCTGATCATGTCTGCTGAGTCTGCCATCCGCCCTGGCCGGCCATCCGCCGGGCGTCGTACATGCTGCCGGAGCCTTCGACGAAGACGCCGCCGTGCAGCCA